>CAYMDP010000025.1:0-42770 GCA_964389375.1 uncultured Pseudobdellovibrionaceae bacterium | reverse complement strand
CGCAACCTGTCTTCGATCTTGCACGGCCTTAAAGGCGGCGCGCATGGCGATCTCAGTTTTGCCAAAGCCCACGTCCCCACAGATCAATCGATCCATTGGCTTTTCCGAGTTCATATCGCCCAGCACTTCCGAAATTGCGCGAAGCTGATCTTCGGTCTCATCAAACTGAAATGAATTTTCAAAACTAAGGTAGTCGCCTTCAGGCTTAGAAAATGGAGGTCGTTGAACTTGCGAGCGTCTTGAATATAGATCAAGCAGGCTTTGTGCCATATCGCGAAGATGCTTTTTGACTTTCGAGGTCGTCTTCTCCCAGCCCGTTCCGCCAAGTTTGTCGACTTGAACCTGTGAGCCCGGTCCTGAGTATTTTTGAATCTGACCTACGCGGTATACTGGAAGGTAAAGCTTATCTTTGTCTTTGTAGGAGAGCTGAATAAATTCTGCGTCCACACCCTGGATGGGCATGACCTTTAGCCCCTCATACAATCCGATTCCGTGAGTTTTATGTACGATGAAGTCGCCGGGCTTTAAATCTCCGAAACTCAATACCCGAGCTCTTTTGTCGATCTGACTTTGAGGTGCCGTCTCTTTTTTTGCTCGTTGTCGCCCAAAAAGATCTTCGTCATTCACGAAGATCACGTGCTCAGTTTGGAGCCGGATGCTTTCGCCTAAACGCTCAGGAAGAATATGTACAAGATCCGGGTTGTGGTCCTGCTCTTGAATCCAGTCGCTCCAATTTCTAGCTCCAAGCGGTAAGAGTTCGGCGCGAATCGAGCCGGGCTCCAGAAGCAGACGAAGTCTTTGGGCTTGAGTTGTTGTCGAAGTGCAAAGAAAAACACGAAAATTGGATTTTCTCCATTCGCGAATCTTTTCTTGTAACAGCAAAGCGAGATCCTGTCCGCGAGAGCCCAAAGATTTAGCTTTTGCCACCAGATCGCTAAGCTCAGAGGTGCTAAATCCAGTGCGAAGCTCTTCTGCGGGAAGGTCTTCTTCGTTTTCCTGGATCAATAAACGACTGACATCAATTTGTTTAGAGCCATCTGGAAGACTAAATTCTTCTTGCTCGGAATAGAACTCAAAATAATGCGGGCGAATGGCGTGAGTCTCTGAAGAGGCGTAGTCTTTTTTAAGCTCAGCAATTAAATTGTCCCTAGAGCGAGCAATCTCGATTGGATCTAGATTCCAAAAAAAGAGTTCAGAAGAAAAATGCTCCAGTGGAGAGCTCGGCGTTTTATAAAAGTAGGAAAGTAAAAATTCAATTCCATGGAAGTACTGACCCTGGGCAAGAGATCGAACCATCGCTTGAGTTTCTTCTTCATCGACCTTGCGGCCCGCGAGGGATTTTTTAAAAAGCTCGAGCGCTTTCTCGCGAACCTCATCAGACCACATGACTTCAGCTGCGGGAATAATTGAGGCCGAAGAAATTTCCTGAAGACTTCTTTGCGTTTCGGGATCAAAGGTCCGCATCGACTCGATCGTGTCCCCAAAAAGCTCAAGACGGATCGGTTGCTCATGTGCTGGCGAATAAAAATCGAAGATGCCGCCCCTTAAAGAATAAGTGCCGACGTCTTCAACTAAAGGGGTCGCTCCGTAGCCAAGGCCATTTAAAATTTGCGCGATATTCGGTGCAAGCTCAGATCCTTTTGAAAGGCTCATGCTTTGTTCAGCCAAAACCTGGAAGGGCAAAGTTTTTTGAAGTAAGCCCGGTAAGGAGGCAAGGAAAACATCCCCCGGTCGAGCCTGTTGTGCGGCCCATAACCACCGCAATCTTTGAGCAATGGCGACTTTGTTTGGATAAAGGTTCGAATAAGGAGAGATATCGAAGGACCTCAATTCATGAACTTGCATCTTTGGAGAAAAAAATTGAAACAAAGCCTTTGTCTTTGCGACATCCTCATCCGTCGGGACCAGAACGAGGTGGGGTTGAGGCTTAGAATAGCGAAGGGTCTCGTGAGAAAGCCAGATTCCCAAACTCAGCGCAGAGCTGGTCCCAAGAATTAGGGCTTTCTTCTCGCCGGTCGAGCGCAGTAGATGTTCAAAGCTCTTCAGGCCCGAAAGCGGAAAGGGCTCGCCTCGAGTGCGAGGGGCGTTTTCAGTTTGTTCTAAAATATCCAAGTTATTTCCTATGAATAAGCCATTAACCAGCATGGCCCAGAACATGTTAAATGCGGCGCATAATAGTCCGGCTCAGAGCTCTAGGCGGCACCATCGAACTTGTTCTACCAAGTTGGGGGATTCTTGTCGACGGCGGCCGCGGAAAAGAGTGGGGAATTATTTAAAGGAGATGGTGTTATCTCTTGGTTTCTCCCATGGGCCTTTGTATATATATACCCTTACTGCAGTGTGTACGTCAGAGATGGGAGCAGCTATGGTTCAGCTTGTGCCGGTCCTCGCCTTAACTTTGTTTGTCGTGATCTTCGGTCTTTTGATCGTGATCGGTTCGTCTTTGCTTGGGCCAAAGACAAAACAGTCCAAGATGAAGAGCGATTCCTACGAGTGTGGATTGCCAGGCACAGATGTGCATGACACCAAAATTCCAATTCGCTTTTATCTTACGGCCATTTTGTTCATCATCTTTGATATTGAGATCATCTTTATGTATCCCTGGGCCCTGGCCTTTGGAGATTTTATCGAGGCGGGGCATGGCACTTACATTTTTGCCAGCATGGCCGTCTTCATCTTTATTTTTATCTTCGGATTATTTTGGGAAGTGAAATCACGCGCCTTGGAGTGGGAATAAATGGGCTCTGACATTTTTGAAGTCACCGTAAATTTTGTAAAAATGGTCGCCATTTTTTTAATGATGGTGCAACTTGTGCCCGTTTTGGTTTGGGTCGAACGTAGAGGATCAGCCTTTATTCAAAACCGCTTGGGCCCCAATCGAATCGGACCCTTGGGTTTAACCCAGCTTCTTGCAGACGCTGTGAAGTTTCTATTTAAAGAAGAGTTCATCCCCGCAGCCAGCCACCGTTTTTTGTTTTACACGGCACCCATCGTCGCCTTAATTCCTGCGGCCCTTGCCTTTAATGCGATTCCTCTTTCAGCACCCATATCAATTCAACCTTTTGAAATGTTTGGACAGCAGTGGGGGCCTTACGAATTTTTGTTTCAAGGCTATGATATCGGGATTGGAATTGTTTTTGTTTTAGGGGTGTCTTCCCTTGCGGCCTACGCGATTTTAATGGGCGGCTACGGATCTTCAAACAAATATTCGCTTTACGGCGCGCTTCGCGCCTCGGCTCAAACGATTAGTTACGAGCTTGCGCTTGGGCTTTCGCTTGTGGGAGTTCTTCTTTTATACAACAGTTTCAGCTTTTCAGAAATCATTGCGGCCCAAAACGGACCCTTCACTTTTGATTATTTAGGCGAGCCGATCGTCTTCGGAGCCCTTCCGAATTGGGGGATTTTTTATCAACCGCTCGGCGCGCTGATTTTTATGGCGGCGATGTTTGCCGAATCAAACCGTCTCCCCTTTGACCTTCCCGAAGCCGAAGGAGAGCTCGTCGCCGGATACCACACCGAGTACGGCGGAATTAAAATGAATATGTTTTATATCGGGGAATATGGCCATATGATGGTGGCCTCAGCCTTGATGGTCACCTTCTTTTTTGGCGGCTACACAATCTATCCATTTTTGACTCCTGAATCTGTCGCGCAGTGGTTCGCAGATTTTTCTCCTAATGCGAGCGCCATTTTAACCTCCCTCGTCTTGCACGGAGTGTTCTTGGCGAAAGTTCTTTTCTTTCTATGGATATTCATCTGGGTTCGCTGGACCTTGCCGCGTTTTCGTTATGATCAGCTAATGGATCTTGGTTGGAAAACAATGCTTCCGTGGGCCCTGGCAAACACAGTGATCACGGCTATCGTAATTTTCGTCATGCGGACAAAGTGGGGTTAGGCCATGCTTAGTGGGATTGTTTTTTATTTATTGGCGGTCGCTCTTTTGCTTTTTGCGTATAAGACGATCTCTTCCCCGAATCCAATTCAGTCGGCATTTTATCTTGTTTTAACAATGGTGAATCTGGCCTTCATATTCTTTACATTAAACGCACAGTTTGTAGCTGGCGTGCAGCTGGTTGTATACGCCGGCGCAGTCATGGTTTTGTTTGTTATCGTGATTATGCTTTTTGACCTTAAAACTGAAGTTGCCGCTTTTTCGAGGGGAATATTCTCGGGAGCCGCAAAGGTCGCCGCGGCGGCAATGTTGGCGGGACTGGTGATTGGGGCTGCGCGAAGCACGAACGAATTGTTGGGGGCTTCGGCGCTCAGTTCAGAAACCGTGGCGCAATCGCAGCAGACGACAAAAGACTTAGCGATCCTGCTTTTTTCTAAATACTTATTCGCCTTCGAACTTCTTGGAGTACTGCTTCTGGTTGTTGCGGTTGGAGCTGTGGCGATGTCTCGAATGAAGGGTGGTACACATGCCAAGCATTGAGTTTTTACTTCAGGTTGGATTGAACCACTATCTCGCCTTGGCGGCACTTTTATTTTCTTTCGGGATGATCGCCGTACTGATGAGAAAAAATGTGATTGTGATGATGATGGGCATAGAGTTGATGTTAAACGCGGTCAATTTAACCTTTATCGCCTTCTCTGCTTACGCGAGTCATTTGAATGGCCAGATTATGGTATTTTTTGTAATGACCATTGCGGCGGCCGAAGCCGCAGTGGGCTTGGCTCTGGTTGTGATGATCTACAAGAATTTCAAGCAAGTCGATATCAAATTTTTCGAACAGCTAAGAGGATAGGGTTTAAAGAATGAATCACGAATTTTTGATATTTCTGATGATCTTGGCGCCGGTCGCGGGCTTTTTATTTAATGGCCTTAGGTATAAAAATCCGAATTACAAACTTGCAGGAACGATTGCGAGTTTGGCCGCAGGAGTTTCTTTTTTGTGTTCTGTTTTATTAGCAGCACAACTAATTTCTTTGCCCGAGGCCGCTCGAAGTCTTTCGGTTCAGTTTTTTAACTGGATTTTAGTTGGACAGTTTACGGTTAAGGCCGGTTTTGTTTTTGATCAAATGAGTGCGGTTATGGCCCTTGTTGTGACGGGTGTAGGAACCCTGATTCACATCTTTAGTATTGGGTATATGTCTCATGACGAGCGCCCCTCGAAGTATTTTGCTTACTTAAACTTATTCTTGTTCAACATGTTGCTTCTGATCTTAGGGGATAATCTTTTAGTTATGTTTGTGGGCTGGGAGGGCGTTGGTCTTTGCTCTTATCTTCTGATTGGATTTTGGTTTTCTGATTCTGAAAAAGCTGCGGCCGGGATGAAGGCCTTTATTGCAAATCGAATTGGGGACGCCGGCTTTTTGCTTGGAATCTTCGTCTTATTTTTTACCTTTGGAACGGTTCACTTTGCGGACTTACTAGCGGTCTTGCCGGGAACAGTTGAGTCGGGCTGGGTGGGTCCAATCACATTGGCCTGTTTATTTTTGTTTATCGGAGCAACGGGTAAGTCGGCGCAGATTCCTCTTTATGTTTGGCTTCCTGATGCGATGGCCGGCCCAACTCCGGTTTCTGCCCTGATCCATGCTGCGACCATGGTCACTGCAGGTGTCTATATGATTGCGCGCTTAAATGGTTTGTTTATCTTGGCCCCGAACGTAATGCTTGTGATTGCAATCATTGGTGCACTCACGGCCCTATTCGCTGCAACTGTCGGCATGGCTCAATGGGACATTAAAAAAATCCTGGCTTACTCCACGGTGTCTCAACTGGGGTATATGTTTCTTGCAGTCGGTGTCGGCGCCTTTGGTGCAGCAATCTTTCACCTGATGACTCACGCCTTCTTTAAGGCCTTAATGTTCTTAGGCTCGGGAAGTGTGATTCATGCAATGGAAGGCGAGCAAGACATCCGAAAGATGGGTGGGCTTAAGAAGTATCTTCCGATTACACATTTCACTTTCCTGATGGGCTGGCTTGCAATCATTGGGACTCCCTTTTTCTCGGGCTTTTTTAGTAAGGATGAAATTCTTTGGTTTGCCTTTGCAACCCAACTTGGATCCCCCGTGTTTTGGTTGATCGGAGTGACCGCAGCCGCCTGTACGGCTTTTTATATGACTCGATTGATGGCGCTCACTTTTTGGGGAAAAAGTCGGGTCCCCAAAGAAGTCCATCCTCACGAATCGCCTCCTTCGATGACAATCCCTCTGGTGATCCTTGCAATTTTGTCGGTTTTTGGTGGCTGGCTTGGAGTTCCGCATATTCTTGGTGAAGTCTTGCCCGGGCACCCACCGAATATATTAGAGCATTGGCTTGCGCCCTTGATGGCGAAGGTTGAGCTTGCACATTCTTCGGCGGTGATCGAGTGGGCATTGATGGGAGTTTCGGTTTCTCTTGCAGGACTTGCGGCATGGTTTGCCTATGACTTTTATATTGTTCACCCAGAACGGCCGAAAGCTTTTGTTGCACGCTTCCCAAGACTTCATAATTTGGTCGAGAACAAATATCGAGTTGATGAGTTCTACCAAGCGCGAATCATTGATCCACTTGTCGAGACCAGCAAGGGTCTTTGGGCCTATGTGGATGTGAACTTCGTAGATAAGACGACTTATTGGGCCGCAGATCTTGTGAAGAGCGCAGCCGCGGGCTTGCGCTCGATGCAAAACGGAAATGTTCAGCAATACGGGATGTACATAGCGATTGGTCTGGTGGCTACGATTCTTTATGCGTTGGCGGGGTAGTTCATGTTGCTTTCGGCTTTGATTTTTTTACCAATTTTATTTTCTTTAATCATTCTGGCTTTGCCAGAGCGATTTGTTCGGCCGACCTCTTTGGCACTTGCTTTGGCTCACTTCTTGGTCAGTTTGATCATGCTTCAGCAATTTCAGCCGGGCTTGGCCTCACTTCAGCTTGTCGAAAAAGTTCCGTGGTTTGACATGATTGGCGTCAGCTATTTTGTTGGGATCGACGGAATTTCAATTTGGCTTGTGATGCTGACGACTTTTTTAGCGCCGCTGACCATTCTTGGAAGCTGGACCAGTGTTACAGAGAAGGTTAAGGGCTTTCATGTTTGTTTGTTTCTTCTGTCTTCAACAATGATCGGGACCTTCTTGGCCTTTGACGTGATCTTATTTTATGTCTTCTTCGAAGCCTCATTGATTCCGATGTATTTTATGATTGGAATCTGGGGTGGCGCGCGCAGGCTCTATGCCACGATGAAGTTCTTTATTTACACAATGTTTGGTTCTCTATTTATGCTTGTTGGTATCATTGCGATGATGATTATGGTTGGACAAGCCAATGGCGGACAACTGAGCGCCAGCTTAATCGATTTCTATGCCCTGGAGATTCCATTCTTTGGTGGCGAACTTTTTAATGCGCAGACCTTATTGTTTTTCGCTTTCTGTCTGGCCTTCGCAATTAAAGTTCCGATGTTTCCGTTTCACACTTGGTTACCTGATGCTCACGTTGAGGCACCAACCCCGGGCTCGGTGATCTTGGCTGGAGTGATGTTGAAGATGGGAACCTACGGCTTTATGCGCTTTGCGATTCCGCTATTTCCTGAAGCGACGGCTTATTGGGCCTGGTTATTTTTATTTCTCGCGGTCATTGGTATTGTATATGGCGCTCTGGTTGCGATGGTTCAACCCGACATTAAAAAACTTGTGGCTTACTCTTCGGTCTCCCACATGGGTTATGTCGTCTTAGGCCTGTTTGCTTTGAATATCTATGGAATGACCGGGGGCCTCTTTCAGATGCTGGCCCACGGAATTAGCACAGGAGCGCTGTTTTTACTTGTGGGTATGATTTATGAGCGGACCCACTCCCGAGAAATTTCAAAATACGGTGGACTTGCTGTGGCGGCCCCAATTTTTACTATCATCTTTATTATCATTACGATGTCTAGCATCGCGGTTCCAATGACCAATGGCTTTGTCGGCGAATTCTTAATCTTGATGGGAGCTTTTGGAGCAAATAAAGTTTTTGGAATCATCGCCGTCACCGGTGTTGTTTTAGGCGCAGCTTATATGTTGTGGATGGTGAAAAGAGTTTTCTTTGGACCTGAGGGTGAGCTGGTTCAAAAGTATAAGTCTTCTGGGCTTGATATGAATGCTCGAGAAATATTCGTGATGGCACCCTTAGTGGTCTTGGTGTTTTGGATGGGGCTTTATCCGCAAACCTTCTTGTCTTACTCGAAGGCAAGTTTAGAGCATTTGGTCGAGAATAAAAGCAATTACAGCATAAGTCTTCCCGGAGAATCTGTGAAAGTAGATAGTTCTGAAGGACAAGACGAGCAAAACAGTTCGAAGGGGCAGGAATAGATGATGGACTTTAAGTTTGAACTCGTCGATTTAGTTCTGGTTTCCCCAATGATCATTTTGTTTCTCGCAAGTCTTTTGCCCCTTACGGTTAAAGTCTTAAGAGGAAATCGAGAGCCGGCATCAATTGTAACGATGTCGTATGGTGTTTTGGGTCTGATTTGTGCGGGTGTCGGCGTGATGATTGCTCAACAAGGATTTGACCGCAAGGCTTTCGAAGGCGCCTTGGTCTTTGATGGCTTGGGACAAATCTCGGCTCTAGTGATACTGTTTGCAACCGCAGTAACCTTGATTTTATCACGTGAAAATTTAGCAAGTTCTGGGCGTCAATTCTCTGAATTTACCTTTTTGCTTTTAAACGCTGCAATCGGAATGTTGACCGTTGTTTGGGCGAACGATCTGATCATTCTGTTTATCGGAATCGAACTGACGTCCTTAAGCAGCTATATCCTGATCGCGCTAAGTAACGAGCGCAGACTTTCTAAAGAGTCTGCGTTTAAGTATTTCATTCTTGGAAGCTTTGCCTCCGGAATTCTTTTGTATGGGATGGCCTTTATCTATGGGACGGTCGGAGCAACCTACCTTCCTGAAATTACTGCTCAGGCCGCAGACCTAATGGCAACAAATAGACTGTTTTTGTTCGGAGTGGTTTTATTAGTGGTCGGGCTTTGCTTTAAGGTTTCGGTTTTCCCCTTTCACGCCTGGACCCCAGATGTGTACCAAGGGGCCCCAACGCCAATTTCGGGTTTTATGGCAACCGCAGCAAAAGCGGCCCTTTTGATTTTTTTCTTAAGATTTATGGCGACTCATACCTTTTTGGTCGAAAGATCAGTGGGTTTGGTGAACGTGCTTCAATGGTTTGCGATATTAACGATTTTGGTCGGAAATATTGCGGCCGTGATTCAGACAAATGTTAAACGCATGCTTGCTTATTCAAGCGTGGCCCATTCGGGCTATGTCCTGATTGGTTTGATTGTGGCGGGAGTTGGGGGAGCCAACGGATTTCTAGGTGCTGCAAGTGTGGGCTATTATGTTGTGGCTTACAGCCTCATGACTCTTGGGGCTTTTGCGGTCGTTTCTTATTGTGAGCAAAAAGAAGAGAGCAGCCTATCTTTGTCTGACCTTGATGGTTTTGCCTCAAAATCTCCGGTGATGGCCCTTTGTTTGACCGTCTTTTTATTAAGCCTTGCCGGAATTCCTCCATTGGTTGGATTCTTCGGAAAGTTTTTTATATTTTCCGCTGCAATCAATCAGGGTTTTTGGTGGCTAGCATTTTGGGGTGTGATTGGCTCTGTGATTGCAGTTTATTATTACCTTCGCCCAATCGTGGGAATGTATATGAAGCCTAGCGCGGCCACGACGGAAGAGCCCGCTTACGTCGGAAAGCTGTCTTCTCAGTTGGTGATCGCAATTTGTGCAGCCCTTGTCGTATTAACAGGCCTTATCGCAGACCCACTCTTCGAAAGAGTCTTAAGCGCTGTAAAAAGAGTCTTCGTCTAGGCCTCTGCGGCCAAGCACCGGTTTTAATAGACCCGAAAGATAGAAGTCCCTTCGGGATATTTTCAGAGACTTTTTTCTACTTTAATAAGTGCTCCACCTCAGCCGTCGGACATTCTCGGTCGGTCCTTCGGACCGCCCTGCGAAACTAGTCTTCGGCGGACACTTATTAAAGTAGAAAAAAGTCTCTGAAAACAAAAAAGGTCCGCGATAATTAAATGTTATATGCGCGCAAAGTGTTCATTGCAGATTTGAATCCGATTTTTACGACTGCGTTAAGGACTTTCGGGTTTAAGCTAAAGTGATCATAGAAGAACATTTCGTGGTCATGAGGGCTTGGGTGGATGTAGATATAATCCACATTCGCTTTAAAGTTCGTTCTTTGTATTAAAATTTCTATCAGCTTTTCCCGATGTTCGTCAGATATATCCGCCTGCTTCAAATAACCGCTGACGGCACTAATCATTGCGCGCACATTCTGTTGGTGTTTGATATGGCGTTCGATTTTTTGCTGAACAACTTGGTAAAGTGCCTGGTTAAAGATCAAGGGGATTCCATATTCATGAAGAGAGCCCATCTCTGAATTGTAATGGTAGGGTTGAATCGAATAGGAAGAAAGAACAAGATCCGCACCATGGTCCGCGGCCACATGGGTTGAAAGCGTGTCGCGGATTTCTCCGTCGAAGAAATGAATCTCTTTTCCTTTTTGATTCGTAATTCCATAGGGACTAAAAAATGGGGGAAGAGAGGCCGAGGCCGCGACGGCCTGACTGACCTGGGCGTAGTTTGCGTACTTCACGTCTTTAGTCTTGGTGGTTTCGTCGTAAGGCCCAAATATAACCTTTCGGGAATGGTTCAATTGAGTGGCGACGATGTAAAGCTCAGAAGACAAAGCTTTAAAGTTGTTCTCTGGAAAGACGTGTTTTCGTAGGTATTTTTCAAGATTATTGGCAGCAAATAAGCCATTCACCTTGAAGCCTTGTTTTAGCAGGGCTTCAAATCCGCCAGAGATCGCAGGTTTTTTTCTAAAGAAGCGCGACAAAAGTCGAGAGGGGTGACTGCCTTTAATATTTAAAGCGAAGATATCTCGATAGGTGATGGGCTTAAGTCCGCCAGATTTTTTTTGGTTTCGCGTGAGTGGGTCGAGTCCTGCCCCGCGAGTAAAAGCATCTATAATAGAGTCAAGGTCATGCCCCGCAGCTAAAAATGTAGTGATCACCGAGCCGGCACTTGATCCGACATAGATTTGGAAGGTCAGGGGATCAGACTCGGTCGAGCGAGTTTCCCCTGGAGCGAGAAGCCCGCCGGCAAACTTAAAACCCTTTTCCCGAAGCGCAAGGCAAACGCCAATATGAAAGGCCGCGGCCTTTATTCCCCCGCCGCTTAAGACCAAGGCTAATCGTTTCTTTTCGCTTAATCGCATAGTCAGATCTTAACCTTGGCCACCCGGGGCTGGGGAGCAGTTTTTTGACTATTCAGAAATTTTCTAGGAATTCTGAGCGCTTGATCCTATGAAGAGGCCTAGTCAGAACCGTGACTAGGCAGTTTTGCAGGGCCTTAGTCGGGGCTTTGACTAGGCTGCAATCCGCTCTAGGAGCCGGACTAGGGCCGAAGTCTTGTTTATCAGAATACTCAAGATCGGGCTTTACAAGCCTTTCCCCTATGGTAAGTTTGACTAGTCAACAGGAGGAGCAAGAGAGTGAGTATGAACGGATGGTTAGCCCTGACAGAGTATTCAAGTAAATACAAGGTCAGCATATCCACTCTTAGGCGCCGGATTAAGACCGGTGATATCCCCTGCAAGTTTGAAGACGGAAAGTATCTACTAAAGGATGCGTCACTTGGTGAAAACCGAGCGAGGCCGGCAGCTCCGGCCAAAGCCATTGCCCCCCCACAACAGGCCAAAGGCTTGGCGCATCCGGTAGAGGTTTCCGAAAAGCTTGATCATCAACTGGCAGAAGAGGGTGGCCCCATCCTAACAACTGCAAATCGGCTCTTAAATGAGTTGAAAAAAGCCTACGCTCAGATCCTTCAAGAAAAGGAAGAGCAGGTTCTTCAGCTTCGTGAAGAAGTTGCAGATCTTAAGACCTTGGTCCGGGTTCTTGAAGAAGAGCTAAATAGAGTGAAGGCCGAGAAAAAAACAGAAAGCCAGGCCCCTCAGAGAGATTTTCTCGGTGAGAGCTGGCTTTCGGATCTAGAGACCTAAGCTGCAGAAGCGGCGGAAGGAAGCTTTGCTTTCTTTCCAGGCTTTGCGGTTTGGACCTTTTTCTTCTGGTTTTTTGTATCAAAGACTAAAGCAAAAACTTCATCCAAATTTTCTACGAAAATAAAATGCATTTTGTCTTTAAACTCTTTTGGAATCTCGGCGACATCTTTTTGATTGGCCATTGGCATAATGATCGTCGTTACTCCATGGGTTAGGGCGGCTAATGCCTTTTCCTTAATCCCACCGACAGGAAGAACTCGACCAGACAAGGTGATTTCACCCGTCATAGCAATATCTTTCCGAACAGGAGTGCTGGTCATTACACTTGTCAGTGCCGTTGCCATGGTTACTCCAGCGGAAGGTCCATCTTTTGGGATCGCTCCTGCAGGAAGGTGAATATGAACTTCGTATTCATCAAACCAGTTTGCATCAATTCCAAGCTCTTCACTGTGCGCGCGTGCATATGACATTGCAGCACGAGCCGATTCCTTCATCACATCACCAAGTTGACCGGTAAGGGTTAATCCGCCTTTGCCTTTCATCTTTAGGGATTCTACATAAAGGACTTCACCACCAGCTTGGGTCCAGGCTAATCCTGTGACGACGCCAATTTGGTTTTCTTTCAATTTTTCGTCTCTTAAGTACCGAGGGGCGCCCAAAAGCTCGACAACTTTTTCGGCGGTCACGATAACTTTTTCTTTGTTTCCAAAGACAAAGCGTTTTGCGACTTTTCTGCACACGGATCCAACTTCGCGCTCCAGGTTTCTAAGTCCTGCTTCACGAGTGTAGTGAGAGATTAAATAGTTTAATCCTTCATCTGTAAACTCGATCTGGCTAGGCGTGATCCCATTGGATTCGATCTGTCGATCGATTAAATGCTTTTTGGTAATCAAAAGCTTATCATTCTCAGTATAGCCAGAGATCTGTAAGGTCTCCATGCGGTCACGAAGAGCGGCCGGAATATTTTCGTAAACGTTTGCAGTCGCAATAAACAATACGTTGCTAAGATCAAAATCAACGTTTAGGTAATTATCTCTAAATGTTGCGTTCTGCTCTGGGTCTAAGACCTCAAGCATTGCGGCACTTGGATCACCTCTAAAGTCAGATCCGAGCTTATCAATCTCATCCAAAACGATGACGGGATTATTCGTTTTTACCTGCTTTAGCGCCTGAACAATCTTGCCAGGCATAGCGCCGACGTAAGTTCTTCGGTGACCGCGAATCTCGGCTTCGTCTTTAACTCCGCCTAAAGAGATGCGGAAGTACTCGCGACCCATGGATCTTGCAATGCTTTTTCCAAGAGATGTCTTTCCAACTCCGGGAGGGCCCACAAAACAAAGGATCGGGCCTTTCATATTTTTTTCTTTTAGTTTTCGAACAGCAAGGAATTCTAGGATTCGGTCTTTGGCTTTTTCTAGGTCATAGTGATCTTCGTCAAGAATCTTTCTTGCGCGCTCGAGATCCAAATTATCGACGGTATTCTTTGACCAAGGTAGATCGACCATCCAATCTAAATAAGTTCGAACCATCGAAGCTTCGCTAGCATCCGGATGCATGCGCTCAAGTCGAGCAAATTGCTTAAGGGCCTCATTCATGACAGCCTCGGGCATTCCACAGGACTTCACTTTTTCTCTTAGATCGTCCATTTCTTCGGACTTGGAATCACTTTCTCCAAGTTCATTCTTAATGGCGCGCATCTGTTCTCTTAAAAAGTATTCTCTTTGGCTTTTTGACATTTCGTCTTTGGCCGTACTGCGGATCTTGGCTTGCATTTGCAAGACTTCAAGTTCGTTAGCTAAGATTTCGTTGACTAAAACAAGTCGGTCTTTTGGATTTGGAGTCTCAAGAACGCGCTGTGCGTCTGCGACCTTTAAACCAAGGTTAAACGCAATCATGTCCGCTAATCTTCCTGGATCTGTGACATCGTCTAAGACTAAAAGGATGTCTGGAGAAAGCATTCTTCCAAGAGCGATAATCTTTTCAAGCTGCTCTTTGGCATTCCGAATCATCGCTTCGTACTCGATGTTAGCGCCAGTCAGAGCGATATCCTCGATTTTTTCAATTTCAACTTCAAAATTTGGATCATTTTTTGTGTACTTTTTGATTCGGCCTTTAGACACACCTTGAATCAAAATCTTCACTCGACCGTCGGAAAGTTTTCTCATCCGCATGATCATTGCGATGGTTCCAACAGTATAGATAGAATTCTCTGTTGGATTTTCTTCCGTGATCTCTCGCTGTGAGGCTAAAAAGATCAAGCGACTTTTTGCCAAAGACTCTTCAACAGCTTTAATCGAAGATTCTCTTCCGACATAAAGAGGAAGGATCATTGATGGAAACACCACAATGTCTCTGACCGGTAGCATGGGGAGTGTCTCGGGGATATCAATCACTTTGTCGTCAAAACTCATTATGGCCTCCGCAATTGGCGGGATAAGTTGTGTATTCTTCCTGTTACCTTGTCGGAGACTCGAGCGCTTCCTTTAAGGAAAAATCACTGATACTAGGTCCGGAATTTCTTGGAATCTCTAGGGATTTTTAAAGAAGAGTGTCAAAGAGTTGACGTCAAATCAGAGGTAAAAAAGTAACAGTCTAGCAACAAAGTTCTCTTTAAGTCTGGCGAGATCTTAGACTAAAGTGTCGAAAGCCTGTGCCTGTAAATCCGTTTTTCAATACGAAAGACCAAGCCCACTGGACTTGGTCTAGTGACAATTTTAGCGAATAAAAATTAGCGAGCCTTTTGCAGACTCTCGCGAATTTCTGCTCCCTCAAGACTAACGCGGGTCCATGGCAGAGCTAAAAGTCGCGCGACCTCGATCGGCTCCTGAGTCTCCTCACAGATACCGTATTGATTTTTCTCAATACGGCCCAAAGC
The DNA here is from genome assembly GCA_964389375.1 of uncultured Pseudobdellovibrionaceae bacterium. Classification (GTDB taxonomy): domain Bacteria; phylum Bdellovibrionota; class Bdellovibrionia; order Bdellovibrionales; family UBA1609; genus CAYMDP01. The sequence continues at coordinate 27,927 of CAYMDP010000025.1, read as the reverse complement.
ATCTTCCACTTCAAAAATAAGACCTCTAATTCTTTGTCCGCTCGCGAGGAGTTGGGTTTCGGTTAAGATATTAATGGATTGATCCACTTCATCCCCACCTGTTTCTCGCGTCTGAAAGTCATGACGATAGGTTTGAAATTGATTTAATAGACTTGCGCGCAGCTCGATCAGCTTAGATTTGCAGGTTAAAATGATCTCTTGGTTTAGGCGCTCCATAAAATCTCCCCTCTTTCAAGACTTTGGTACCTAAGTTGGCCCAAGCTTATGGGAAAGACGCATCGAGGCGGACTACCGGTTAATAAGAGGTAACAGTTTCCTTTTCCCGTCTCAACGCATCAGATAGGGCCTGCCACTGACTCATTTGAAATGTTTACGGATTCTAAGATGCGCTGAGACGGGAAAAGGAAACTGTTACCTGCCGCGCTTTTTGGTTGGGGCAGCCTTTTTGGGAGGCGCTTCCGGGGCCTTTGGTGGCACATCAGCAAGTCTTAGGATTTTTCCAGAGTGTAGTGTCAGAGCCACAAGTGGGCGACTCAATTCTCTGAACTCGTTCATCTCTAAGGTGCCCACAGAGGCATGAAAATTTCTTAAACTTTTTAACCTTTTTGCGACGCCATCCCGAGAGCGCTCACCACTTGCAAGAATTTGGCGTATGGCAAGTGCGGCATCGTAACCTTGGGCTTCAAATAAGCCAGGCTCTTCTCCAAATATCGCCTTGTATTCTAAGAAAAATTTAGAGTTTCTAAAGGCAGGATCTGAGGTCAGGACGCTGTCGATGAAGACGGTATTTTCTAAGGACTTTTCTCCAGAGCGAGAAATGGACTCTGAATTCCAAAGGTTTGTACCAAGAAGGCGAAGATCTTTAATATTGAAGAAGTTTAAAGAGGGAGCAATCTGACTTAAGGCCCGAGTTCCATCTGGTACAAAAACCGCCTCAAAGTCTACGATGGGAGGAAGAAGATCTTCTGGGGGATTAGTCCGAGCGGTTAAAGACCCGGCCTTCTTTCGCCATTCTGAAAGAAGTCCTTTGTATTCTTCTTGTCGATCTTCCAAATAATAGGTCCCAGTCAGTCTTCGTATGGGACCAGAAAAATCGGTCTCGTTGTTCGCATAAGTCTGCGCTCCGCGAACCTGGCCACCTCGGGCAAGGACTTCATCCCAAAAAAGATTCGCATATTCGACGCCGTAGGGATCGTTCGGGTATAAAATCGCGAAGCGACGAATTCCCAGATCACTCATTGCCGTATGAACTAAGTGACGAACTTGCATCTCTGAAGTCATCGCATTTCTAAAAACGGTTTCTCCAACCTCAGTAAGGCCTGCCCGTTGGGAAAGCGCGATGGATGGAACCCCAAGCTCATCCGCCTTCGAGGCGACGGCGACCGCCGTGCGGCTTAACAAGCTTCCAATCAAGGCAATCACATTGTCTTCTGTCACTAAGCGCTCAACGGCTTTGCGGGCCACATCGGAGTTTCCTTCGCTGTCGATGACCGCAAGCTTTAATCCCGAACGCTCTTTACCGTAAACCCCAAGACCCAGCTGAACTCCGCGAAGTGTGCGATAGGCCACAGAACTTTGTCGGCCGGTCAAGGGCAAAACAAGTCCGACAGTTCTTGGGTCGACTGTTCTTCTGGCGTCAATCTGAGCGATATAATTTTTTGACTGCTCCGCACGCTCGGTTTCGGGCATTAATGATAAAACATCAGAGAAAGCTTCTCGGGCGCGCCAAAAATCTCTTTGCTCAAACATAAGACTTGCATAACGAAACATGGCCGGGCCTCGAGCAAATCCAAACTCGCGACTTTTTGCAACGGTCGAAAGCTCCGAATCACTCAAGCGCGATTCAACATAATCAAGAGCACGAATTCGGTGAGTTTCTTTATTTTTTTCGTCGGGCTCATTTTCTGCGAGATAAACAAGCGCCCTTAAGGCATCAAGCCGGTCGCCAAGCTCACTCAGAATAGAGAAGCGGATTTTGTAATTTTCAAGGCGAAGCTCTTGTGAAAGACCTGGAATCGCAATGCTTTTTTTGGTCAAAGCGAGGGCCTCGTCAAGTCGCCCAATTCGAGTCAGGGCTTTCGCGGCAGATAAAAGTGCTTCGCCCTCACTTGGACTAAACACGTCTGAATTTACGATGGCCATGAAAGATTGGTAGGAGGCTTCGTAATCTCGATTTTTAAAATAAAGCCGACCCATCATCATATAGGCGTCATCGGCGGCATCGGTTTCTGGATGTTGAGTGACAATTCTTTTTAATCGAGCCAGTGCCTTTTTGTCCGCACCCGCCGCGACTTCAATTTGTGCCTGAGAGAGCTCTTTTTTGGCATCTGGGCCGGCGACCTGAGGCGGACGCTTCTTCGGAGCAAAAGAACAAGAGGAAATTAAAGTTAAAACAACCAGACCTAAAAAGACTCGAACAATAGCTCTCACAATCTACCCCTTCCGTGACTTCAAAAGCGCCGCGAATTTTTCTTCGAACTCTTTGACCAAAGGTGCGCGCTTTGCGGCTTGGCTTAGCTTTGATATTAATTCCTGTTCATCCTTGGTCATCTCTTTTGGAACATCGACAATCGCTTTAACTAACATGTCCCCGCTGCCGTAGCCGCCGACTTCGGGAAAGCCCTTTCCCTTAAGGCGAAACATTTGTCCGGTGTGGGTTCCAGGGGGAACCTTTAGTGTCGCTTTTCCAACAAGAGTTGGGATCTCAATTTCAGTCCCTAAAATCGCGTCCGTAAAGGCGATGGGAAGATCCATTAAAATATCGTTATTTTGGCGCTGAAACAGAGGATGGGTTTGAAGATTTACAATAACGTATAAATCCCCGGCGGCAGAGGCGCCAGTGGGCTGATCCCCCTCGCCCCGAAGCTTTAGCCTTTGTCCGTGCTTAACACCTGCGGGGACACTGATCGAAAGCTTCGCCGTATCTTCTTTATTATTTTTTTGCCGGATAAATGAAATCAATTTTTCGCAGCCTCGAGCCGCCTCTTCAAAACTGACAGATAGGGTATAGCGTAAATCAGCACCCTTCTGATTGGGTCGCGAAAAGCCCGGTCCTGATTTTTTCTTGGGTCCACCCGTGAAGACATCTCCGAAAAAATCAGAGAAGAAATCCTGAAAGCCCTCGGGGCCGCTTTGACTTTGAGCGCCCCCAAAGCCACCGAATCCTCCGGTAAATCCTTCGAAGCCTTCAAAAGGGCGTCCGCCGCCTTGAAAGCCACCTGCTCCAGCATGAGCACCCACGTGGCCGAACTGATCATACATTTGTCTGCGCTTTGGATCTCTTAAAACTTCGTAGGCTTCGCTGGCTTCTTTAAAGCGGTCTTCAGCTTGTTTGTCGCCAGGGTTTTTATCGGGATGAAACTTCATTGCAAGTTTGCGATAGGCTTTTTTGACTTCGTCGTCCGAAGCCGTTCGCGAAATTCCAAGGACTGAGTAGAAATCTTTTTTTCCCAACGAAGGCCTCAGCTCGAGTGTTCAGGTTTATCCGGAGTATCTTTCGGCGAAGTCGCGACAAGAACTTGCGCCGGACGAATCAAGCGATCATGAAGGCGGTAAGCCCGCTTAAAAACTTTTGCAACATGTCCCTCGGGAATCTCTGAGGTCTCAAGGCTACTAAGCGCTTCGTGAAGACTGGGATCGAATGCGCGACCTTCAGCAGGCTCTTCTTTAACGCCGAACTTATTTAAGGTCGCACGAAGTTCTTTGGCGACCATGTTCATTCCTTCTTGGAAGCTTTTTAGATTGTCGGATGTAATCTCGGACCCAAGCGCCGTGTCCATAACGTCCATCACATTCAAAATTTCGCGAAGAAGATTCTCAGAACCATACTTCATCAAGTCCGAGCGCTCTTTGATAATATTTCTGCGGTAGTTATCAAACTCGGCGCGCAAATACAGATAGTCCTTCTGAGCTTGGGCAAGTTGAGTTTCCAAAGGGCTATCCTTTCCCTCGGCATTGGGCTCGCCTTCATTACCCACAATTTCTAATTCGGGCAGGTCCTCTGAAGAACCGGAATTTTTTGGGTCATTTTTAGATTCGTTCGACATAGCCTTTGATTCTCTCCACAATAGTCAGATTGGACAACCTAGAATACAGGTAACAGTTTCCTTTTCCCGTCAAGTCGCATCAAATGCCAATCTCCTCTCTTCAAGATGCTTGCAGTTTTTGATGCGACTTGACGGGAAAAGGAAACTGTTACCAGAATTCCAGAATTTACCTGTCAATATGGTCTTGGAAATGGCCCTGTCAAGGTGCGATATTTCTTGGAATTTCGCTCTTTAAAAAGGTGAGTCTTAAAAAAACTTGATTGCTGACCAGTTGCCCCGCAGGGCTAAGGCAAAAGCCTAGGGGAGTTTGAGTTAAAAGGCCCTCCTCAAGAAGCTCTTCGAGGCGCTGAAGAATCAAATAGGCATGATCAGGAAATCTATTTTGCAGTGCGGCCCGGCTGAGTCCACGTGTCGTGCGTAAAAACATATGGCTATAGTCCGTCAGGGCTTCGTAGAGCTGAAGGATTTCCAGCTGATCTGCCGGAAGCGCTTGATAAGGGAGATCAACTCGCTTTTGCACTTGTCGAGTGTAGTGATCGAAGGACTTTGGATTCCAAAACCGAATGCCTTCTGGCGCCACCCCCAAATAGGAATGGGCACTTAGACCAAGACCCCAGTAATCTTGCTCGCTCCAGTAGCTTTGATTATGCCTAGACTCCATCCCGGGCAAAGAGAAGTTAGAAATCTCATACTTTAAAATTCCGATGCTTCGAAGGCGCTCTTCGATCATTTGAAACATTTCTAGCTGCGTGTCCTCTGGTGGGCGACCCAAATCCATTGGGTGTCCAGAAGGTACGGTTAAGCAGTAGGCACTTAAGTGAGGAGGTTTGTAAAAAACCACTTCATCCAAATCTTTTTGCAGCTGATCTAGAGTCTGCGAAGGAAGAGCAAATAAAAGATCGAAGGAATAATTTTGGTCCTTAAGAAGGTCCAGAGTTCTGCGCGTGTCTGCGGCTGAGTGCTCTCGTCCGCAGAGCTTTAAAAGCTCGTCATCAAAACTCTGAGCGCCAACACTAAAGCGGTTGATCCCAGCTTCGAGGTAAATATCCAAAGATCTCTGGTCTAAAGTCGCGGGGTTGATCTCGATGCTGACTTCAGTCGATGGATTGATTTTGAGGCCATGATTGGCAAGCTCATGAAGTAGGGCTACAATAAGTTCGGGTCGAATAAGGCTGGGAGTTCCTCCGCCAAAGTAGATGCTTTGAACCTGACGATCGCGAAGTCCTTGGCCCCGATTGCGGATTTCGTGTTTGACCAATTCAACGTATTCTTCTGGGGGCATAATCGTCGATTGTTCGAAGGTCGTAAAATCGCAGTAGCGGCAGCGCTGAATACAGTAGGGAATGTGAATATAGATCGACAAAGGCTTCATGAGGGGGTTGTAGAAGATGTTTAAGAAAATTCAATTAAAAAATGGTTTAAAGGTTCTCCTCGTTCAAAGCAAAAAGTCTCCGGTGGTCTCGATTCAGATGTGGGTGAAGACGGGAAGTGCTGATGAAACCAAGGGCTTAGAGGGAATTAGTCACTTCATCGAACATCTTGTATTTAAAGGAACAGAAAAATTTAAAGTTGGAGAAATCGCCTCAAAAGTTGAAGGCGCTGGCGGCGAGCTGAATGCCTACACCTCTTTTGATCAGACTGTATTTTATGTCACGATTTCGAAAGAGTTTCAAAATACGGGCCTGGATGTGATCAGTCAGATGATGGGCTTTCCGACCTTTGACGCACAAGAAATTGATAATGAACGAGAGGTCGTTTTAGAAGAAATCAAGCGGGGCTACGACAATCCTCACCGTCAATCTAGCCGCCTTTTGTTTGAATCCATCTACAAAAAGCATCCCTATGGAAAACCGGTCATTGGCTATGAGGAAAACATTAAAACTGTTTCGAAGAATCAGATCCTAAAATACTTTCAATCTCGTTATGTCCCAGAAAATATGACCCTTCTTGTCGTGGGCGACTTTGAATTTAATGAAATGAAAACACAGGTTGAGACCTATTTTAATTCCTTCAAAAAATTTAAGCTCAAAAAAATTGTCCGAAAAAAGGAGCCGGCCCAAACAAAGCCTCGGGTTGTTGCTAAGCAGGCCGCTTTTGCAGAAACACTTATGTATTTGTCTTGGAATACGCCTCCCGCAAGTCATAAAGACATTGCGGCCCTCGATGTTTTAGCTCTGATTTTAGGCCAAGGTGATAGCTCTCGATTGAATTTTAGACTGCGATTAAAAAATCACCTCGTCAACGGTGTCGGCGCAAGCAACTTTAGCCCGATTAATTCAGGTTTTTTCGGCATATCCACCTCTCTTCATCACGACAAATTGTCAGAGGTTTTATCAGCAACGACAGAAGTTCTTACCGAGTTTTTATCCGAGGGTCCCAGCGCAGAAGAGATGACTAAAGCGCTGATTAATTTTAACAGCGATGAGTACTATTCCGTAGAAACTGTAGACGGGATGGCCCGAAAATTCGGAAGCTTCGAACATCTATTTAAAGATTATCGTCGCCATAAGACTTTTTTAAAACAAATCAACTCCCTAAAGGCAGCAGATATCCTAAGGGTGGCGAAAAAATATTTAAATTTGAAGTCCCTGAATGTTTGTATTTTAAGCCCCCAAGATCAAAATATTTCCGAAAAGGCACTTCAGACTTTTGTAAAAGAGTTTAAAGCCGCTTTAATCAAAAAACCAAAGAAGCTTCAGAAGAACTCTAAGCAGAAAAAAGCGACACGGATCAACTGGTCTCCGAGTATCTCGGCACGGGCCAAAAAAGAGGAGAATCAACTCAGAAGAAAAGTTTTTCCATCGAAAGCCAGACTGATCCTTCGCCCCAACTTTGACACACCTGTTGTTAGCCTCAGATGTGCGTTTTTAGGGGGCCTTCGTTTCGAGCCCAAAGACAAAACGGGCCTTACTGAGCTTTTGTCTCGGGTTTGGCCCTCTGGTGCCGGCCCCTGGAACGAAGTCGCCTTTAATGCCAAGATCGAAAGTTTGGCCTCAAGCCTTTCGACTTTTGGGGGAAGAAATACGGCAGGGATTACTGCAACAACGCTAGCCCCTTTTTCTGATCAAATCTGCGAGCTATTTGAGATTCTTCTTTTAGATCCCCACCTTCCCGAAGAAGTCATTGTCAGAGAGCGCGCCCAGATGATTGAGCAGCTTAGAACGCGCAAAGACCACCCCACTCAGATTGCCATTCTTAATTTCACAAAGGCTATGTTTGGAGATCATCCCTATGGGACGGATGCCATGGGAACAGAAGAAAGCCTTGCCCGAATCACCAGAGAGGATTTGTTAAACCATATCAAAAAAATGCGAACCGCTGGAAACCTCTGTATGTCAGCGGCTGGACAGGTGGATCCCGATAAATTTGAAGGCTGGCTGACGGGCATCTTAAAAAAACTTCCTCCCGGCGAGCGTCCCGATATTCAACAGCCCTTGGCAAAGGTGACCCAGTCCCAACGCCTTTTTGAAGAATCAAAGAAGGAGCAAAGCCACATTGTTTGCGGATACCCGGGCCTTAAACTTTCGGACCCAAATCGTTATGTCCTTCAGGTGATCCAATCTATTTTAGCTGGGCAGGGAGGTCGACTTTTCTTAGAGCTTCGCGATAAAGCCTCTTTAGCCTACAGCGTGTCACCCCTTAGAATGGAAGGCTTAGAAGGAGGTTACTTCGGAGCCTATATTGGCTGTTCTCCTGAAAAAGGTGAAAAGGCGATTAAGATGATGAAAGAAGAATTCTCAAAGCTAGTCGAAACACAAGTTGGAGAACTCGAGTTAGACCGCGCAAAAAGATATTTAATTGGACGCCACGATATTGAGCTGCAAAGAGGCTCCGCAATTTCGGCAGCAGTTTTATTTGACGAAATTTACGGGATTGATTTTCAAGAGACCTTTCATTTTCCAGAAAGAATTCGTGCAGTCACTGCGGAAAGTGTAAGAAATCTTGCGAAGCAGATTTTTTCTCAATCTGAGATTGTGTCGGTCGTAGGACCCGCAGAGAGCTGGGCTAAGGAATTCATAAGACCAAATTATTCGACCAATAAGTCAGAGATATCGGGCGCACCCTAAAGTGTGTTGAATCGAGACATTTTAGACAGACTATAGGCCAGAGGGCTTTTGCTTTTCCCTCATGTTGCCGAATATTTGCTAAAATGGAGCTTGGTTGAGGGACGTCCATATGAGCAATGAAGACCAGTCAAAAGAAAAAAGCCCCCAGATATTTTTATCCCCAGCAGATTACTTTCGCGAAGTCGTAGAAAACGCAATTGGCCAGCGCGGAATGAAAACGCTGCCTCTTTCGCAGCAGTATTTGGTGAATCTTTTAAATTCCTATGTTCATGCCGATCGTCTTTTCGAAGAAGAAGAAAGTGGCAAGCGCAAGACCGGCACACTTGCCGAGCTTTATTTAAAGGCGAATCAAGCCCCCCCAGCCATTCGAATCGAAATGCTAAAAAAGCTTGGCGATATGTCCCTTTATATAAGCGGATTTTTTGGGGACTCGCTTTCGCGTAAAGTCGTCGATATTGATTATTACGTCGAAATGGGCGGCACGGCCTATGGCAGCTTGGCTTCTGACTGTTCAGACGACCTATTCTCGAAAGTGTATGAAGATTTTGCTTCAAGATTTTTAGACTATGTGGATGTCTTGACTGTAATTAGTCAAAAATCCAGGATCCAGACGAACCATGATCTTTTAAGGCTTTATGACCGCTATTTAGCAACTGGATCAAAGCTTGCCGAAGACGAGCTTAAAGAAAAAGGAATGCTAAACCCCTCCTTAGAGCAGGTTAAGTCTAACAAGCAGTAGCCTAATTCCACAAAATCATCTGGCCGAAGACCTAAAAAAGGCCTATTCTTAAGCTCATGTTTAATATGGGGTTTACGGAATTATTGTTTTTGTCGGTGCTTGCGCTGATATTTATTGGGCCGAAGCAGCTGCCCGAAGTTGCGCGAACAGTGGGTCGTTTGATCAATGAATTTAAGCGGGCAACCAGCGAAGTGACTTCAAGCTTAAGTCGCCCGACCTATGAGGAATTCAAACCCATCGAACCTCCGGCCCATATTCCAGGGGCACAGGCCGATCCACATCTTGCGCATAACTCTGGCGAGGCTTTCCCGCATAGCGACTATCCCCAGAGTCATGATCATCTTCACGATCACATTCATGCCCACGATCCGCATCATGATCCGCACATTAGCGGACAGAGCAACCAGGGATCCGAAGAGAAATCGTCCAATGGGACAGACGAAACTTCGTCAGGAAAATCAGGCTCTGGAGAAAAGCCCTCGTGAGTTACCTAGATGAGGGGCAGACCCTGATTGAGCATCTGACAGAGCTTCGAACGCGATTGATGTATGCCATAGCATTTATTTTCTTAGGCTTTCTCGCGTCCTGGTCTTTTAGTGAAATAATATTTGATTTCATCCGCCTACCGATTTCGCCGCACTTGCCAAATGGCTTGGTTTTTACGGCTCCGATGGATAAGTTTTTGGCTCATATAAAAGTGTCTGTTTTGTCAGGAATTATTCTGTCTTCTCCTTTTTGGCTTTATCAGGTTTGGAAATTTATTGCTCCTGGGCTTTTAAAGGACGAAAAAAAATACGGCCTCACTTTTATCTTTGTTGGATCTTTCCTGTTTCTAACGGGGATCGCCTTTGTCTACTACGTCGTTTATCCCCAAACTTTCGGATTTTTAATGAACTTCGGCGGAGAAACAGACAAGCCAATGATCACGATCTCTTCATACTTGTCATTTTTTATGACGACCTCTTTGGCCTTTGGTGTGGCCTTTGAAATGCCACTGATTCTAACGATCCTTGGAATGATGGGAGTCATTGATCATCAGTTCCTCGCCAGCAAGAGGCGCTATGCGATTGTCGTGCTGGCTGCCCTATCTGCGATGCTGACCCCGCCAGACATTTTGAGTATGGTTTTAATGCTGATTCCGATGACGCTGCTTTATGAAATCTCGGTGCTGATGGTTCGTTGGACCGCAAAAAAATCGGCTAAAGTTTAACGGCCTCTTTATGAAGGCCAAATATCTTTCTAAGTTGATCTGATATTTCACCAAGGCTGACCTTGTTTTCGGCACATTCTATAAAATGAGGCATTAAATTGTCAGAGCCCTTGGCCGCAGCTTCTAGACGAGAAAGGCAAGACTTTACTTTGTCCTGGTCCCGGGAGGCTTTGAATTTTTTAAGTCGCTCGATCTGATCTAGCCCCACTTTTTCAGAAACCTTAAGGGTCTCCATGTGGACACTGCTGCCTTGAGTAAACTCATTTACGCCTACGATAATTTCCTTTTTACTATCGACCGCCTTTTGAAACTCGTAAGCCGCAGTTTGAATTTCTCCTTGAATCCATCCGGACTCAATACAAGAAACCACTCCGCCGAGGGATTCAATGCGTTCGATATATTCAAGGGCTCGCTTTTCGATCTCATCGGTAAGCGATTCGATATAAAAAGATCCACCCAGGGGATCAATCACGTCGGGAGCACCCGTTTCGTGAGCGATAATCTGCTGCGTTCGAAGTGCGATAGTTGCCGCTTTTTCAGTAGGTAGTCCTAAGGCTTCATCCATAGAGTTTGTATGAAGACTTTGTGTGCCCCCAAGAATAGCCGCCATAGCCTGAAGGGTGACTCGGGCAATATTGTTTTCGGGTTGCTGCGCCGTCAAGGTAGAACCCGCAGTTTGAGTATGAAATCTTAACATTAAGGCTTTTTTATCAGTTGCGCCAAAGCGCTCTTTCATCAGGCGTGCCCAAAGCCTACGGGCCGCACGAAATTTAGCAACCTCTTCGAAAAAATTATTGTGTACATTAAAAAAGAAGCTTAGCCGCTTTCCGAATTGATTGACGTCAAGACCCCGATCAACTGCGGCCTTCACATAAGTCAGACCATTAGCCAAAGTAAAGGCAACTTCCTGGGTCGCGGTACTTCCAGCTTCGCGAATATGGTAGCCCGAAATACTGATCGTATTCCACTCAGGGACTTCCTTCGTACAGTAGTCAAAAATATCTGTAATAATTCGAAGAGAGGGTTTTGCTGGGTAAATATAAGTTCCGCGGGCAATATATTCCTTCAAAAGATCATTTTGAATCGTTCCCCGCAGCTTGCTCGCGGGAATCCCTCGTTTTTTTGCAACGGCAATATAAAAAGCCAGCAAAATCCCAGCCGTTGAATTGATCGTCATAGAAGTCGAAATCTGGTCTAAAGGAAGTCCGTCTAAAAGAACTTCCATATCTTCGACCGAACTAATTGCAACACCGACTTTTCCGACCTCTCCAGAGGACATCACGTGGTCCGAGTCATAGCCCATTTGGGTCGGTAGATCGAAGGCGACACTAAGGCCCGTTGTGCCTTTGCCGAGCAAAATCTTGTAGCGCTCGTTGCTTTCTTTGGCAGACCCAAAACCCGCATATTGCCTCATGGTCCAAAGGCGTCCACGATACATACTCTCTTGTACACCTCGAGTGTAAGGAAACTGTCCGGGGCTTGAGAGCTGCTTAGATTCTAAGGATTCGGCAGACCAATCACCCTTGGTGTAAAGGGGCTTTAATGGAATAAAGCTCGAATTCTGAAATAGATTTTTTCTCATCGAGGGACCTTAGGCATCGGCTTTTTCAAAAGAAACAAGCTGAGCTCCAGATTCAACAGTATCACCCTCTTTAACGTGAATGTGTTTCACCCTAACGGATCCGCCGGCACGCATTTCGTTTTCCATCTTCATGGCTTCCATGACAAGGACAGGGTCTCCCGCATTCAGCAAGTCTCCGGTTTTGACAAAAATCTTAGAAATTTTGCCAGGCATCCCAGCAGTTAAAAGATCTCCGGCGCCGAAAGAGCCACCGCCCTTAAGGCTTTCGTGAAGAATGCGCTCTTCATTGAAGATCTTTACATTTCTAAAAGCACCGCGGGCAAAAACGGTGTAGTCCGTTCCGGATCCTGTGACGTCGACAAGGTAGGAGCTGTTTTTAAAAAGAAAGCTGACCGTATCATCAATGTCCCGGTAGTTTTCTTTTAGAATATCGTGTTGGACCCACTCGCCACCTTCGGCCTTAAGGGAAACCCGCCACTCGGACTTTGTTTCGACGACATTAATTTCAAATTTTTTTCCGTCAGATTCAGCTTGAAAGTACATACTTAGACCCTCATTCCTTTCGCCCGACCATATTTTTTCCACTGGCTTGCAACACTAAAGTCAGAAACATCTTTTGACTTCGAATCGTTATAAGCCGTGATCGCAGCGGCGATTAAAAACAGATTTTCATCGACGAACATAAAAAGCTCGCGCTGTTTTTTGCCGGCAACCTGCTGATCAATAAACTGAGTTGTGTAACTGCCATCTAAAAAAGTCGGATGAGTCAGAATATTTTTATGAAGCACGATATTGCTTTTAATCCCGGTCAGCATGTATTCGGCGAGAGCCCGCTGCAGGCGCAAGATGCACTCCGCGCGAGTATGACCCCAAACGATCAGTTTTGCGATCATTGGATCGTAATGCATCGGAACTTCATAGCCGGGATAAGCATAGTTATCTAAGCGGACGAAGGGCCCTTGAGGAAGTCGATACTTTCGAATCTTTCCAGGGCTTGGCATAAAGGTAATTGGATCTTCAGCGCAAATGCGAAGCTCGATGGAGTGTCCACTCTGACGGATATCCTCTTGTTTAAAGGAAAGAGGGCGGCCCATTGCGACTAAAATTTGTTCTTTGACCAAATCAATTCCGGTAACCAGCTCAGTCACGGGATGCTCGACCTGAAGGCGAGTGTTCATCTCCATGAAGAAAAATTCTTTGGTATTGTTGTCAAAAATAAACTCAATCGTTCCAGCACCTACATACTGAATTGATTTTGCTGCAGCAACAGCCACCTGACCCATTTTTTCTCGAACATCATCTGGAACCGAAATGCTCGGTGATTCTTCAAGAATCTTTTGGTGTCTTCGCTGCATCGAGCATTCGCGCTCATACAAGTGAACCACGTTGCCGTGAGTATCGCCAAAGACCTGAACTTCGATATGTTTTGGATTCTGAATAAAACGCTCGATAAAGACGCGGTCATCTTTAAAATAATTTTTACCTTCGCTTTGGCAAGATCGAAAAGCGCTCGCAAGCTCCTTTTTTTCGTGGACTACACGAATCCCTTTTCCGCCGCCGCCGGCTGAAGCTTTAATCATCACGGGATAGCCGATTTTTTCAGCGGCCACCTCAGCCTCTTTTGCATCTAGAACGGGGCCGGGAGTGCCGGGGACCGTCGGAACTTTTGCTTTGGTCATTAGATCTCGGCTTGCCAGCTTATCGCCCATAGCTAAAATATTTTCGACCGTGGGGCCGATAAAAGTGATTCCGGCTTTTTGGCAGGCCCTTGCAAAATCCGGGGACTCACTTAAAAATCCGTAGCCTGGGTGAATTGCTTCTGCGCCCGACTCTTTTGCGACCGAAAGAATTTTCTCTCCATTAAGGTAAGATTGAGAGCTGGGTGCGGGTCCGATAAAATACGCCTCATCGGCCAAAAGGACATGAAGGCTGGCGCGATCCGCCTCACTATAAACAGCGACGGATTGAATGCCCATCTCTCGGCAAGTGCGGATAACCCGTATGGCAATTTCTCCACGATTTGCGATCAAAATCTTTTTAAACATAGTTTTAAGTCCTTAAAGAGGAATATTTCCGTGTTTTTTGGGCGGATTGCTGTCTCTTTTATTTTTTAGCATTTCAAGAGAATCGATCAGGCGCTTTCTTGTCATCGAAGGTTCAATGACTTCGTCGATATAGCCGACTTCTGCGGCCACATAAGGATTTGCAAATTTTGTCTCGTAATCCTTAACAAGCTTCGCTTTTTCCGCAACCGGGTCTTTTGCATCCTTAATCGCGTTTCTAAAAATAATATTCACCGCACCATCTGCGCCCATCACTGCAATCTCAGCCGTTGGGTAGGCAAGATTTATATCACCCCGCAAATGTTTAGATGACATGACGTCATAGGCTCCGCCGTAGGCTTTTCTTGTGATCAAAGTTACTTTTGGAACCGTGGCTTCGGCATAGGCATAAAGAAGTTTTGCGCCATGAGTAATAATCCCGCTCCACTCTTGCTCTGTTCCAGGAAGAAATCCAGGAACGTCCACTAAAGTCACAACAGGAATATTAAAGGCATCACAGAACCGAACAAAACGGGCCGCCTTTACACTGGCCTGAATATTTAAGCATCCCGCAAGAACCTGAGGCTGGTTTGCAACAATCCCAACGCTTCTTCCGTTTAGGCGCGCAAAACCCACGATAATGTTTTTGGCGTAATGTTGGTGAACCTCTAAAAAGTATCCTTCATCGACAACCTTATTGATGAGCTGAAGCATGTCGTAGGGTTTTTTGGGGCTGTCAGGAATAAAAGTATTTAGGCTTTCTTCGATTCGATCTGGACGATCGTTTGTTGGAAGAACTGGAGTGTCGTCCATATTGTTGCTTGGAAGAAAGTTTAAAAGCTCTCGAATCAGCAAGAGACAGTTTTTATCATCATCGGCCGCAAAGTGAGCCACACCAGATTTTTGGTTATGAGTAATGGCCCCACCCAAATCTTCTTTAGAGACTTCCTCATGGGTCACGGCCTTAATGACATCAGGCCCAGTGACAAACATGTAGCTTGTGTCTTTCACCATAAAAATAAAATCAGTTAGGCTTGGGCTATAAACCGCACCACCCGCACAGGGCCCCATGATTGCGCTAATCTGTGGAACAACTCCTGAAGAGGTCACATTACGCAAAAAGATGTCCGCATAACCTCCAAGGGCCTCAACACCTTCTTGAATCCGAGCACCGCCGGAATCATTTAATCCGACAACTGGAGCGCCATTCTTAACGGCCATGTCCATGATCTTACAAATTTTGTTGGCCTGAGTGCGAGACATACTTCCACCGAAAACGGTAAAGTCCTGGCTATAGACGTAAACCAGTTTTCCGTTTACTTTTCCGTATCCAGTGATGACTCCATCACCGGGGATCTTTTGGCTTTCCATACCAAAGTTATTACATCGGTGGGTAACAAAGCGGTCGATTTCAACAAAGCTTCCCGGATCAAGTAAAACATCCAGCCGTTCTCGCGCGGTAAGGCGACCTCCAGCCTTGTGTTTAGCAACTCGATCTTCGCCGCCACCCACTAGAGCAGAATCGTTTTTGTTCTCGAAATCAGAAATTTTCTTTAAAGTGCTATTTTGAATTTCAGCTTCAGTCATAAATGCCTCACCTCTTAGGGTTTAGTAAAAATCAGGGGTAGCTTCTTCCGTAAAGTCTTGGGAAGGGGATTGTTTCGCGCACATGGGATAGCCCGCAGATCCATGAGACCGTGCGCTCAATTCCCAGTCCAAATCCCGAATGCTCAAAAGATCCGTAACGTCTTAAATCCAAATACCAAGCAAAGTCCTTTTCATCTAAACCATGCTCTTTAATTTTTCTTTGTAAGATCTCAAGATTGTCTTCGCGCTGCCCGCCCCCAATGATCTCGCCGTAGCCATCGGTCGCAAGCAAATCACAGCTTAGACTTGATCCGATCTCTTTGGGATCTTCCTTCATGTAAAAAGCTTTAATGGCAGAAGGGTAATGGTGCACGAAAAGTGGTTTATCAAATTTGGAGCTCACGATTGTTTCGTCAGTTCCGCCAAAATCATCGCCGATCACGAAGTCTGGATTTTCTTTTTTAATCAATGCGGCCGCTTCGCTGTAATGAAGACGAGGAAATGGTGCGAGAACGTTTTTTAAGACATCCGTATTGCGCTCAAGAACGAGCAGCTCATCGGCTTTATTTTTTAAAGTGCGTTGAACGATGTATTCTACAAATTGTTCAGCAAGCTCCATATTGTCATAAAGGTCGTTAAATGCGACTTCGGGCTCGACCATCCAAAACTCGATCAAGTGGCGACGAGTTTTAGATTTTTCAGCTCTAAAGGTTGGACCAAAGCAATAAACTTTTCCGAGCGCCGCCGCGGTCGCTTCCATATAAAGCTGACCACTTTGAGAAAGGTAAGCCATTTCATCGAAATACTTAGTTTCAAAAAGGGTCGAGGTTCCTTCACAAGCCGCAGGAGTAAAAATCGGAGCATCCGTCAAAGTAAAACCACGGCCATCAAAAAAATCCCGAACTGCGGAAATAATCTCGGCCCGAACACGAAGGGCGGCATGCTGTTTTTTAGACCTTAACCAAAGGTGACGGTGACTCATCAAATAATCAACACCGTGTTCTTTTGGAGTAATGGGATAGTCAACGGACTTAGAAAGAACTTCGAGTTCATAGCCAGAAAGCTCAAAACCACCTGGGCTTCTGGGCTCTTCTTTTACAGTTCCGGTGACTCGGACCGTGGTTTCTTGAGATAGATGTTGAAATTGATCCAAGGCTTCTGGGGTGCATTCGCCGCCAAAGTAAACACACTGACAGTGGCCGGTGCCATCTCGCAGAACCAAAAATTTTACTTTTCCTGAGGATCTGAAGTTATAGACCCAACCCTTAAGCTCAACCTTTTGGCCGACATAAGATTTTAAGTCGTTGATATAAACCCGCATAGCTCAACCCCGTCCTTATTATGCAATAGGCAAAATGCAGAGCTACGGGTGTACCATGTAAGGAAACCGAGAATCAGCTGAAAAATTAAGAAGAAAGCCCTTAAGTAATGCGCGGCGCAATTACGGAACGAGGCGTTCAAGCTCGGAACGGGCCGTTGCAAGATCAAGTCGCCCCTGTGAAGCATTTGGGTAAACACTTCTTTTTACGGAAGACAGGTAAAGAGCTTGGCGAATATGTTCGACGCCGGCTGAGGGTCTGTGGCTTTTTAATAGAGCAATTGCTCCCGCAACAAAAGGAGTCGCCATACTGGTTCCGGTCATGGATTCGATCCCATTTTGCGGAACAGTTGAGAAGATATCCACACCCGGCGCAAAGATATGCACAGCGGTTTGGCCATAGTTCGAATGATTTGCCATCAAGTCCGAGGTTCCAACGGATCCAACTGTAATTTGGGTCGAAAGATTAAAGGCTGCAGGAAATTCCGCAAAGCGATCAATATCAAGACCACGATTTCCTGAGGCAGCCACAAACAAGACGCCTTGGGCTCCAACGGTCTCAATTGTTTTTCGAAGTTCGGGAGAACACTCGGCTCCGCCCCAGCTAGCATTGATCAAATCCGCGCCACGAAGGGCCGCATATTCAATGGATCGGATCGCATCAAACAAAGTTCCGCCACCATCGGAGCCAATAAAAGCAATCGGAATAATTTTTGCCTCTGGAGCAATACCCTGAACATAACTTTGAGGCCCTGCCACAGAATCACTATGGGCCGCAACAATGACTCCGGCGACATGGGTACCGTGAGAGCCATAGTCAAACACTTGAGGCTGATTTGCGAAGAAATCATAACCGGCGTAATCATCAATAAGCCCGTTGCCGTCATCATCAATTCCATTTGTGGATTTATCATTTCCTTGATCATCCAGGCCGGTTTCGCCTTTGTTGTAGGCCACCTGATTGATTAGCTGTGGGTGAGTCACATCGACGCCAGAGTCAATGACCGCAATGGTAACTCCGTCTCCGCGAATATTGTTTGTCCAAAAGTCTGCGGCCTGAACTCGCTCGACGCCCCAGTTGTTAGCCATCAGGGTTCCCACCGGAGGTCTGGTGGGACTTTGAAGCTGAATTCTTCGATTGAATTCAACATGTTCAATTTCGTCGATATTGGATTCAACGAATGTACGGATAAAATGTTTACGATCTTGTCCCCGCTCAAGCGTTCTTCGTCCGGACTTCCAGCGTACGATAAATTGCCCTTCTATTTTTGCACTTTCGCAGGATTGTGAAGCTTGGGGAAATACGGTTTCGGCCGGGGGCGGAGAGCTACAAGCTGTTAGTATTGTGGCTAATAATAGAACTAGTAGGTTTCGAATTCCGTCCATGAGCACTCCCGCGACAAAACATCTTGTTTTGTCTGTCTAGCTATGTCGGAATTTCGGCAGGATAGGGTTAGTCCAGTCACAATAACTAGACCAAAATTTAGACAAGACCTAAGTGGTTTGAGTTTGCCGCATTTTGAAGGCCAGTTTAAGATTGGTTTATGTAATACTTTTTAAGGTGGATCCGGGGCCGTTCCCGGCAGTTTGTCGAGTGTGACACTTAATAAGGGGATATCGGTTATGAGAATTTTATGCTGCTTTGCTTTTTTGTTTTTGTTGAGCTTTTCAAATGTGGAGTTTGCGAGCGCAGACAAGCCTGCAGAGGCAGGGGGAAGCTGTGGAGAGGTTGCTAAGGGTTTTGGACTTCTGTTAGATACCTGTATGCAAAATGGCCCCGCAGGCCGTTGTATCAGTGAGCATTGGCCAGAATTTAAAAAGGCAAATCCAAGCTGTTATTACGCAGCTATGGGGCATTGCTTAAAAGCTTGTGCAAAAGGCTCATCTGGAAGTACTTGCGCCTCGACCTGCAAGTAGAACAAATTTTAATTCGCGAAATTGTGCGAAAGAAATTCTTTTAAAACTGTGACAAACTGCTGCTCAACTCTTTTGGCCACAGCTTTGACATCCTCGTGAGAGATTTTTTCATCACTGAGACCCGTCGATAAATTCGTAATACAACTTAATCCAACAACCTTAAGGCCCATATGTCTGGCGGCAATCGTTTCGGCCACAGTACTCATGCCAACCGCATGTCCGCCGATTTTTTGTAAATACCGAACTTCGGCGGCGGTTTCATAGCAGGGCCCCGCGACGCCACAGTAAACCCCCTCAGAGTGAGGGACCTTATGAGCCTTCAAAATCTTTAAAAGTTGATCGGAAAGCTCGGGGTCATAGGGATTTGTCATATCCGGAAAGCGGGGACCAAGTTCTGCGACATTTTCTCCGCGCAAAGGATTGTGCCCAGTTAAATTAATGTGATCACGAATCAGCATCAGGTGGCCGGGCTTCATTTTTGGATCCATGCCTCCAGCGGCGTTGGTCAAAATTAAGGTTTTAACTCCAAGCTTTCCGAGGGCTCTGGTGGGAAACACCACATGCTCCATTGAGTGCCCTTCATAAAAATGAATTCTTCCCGTTAACACCGCGACGGGGAGTTTATGAATATGCCCAATGATCAAATCCCCTGGATGACCTTCAACAGTCGGTGGCGAAAAGTGAGGAATCTCTGAATAAGGAATTCGGTCCACAACTTCAATTTCGTCAGCAAAAGAGGCAAGGCCCGAACCAAGAGTGAGTCCCACCACGGGACGCACCCTTGATCTTTGTTCGATAAAGTTTTTTGTCTCGTTTAGTTTTTTAAGAATTGGGTTCACGGGGCCTCCAGATAAGGGCGAATTCTTTTTTCACAGAGAAAATGTCTCTTAAGAAGGAAAAATCAGAAAACTCCATCCCAAGCAGCTAGTCCGGGCGGGTGCGGTCGCGTCTTCGGCCTGCGTCATCGGAGATGCCGCAGGTCGGATACGCGCCGCTCGCGCGGGGCGCAGCTTAGGATGGAGTTTTCTGATTTTTCCTTCTTAAGAAACATTTTCTTCCGTTAGGGTTTTTGCGATTAGTTTTGCTGGCGTCGTGGGTGAAGAAGCAAACTCGAAGGCGGCGCTCAACTTTTCTTTGGCGACCTCGAGTTTTTTAGAGTCGTCACAATACAAGCTTGCCAAGGGCTGGCCTTTGGCAATTTTTTGTCCCACTTGAACACGCAGTTCGATACCGGCTTTGGGATCAATTTTGTCTGTTGATTTTAATCTTCCGGCTCCTAGTAAAATACTTGAAACTCCGTAGGCTTCAGTTTGGATCGATTTTAGCCAGCCGTCTTCTTTAGCAAGAAGGTCGATCTTATTTTTTGTCATTGGAATTTCGTCTGGCTTTGATGGGCCCTGGAATTCACACATTTTATAAAAATATTCTAAAGCCTTTCCATTCTCTAGATTTTTCTCGGCCATCTCATAAGCCGAATTTAAGTCTGAGGAAAGTTCTGCGAGATAAAGCATATGGGCCGCTAGCCACAAAGTTAGCTCTTTGGTTTCTTGATAAAAATCGACTCCATTTTCGAGGAATTTTTTGCCCTTCATGATTTCAAGGCATTCGAACACTTCAAGCGAGTTTCCGGTGAAGCGGCCAAGAGGTTGTTCCATCGAGGTCAATAAAGAGTGCACGCGAACATTTTGTGATTTGCCGATTTTCATTAAATTTTTGGCCAGCATTTCGGCTTGATCTAAGTTTTTCATAAAGGCGCCGGCGCCAAACTTTACATCTAAAACAAGTCCCGACAGGTCTTCAGCCAATTTTTTGGACATGATGCTGGCGCAGATCAATGGGATTGAATCCACGGTGCCGGTCACATCGCGAAGAGCATAAAGCATTCTATCCGCGGGACAAATCTCTGGGGTTTGACCCATGATTGCGAATCCTTCTTTGCGAATGCAGTGGTCAAATTCTTTCATTGATAAAGAAACTCTAAAACCAGGAATGGCTTCAAGCTTATCAAGAGTGCCGCCAGTGTGGCCAAGGCCCCGTCCTGCGATCATTGGAACTTTTAGACCAAAAGATGCGACAAGGGGAGCTAAGATTAAACTCGTCTTATCACCAACGCCCCCGGTGCTATGTTTATCAACTCTCGGTTGACCCAGGTCTTTAAATGAAAAACGCTCACCGGACTTTAACATGATGTCAGTAAGGGAGAAGGTTTCTTCATCCGTGAGAGATTGAAAGCAGATAGCCATTAGAAGGGCGGACATTTGGTAGTCCGGAATTGTTCCGTCAACGTAGGAATTCACAAAAAAGCGCAGTTCGTCAGTGCTTAAAGCGCCGCCGCGCTTTTTCTTTAAAATAAGTTCGGCGGGAACAAAGCTCACTTTAATAATCTCCTTTAGCCGCAACACTTTTTGCAGAACTTAAGATTTGAACACTCATGCTTGTTCCAAGCCGAGTGGCCCCGGCCTGAATCATTTTTTGTGCGGTTTCAAGATCTCGAATGCCTCCGCTCGCTTTAACACCAAAATTTTCTCCGACCACTTCTCGCATCAACATCACGTCTTCCAAAGTCGCTCCGCCACCGGAAAAACCAGTCGAAGTCTTCACAAAAGAAGCCCCGGCCTCGATCGCGATTTGGCAGGCCGCGATTTTTTCGTCCCGCGTGAGCAAGGAAGTTTCAAGAATCGTTTTTACTGGGCGTCCCTGGGCCGCACCGACAACGGCCCGGATATCATTCAAGACAAGCTCGACATCTCGATTCTTTAAAGCACCGATGTTGATCACCATATCCAGTTCATCGGCACCCAGCCGCACAGCACATTCGGCTTCAAAAGATTTTACTTGGGTTTCGCTGGCTCCAAGTGGAAAGCCGATGACTGTGCAGACCTTAACACTAGACTCTCTCAATAGCTCGAAGGCATGACTGACAAAACAGGGGTTCACGCACACCGAAAAAAGGCTATAGGCCATAGCTTCTTCGCAAAGTTTAGAGATTTCGGGCGCAGTGGCATCAGGCCGAAGAAGAGTGTGATCAATTTTCTGAGCGACTTCGAATGCGCTGCGCGATAATGTTTCTTTAGTAGCCATCCCCCGCTCCCTTTTCTTAAAATATTCGGACTTTGGGGTGTTTATCGAATTTATTGAGAGTACTCGAACAATGTTAAAAGTCACAAAACATTTTCTGGTCTCTGGCCACGTGCAGGGTGTGGCTTATCGGGCCTTTGTTCTTCGCTCTGCAGGTCGTCAGCAACTTCTTGGATGGGTTAGAAATTTAAGCGATGGGCGGGTTGAAATCTTGGCAAGGGGAGATGCAAATGCCTTTAAGGACTTTGAAAAAGACTTGTTGATCGGCCCAAAGCTTGCCAGAGTTGCTGGGATCGAAGAGCGAAAAATTGATAAGGGACCTGAGTTTAAGTATTTCGATATAATTCAAGACGGAGTGTCGCCATGGCGAAACGAATCGCTTTCTTAGTTCTAATCGCCTCTATGTTGTCGGTTTCTTTTCAGCCGGAGGCCTTGGCGCAGGCCCCAGCCGAGGGGCAAAGTCGAGCCGGAGGACCTAGAAAGCAAGTTGCCATTATTGTTTTTTCTGGTTTGTCTGGCGCAATTTTGGGTTTAAGCACGCTTAGTTTTTATGGACGCCCACAAGATCGTCTTTCAAATATAGGTGTTGGGTTTGCAATTGGAATTATCGTCGGAGCGACCTACACCACCTATCAGGCGGCGACCCGCCCGCGGGAATTTTACGATAGCGATTGGCGTCTTGAGGGGCCCGAGTCTTGGCAAGAAGCCAAACTTCAGGACCTTAAGGCCTCACAAGAGGCTCCGGGCCTCGGGCTTTCTTTTAGCTTCTAAGTATTCTTAAAGCGAATAGATGTTCGCCCTTGCTAAAGACGGCAATCCGTTTAGCCGACTTTTTTCTTAAATTTATCCATCAAGCTGCTGGCAGCCTCTTTTGCGGAACTCATCCCCGCAGAGCCGGATGTGATGCGGATGCCACCAGGGTTTGCGCCGGCGGGGCTTGAAGATCTCGCTTTTCCAGCGGGCTCCTCTTCAGCGACCATTTTCTTCTTTCCTAAAAAGTTATCCGCTGCCGCTTTATCAACTTTTCCTTCTTTAACCAGCTGGGTGACGGATTTTTCAAAGGTGACCATTCCCACATCGCCAGCTGTTTGCATCGTCGAGGGAATTTGGAAGGTCTTTCCTTCACGAATTAAATTTGCGATGGCGTGAGTATTAATTAGAACTTCAAGGGCCGCAACTCGCCCAGGCTTATCGATTCTTGGAAAAAGTGTCTGGGCAACAACTCCGCGAAGACTTTCTGCAAGCATCACTCGAATCTGGGCTTGTTGTGCTTCTGGAAAGGCATCAATAATACGGTCGACGGTTTTTGCTGCGCTATTGGTGTGAAGAGTCCCAAAGACTAAGTGTCCAGTCTCTGCAGCGGTCATGGCCAAATGAATGGTTTCAAGATCTCTCATCTCACCGACCAGAATAATATCTGGATCTTCACGAAGCGCGGCCTTAAGTGCATTTGCAAAAGATTTTGTATGGCTCGAAACTTCTCTTTGGTTAATCAAAGAGGTTCTGTTCTCGTGAACAAATTCGATAGGATCTTCGATCGTGATAATATGCTCTTTTCGAGTCAAATTGATTGTGTGAAGAAGGGCCGCAAGAGTCGTTGATTTTCCTGAGCCTGTGGGGCCTGTGACCAGAACCATTCCCCGCGGAACGTCGATTAAATCCAAAATTCCTTGCGGGAGTCCCAATTCCTCTGCGGATTTGATGTCTTCTGGGATCACTCGAAAAACGGCTCCAAGTCCGCGTCTTTGCATAAAGACGTTTACACGAAAGCGCCCGACGCCTTTTAGCTGATAGCTACAATCCAGCTCCCAGTTTTCAACAAACAGACGTTTTTGCTTTTCTGAAAGAATCTCAAAGACCAAGGCTTGAACAGATTGATTGTCTAAATCGGGGTGTTGAAGTGCAACCATCTCTCCGTGAACACGCAAAAAAGGCGGAGCCCCAGAAGATAGGTGCATATCAGATGCGTTTTGAGCGACCATGATTTTAAAGAGCTTATCAATTTCTGCCATTCGTTCCCCTCTTCCACATTTATCGGGCAAATGGACCAATTTATTAAGGATCTATAGCCGGAAGCTGAGGAAAGTTTCTTGTGACCAAAGTCGAGATCCGCTACAGTCAGGCTTGAAAAAAATGAAGCGAGGTTTAGTAAAGTGCCGTCAGAGATTCTAATTAATGTTCGCCCTCATCAAACTCGAGTGGCTTATATTGAAGATGGCGTGCTCTCGGATTTAAAAATCGAGAGAAAGGTCTCCCCGACCTTAGTGGGGTCCATTTTTAAAGGTCGAGTTTTACGAGTTCTCCCCGGAATGCAAGCCGCCTTCGTCGACATTGGTCTAGATCGAGCAGCTTTCTTGTACGTCGGGGACATCCGCGACGACATGGATCGCCAGGCCAGCTTTTATGACGAAGAAAACGATAAAGTCGAAGAAGAAGAAGTCGCCAGTCCTGTGACGGCAGAAGAGCAGCAGCACATCGAACAGTCCGAGATTCGCACGCCCATTCAAGACTTGATTCGAGAAGGTGACGTAATCATGGTTCAAGTCGCCAAAGAACCGCTTGGAACTAAAGGCGCTCGGATTACAACACATGTGTCTTTACCCGGCCGGCACATTGTCTATTTGCCGACTTTAAAGCAGCTCGGAATCTCTCGTCGAATTGCCAAAGAAGAAGAGCGCGACCGTCTAAGACGAATTGTTGAAGGCTTGGACCCAAAGGGCGGAGTCATCATTCGTACGGCCGGAGAGGGTGCCGCGGAAGAAGATATCAAGGCGGATTTGGATTATCTAGGAAGACTTTGGGCCGAAATCGAACGCACTTACAAAAAAGTAAAAGCCCCAAAGCTTGTCCACTCCGAAATGGACGTCGAACTTAGAGCCCTAAGAGATCTTTTAAAAGACGAAGTCGAGAAGGTCATCGTAGATGATGAGGACGTTTTCAAAAAAGTTGTCAGCTTCGTTGCCCAGTTTATGCCTAAATTTAAGAACGCCATTCAGCTTTATAGCGAGGCCGCCCCATTATTTGATCTTTACGACATTGATCTTGAGATCTCGCGCTCTTTAGATCGAAAGATTTGGCTAAAGTCTGGCGGCTATATTGTTATCGATGAGGCCGAAGCCCTTGTTGTGATCGACGTCAATACGGGTCGCTTTGTCGGAAAAAGAGACTTAGAAGAAACCATCGTAAAAACCAATCTCGAGGCCGTAAAAGAGATTGTTCATCAAATGAAGATTAGAAACTGCGGCGGAATTATCATCGTGGACTTTATCGATATGGAAAAGGCCGTTCACCGTGAGCGCGTCTTGGCCCAGCTTGAGCAAGAATTCCAAAGAGACTTCGCCAAAACAGAAGTGGTCTCGATGAGCCAGCTGGGCCTTGTTGAAATGACCAGAAAAAGAATTCGTCCAAGCCTAGTCTCTTCGCTTTGCGAACCCTGTCCTTATTGTGATGGAAAAGGTTATGTAAAAAGAAAACTCACAGTTACTGCCGAGATCTTTTTAGCCCTCGAGCGAGAATCGGCACGGGGAGTTAAAGCGAAATCCACTTTAGTCCACTGCCACGGGGACATTGCCGACTGGATTTACGCCGAAGAAAGCGAAGCTCTAGAGGCCTTAGAAAAACGAATTGGTCACTCGGTCGCTTTCAAAGTCGCAGCCAATTACCACATCGAGCAATTTGAAATCCTTACAAAAAAATAGAAGCCGATGGTCTTAAAAGCTGGAGCCCTTGCCCCCGGTCCCTCTTCGAAGATCGAGGCGGCCTTCCGAAGAATGCCAGATTTTATTCCTCAAGCCGGTCATATAAGGACAGGCCCGAGCCGAAAAGCGACAATGAATTGCGGTCAAAACCGCTATCGCCCCTCGTAGAAGCTCCAAATCTATTGTCGCGTTTAGGTTGGCCAGTTGACTGAATCGGGTTGAAGTTAAAGAGACTCTTTCATTCTTCGAACCAGCCGTATTTTTTGACTTGCAGGGCCCGAAGTCAGCATAGGATAACGCGCCAGATCGGGCACTGGGGGCGGCTTTGCGGCCCCTGGTTCGAGTAGGTTGTTGTGAATATCGACCGGAAGTTGACCTGACCGGGGCCGGCACATAGAACAAGCGACGCTTTCTGGTGAGCCCAAAAACCGGGCTTATGCCGTTGACAGAGCTATTGCGCCGTGGCAGATTCCCAGGGCTTTACCGCGGAGGAAATTGAAGATGTACGCGATCATTCGAACTGGTGGAAAACAGTATAAAGTCCAAGCGGGCGATGTCTTACGAGTTGAAAAATTGGATGCGGAGCTGGGCTCTGAATTAGATTTTCAAGATATTTTGGTTGTCGGTGGCGATAAAACCTTTATCGGTCAGCCAACGGTCAGCAATGCGAAAGTGACCGCTGTCGTAACTCGCCAACACAAGGGCCCCAAAGTTGTAATTTTTAAGAAAAAGCGACGACAAGGTTATCGCAAAATGGGTGGACACCGTCAGTTTTACACTGAGGTCTTCATTAAGACGATCACTTCTCCAGAGGGCCAAGTAATGGCAGCTCAGAGCGAAGCAAAAGTTCATAGCACAGAGAAAAAAGAAGAGCGCACAACTCGCAAAGCGGAATTCAAAATCCGCATGGCGAAAGAAGCCGGACCTGGAAAAGTCGAGGCCACTCAGAAAAAATCCGCTAAAAAGAAAGTTGCAAAAAAAGCAGCTGGAAAAAAGAAAGTCAGCGGAAAAAAGGCCGGAGCTAAAAAGGCCGCTAAAAAGAAAACAACAAAGAAGAAAGCTTAAGTTTTAGGAATTTAGAGGGAGTTGAAGTATGGCATCGAAAAAGGCAGCGGGTAGTACCAAGAACGGTCGTGATAGTCAGAGTAAACGCTTAGGCGTTAAACGTTTTGGCGGACAGGCTGTAAAGCCAGGAACAATTATCATTCGTCAGCGTGGAACAAAATTCTGTTTAGGTAATAACGTAAAGATGGGCCGCGATTTCACTATTTATTCTGTGATTGATGGCGCCGTTAAGTTTGAACGCCTGAACAAGCTTAAGTTCAAAGTCAGCGTTTATCCAAAGTCAGCCTAGAGATCCGTACACTCAAAGCTTTTGCTTCGGGTTTATGGGAACAATAGGGATTTTTAAAGCCTGGTGGAGATCATCAGGCTTTTTGTTTTTAAGAGAATGATTCGGACGGCGGAGCGAGAGAGCGCCTAAAACTGGTGACGAAACTCTTTTCCTCGGGATCGCAGGATCAGCATAGAAGGTATATGAAGTTTGTAGATGAAATTGAGATTGTTGTAGCCTCGGGAAAAGGTGGACCCGGCTCGGTGAGTTTTCGCCGAGAGACCCTTATCCCTAGAGGCGGGCCCGACGGCGGCGATGGAGGCAAGGGTGGCGACGTTATTTTTGTCACCGACGAAGGCATCCACTCGCTTTTGGATCTACGTTTTCAAAGAAAATATAAAGCCGAAGACGGCGAAAAGGGAATGGGTCAAAATAGATCCGGGGCCGATGGAAAAGATCTGATTCTTAAAGTTCCTAAAGGAACTCTAGTTAAAGACGAAAACGGGCATATTATTGTAGATCTCGCTCACCTCAATCAATGGACTTTTCTTAAAGGCGGGATTGGTGGCAAAGGGAACACTTTTTATAAAAGCAGTGTGAACCAAGCTCCGACGGTGGCTCAAAAGGGTATGCCGGGCGAAGAAAAAACGATTAGCCTTGAGTTAAAGTTGCTGGCTGACGTGGGCCTTGTTGGACTTCCGAATGCCGGAAAATCCACTTTGATTTCTAGAATCTCTGCGGCTCGTCCAAAGATTGCGGATTATCCTTTTACGACCCTTGTTCCAAATCTTGGAGTTGTTCGATACGGCGAGGAGCAAAGCTTTGTGGTCGCGGATATCCCAGGGATTATCGAAGGGGCGCATAAAGGGGTCGGACTTGGAACTCAGTTTTTAAGGCATATCGAGCGCACGAAAGTTTTTGTTCATTTAATTGATGCCAGCAACTTCTCGGGCAAAGACCCCTATGAGGCCTACTTAGAAATTCAAGGTGAGCTTAAGGCCCATGACGAACAAAAATTCGAGGAAGAGGGCTTCTTTCCACTTTTATCTCGGCCACAGATTGTCGTTTTAAATAAGGTGGACGTGATTTCTGAGTCTGATTTAAAATTACTTCAAAAAAGATTTTTAAAAGAAGGAATTGAAACAATGGCGATCTCAGCCGTTGCAGGAAAAAATATAAACGAACTAGTTTTTAAACTGGGCAAAAAGGTGTTTGGTCATGAGTAAAATGTCAGTCGGAATTTTTGGTGGAACCTTTGATCCTCTTCACTACGGTCATATTAACAGCATGTTGACGATGATTGATCAGCT
>CAYMDP010000024.1:40128-43449 GCA_964389375.1 uncultured Pseudobdellovibrionaceae bacterium | reverse complement strand
TAACGGCGCGCAATCTACTGACATCTTGTTACGCAAAAATACGACGGGCACCTAAACGTTCTTTTTGCGACCGCCCGAGTCGCAAAAAGGATCAGTGTACCTAGATTGGGTTTGGGGATTGCCCTCAGTGTCTAAGGAAGAAATTTCACAAGCCGGTCTGAGGGTGTCTTGAAGAGGAGCGCAAGGTACAAATTCTTCTGGATCGGGGAGATTTCACGAGAACTGGTTCAAAAATTATCCTTGGGGGGATTTATGAAAAATCTTGTTTTAATCGCTTTGTTTGTTTGCTCTTCTGCCTTTGCCGCCGATCTTGAGGTCAAAATCGCTTGTAAAGCGGCTTCGGCCAATATGCCTAACGGCAGTGGCGCGAGCGTATATTATCCAAACGGAAATACCTTAACCAGCAACGCGGGGCGCGCTGGAGCCAGTTGGTACTATCCAAATGGTCAAACTCTGACTTCGAATGTATCCGTGCTTGGTGCTTCATATTATCACAGTAATGGTAAGACTTTTTCTTCGAACACCGGTGTCTCTGGAGCTTCTTGGTATTACTCGAACGGAAATACAATCACGAGCAACGGCCCGGCATTGACTCCGCAAGAGATGGCAAGGCTTGCTTGTGATTTGATTCTGAATAGCCTTTAAGTTTAAGATTTGGGTGCCCCTCGTATTTTTGCTCAAGGGCACCAAGTTATGCGACGGCTTGAATCGTAAAACAGATCGGCGCTACCCTATTCTTACCAGGGCAGTTTTTTTCCGGTGTAGTCTTGAAACATTAACTCTTGCCCGGATTTTAAGTTCGAAATGACCTTCCAAATGCCTTGCGCGGAATCCCTAACCTCGACAGGAGCTTGTGGTCCTCCCATTTCAGTTTTGACCCAGCCCGGATGAATTAAGGAAAAAGTCAGTTCGGGATGATCGATCGAAAGGCTTTTGGTGATCATGTTTAAGGCGATCTTTGAAGATCGGTAAGAATAATATCCACCAGAGCTATTGTCTTGAAGAGAGCCCATAAGAGTCGAAATTTGAATCACTTTCGGATCTTTCGATTTCTTTAAGAGGGGCATAAGCTTTTTTGTTAATAAAAACGGTGTCGTCGCATTTAAGTGAAAACTTTCAGCAAATGTCTTGCCGTGATCATCGTCCTCATCATTGTCGTGTAAGACTCCTGCATTGTTAATTAAAATGTCCAATCCGTCTTTTAACTCATTGAGCTTGATAAGTTCAGAAAGGCCTTTTGGCGTCGAGATGTCAGCTTGAACAGTTGTGAGATTGGGGTGAGATAAATTCATTTGGCTTCGGCTGACCGCAATGACTTTGTAATTTTCCGCCAATGCTTTTTCAACAAGGGCTCTGCCGATTCCTCTAGACGCTCCAGTGATCAATACTTTCAATTGAACCTCCACTCTTCTCATTTTTTCTTAAGATGTTTTACGACCATTTGGTCGATTGACCACCGGTCTCCGCCTTCAAGCAATATAAATATTGAATACGGCATAGGAGCCCGTCGTATTTTTGCGTAATGGGATGTCTAGGCTTCGTTGAGTTCGGCTGGGTGATAAAGTCTGGAATGGAACTCATGCGAGGCCTCGTCAAGGAAACATGATCTATCTGGTTGTGATCCAAATGGGCTTATTGTGGAAGTCTTGATTAAAACTAAAAATTTCCTGATCAGTTAAATGCATATAAAACAATTCACGCTTTTTATTGTCAGGTTGATTTTCTGAGATCTGAATTGTTACTTCATACCGAGATTCTCGGTCCATGCGGATTTTAGTTTCGTAACGGCTTGGAGAAGGAAGACTAGGGATGCGGATTCGTCCATCGGCATCGGCTTTAACCGTGGTCTCGGTGTAACCGCAGTTCAAAAGATCTCCCGTGGCTGAGAATAGCACTCCAGTCTTACATAAGTGTGCAAATCTGATTTTAGCTTCCATCGCATTCACATTTACAATTGTCTCTGAAAATATAAGGTCCAATGTGGTTGCCGGCAGTCCATTTTGTGAAGTGGCTTGGGCCGCAGTCGTAAAAACAAGGCTTAAGAGTATGGCTGATAATTTCATAGGGGGCTCCTTAAGATCCGTTGTCGCATTCCTGCAGAGTCTTAAATAAGCAAGAAAGAGTCCCGGCTGCCGTGGACTATATTGATTCTGGACAAATAGGTATGTCTAGACTCTAAACATCGGGCGGAATTTCGCCCCAACTGAAGCCTGGGTGCCCGGCGAATTCAGCCCTGCGGTGGATGATGCGTCGTTACGCAAAAATACGACGGGCACCTAAGACGTGGTCCATTGATATCGATAGACCTAAAAATGACATGACTTAAAATTGGTGGGGTACTCATAATCGGAAAGGCGGGGGATTTTTATGAAAAGCTTTTTAGCGATTTTTACTTGTGCCGAAAATAGTAAGAACCACCAAGCATGGATGAAGTTAGATTCCGAAACCCAGAAAAAGCGGACGCAACAGGGCACATTGGCTAAAGAGCAATGGGAGCTTAAGTATAAAAATCAGCTTCGTTTTGAAGGGGGACCTCTTGGTAAGCAAACCAAACTTGTCGATGCTAAGGGGATTCACGATATTCCAAGCCAAATGGGTTATTTTATGATTGTCGAAGCAGAGTCTTTTGAAGCGGCGGCAAAGATGTTTTTAGAGCATCCTCATTTCTCAATTTTTCCTGGCGATGGGGTTGAGATTTTAGAGTGCCAGCAGAAGAGTTAAAGCATGTGTTTGATCTTGTGAATTAGTCCTAGGGGTCGGCGTATCTAGACAGATCCGAATGTCAAAATTATGGACAGGGACGTTTGGCGTCTGAGGTGTCTTGGGTTTTTTCGATCTAAAAGGCTTAGCTGGAATTAAGTCGTGTTTCAGCCGGGCATGGTCTTAGCACCTGATCAGCAGATGCGGTCGCAATGCCTTCAAATTTTTATCATTTTGTCTGCTTTCTTTAGCTCTGTAGGTACGGCCTCTGAACCCGTCAAGCTATCTAAGGAAGCCATGCAAGTTTATCGAAATCATTTTTTTAAGTACGATACAGTTAACAATATGCCTTGGGACTGCGGCGGAAATGCCTATGATTTATTTTTACAATTTAAGTCTAAAAATTTAGTTCGAAATGGATCTGCACAAGTCGTTCATATTTCGTACAAAGAAAAAGACAGATTTTTAATCCCGAGTCGACCACGGGCTGGGCATCAACAATGGGCCTTCCATGCGTTTTTGGTGATCGATAATGTGATTTTGGACCAATATTTCACAAACAGACCACAGCTGGTCAATTTCGAGAACTACATGGCACAGATGTGGGCCAACGAAGATCTT
>CAYMDP010000024.1:8068-40118 GCA_964389375.1 uncultured Pseudobdellovibrionaceae bacterium | reverse complement strand
GAAGATCTTGAGGGCCTTCAGTTTCAGATCATCCCTGTGGACCAATATCCCGCCGTGATTGGCCGCGGATATTTTCCAGACCCAGAGATCTTTCCATTTTATGATCTAGATCAAGCTTCGGAAATTCTTGAGTGATCAATCGATCGATACCTAAGCTACCCATTTAAGTGCGCCGGTCCAGTAAGGGCCGAGCCGAAGGTACAAACGCAAGGCGTTAGCCCTAAAATTTATCCTGATTTAATCCTCGGGATTTTGAACCCGCTATCCTTTTGAATACCTCGCTTTCAATTTCGAAGGCGCATGAAAAGGAGTCCATAATGAGCAAGCCAAACGCAGCAGGTGGTCAAAAACCACAACCAACTAAGCCCGGAACACCAGCACAAAAACCACACCCCACAAAAAAATAGGTTTTAAAATGAAAAAAATTGTTTTTTTACTAGTCCTTTCAATCGGTTCCACAGCTTTTGCTTATGAAAGTGCAAAGACGCCTGCAAAACCAACTGCAGCTCAAAAAACCGTCGAAACTAAAGCCACTGCAAGTGGAAAAAAGTTAACGCGTGAAGAGGCCGCTAAACACTGTATGGAGACCAAAGCTGCTGACCAAGCAAAATGCGTAGAGCATGCTATGGCTGGGACAGAGGCTCATTAATTCGTTCTCTTGTTTTGTCTTGTGGGGCGAGATAATCTCGGCCCACAAGTTATGCATGTCCTAATTGTCGAAGACGAACACATCATTGCAAGTCATCTTAAGCGAGGCTTTACTTCGGAAGCCATATCTTCTACCTGGATTGATAAAGCTGAAGATCTAGATCTTTTTATAAACTCAGATTTGTGTCCTGATCCAGAGGCCATTGTTTTGGATCGGTTGCTAGGAAGTGTCGACTTAAGCACATGGATTCCTCGTTTGAGGGATCGATGGCCCACCGTTCGTATTCTTGTATTGTCCGCAGTCGGTGGACCAAAAGAAAGAGCAGCGATTTTAGATCTTGGTGCGGACGACTATATGAACAAGCCTTTCGACTTCACGGAGCTAATGTCTAGGTTACGGGTGATTACTTTGCGACCGGCTCGAGCGCAGCAAGAAGCAAATGTAAAATGGAATTCCGAAATTCAGCTGAATGAATTGATTCAAGATATTGAAGTGTCAGGTCAAAGACTTGGCCTTAGCCGCAAAGAATACCTTCTTGCCCGAACCTTGCTCGAAAATCCCAATCGAGTATTTAGTCGCTATAAGCTTTTAGATATGGTCTGGGATGTTCATAGCGAGGTTGAGTCCAACGTCGTCGAAGTGACAATTAGTCATATCCGACAAAAATTTAAATTGGCCAACACAAACCTTAAAATTCAAAGTCGCCGCAATACGGGGTACTGGCTTGAGACTTAGGTTTACTCTGCTTTTTATTTTATCGATTAGTCTGACCATCGTGGGGTCGGCCTTGTTTTTTTCGTATTTCATCGAAAAGGAACGTGAGTCCATCGGGAATATGCGAATTCAATATTTTATGGATCGTTTGTCGGACATCGATTTCGAAAACAGATCTGATGAAGAAATTGAAGAAGCGCGCGAGCTAGGTCACGACCTAAAAATGGCCGGGCTTGTTTGGATTTGGCAGAAAGAGGGAATAAGCCGATATGGTGGGGCAAAACGTTATGCCGAAAGAATTATGGGGATTTGTAAAAATCCAGGCTGGAGTGTGACTCAGCTGGATGATTCTTTAATCCGCTGTCTTAGAGTGGAAGAGACCGAAGGGCGAACAATCGTATTGGCTTCAATCATGCCCCCGGGGATGCAGCCCTTTTTTATATCCAAGAATTTTCTTTTTTATTTTTTAGCAGTGGTTTGTTTTGCACTATTTGTTTCGTGGTTTACTGCAAAATGGGTCTTTCGGCCTTTGGAAGACATGCGGGCTTTGACTATGGACTTTATGGAGTACATGAAGTCCGGCGAGTATTTAAACGGTCGAAAGCCACGCTTTGCGAAGACAGTTAAATCCCACAGGCTATTTATTTTTCGGGATGAATTTTCGGTTCTTATGACTGAATTTTTGCGCTTCATCGATCACGTATCGGATGTGTTGGTGGAATCAAGCCTTAGGTCTTCGCAACTGGCCCATGAAATGATCACGCCACTTGCAGTGCTTCAGGTGCAGCTTACAGATTTAATGGCTAAAAAGTCCGAAGTTACAAAAGAAGAATTGAAGCAACTGAGTCACCGTATCGAGCACTTAAATCAGTTTGTACGAAAATATTTTAATTATGCAGAAGCTAAAGCTAATGTTTTGCAGACCTCTAGCTTATTTGCGATCGATTTAGATGAAGTCGTCACAAACTTATGCGAGGACCTTAACCAGGTTCATCACTCGCGCATTCGGCTTAGCGGTGATGGATCAAAAGTGCGCATTCTTGTGGATCCTGCAGATCTAGAACACTTTCTTCAAAATTTAATAGTGAACGCTTTAAGATACTCTGAACACGAAGTGAATGTGTCTGTTTTGGGATCTGTCTTGCGCATATCTGATTTGGGTCCGGGTTTACCGACCTCCGTCGAGAAGGCGCTTGGGACACCCTTTAACCGGGGGCACCATTTTGTGGAAGATCAAACTCCGAGCCATGGCCTGGGTCTTTCAATTTGTCATGCAATCGCTAAAAGATACGATTGGGATCTGAATTTTAAGAGTTCTGAAAAAGGTTTGCTGGTCTCGATTGACTTTAGATGCGCCTCCGACGAAAGGACTCAGTCCGTGGAATGCATGCGGTCCGATAAGTCATTCCCTACCTTGATTTCTTAATTTTGAAGATCTTCCATATGTTTGATTCAGGTTGACTCTAAATAGGGGATTCCTTAGTCAGAGTCCGGTAATAAAAAATGACTTAAGAGTTTTTGGGGGAAGGCTATGAAGGGTTTTATAATTTTTTGGTCCTTGATATTAGTTCCGGGTCTTGCGTATTCGTATCCAGAAAATTTAAACCAGAATGATCTGCCCACACCGCACCTCAGCCAGGGTTTAAAGAAATCCGTTCCGGATTTTCATGTATTTAAAAATGATCTAAGGATTCATAGCTCAAGCCTCACTAAAAAACCTGAGTTGGCACAAATTCAGAAACTCGCTGAGGAATTGGATCGTCAGTTTGAATTCGCTCTGGCTCCACTCAAAAAGAAAGCTCCGACTTGCCTTGGAGAAGATTCGGAGTCTTATCTTCATGCATTGTTAACGGCTGGAGAGTTTGAGGCTTGTTCTAAATTTGCTTCTGCTTGCGCTAAAAATTCAAAAGAAATGGACCCCAGCTTTTTTGCTCTAGCGGCGAGATGCGAAAGTACACGATTTAATTTTCATGAAGCTAAAGTATTTTTCGAATTGGCTACGACTTCAGATCAAAAATCAAAGTCCACTTACGCTCTGTCGCTGATTGAGTATGCCGCATTTGCACTTTATGGAATTTTTGAAAAAGAAGCAGAAAGTATTCTTGATAGTCTTCCAGACTGGTCTAAGCGCGAAAAAACACTTTTATTGGCCACCTTAAAGCGCACGGGACATCTTGATCATGATCCGATCTCAAAGACGGAGATTGATTCATTTTTAGATCAAATGATTGCTAAGTCCACAGGGAGTGAGCAGAATTTTTTTATTTTGCAGAAGATTCGAGTCTTAGCAAAAGATAGAAATTACTTAGAGTCCTTAGATCTCTTAATGAAATCCGCGGAAGGTCTTCAGCGTCCGTTCTCTTGGTATGATGTGGCATTTCGATTAGTTTACCTAGGGCTGGACAATCGGTTTGCCGAGGCCAAATGGATCTATGATGCCTATGACAAACACTCAAACCCCTGGTTTTGGTTTCCGGTTGAGAAAAATGTCTATGACTACGAGCAAATTTATAGTCAGGTTTGTAAAAGTGATCTTCTTCAAGGGGGAGATTTAAAAGAATTTAATGAACTAAAAAAGAAGATTCAAAAGGGGCATGTTTCTTTCGAGCAGGCTTTGTCGGCTGTCGAGAGCTGGAATCAAAATCATCAGAACAAGGCGGATGTTTTAACTGTTTTAGGAAATTTGCAGTTCATGAATGGCTCTAAGGATAAGGCCTTTTCGAGCTATTGGCAGGCTCATCGGGCTTGTCGCTACTATAATCGAGCGAATTGGGGACTGAATCTCACGAAGCGAAGCTTTAGATATGAGAAGATGCCAGAGTACCAGCAGAATATTGAGAGGCTTGAGCGCGAACTTAAATCCATAAAATTGCCTGAGAAGATTGGGGTGTACTTTTCAAATTGGTCTTTGCTTCCAGAAAGTTTTCAGGCCCGAGCCATGCATGGGGCAAGAATATGGCTTCCCTTTGTTGACGAGATGGCGACTGCAGGAGTGAGAGCTCACCTCAAGTTTGCCTTCGAGCGACTGAGTGAAGTTCCAGGATGGTCCCATTTAAATGGAAGAAGAATTGAGGGAGCGAATTACCCCAACGATAATCGCTTGTGGGATGATGTGCGTGGAGTTGGCGGTCAGCCCGTGGTTGCTGACATCGCAGAAGTCTTCAATACCGTCCATGGAGATTACAATTTGTTAGGTCACGAGATGGCCCATCAGTTTCAACAGTTTATGGAAGTCTCTTATCGACCGGGCCTTCAGTGCATCATTAAGCAGTATAGTGAGGCGAAAAAAAATAAAAATTTTCCGGATTCTTATTCGGCTTTGAATAAAGAAGAGCACTTTGCTCAAGGAGCAACCTATTATTTAGTTCCAGAAGATGCTCCAAAACGTTTCGGTCTTAATAGATCCTGGTTGGCTAATAACGACAAAAATCAGCTCGCATTTTTGAATTCAATTGATTCTGCCGAAGGACTGTTAGAGCGAATCACTTGTTTTTAGTGTGGGCTTGGGTGTCCGTCGGGCTTGGGGGCTTGGGCTTGGGTGTCCGTCGTATTTTTGCGTAACGAGATGTCAATAAACTGTGCGCCCTTACGCAGAAAATACGAGGGGCGCCTAAGCTCTAGTTGCAGTCAGCACTTGCGCGATCGATCTGGAGCTTGGGTGCCCGAGCTTGGGTGCCCGTCGTATTTTTGCGTAACGAGATGTCAATAAACTGTGCGCCCTTAGGCAAAAATGCGATGGGCGCCTAAGCTCTAGTTGCAGTCAGCATTTGCGCGAACGATCTGTAGTTCGGCCTTCGATATGAATCTTTGGCATTCGGACCTTAAGCGAGAAGATACTTGCTCGAGAGCCAAATGATTAAAGGCTTCCGTCAAAACTATATCCAATATGCTGTCTGCAGTCTCGGTAGTCCCTTTTGGGATTACCGCACCACGACCTCTGCCGAGATCCTGAATCTCTGCATGGCTTGGTTTAAAGCGGGCGGTTAGCACTAAGGGCCTGCTTGAGTAGCTGTGGCTTAGAATTGTTCGCTCGTTCGGCTTGTACCAAGGCATCTTCTTGACCCCAATAAGCTGCTGATCAAATTGCTGACACTTGACGTAGTTTACCTCGTAAACGGGAATATAGATTTTGTTTATGGAATCGTATTGAGTTTGTTTCGTGCAATTTTCAACTTGAATAATTGAGGAAACATTCGTTCGCACCTCGCGGCGTTCTTTGAAGTCATAGTTTTCGGCATTAACGATCGAAGTGCACAGAGAAAGTCCGGCTAGTGAACCAAGGATCAATCGAATTGCGCTCATTTTAAAGCTCCTCATTTTTGGAAAAAGAGAATTTCAACTGATAGCCGAGTATGCAAGAAGGGCCCCATCCTTGGGGGTCATTATATCGAACCCCTTAGATCCGGTTTGTACAAACTTCCTAACTGTTTAAGGTGTAAGCAAGGGGGTATATAATAGGGTGCTAGTCGTATTTTTGCCCAAGGGGATTTCAGCAGTAAGTTTGGGTGTCCGTCGTATTTTTGCGTAACGAGGTGTCATTAGTTTGTGCGCTGTTACGCAAAGATACGACGGGCACCTAACACCCAAAGGGATGTCAGTAAGCTATATGCCCTTACTCAAAAGTACGTCGGATAGCCAATCACGAACTAATTCGTCGCGCTAGCGGGTGCAGTATTAGTTGGCGAAGTAGTTCCTTTGGGACAGTCTTGGATAACTACATCAACGATAGCCCCGGTGTAGGTATTCACCTCTTCGTACAGGCATTTATTCGCGGGCACTGTACTTTTCAGCCTAACATAGGCAACGTGATTCTTGGCGATCTCATCTTGGGTCTGACTAAAGGTGCATTGCCTAATTACAGTTTTAACAACACTTCCAGTGTAGGTATTTACCATTTCAAAAGGACAATCATTTTCAGCCATCATCCGTCCTTTTAAAACATAAGCAGAGCCTTGTTTTTGAGACATCTTTGTTTTCGACGAGGCCGCTTTGTCTTTTGCCAGTAAAGCGGGAGCACAAAAAACTAAAATTAAAACAAAAAATATTCTATAAGTAGAAATCATTATTATTCCCCTTTTTTCCCCGCTAGACTTAGAGACTTCGATCCGTTCTGCGACCCATTTGGTCGTATAAAAGATCCCCATCTACTTATGATCCGCCATCTTTCTGCCATTCGCAAGGACCGAGAAGTGGAATAATATCGCTCCTTGTTTGGGTGCCCGTCGTATTTTTGCGTAACAGCGCACAAACTAATGACACCTCGTTACGCAAAAATACGACGGGCACCTAAACACCTATTCAGCACTCTTCCGAATAAACTCAAGAAGGCTTGGGTCATCCTTGTCCGCAATGGGAGCTTCTGAACGAAGAAGGATTTCCGCCGGTGTCTGTACCTGGGCGACGGCCTGTTGCAAATCCGTCATAACCTTCATTTTTTCAGTGTTTGTTGTGGCAGACTGAATCTCCGCAATATAATCCCGCCCCATTTTATATTCGTCTGAACCAATTAGAACGCCACGCGCTCTCATTGCGAGAAGAGAAAGTAGACCGATTTCATAACCTTCAATCTGGTATCCTGTTTCAACATACTCGCGGAACAATTCCTTCATGACCCCAACATCCATTTGTAAGCCAATAAGGGAATCTAGGTCTGCTGTTGCAATCTGAAGAATTTCTTCTTCAGATACTTTACAGCCTCTATCAGCAACAATAGAAGCAATGATCTCTGCGTAGTTCGCGGTGCCTTCTAGAATATCACTAAACTTTGTTTCGGGGGCCTCGCCTAGGGCTTCCCATTTTTGAAACCAAAAAGCAGAGCGACCAAAGCTTTGCCCGGCAACAAATTCAGCTTTCAAGGCCTGGATAAGCATTCTACGTGAATAAACGGCCAAGACGCGATCTAGGTCATTCTTTCGATCAGCAGAAATAAACCGAGCTACCCATGGCTCTTTCATCTGAAACAAGTAGTGGAAGCCTTCATGGAAGGCCAAACTAACAGCGCCATCAACGTTTAGCGAAGGCATTCGAGACTTCTGTGAAACCTCATCTAAATTTAAGATCACAGTTTTTTCATTTCGAAATTGACTGAAAGAATACTTTGGCAATCCAGATGAAATGGGAAACTCTGTCGCGCTTATAACTTCTGTCTTGCCTGTGCTGGAAATCCAAAGCCAAGACTCGCTTGTAGAGGCTTGGGTAAACAAAACTCTAAAAGAGTCCTGCTTTAGCCCTGGCCAAACTCGGTTAGGGCATTGAAATATCGTATTCAGCTGACGAGAGATCTTTTCGATGCGGTTGTCTGCAGAAAAAGCAGGCGTTGCGCCTAAAAACGTCACTGAATAAGCTAAGAAAATGGCCCAAACTCGCATAACGTCATCCTTGGATAAGTTGATTCAGATCAATGCAATGGATGGACCCTGAATTAGCGGGCTTGAAGGCTTTGGACAAGGCTAAAAGGCGGTGGGGCTGATTTTACAATATAAACAAAATTAAATCCCCGCGGAAGTGTGGAACAAAGAAATTCTGCTTCTGCTTAACTGAAAGCTTTATTTCTGGGCTTCAGCCAAAACCTATTCACTGTTATACCAATCTCTATGGACGCCATTATGACCCCCAATAATATTCTTAAGGTTTGGAAAAAATTTGATTCCTTTCCTATGGAAACCCTTACGAAGGCCTGGTTTCTTAAGAATCAAGCACAGACCGGGCAGCGATCTCTTGATGCCATGATTAGGCATCGAGAAAAAACGGGAGCCTC
This sequence comes from uncultured Pseudobdellovibrionaceae bacterium, assembly GCA_964389375.1. GTDB lineage: Bacteria > Bdellovibrionota > Bdellovibrionia > Bdellovibrionales > UBA1609 > CAYMDP01. The sequence continues at coordinate 31,998 of CAYMDP010000024.1, read as the reverse complement.
TGGAAACTGTTTCGATCTATCGCTTTGGCTTATCCATGAATTTGAAAAGGCAGGAATTCCTGCTTATGCCGTGGGCGAACACCTTGGAACAACAGAAGCCCACGTTGGGGTCATTGCGCTTGATCCTATGGGTCGCAGGTATCTTTGTGACTTAGGGGACCTTTGGATTCAGCCTCTTTGCATTGATCAGACTTTGTCTTCGCCACAGGGGGGATTTTTTGCGGGTGCCCGTATAGATTTTGTTCGGACTCAAACTAAGATTTTATTTAAGTATCATCGCTTAAATGGGAAGTTTAGTGAGCAGTCCTACGACTTAGCGCCGGTATCTTTGCTTAGCTTAAAAGAGGCGGGGGAGTTTTCACAAAGAAATTTAAGTCCGCCTCTTGTTGAGATGAGATTGAAAGAACAAGATGAAGTGGTTCATTGGGAGTTTGAGAAGGGGAGTTCGGCTTTTAGTCGGATGAGTGGGGTTGAGATTGAGCCTGGCTGTGAGTCGCTGGAGGGGTGGGCCGAGAGGATTTCTCGGCGGAGTGGTATGCGGGTGGCTTATGTTGTTGAGTGTCTTGTTGGGTTTGGGGAGTTCGCGAAAAATTCTTAGAGTGCGAGAGGTGATTTGTGCGCCTGTCTTTTTTTTGCGTAAGGATCCAAGGGTGGCTGACATCCTGTTGCGCAAAAATAGGACGGGCTCTTTGCCTTTTCTACTTTCCCCAGATGGCTTTTGCTTGGTAATTTGTCGGTATGCATAAGTTTTCCGACCGTATCGACTCCTTGTTTCGAGAGCAGATTGACCTCTCGAAGCGCCGAATGTTTAACCCCGAGTTTCCGATCAGAGAATTCGCCGATTTTGAAACAGATATGTCTGAAAACTTCCTGCGCAAGATCCGAGCACGTGGTGTTCCTGCAGTTTTTAAGAACTTATTTGCACTTGGACGAAAAAAAGAGGTTAAACGTTTCTGCAAACACCTTAATCTGCGGGGTCGGGATCTGGCGGATCTCGTCATTAATGCAGAATTATGCGGGTATTCGCATTATCGCCTCCATCGCGAATATGCTTCCGAGGAACATAAACCGACGCCGGAAGAAGAGGAGGCTCTCCGGAGCAATGGGATTGGCAAGTTCAAATCAAAAGCTGCAGAGCGTTTCGTTCGGAAAATCGATCAGCGCTATAACAAGCGGAAGAACGTAAATGTGCATCTTTTTGCCAATGGCAAAGAGTGGCATTTGTTTTACTTTACTTTCCAGGAAGCTTTTGGAGAACAATTACGAAAACCTTCGCATTGGGTTAGGGGGGATCATATCCACTACATTTCTCATTTGTGGGGCCATGACCTTGAGGAAATAATGAGGCGTATCCAAAAACCTCAATATAGTCTAGGCGGCGCTCATATTCGATATACTGATGAGAATTGTTGAAATGTTAAATCCAACGTCCTCAAAACTTGACTTCTATTGAGGCGATTCCAGATTGCCTAATGTCCGAACACTTCTAGAAAGAGTATCATTATGTCTGAAATGGCTAATCCACTAGTTGCACTTCGTAAATTTCAAGCTGCATTGAATGAAAATCCCGTTGATCCAAGCCAATTGGATTTAGGGTATTTAATGATGTATGATGAACCCAGTATCGGTAGAAAAAGATTTAGCTATGCCAAGATTGTTGATGGAATTGTTCAAGTTGTGGCGATATTCGGTCTCGCAGATGATCTCGATGGCATTCCCTGTTACAACTTGGGCTATGCCGTAAATGAGTCCCTCAGGGGTCGGGGACTAGCTCTAGAGGCAATTAACAGGGGGCTTAACGACCTAAAAGAAAAGTTAGGCCTCGCAAATATGAAGACTTTTTACATCGAGGCTATTGTTGATAAAACGAATCTTGCCTCTGTCAAAGTGGCGGAAAAATTTTTTTCTACTAGGGGTAAAATGACTCAAGAGCGAATTTCGGGCACCCGTTCGTTACACTTTAAAAGACTGATTACTATTCAGTAATGCGACTCTTTTCTGCGATTAGAATTGGCGAGCGCATCTAGCTCTTGCGGAGCATCCGACCAAACTTAACCCATAGAGATTAGATGATCTGATTTTGTGTTCGATTTTGCATCTTTAGAGAGTTGAATTCGATTTGGGTGTCCGTCGATTTTTGCGAAACGAGATGCTAGTGGTCCTTGCGCCGTTACGCAAAGGTATGACGGACACCTAAGCTCAAGCTACTAACTGATAAAAAAAATCGGCTTCACACTCACTTACCGACGGCTCTAAATGACCGAGATAATGCCTAAGTATTTGAAATACATCGGCAATATAGAAATATATCATATATGGTATATTTATATAATTTATTTGCGCTAATAGTATCATTTATGATAATCTATATCCTATGAATTGGGAACTCTCGCATAAAGAACAACTATAGTGCATGGGGAAAATCAGGAGGGGGAACTATATTTTTATCGATTGGATTGGAGATCATGAGCCAAGGCATGTCCACATTTACAAAGACGGAAAGCTGGTGGCGAAGTGGGATCTTCAAAATAATTCTGTAATGAAAGGCAGAGTAAGTAAAAGGCTTAGAGATATAATTAACGAGTTAGTAAGCGAGGGCAGGTTATGAGAATTAAAAAAGTTGAGTTACATTCTGATCTACTCAAAATATCATGCGTAAAAAAAACTAGAGAGATAGAGTTTACCCTCCCCAGCGCAAAGCTTCGTCCAAGGCCAACCCTCGAAAATCCAATCGTAGAATTTCACATTGACCGCGAATTGGGTGATCAGGGTATTGAATACTTGTTGAAAGACGGTACGCCTGGCGCGGTCCACCTAGACGCATTTAGGGAATATTCTTGTGATCCAGAATTCTTTAGAGAACTAATCGTTTACAAGGCAACAATCTTGCTGGAAAAAGTCTCAAAAACATCGCAATTTTCTAAATCCGAAATTGCACAGAGACTCAATACATCACCCACTCAAATTTATCGAACTTTCGATAGCAATTATTATGGAAAGACAGTCGATCAGATTGTAAAGGTACTGGCTGCAATGGGGCACACTTTGGATGTGAGTCTTATAAAGATAGAAAATAATGTTGACCAGACACCAGAGGAAATTTTGAAAAAACTAAACGATATTACTATGGATCAGAAAACCCATACCACCGGGAATCCATTTAGGGGTTTATCAATGGGACGGGCATCATAGATGGAAAACAAGGTTAAACATAAAACCAAATTTGTGACATTTTACTCGTTTAAGGGTGGGGTTGGTAGAACCTCCGCCCTAATCAATTCTGCAATTGTCAGGGCTCGATCGGGAAGTAAGGTGGTCGTTGTAGATTTTGATTTTGAAGCTCCAGGTTTAAATCTATATTGTAACAAGATTGACGGTAGTTGTGGCGCTAAAAGTGAAGGCATAGTCGAGTATTTTTCCGACAAATCTCCGAGTCTAATCGGGCGATCTTTAAGTCTGACGAAAAATATTTCGAGTAAAAATGGAGGGGATTTGTGGTTAATCCCCGCGGGAAATATTCATTCAAAAAAATATACAGAAGCAATTGATTCACTTAAGTGGTCGCATATTTTTGAACATATGAATGGGGAGCTGGTCCTTGAAAATTTTAAGAACCAAATAGTGAGGGAGTTTGATGAGCCGGACTATGTGTTTATCGACTCTCGAACCGGGATCACCGAAATTGGTGGTGTTTGTACCAGATATCTTGCTGATATTGTGGTAATGCTCACCTCGTTAAATAACCAAAATATCCAAGGAACAGCTGCAATTTATAATGACCTGGATGATGGAAACAAAAAGTTTATTCTCGTCGCCTCAAATGTGCCGGTCGGAATGCCCCATGGATCTGATCAAAGATTGAATCAGCGAGTAGAATGTTTTGCTGAGAATTTCAAGTCAGACCCCGATTTGTTTATCTATCACTTTCCGGCACTGTCCTTAGAGGAATATCTACCTGTATTGAGTCGTTCCAAAGAGGATCATACTGACGAGGTCATTAGAAAAAATGACCCGTTGTTTAGTTCATATAAACAGCTGGCTAAAAGAATCGATAGTCTTGTTCCCAATTCTTTTGGCAATCTCCTCGAGCGTGCATGCCAAAGGAATTTCATTATGGCGGCAAACGAATCTAGTGAGAGTCTTCAAAAATATGATGCTCTTTATAAGCTACAAAATTCCTACCCTGAGCGTCTTTTGACCAAATTGTTGCTGAAAATGGTCAATTGGTTGCATAGTACTTTCGACCGTGTGCCAGAAGAGTGGGATCACCGAGAATACGAGGAAATATCTGCCTCTCTGAGTGCGGTCGGTAGGTCGCCACTAGTGCAAGCTAGTGTGATCTTCAATGTGGAGACTATGAGTAGAGTTAGAGCGGCATTGTCGTCAAAAAATATTACAATGGTAAAAGAGTACGAGAGGTACTTTGAGTTTATGGAAGATTATAATGTTCTTGATGACTGCGCGCTTGGAGAGATCGAAAAAAAGAAATTTAAATGGGCCACGGATTACTATTCTCGTAGGATTATTAATCTTGAAAAGCTAGGCAAACCCGAAGTAAATGAAGAGTTATGTGTGTGTCTATTTAATTTGGCGCGCTGCTTAGACTTCCAAGGAGAATCAGTACAAGCTAGATTAAAGTACGAAAGGCTTTTAAATTTCGTTTCTGAAATTTTTCCTAACCAAAAGAAGATTACCGCTAATCAGCTAAATAGAGCTTTGTGTTTGGTAGTCATATATTCGCGGACGGGCCAAGTTGCAGCGGCGCATAAGTCAATTGAAGATTTTAAGGGTTTACTGGCTGAATATAAGGGTAATCCCGATTTAATTTTTTCACCATTTAGCTATGCCAACAAAAATAGTGATGAGATTCTCGGTGAACTGAAGAAGTTTTCTGAAAATAACTTATAGAAAGGAGAATTTTGTATGAAGCGAAATTCAGAGGGTAAATCCCCCAACAAAAGTAAGATGACTGTAATGCTTCTGCAGATTGAGGGCGCAGACGAAACTATCCAAGAAGGTTTTAAAGCACTTGAAACAGCCCTCAATAAGATTGGCCCACAGATTATCGTGGCGAGCAACAACCCTGCGATATTGTCTTCACAGCAACGGTTTTCCCAACCGACAATCCATAACTCAAGTATCGTAGCCCAGGCAGATGAGCAGGGTATAGTGGTACAGGAGGAATGCGATTCTTCTGACGGTAATGTAGGAGCAAAGCCACTTAAGAAGCGGTACTATTCAACTCCTTCTGTTATTGCTGATCTTGATATTGGGGAAGGACCTCAAAGTTTTCAGGACTACTTTGTTAAGCTGGGGAGCCCGTCATCCGTTAATAAGCGTTATCTGATTGTAGCCCTCTGGCTGAAAGAGAATCGTGGAATCGATGAAATATCTGTGGACCACATCTATACTGTTTTCAGATTGATGAGCTGGAGTGTCCAAAAGGATGTTGGTCAGCCACTTCGTAGTCTTAAGAACAAGAGTTTTTTGGGGACGGGTAGTTCCAAAAAGATGTATGTCATAAATCACATCGGGAGCGAGAGTGTCAGAAAGATGTTTACTAAGGAATAACGATGAAGTTAGTCGAGCTGATAAATTCAATTCCGGGATTCAATACTTGGCCACATGTGGAGAAGATCAAGCTATTTGGTTGGTTTTATCATACTTTTGAGGGGAGTGCTCACTTTAGTGCTAAGGATCTGAGTAGCAGCTACTTGGCGATGAACCTTAATCCCCCAGGCAACGTACATGGCTTACTTGTGTCCTTGGTAAACAAGAGGCCAAGAGAAGTCTTAAAGACTAGAGATGGTTACAGGTTGGAAGCAACAATTAGGCAGGGCTTTACAAGCAAATATGGTAAGAACCCGATAACTGTTCAAGTAACTAAATTGCTTGAAGAGCTTCCTGGGCGGATCAAAGATCCAGACGAGAAGATCTACTTGGAAGAGGCCATAAAGTGTTTTAAGGCGGGATCTCCCCGGGGCGCGATTGTGATGACTTGGAATTTAGCATTCTCACATTTATGTTCGTTTATTGTGGGTTCAGAGAATAGGCAGTTATCTTTTAATTCGGCATGGCAATCGAGATTTCCGGCACATCATAAAAAAAAGCAAAAATTAATCCAGATCCTTGAGGATTTTTCTGAAGAACTTAAGGAGTCTCAAGTAATTGAAATTTCAAAGAGTGCAGGAATTATTACCAGTGATGTTTTTAAGATAATGAAAGAAAAGCTGGATAAGAGAAATTCAGCAGCCCATCCTTCTCGAATCGCGATTGGTAGACTCCAGGCAGAAGCGTTTATCGATGATCTTATTAAAAATGTAGTCATGAAGTTAATGTAAGCGCCTGACGGCGGTGTTGTGGGATTTGAACTTTAACGTTCTGCAATCGAGTGAGCAGAACCGTAGAACCGTAGAACCGTAGAACCAGACAAAATGCCAAAAATGGAAAATCGAGAATGGAGGATTTTTGCGAAGCAAAAATGGATGGGGCGGCAGGACTCGGTCTTCCCGGATCGGCCGTCATGGCCGATCCCCCAGAGCCGGGGCCGCGAGCTAAGTCGGCCGTCGTGGCCGACTTACCATATTAGACCCGCCACTGGCGGCTCTAACATGGCCGCTCGCTCTCTTCTCGTCCTGCCGCCCATTACGACGTTTAGGTCTTCGAAGTTTTATTTTGGTTTTTTACTTTTTGTGGTTCTTATTTAAATTGGATGGGGCGGCAGGACTCGAACCTGCGAATGTCAGAATCAAAATCTGATGGCTTACCAACTTGCCGACGCCCCAGCTTGTTTTTGTCGAGCTTTTGGTTGTACCAATCGGGGCTTGGTGAAATCAAGGAAAAGTGTTTTTGGATGCGATTTCGGGGGGCTAATGCGGGGCGCTAGTTGGGCTTAGCCCAACTTTTTGGCTATTCGTATTCGGGGCGGCCTTTGATTTGGCCTAGGGCTTCGCCCATTGAGCGGACTTCTTTTTCGTAGGCCTCAAAGATTAGGTCTTCGATCATGGCCCTTGTCTCTTGATTTAGGGGGTGGGCTATATCTTTAAATTGGCCATCTTTGCGTTTTTTGCTGGGCATGGCTACGAAGAGGCCTTCGTTTCCTTTGATGATTTTTAGGTCACGGACGACGAAGGCGTCGTCGATGGTGATGGTGACGTAGGCTTTTAGGCGCTCTTCGTTGACTGGGTAGACTTTGACTTCGGTGATTTTCATGGCCGTTCTCCTCGATGCTGACTTCTTTGTGCTTTACGTGCCTCGTCCTTCGCTTAATCGGCGAGCTAGACCTTGGACTTAATAGGCTGCGTAAAATAAAGTCGGTCTGTCTCAAGTTGAGACAGACCTTCATCAAAATAGAGTCTTTTGGGTAAAGCTTCGGCTAAAGCTTTTGGTTATTAGTCTTTGCGCGGCTCTAAAAACAATAAGACCACTCGATCTTGTTTTAAGACCCTTAAAACATTGCGGCCGTTTCTTAGGGCGGCGTTGACGTCGCGGGCCTTAGCTGTGGTTTTGCGGTTTACATCTAAAATTACATCCCCTGGGGCTAAGCCTGATCTTGAGGCCGCAGATCCTGGGCTGACTTCGATCACGATGGGGCGGGCTTCGCGCAAAGGCGGAATGCCAAATTCTTCGGCCATGTTTTTTGAGTAGTCGCTAATTTTAAAACCTAAATCAAAAGCGGCTTTTTGGCCTTCGTAGCGTTTGGTCTGTGATCTTGCCGATTTTTCAGTCGGTTGATCGCCAACAGTCAGATTAAAGTCCCTCGTTTTTCCGTTTCGAATGGCTTTAACTTTTACTTTTTGTTTGATCTTGGTTTGTCCCACGGATTTAGACAAATCCGAAGCCGAGCCAATTTTATCCCCGTTAAATTCGATGACTAAATCATAGGGTTGAAGGCCTGCATTTTCGGCAGGTCCTCCGGGCATGACCTGAGTAATCAATGCGCCTTCGGTTTGTTTTAAATTTAAATCTACGGCGACCGATTCGTCGATATCGGTCATATAGACTCCGATAAAACCTCTTCGAACTCGTCCGTCTTTTTCAAGCTCTCCAAGGATCGCTTTGACATAATCAATTGGAATCGCAAAACCAATTCCTTGCGCCCTTGCATCGACAGCGGTGTTAACCCCAATCACTAGGCCTCTGGAGTTAACCAAGGGGCCGCCAGAGTTTCCGGGGTTAATGCTGGCATCGGTTTGAATAAATGGAAGAATATTTAAGCCTTCAATCTCGCGTCCTACCGCCGAGACAATTCCTTTAGTCACTGTATGTCCATGGCCATAAGGATTTCCGAAGGCCGCAACCCATTCGCCCACTTGTAAATCGGCACTGGATCCAAGGGCTGCTACGGGAAGTTTTGTTTTGGCTTTAATCTTAATCAAGGCCACATCGGTTCGGGCGTCTTTTCCGATGACTTCGGCCTCAAAAAGCTCGGTAGATTTTTGATCCAATTGCACTTTGATAATATCAGCCTGATCGATCACATGGTTGTTGGTTAAAATTAATCCATCTTCGCGGATGATAAAGCCAGTTCCTAAAGATTGCTGAGGTCTTTGTTGATACTGAGGGCCCATAAATTGTTCGAACAAATCAAAAAAAGGATCGCGGTTTCTCATTCCTTGGCGGCCCATTTGAGGGCGCTGAGAGGTGCTGATATTTACGATTGTAGGGTTTACGGCTTTGGCCAGTTCAATAAATAAATTTTCAGGTAAGGGGCTGCCCAGTTTTAAAACTGGGGCTTTGCCTTGGGCTAAAAGAGAGTTTTCGAGATTGGGATTAAGATTTAAAACTCCAACAGCAATAATTAAAAGGGCCGTCAGAAGTAGGATTTTTTTCATGCAGATCTCCTAAGCGTTTTGGCTATTTCGCTTGGACAAATTTCATTTGTAGATCGTTCAGCACAGTCTCTAAAAAGCCTTGCTCATCGGGGCTAAGATTATTTTTTGTTTTTTCTTTTAAGAGCGCCAGTAAGTCGATATTAAATCGGGCCATCGTAAGATCTTTTTCAATCTTTTGACTTTGCGGATGAGGAGATAAGCCTAAGCAGATCGCAGCCGAACTTGCGATGGATAAGATCAGCGTCGAAAAATTGGCTTCCATTTGTTTATTCTGATCAGGTTGATTTCCCATAGGGCCTCCGTTTAAAGTCGCGCCAATTAAAGGTCGTTCCCACTTAAAGTCTCTTCAAGAAGAAGAGTCCTTAGCTAAAAGTCCTCGGCAATGGGGATTTAAATCGGAAATTGCCCCACGAGCTTGCGGACTCGAGCTCCCGCTTTGGGATGGGCCTCAAAATAGCGAGGCCAGCCCTTTTTCGTCAAGGGGTTAACGATAAAGAAGTGTGACAGAAATACCGGAGAATTTAAGGGTCTAGTCGAAGCGTAAGAATTTAGTTTTATTAAGGCCTCAGCCAAATGCTTCGGCGAGCCACAAAGCTCTGCGGCTTGGCGGTCGATTTCGAAATAATCCATCGGCAAAACTGAAAACTTTGCCATCAAGCCCACTAAAGGCGCACAAATCACACTGAAGATATGATTTTGAATCGCGTTGGTTTGAGTTCGAGAGCCAAAAATTAATTTTCCGCCGCGATCAAGTATGGCGCAAAGGCTCATGATCGCATCTACAAAGGCTCCCGAGACCGAAAAATTTAAAGTGCTGAGTCTTTGAATCGCGCACAGTTCGAAGGCAATAATGGCGCGCAGCTCGTCTGGATTTAGTCTTCGAATGGCGCCTGAAGTTAAATAAATCCGCGACTGACTCCAGTTGTTTCCAACCGCCAGGGCTTGGGGTGTTTCTGAGCTCATGATAAAAAGTCGAGGTGTGGGAATACGAAGTTTTGCACTTAAGTTTTCCGTGATGCTGCGAAGCCCGTAGGGGTCGGTGCCTTCAAGCTCTTTTCCAGACAGGATGGGGACCAGGCGAAATTCGGCGTAAAAAAAGACTAAAGCATTGATGCTTAGCGCAACCGCCAGAGCCCAAAGCAAGCCCTGCCGCTCGCCGAGGATATGCCCCAGCCAAATCACGGCAAAAGACATCAAAGCCAAAAAGATCCAGGCGCGTAGGGTTGGCTTCATGTGGTTTCTCCGCGTGATTCGTCAAAGACTTAAATCTAAACCCAAGGTCTGATCCGAGACAAGCTCGATTTTAACGTCTAGGAAGTTGAAAATCTTGGGGAATATGAAACACTTTGGGTATTCAGCAGAGGAGGATTTGGTGCAAGTGGATATATTGGCTTTAAATGAAGCGATCAAACAAGAAAGTCAGTTTGTTGAACGCACTTTAACCGAAATTTCAAAAGTCGTCGTCGGCCAAAGAGAAATGCTTGAAGGCATTTTTATGGGCCTTCTGACTGGCGGCCACGTTTTGCTAGAAGGGGTTCCAGGCTTAGCAAAAACTTTGACGATCTCGTCTGTTGCAAAATCGATCTCTTTAAATTTTCAGCGCATTCAATTCACTCCCGATCTTTTACCCTCGGATTTAATCGGAACGATGATCTTTAATCCAAAAAGCGGAGAGTTTGCTCCGAAAAAAGGCCCGATTTTTACAAACATTGTTTTGGCCGATGAGATCAATCGTGCCCCTGCAAAAGTACAAAGTGCTTTGCTTGAAGCCATGGCCGAGAAACAAGTCACCATTGGCGATACAACTTACGCCCTAGAACGCCCATTTTTGGTTTTAGCGACACAAAATCCCTTAGAGCAAGAGGGGACTTATCCTCTTCCTGAAGCCCAGATGGATCGTTTTATGTTTAAGATCGTTGTGACTTATCCGTCTAAAGTTGAAGAGCTCGAGATTTTAAATAAAATGTCTCATGATCGTTTGCCCGAAATCCAGTCTGTGATTTCTAGAGAAGATCTAAACCGCGCCAAAGATCGCGCCGACATGATTTATTTGGATGAAAAAATCAAAAACTACATCGTCGAAATCGTAATGGCGACCAGAAAGCCAGGGGATTATGGATTGTCCCATATCGCAAATCTAATCAGTGTGGGCGGAAGTCCCCGGGCAACGATTAGCTTAACTCGCGCGGCAAAAGCCCATGCCTTTATGCGCAGTCGCGGTTATGTGACTGCCGAAGATGTTAAAGCAATTGCTTATCACGTTTTAAGACATCGTTTGATTTTAACCTACGAAGCAGAAGCCGAAAATATTGGGACTGAAGAAGTTATTAAAGAGATCTTAAATCAAGTTGAGGTGCCTTAAGTTGTGGGATTGCCTCCAGAGATTCAAAAGAAGGTTAAGCTTCTTGAGATCAGCACCCGCAAAATTGTAAACAATCTTTTTGCGGGCGAATATCACTCGGCCTTTAAAGGGCAGGGGATGACTTTTTCTGAATTTCGAGAATACGTCCCCGGCGATGATGTTCGGTCCATCGCGTGGCCCCTTATGGCCCGCACGGGAAAGCCCTATATTAAAAAATTTGATGAAGAGCGCGAGATGACGGTTATTTTAGCCGTCGACGTCAGTGGCTCGGGAGAATTCGGAAGCCAAAGTTATTTTAAGGGCGAAATTATCACCCATATGGCAGCCCTTCTTGGTTTTAGTGCGACGAAAAACAAAGATCCCGTAGGACTTTTACTTTTTTCGGATCAAGTCGAGCTTTATGTTCCACCTAAAAAAGGGCGCGGACAAATTCACCGGATTTTAAGAGACCTTTATTATTTTAAGCCAAAGTCCCGAGGCACAAAAATTTCTTCAGGCCTTGAGTACCTTCAAGGAGTCTTAAAGAAAAAGGCGCATATTTTTATTTTTAGCGACTTTATGGATAAAAACTTCGAGTTGTCTTTGCGAATGCTGGGCAAAAAACATGATGCCGTCGCCGTCATCGTCCGCGATCCGGCCGAGCTTGAAATTCCAAAACTTGGGCTTGTTGATTTGCATGATGCCGAAACCGGGGAAGTGATGACAGTCGATACCTCGAGTAGTTCTTTTAGAAAACTTTTTGCGGAGATCACTAAAAAACGAATCGAGCTTCAAGAAGTCGAGCTTCGCAGGGCTGCTGTGGACCGAATTGAAGTTCGCACAGATCAGGATTTCGTTGCCCCCTTGATCGGTTTTTTTAAACGCAGGAGTCGACGGTGAGCGAAGGACCTGTTTGGCAATGTCAAATCGAGCCTTTTCCCGAAGGAGTCACTGATCTGGCTCAGTGGACCGTCGGCGGAAAAGTGGTTTTGTCTTGCGAGGGATCTGCTGCGGCAGAAGCTGCCGATGCAGCCGCCCCCCCCGGTGCCCTAGCCCCAGGAACTGTCACTCTTGAAGCGCCAGTGCGAATTGAATTTCCAACTCCAGAGCAAGAATACTCGCTGGTCATTTTAGATGCGCCTACGCTTCAGGCCGGAAAAGCCAGTTTTATTGCAACGGCCTATAAGGCGGGCGAGCACAAATTCGAGAGCTTTTTTTTAGTCGATAAAAACCAACAAAAAGTAGAGGTTCGGGGTTTATCGGCTCAAGTTCAATCTGTTCTTAAGGTCGAAGAGCAGCAAGAGGCCTATCCTTATTTTGGTCCAATCGCTTTAAGTTTTCCCTGGTGGCTATGGCTTAGCGCCGCTTTAATTATTTTGCTTTTTGTTTTTGTGATCGTCAGGCAAGTGAAGCGGATCTCTGCGAGAAAACGTCTGATCGAAAGTCTGTCTCGATTTCAGACCGCGCAATCACCTTATAATGTTTTTTACAAAGAGCTTCGCCAGATTCAAAGAAAAATTCATCCACAGATGCCTGACGAAGAGCTTCTGCGATGTTTAAAGGATCAAGAGCATTCTTTAAGAATGGTTTTAGTCCGTGAGTTTAAGATTCCCGCCTTGGACTGGGGGCTTTCGGATATTCTTAAAGAGCTTAAGCGCAGTGATGCTAAGGTTTACAAAGAGCTGTCAAAAGACTTAAGACAAATATTTAAAGAGTTCAATCGTGCAAGCCATGCCGCAAAGCCAACTCAAAGAGACAGTGAGCAACTGCAAGAGATGACGCGTAAGTGGGTCGACGAGGCCTTTCGGCTAAGAAAGGAGAAAAAATGATCTCCTGGCATAGCCCTTGGGCTTTCTTCGCATTTATTTTAGTCGCCCTTGTGATTTTTTGGATTTTTTATTCACGCAGACAAAGGCGTCCCTCGATTCAATTTAGTGGGCTTTCTGTATTTCAAGGGATTCGTCCGACTTGGAGGTCACGCCTTTCGATTTTGCCTTTGATTTTAAAATTTATCGCTTTAGGTCTTGCGATTGTGGCCCTTGCAAGACCGCAAAGAGCAGACACTCAGATTAAACGAAACGTCGAAGGCGTGGATATCATGGTGGCCATGGATATTTCGGACAGCATGTTGATTGAAGATATGCGCCCCGAAAATCGCCTCGAGGCCGCTAAAGTGGTTATTAGCGATTTTGTCGCGGGCCGTGTCTCTGATCGCATTGGTTTAGTCTTATTTGCCGGCGAGTCCTTTACAAAAGTTCCTCTGACTTTGGATTATCCCTTACTACAACAAAGTATTAAAGAAATTCAGCCCAGTCGAAATATAAAAATGGGAACGGCCCTTGGTGTGGCCCTTGCCAATGCAGTGGCAAGACTAAAAGACTCTACAGCAAAAAGCCGCATTGTGATTTTTTTGACCGACGGAGAAAATAACAGCGGAACAATCGATCCCGAAACAGCCTTAGAAATCGCAAAAGGTTATAAAGTAAAAATCTATTCCATTGGGATGGGTCGGGATGGACAAGCTCAACTTCCGGTGATCGTGCAAGATGCAAGCGGCCGGCAGATGAAGCAGTATCGCCCCATTAGCAGTCAGATTAATGAAGAGCTTTTGGGGCGCATGGCTTCCGAGACCGGCGGCTTGTTTTACCGCGCCACCACGGGACAAGCCTTGGATAAAGTTTTTAAAGAAATCGATCGCCTCGAAAAAACTAAGATTGAAGTCAACGAGCTGACCAAGTACGCCGAGCTTTTTCCGCCTTATGTTCAGTGGGCCTTGATGCTTTACTTTTTGGCAGCTCTTTTGGGCCGAAGCATTTTGCGGAGGGGACCATAAATGACTTTTAGATTTGCAGACCCCATCGCATTTCAATTTTTATGGCTTGTACCAGTCTTGGCGATTTTGGCTTTGCTGATTCGAAAAAGGCAATTTAAAGAACTTATGCGTCAGCTTGGAGAAAAATCAGTTCCGCTTTTAACCGCAAGCATTTCGTCGCAAAAGCGAAATATCAAACTGATCCTCGAGGTCTTTTGTGTTGTCGCAATGGTCTTTGCTTTAGCCAGACCCCAGATGGGGGCTTCAAAACAAAAAGTGGTCAGTCAAGGTGTCGAGCTAATGCTTGTGGTGGATGTGTCCAATAGCATGCTGGCTGAAGATGCAAAACCAAGTCGACTGGAGCTTGCTAAAAACGAACTCGAGCGTTTGATCTTTCGTTTAGGCGGAGACAAAGTCGGCATTATTGCCTTTGCAGGCTCGGCTGTTTTGTTATCCCCCATCACAACTGATAAAAGTGCATTGGTGATGTTTTTAAATTCTTTAAGTCCCGATGCGGTTTCGACTCAAGGAACAGATTTTAAAAGAGCCTTGGCCGAAGCCAAATCAGCCTTCGAAAGAGGCGGACTTGGGGGAGAAGTTGGAACCGTCGTGACCCGAGCAATTGTGATCGCTTCAGACGGAGAAGACAACGAGGCCGGAGCCGTTGCTGCCGCCGAAGAGCTTGCCAAAGAAGGAATCCGAATTTTTTCTTTAGGCTTTGGCACCGAAAAAGGCTCTCCGATTCCGATGCGAGATCAGAGGGGAAATCTTTTAGGCTACCGCAAAGATCGCGGGGGTCAGGTTGTGATGTCTCAGACTAAGGGCACGGTTTTAAAAGAGCTCGCAAAACAAGGGCAAGGCAGTTTTTATCAAGTTAGCTTCGGAGGAAACGCCATCGAAGCATTGATATCGGATTTAGATCGCCTAGAGAAATCCAATTTCGAAAATGCAGAGATGGTCGACTACGGTGAAAACTTTCAGCTTCCTTTGTTTTTTGCAATTTTGTTTGGCCTGATCGAGCTAGCTTTGGGCGAAAGAAAAAAGACGGGACGTTTGTGGCGCGGGCGCTTTGAGGTGTCTCAGTCATGAGGATTTATTTGCTTGGATTATTTTTAGCAGCTTTTCCTCAGGTTTCTTTGGCTAATTTTCTGCAATCCATTCCTTTAAACAACGAAGGGGTTCAGCTGCTAAAGGACGAAAGTCATTTTCAGGCTTACCAAAAATTTGTTGAAGCCTTAAGCCATGAACCCTTAAGCCCATGGATTCATATCAATCTAGGGCTTTCTTTTTTGCGCAACGAAGAACCAGAAAAAGCCTTAGGTGAATTCGAAACGGCTTCAATACTGGCCCAAGATAATCCCGAAGCCCAGTTTATGGCTTTGTTTAATATCGCAAAGCTTAAAACAGATAAAAAAGATATCCCAGGCGCTCTTCAGGCCTATCAAAAGGCTTTGGAAGTGAATAAGGATTCGATTGAAGTTAAGACCAATATCGAGCTTTTGTGGCAGGGCGGTGGAGAAGGAAAGGGCGATCAAGAGCAAAAACAAGATCAAGAGGGCGAGGGCGAAAACAAGCAGCCTCAGGACGGAGATCAAGAAAATCAGGATCCTAAGCAAGATCAGGGCCAGCAACCCCAAGAGAATAAGAAAAATCAGCCCATACCATTTGACAGCAAAGAGTTGACGCCCGAAAACGTAAGAAAGATTCTGGAAGAGTTAAAAAATCAAGAGCAGGCCATTCGCGCTAACGAGCAGCGAAAGGGTATGAAGGAATCACCTCGTGATAAAGACTGGTAAGTTTTTTTTAATATTGTTTTCTGTTTTATTTTTTGGACTTGGGCCAATGGCTTTGGCCCAAGAAGAAGTCGAAGTTTTTTCGACGGT
Organism: uncultured Pseudobdellovibrionaceae bacterium; assembly: GCA_964389375.1. Lineage (GTDB taxonomy): Bacteria > Bdellovibrionota > Bdellovibrionia > Bdellovibrionales > UBA1609 > CAYMDP01. Next base: position 16,128 of record CAYMDP010000024.1, on the reverse strand, counting down.
CGACCGAAACGAAATGGCCGTAGGCGACACCTTCACTCTTTCGGTGTCGGCCTCTTCAAGTTCAAGTCTAACCCTAGAGCCCCCAGAGCTTTCGGGCTTCCCAGATTTCGATTTAATCAACTCTTGGACGGGATCCGAAAGCCGAAGTACTTTTACCAACGGAAGCTTTCAAGTTCGTCAGACCAGAACTTTTAACTTTATGTTGTCTCCAAAAAAAGAGGGGACTTTAAATCTTCCCGCCCTTGCTTTAAATGCGAATGGCAAAACTTACTATACAAAGCCCATTCGAATTCAAGTTTCTGCCGAAAGTGAGCCGACCCAAAGACAGGCTCGGCCCAGAGGAGGGGTTCCTCCAGGTGGGGTGCCGCCCGATCCTCAAGAGCTTTATGAAGACGCCGATGATTTATTTGCTCAACTTCTTCAGCGTAGGCTTGGGCAAAGGGGCGGAGGTGGAAGTGGCGGAACTCGCACCGAGCCCGTCAACCCAAGCGAAGCATTTTTTATTCAAGTGGAAGTGGATAAGACCAAAGCCTTTGTCGGAGAGCAAGTCACGGCCAGTTGGTATCTTTATACTCGCAGCCAGATTCGCGATATCGATACGATCAAATATCCAAGTCTTGTGGGCTTTTGGAAAGAAGACATTCATTTAGCGACTCGCCTTGAATTTCAGCAAGAAGTCATTAATGGGATTGCTTGGCAAAAAGCATTGCTTGCGTCCTTTGCACTGTTTCCGATTAAAGCCGGTCAATCGATTGTAGATCCCTATAAAGCAAAATGTACGGTCATGCCTTTGGGAGGTTTTGGTTTTGGCAGGACTTATGTTTACACGAAGTCGAGTAAACCCATTAAAATTCAAGTTGTGGATTTGCCGGCAGAAGGAAGACCTGCAAACTTTAGTGGAGCGGTCGGTCGCTTTCGGGTCACCGCGGGTCTTGATCAAAGCACTGTACCCGCCAATCAGCCGGTCACTTTAAAAGTTCGTTTTGAGGGTCAAGGTAATGCAAAGCTGATCGAGCTTCCGCCGCTAAACTTACCTCCTAGTGTAGAGGTCTACGATACAAAGTCCGATTCTAAATTTTCTCCCGATGGATCTTCTTACAAGGAATTCGAAGTTCTTTTAATTCCGCGCGAGGCCGGGCAGATTGTGATTCCGCCCTTAAGTGTTAGTGTTTTTGATCCTAAAAGCCAAACTTACCAGCCTCAAACGACGACTGAATTTAAACTGACGGTGACTCCAGGATCCGGAAATCAAAATGTTCCTTCATCGACTTTAGCGGGCGGCCAAGCTGGGCAAAATACTGTGCAAGCCCCTCAGCTTCCGGGGCTAGCTTTGGATTGGAAATCTTCATTGCGCTGGAGCCCTGCAGAGAAAATGGGGCTTTGGGTTTTTGTCTATGTTTTGATTTTTGCCTTTTTAGGTTGGCGGGCAGTGATTGAATTGGGTTGGGGCAGAAGAAAAAAGAATCTGAATGATCTGTTGAGGCTTCGATTAAAAAAAGTACGAGCAAAAATCGACGAAGGCCAATGGCGCCAGGTTGGAGTTGAGGCGACAAATTTAGTGTACGCAATTTTAGGAGAGCTTTCTGGTCAAGGCGGAGCAAGCCTTGAGTTAAGTAAACTCTTAGCGCAAGCGCCTCCGTCTTTAAGACGAGCCGTTGGTGATGAACTAGAAAAAATCCTAAAGGCCTTTGAAGCCCTAAGTTTTGCGCCCGAGGGATTACTTGGAGATCTAAAAGAAAAGAAAAAGCAAAAAGAATTGCTGGCGCAGTTAGAATCGATTTTGTCTAAAGCCATTAAGACGGCAGATCCCGAATCCAGCTCGACTTCAGAAAGCCCGGTTGTATAAATGGGCTTTAGGATTCTTGCCTTAAGCTTGCCGCTGATTTTGTGCCAAACGAGTTCCGCTAAAATGGAATCCGTTAAGCTAAGTTACCCATTAAAGCTTTCAGCACCCAGATGGTTTTATGATGAAACCGAAAAAAAAGGACTTAAAGGTATTCCTTTACATCTGATGAAGATGCGAAGCTTTGAGCTAGATAAAAAAGCCGAGAGTTGCCTTAGCGAAGGTGCAAAACTTCGTAAACTTTCGAGTGCCTTAGTGCCTTGGCTTTTAGTCAGCGAAATACGCTGCGCGAATTTAATTAAAGATCAAAAAGCCAGATTAAAAGTTTTGTCTGATTTAGAGACTAAGATTCAGGCCAAACAAGAATTCTTATATCAAGGCCCGCAGGTCGAGCAACTTCGCGAGGCCTACTTAGATTTGTTAAACGAAAAGCTAAGCAGTCTGTCCCGGTCTAATCGTCCGGCGGCTTGGAAGTTAGTGGATCGTTTACAAAGTTTATCGGGCTGGATGAATATTTCTCAACGCGCTCGCTTTTTTAAGCTGGCCGGTGAACTTGCTTTTGTCGAACAAAAAATCAGTGTTGCGGTTTCCTTTTTTCAGAAAAGTTTAAGTCAGCAGTCAGATCGCGATTTAAAAAATCGAATGGACGCCCTGATGAAGACCCTGCCGGGAAGTCTGTCCCAGGCAGCCAGTGTCCCAGCCAGTCCCTCGGCACAAAGTTTAGACGAGGACCTTGGTGTTAGCGAAAGCGAGAAAAAATTGTTGTCGCGAATGCGCGAAGCTTTAAAGTCAGGGGACGTCTTGGCTGCGGTTGAAGACGGCGTGGCTTTGATTCAAAAGTTTCCTGGAGGAATTCGAGCCGAGTGGGCCAGTGATCGCATTTTGGAAATTTACCTTGGGGTGATTGGCAAAGAAGTCGAAGAGTATAAGTTATTTCGAAAACGTGTTGTCGACGCCATGAAGGGAGCCGACGGCTCTCGCATTTATCGCTGGGCGAATAATGCCTATGCTCGAGGACAATATACCGAGGCCATGGTCCTAGCAGAAGCCAGCTTTAATAAGTTAAAGGGCCATCCGGATTCAACAAAATCCTTGGCCTTAGTTGGACAAGCCGCTTTAGCAAACGGAAGTTACAATGAGGCCATGAAGAGCTTCGAAAGTTTGACCGTCGAGCATTTCGGCAGTCCAGAGTCCATCGAAGCCTTGTTTCGGATGGGTTTACTGCATTTTCGAAAGGGTGATTATGGCTCGGCGGCCGCTTTTTTTGAGCGGCTTTTGGTTTTACCCAGATCTCAAGATTACGAATACCGAGCCTTTTATTGGCATTGGCGAAGTCTTCAAAAATCAAATTCTTCTTTTGCCGAAGAAAGTTTAAAGCGCCTTGTTCAGCGTTACCCCGTAACTTATTACGGCCTTAAAGCTAGAGCCGAAATGAATGCCGGCCTTTTAACTTGGGATACAAAAGAGCAAGTTAAAGTTCAGACCGAATTGTGGTTAACACAGAATGAATCTCAGTCTTGGGAGAGAATTAAACTTTTATTAAGTGGCGGTTGGTTTGCCGAAGCTCGCCTCGAGATTTTAAGTTGGGCCTCTCCTCAAACCGCTGAAGAAAAATTAATTCGGGCAGATCTTTTTGCCAAAGCTTTTGATTATGGGCGCACGGCAGATTATCTGAATCAGATTTGGGAAGAGCGAACAGATCTTGTGTCTTATCCGGTTTTGCGTTTGGGTTTTCCGCAGGAGTTTTCTGGTTATGTGAACAAGTACGCAAAAGCACAAAGTGTAGATCCTCACTTAGTGTGGTCCTTGATGCGGCAAGAAAGTGCTTTTCAGGTGAAGGCCCAGAGCACCTCGAACGCGCGGGGTTTGATGCAGTTAATTCCGGGAACAGGCCAAGAAACTTTTAATATGTTGAAGTTAAAGGGGCGCTGGGATCCAGAGCGACTGTACGAGCCTGAATTAAATATTCAAATGGGAAGTCATTATCTGGCGCGGATGATTCGAGCTTTTAAAGGTCAAACGCCCTTGGCCTTAGCCTCTTACAACGCAGGGATTGGACGAATGAGAAGATGGATTTCTTCAAGGCCAGAGCTGTCTCAAGTTGAAACACTTCCGGCTCTTTCTATCGAAACGGATCTTTGGGTCGATGAACTGCCTTGGTCCGAAACCAGTTTTTACGTCAAAGCGGTTCTTAGAAATCTGCTGCTTTATAAGTCACTTGAGTCGGGGACGCTTAAAGTCGACGACTCCATATTGGCTCAGTAGAGAAGCTGTCCCAGGGCGTCGAGGCGCAGGTCCAGTCTTTTAATGAAAGAAGTCCATTTTCTGCTCAAAAAAGAAGTGATTTAGGCCAGAGTTTATTGCGTTGGAATCCGGCATTCGTTAGAATTTAATGAATGTGGAGGTCTTAATGCTGCGAAAAGTTATACTACTGGCGAGCTTGCCATTGGTCCTGGGTGCTTGTGCAAGCCTTAAACGCAGCGATGTCGGCGCACTTGCGCAGGCCGAGCCTTCTTCTGGCGAAGTTCTTCAGCGCACTCAAGTGCCTTATGTCAGTCCACTTGGACCCGTGCCTTTGGATGATCATCCTTTAGTCGATCAATGGGTAAAGTACTTCATGGGTCGCGGTCGCAAACACATGGAAGTATATCTTGAGCGTTCGGCTCGCTACCTTCCTATGATGCAAAATGTTCTTCGCGAAAATGGTTTACCTGAAGAATTGGTTTACGTTGCATTGATCGAATCAGGTTTTAGTCCACGAGCTCATAGTAGTGCAAATGCCGTTGGATACTGGCAGTTTATTCGACCGACGGGCCGACGTTATGGATTAAAGGTAGATGGCTTGGTCGACGAAAGAAGAGATCCAGTTTTATCGACCAGAGCAGCGGCAGATTATTTTAAAGCTCTTTATGCGATGTTTGATTCTTGGCACCTTAGCTTGGCTTCGTACAACGCCGGAGAGAACAGATTAAAGAGAGCCTCAAAGCGTTACCGCACAAAAGATTTCTGGGCCCTGACAAAGGGAAGAATCCTTCCCAAAGAAACTCGTCATTATGTTCCTAAATACATCGCCGCGACTCGAATTGCGCAAAATCCAGAGATGTATGGTTTTAGCAAAATCGATTATCAAAAGGCCTTAGCTTACGAAACAGTGACAGTCACCGAGCCGATCAGCATGAGTGCACTATCCACCAATTTAGGTGTTGATATTGAAGAGATGCGTTTATTGAATCCAAAGTTTCGTGGTGATTATGTGCCCATTTACCGCGGCACCGAAATTGTCTTAAGGGTTCCAACCGGAAAGGCCCAAGAGGCCATTGCGGCAGTCGCAAACTCGAAAGCCACAGAGCCTCCAAAAGTTCTTCACGCAGACAACATGCATTACCGCGTTCGATCCGGCGACTCTTTATCAACAATTGCCAGACGACATAGAACTTCTGTAAGGACCTTAAGAAGATTAAATAACTTAGGCTCACGTTCCTTTATCCGGGTCGGACAAAGAATCTTAGTTCCGGATCGCGGTGATGTTTATTACGCACAAAATGAATCCGTTCAGGTGTCTTCTGCGACTCGGTCCGAGATGGCTCCGGCAAGAAACGTTGGAATTCACGTTGTTCGTCGCGGGGATAATCTCTCAACGATTGCAAGACGCTACGGGGTTACAATTCAACAACTACGTGAACTAAATAATCTCGGAAACCGATCGATGTTAAGCGTTGGTCAAAGATTAAAACTTCGCGAAGACGATTCCGCCAGCCGAAGGGCTCCCGCAAAGACCAACACGATCCACGTCGTCCGAAGAGGCGAAAATCTGACCTTGATCGCCCGAAATTACCGCACAACTCCTAAAGAGTTAATGCGCGCAAATAAACTAAAGCGCTCTGTCCTTCACGTCGGCCAACGCCTAAAGGTCAGCCAAAAAGTACATATCGTGCGCAGAGGAGAAACCCTCTCTCAAATCGCCACCCGCTACGAAGTCCCACTCTCAAAAATAGTCAGAGCCAACTCCCTAGAAAACAAAAGCCTAATATTGGCGGGCCTAGAACTAGTCATCCCCAAATCCAACTAAAAAAGCCCTCGCCAAAAGAGGGCCGAGACCCCATCCCTACAGGACTGCCGTAGGCAGGACATTCTAGAACCAAAAAATCCGTATAAGGTCCCCAGCATTTTTAACCAGAAATTTCCGACCTAACACAAACACGCACGGGACTCCGAAGGCGGACCCACCATTTTCCCAGCGACAAATCCTCTTGCCCAAAATTTTAGCCGTGTTTTTGCGAACAGTTTTAGCTATGTAAATTTGCAGGAAAAATAGTCCACGAGGCTGAATGCCCCAGTGCCGCCAAATCGTAGCCGCAGCTATTTTCCCAGCGATAAATCCTCTTTACCACAAATTTTAGCCGCGTATTTGCGACATGTTTTTAGCTTTGTAAATCTGCCCGATAAATAGTCCACCGAAGACTAGTTTCGCAGCTGTTCCTTCGGCGAAGCCGAAGGAACAGCGAGAATGTTCGACGGCTGAGGGGGAGCTATTTATCGGGCAGATTTACAAAGCTAAAAACCGGAAGCAAAAACCCAAAAAAAAACCCGCCTAAAAAGACGGGTTTTGGAAGCTGCTCAGGGCATAATCCCCCTTTGCGGATAAAATTTATGACATTGAGCTTCTAGACATCAACGCCGAGTACTTACTTCGGCGGTGGATCAAGACGAAGATCCATCGGTCTTTGAACCATTTTCTCCCCCTTACGTTCATCCTTAACTTAATCATAACGCAGCAAGTCTAAGGGGTCCAGTAAGACCGGATTTTTCGGCAGAAGATGTTTAATTTTGAAACAAAATAAGTTGCGAAAATGCCTGCTAAGATAGCGCCGCTTCAACTTCCCGAGCAAGTTGCTGAAAGGCCTCGGCTTCGGTACTTTTTGGAGCCGTTTCTACGAGGGGAATTCCAGCCTCGCAGCTTAATCCGACATTGGGATGAAAGGGAATTTGAGCCAATTTTTTTAAAGCGCGACTATCTAAAAATTGGTCCAAATCTCCACGCGGAAACAGACTCATTTTTTCGTCGGATCCGGGGTTGATAAAATAGGCCATATTTTCGACCACCCCAAGTTGAGGGATATTTACTTTTTCAAACATATCCAGGGCTTTTTTTGCATCGGTTAAAGCCACATTCTGAGGAGTGACGACAACGATGCCGCCATCAATTGGAACTTTTTGAGCGATGGTCAAAGCGATGTCTCCAGTTCCAGGAGGCAAGTCGATCACTAGGTAATCTAAATCGCCCCAAAGAACGTCTCTAAAAAACTGTTCGATGGCTTTAAAAAGCATAGGTCCACGCCAGACAAGAGCCGCATTTTCATCCACTAAAAAGCCAATGCTCATTAGCTTCATTCCCATCCTCTGAATGGGAAGGATTTTGTTGTCTTGATCCACTTCGGGTCTTTGGCTAAGGGCTCCCATCATTCGGGGAAGGCTTGGGCCATAAAGGTCTGCATCTAAAAGTCCCACCGAGTGACCGGCTTGTTTTAGGGCCATTGCAAGATTGACCGAAACCGTACTTTTTCCAACGCCGCCTTTTCCAGAGCCAACCACGATGATTTTTTTAATTCCGGGGATGGGGGCTTGACGGTCAAATGGGTTCACGATTTTGCTCCTCTGTTTTTTAGGGCCTGCTTGCTTATAGGCGCCATCGCTTAAAAGATCAATGGCCCCAAAGCAATTGGCTAAGCCCTTGGCTTGCCATTTTGAATTAGGCCATGAATAATGAGTCCGTGGAGTGGTTTAGCCCCGAAAATTATTTTGTTCTTTATGGGGCCGCCGTTGTCTTAGTGATTTTCTATTTGATGCGGAAAAGCTCGGGACCAAAAACTGTCCGTTTGAAGCTGTCCCAAAAAGGGAATCGAAGGGCTCTCGAAGAGAGGGCTCCAGCCGTTGATAAAGGGGCTAAAAGTCTGAACGTCGTATTTAACTTTAACGGACATTCTTGGGATGCCTACGAGGTTTTGGGCCTTCCTGCCGGCTCGCCGTGGACTCGCGTCGAGCAAGCCTATAAGGCAGCTCTTCGCACGGTTCAGCCGGGTTCGGAAGAGCTTCTTCGCTTTGCTTTTGAGGCGATTCGAAAGCAGCTCGAGGAGCAGAAAAAAGAGCCCAGTTTCTAGGCACTTCAGTCTTGTTGACTCCCATTTGGGCGGGTGATAACCCGTCTCTATGTCGGACC
>CAYMDP010000024.1:0-7968 GCA_964389375.1 uncultured Pseudobdellovibrionaceae bacterium | reverse complement strand
TTCAGTCTTGTTGACTCCCATTTGGGCGGGTGATAACCCGTCTCTATGTCGGACCAAAATCAGCCCCGTATTCAAGCCCTTAAAGACCTTCAAACTCTTGTCTCTTTGAGCAAACGTCGCGGATACGTTTTTCAAAGTAGTGAGATCTATGGGGGGCTGAACTCCTGTTGGGATTATGGACCACTTGGATCTCAATTTAAATTTAATGTGAAGATGTCTTGGTGGAAGACGATGACTAGACGATCCGATGTGGTCGGTCTTGATGCTTCAATCTTAATGCATCCGACGGTTTGGAAGGCATCAGGGCACATTGACGGTTTTACCGATCCATTGGTGGATTGCAAATCCTGTAAGAATCGCTTTCGTGCGGATCAAAGCATGAAAGACGGAAAAGTGGTTTGCGCACGCTGTGGATCTTTTGATGTCACCGAGCCTAGAAATTTTAATTTGATGTTTAAAACCCATATGGGTCCAGTCGAAGACGAAGGCGCTGTGGTCTTTATGCGTCCCGAGACTGCTCAGGGGATTTTTGTTAACTTTGAAAATGTTCAGTCTTCGACTCGCAAAAAAATCCCATTTGGAATTGCGCAAATCGGGAAGTCTTTTCGTAACGAAATCACTCCAGGAAACTTTATTTTTAGAACTCGCGAGTTCGAACAAATGGAGATGCAATTTTTTGTGCGTCCTGGGACTGATGAAGAGTGGTTTAATACCTGGAAAGACCTACGCTGGAAATACTATCAGCAGCTTGGGATGAAGCTTGAAAATCTAAGATATCAAGAGCATGGGCCCAAAGAGCTTGCTCACTACGCAAAAGCGGCCTTTGATGTTCAGTACAAATTCCCTTTTGGCTGGCAAGAGCTGGAAGGGGTTCATAATCGCAGTGATTTTGATTTGTCTCAGCATCAAAAGTTTTCAGGAAAAAAACTGGAATACTTCGATGAAGCCAACAAAGAAAAATATCTGCCTTTTGTCATCGAAACTGCCGTCGGTTGTGACCGCCTTTGTTTGGCCCTTCTTTGTGATGCTTACCGTGAAGAGATTTCGACCGATGAAAATGGCAAAGAAGACACACGAGTTGTGTTAGGGCTTAAGCCAGAATTAGCTCCGATTAAATTGGCCTTGCTTCCTTTGTCTAAAAAGCCAGAACTTCAAGAGATCTCAAATCGCCTTCGTGATGAGCTGTCGGTGGATTTTGATGTGGATTATGACGAGTCGGCAAGTATTGGAAAGCGCTATCGCAGACAAGACGAGATCGGAACTCCGCTTTGTGCAACGATTGATTTTGATTCTTTAAATGACCAGAAGGTGACAGTTCGTCATCGCGATAAAATGACCCAAGACCGTGTATCCATGACCCAGTTAAAGGCCTACGTTGCTGAAAAATTGATTCAGTTCTAAGCCTTTTTTTTCGGAAAGGAATTCAGAATGATGAAAACAGGAGAAAACCTGGTGAGCTCAAAAAAGACACTGAAGCTTCCGGATAAGTTTGTTTATTTTTTTGCAGCCGGTGAGGCCGAAGGCAGTACGGCCATGCGCCCGATCCTCGGTGGAAAAGGGGCAAACCTTGCCGAGATGACCTCGCTGGGTCTACCGGTGCCTCCGGGCTTTACGATCTCAACCGAGATGTGTCAGATTTTTTATGATAACGATCAAAAACTACCTGAAGAGTTAAAAACAAAAAGTCTTGAGGCCATGGCCCGTGTCGAAAAAAAGATCGGCAAAGTTTTTGGCGACGTTAAAAATCCACTTCTAGTCAGTGTTCGTTCTGGTGCCCGGGTCAGCATGCCGGGGATGATGGATACGATTCTGAATCTTGGACTTAACGATGAAACCGTCGAGGGTCTTGCGGCCCAGTCTGGAAACCCAAGATTTGCTTGGGATTCTTACCGACGCTTTCTTCAGATGTATTCGAATGTTGTGATGGGCATGAATGGCTCGCTGCTGGATGTGATCTTCGAGGATTTTAAAGACTCAAAAGGTGTTCACCTGGATACAGATCTTCAAACGGAAGACCTAAAGACCCTGGTGCAAAAATTTAAAAAACAAATTCGAGATGCGACGGGACAAACATTTCCGGCGGATCCCTTCGAACAACTTTGGGGTGCGATTTCTGCTGTCTTTCGCAGCTGGAACACGGCCCGCGCGATGACTTACCGTGAGCTTCATGGCTATTCCAGCCACTGGGGTACGGGCGTGAATGTTCAGTCCATGGTGTTTGGAAACCTTGGCGAGGACTCTGCAACGGGGGTTGCTTTTACACGAAATCCATCTACCGGTGAAAAAGCTTTTTATGGCGAGTTTTTAGTCAATGCTCAGGGTGAGGATGTGGTTGCGGGCATTCGCACGCCAAATCCGATTACTAAAATTGCAGCCGAGGGCACGGGCTTAAAATCTATGGAAGAGATTATGCCGAAGTCCTACACTCAGCTTGTAGAGGTCTACAAAAAACTAGAGACCCATTACCGAGATATGCAAGACATTGAATTTACCATCGAGCGCGGTGTTCTTTGGATGCTTCAAACTCGAACGGGTAAGCGAACCGCAAAAGCCGCGATTAAAATTGCCTCCGACATGGTCGAAGAGAAGCTGATTACCGAACAAGAAGCTTTGCTTCGCATTGATGCAAAAAGTTTAGATCAGTTGCTGCATCCAACCCTTGATCCAAAGGCCGAAAAGACTTTGCTCGCAAAAGGTCTGCCGGCAAGTCCTGGGGGCGCTACGGGACAAGTTGTGTTCTCTAGCGAAGAGGCTGTGGCGTGGCTTGAAAAAGGCAAAAAAGTGATCTTGGTTCGGGTCGAAACTTCGCCTGAAGATATTGAAGGGATGATTGCGGCCCAAGGAATTTTAACTACTCGTGGTGGGATGACTTCTCACGCGGCAGTTGTTGCTAGAGGCATGGGAAAATGCTGTGTCGCCGGTTGCGGTGATGTGGATGTAGATTATCGCAAACTCGAAATGAGAGTTAAGGGTTACGTCATTAAAGAAGGTGATCAGATCACTTTGGATGGTGGAACGGGCGAAGTGTTTCTTGGAGAAGTGAAAACAATCGATCCTCAGCTGGATGAAGACTTTCATCAGCTGATGAAGACTGCAGATCGTTTTAGAAGTCTTAAGATTCGCACCAATGCCGACACACCTCATGACGCAAAAGTGGCCAGAGGTTTTGGCGCTGAGGGCATTGGACTTTGCCGAACAGAGCATATGTTCTTTGGTGCGGACCGCATTGATGTGGTTCGAGAAATGATTATGGCCGATGCCAGAGACGAGCGGATCTCGGCGCTTGAACGTCTTCTTCCCATGCAAAGAGCCGACTTTAAGGGGCTTTTTGAAGAGATGAAGGGTCTTCCAGTGACGATTCGTTTGCTGGATCCGCCACTTCATGAATTCTTGCCTCACTCTGAAGAAGACATGAAGGAATTGTCGACTCGTTTGGGTTGGAGCATGGATCGACTTCGAAGCAAAGTGCGCGCCTTAAGTGAGTTCAACCCAATGCTGGGTCATAGGGGCTGCCGTTTAGCGATTACTTATCCAGAAATTTACCAAATGCAGGCCCGCGCGATTGCAGAGGCTGCTTGTGATGTGATGGAGCAGGGGCAGACCTTAATTCCAGAAATTATGATCCCTTTGATTGCCACTGAAGTTGAGCTTTCGAAGCTTCGCTCTCAGGTCGAAGATGAAGTTCTTCAAGTTCAGACCCGCCGAAAAAAGAAATTTGATTATTTAGTAGGCACAATGATCGAGCTGCCCAGGGCCGCTCTTGTGGCCGATCAGATTGCCGAATTTGCTGATTTTTTCAGCTTCGGAACAAATGATCTGACTCAGACCACGCTGGGGATATCTAGAGACGATGCGGGTCGTTTTTTAGCCACTTATGTTTCTGAGGGCATTTTGCCGGCGGATCCTTTTGTCAGTATTGATCAAAAAGGTGTTGGCAAACTGGTCGAAATGGCGGTTCAATTAGGACGAAAGGCTCGTCCAGGAATTAAACTGGGCATTTGCGGTGAACATGGGGGGGATCCGCTCAGTATTCAATTCTTCCACAATGTGGGGTTGGATTACGTGAGTTGCTCTCCGTATCGTGTTCCTATTGCTCGCTTAGCGGCAGCGCAAGCAGCCCTTCAGCAGCGAAAGACTGAACACTGATTTGTGCATAGTTTTGCACGAAGATAAAAAAGGGCAGAGCATTGAGAATTAAAAAGTTAGAGATTGTCGGGTTTAAGTCCTTTAAAGACCGCACCGTAATTCAATTTGATGCCGGGATCACCGGAATCGTCGGTCCCAATGGTTGTGGAAAATCCAATATCGTCGATGCCCTAGTTTGGGTTATGGGCGAGATGTCTGCAAAGCATCTTCGTGGATCTTCGATGGAAGATGTCATCTTTGCGGGGGCTGATGGCTATTCTCCTGCCGGAATGGCAGAAGTTTCTTTAACTTTAGAAAACGACGGCGGTCCATTTCCTGCGATGTATGCAAAGCATAGCGAGATCATGGTCACTCGTAGGCTTAATCGTAATGGTGAGTCCGAATACCTTGTTAACAAAGAACCCGCTCGTCTTCGCGACATTCACGAAGTATTTATGGATACTGGAGCCGGATCAAAGGGCTTTAGTATTATCGAGCAAGGGGCGATCGGAAAAATCATTACTGCAAAGCCCGAAGATCGTAGAACTTTGATCGAAGAAGCTGCAGGGATTACTAAGTTTAAAGTCAGAAAAAGAGAATCTCAGCGAAAGCTGGATTCCACCGAGCAAAACCTAGTTCGTTTGCAGGATATTTTGGGCGAGCAAAAACGCCAGCTGGATTCTTTGCAAAGACAAGCTCAGCGAGCCGAAAGATACCGTAATTTAAAAAATGAAGTGCGCGATAAAGATCTTTGGCTTAGCTCGAAGAACTACCTAAAGATGCGCGATGAAGCCGAGACGGCGCAAAAGATTTTTGACGAGACCAAAGAAACCGAAGTCACGGCTTCAGCCGATCTTGGGCAAAAGCAAGCCGAGCTTGCAGAGCTTCAACTGGCTTTGACTGAAAAAGAAAAATTGGTCGAATCCCGTCAGATCGAAAATTCAGAAGCGCAAAGCTTAGTGCAAAAACTAGAACTCGAAATCCGTGAGCTTCGTTTTGAAATTGAACAAGCTAAGCGCGATAAAGAAGTCACTGGATCCATTTTGTCTCAGTACCAAGCCCGCCAAGTGGCATTGGCTGCGGATCAAGAGCGTCTGACTTCAAGCTTTTCAGAAGTCAGCACTTTGGCCACGGACCTATCGGCAAAGTACCTAGAGCAAAAAGAAATCTATCAAAGCACTCAAGCCCGCATTCAGCAGATTGATGAAGAGTTGACCTTGAAGCGTCGCGAGATGCTGACGGTTTCTCAGTCTGAATCTCATATGGATGCAAAGCTTGTGTCCGTAACCGAAAGAACTTCGGCTCAGGATGAAAAACTTGTCTCGATGCGTGCGGTTCACGAAGAGTTAAAGACTCAGCAAGATGATTTTCAAAAGCGACGCAATAAAGTCCACGCCAGCCTTGAGTCCGAAAGACAAATGCAGCTGGATATCATGAAGGACGTCGAAAGTTTTGCAGCAAATCTTGAATCCCTTCAGGGACAGGTCGAGCGCAAGCAAGAAGAAGTGGCGACTTTTAAAGACAATTTAAATGAAGTCTCTAGCCGCCTTTACGGCCTCGAGAATCTTCAAGAAAATTTTGAGGGCTTTCAAGAGGGTGTTAAAAACATCATGCTTTGGCAAAGACAAAAAGCTGAGACCCATGTGGGCGGCCAAGTTGAGTTTAAAACAGCTTATCAGCCCTTGGCTGAACTGGTTGAAGTTCCTGAAGCCTATGAACTTGCGATGGAAGCAGCTCTTGGCCAAAGACTTCAGTTGCTTGTCACTGGATCTAAAGATCAAAGTTTAAGTGCTGTTGATTATTTAAAAGAGGCCAAGTCCGGCCGATCCAGCTTTTTGTCCCAGGATCTTGTCGATACTTCTTCTGCAAAAACAGATCTAGCGACACTTAAGGCCGAGTCCGGTGTTGAGGCTTGTTTAGATGATGTGGTTCAGTCTCCAGAGGCGGTTCGCTCTCAGGTCTCTTACTTTTTAAAAGATATTGTGATTGTTGATAGCATTAGAACGGCTCTTCGTTTGCGCGCAGCTTATCCTGCCATGACTTTTGTCACGATGGATGGGGATACCTTAAGTGCAGATGGAGTTCTTACGGGTGGTGCCAGTGAAAGTGCTGAATCTGGAGTTTTAAAGCGCCGCCGAGAAATCAAAGAGCTTTCTCAAAAACGCGAAGAGTGGGCCGGAAAGCTGGCTTTGGCTCAAGGATCTTTAAAGAAGCTTGAAGCCCAGTTAAAAAATATGACGGAAGAACTTCAGATGGCTCACCAAAAGCGAGTCGAAAAAGAAGTTCAAGTTGCAGAACTTAAAAAAGATCTAGAGCGTGCAGAAAACGAGCTAAGTAATTCGAAGAAAGCTTTAGATAAACAGGATGCAGATTTAAATCGCGAGCAGGCTCATCTGATGCAGCTTCAAGGTGAAGTTGCGGATTTGACCGAGCGGATCACTGAAGTCCGTGAGCGAAAGCTATTCTTAGAAACCACCGTAGAAAGTTTAACTACCGAGTACAGAAGTTCTAGAGACGGAATTGATCAACTTCAAAGTGAAGTCACAAATCTTCAGGTGCAATCGACTTCTCGTCAAAAAGAAGCCGAAGGCCTTCAGCATCAGTTGGATATGGTCGAAAGATCTTTAAAAGAAGTCACCGAGTCTTTGGCTAAGATGTCTGAAGAGTCCGAAAAAAACACCGAGACTCTTTCGGTCAACCAGCTTGTGATCGAAGAAAAGCGGGTTGAGTTAGAGCATTCGATCCAAAAAGCCGAGCGCATTCATAAAGAGATGTCCGAAGTGCGCGAAGAATATGAGCAGGCCCTTGCAAAAGCCCGCGAAGTTGAAAAGATCGTTTCAACCACTCTTCAGGGAATTAATCAGTATCAAGCCCGCATTGGCGAGGCTCAGTTAAAGTTAGAGCAGCTTCGCATGAAAGAGCAGTACTTGCTGGATCAAGTGATGGAGCGCTACATGCTGGATCTTCGCGATGAAGCGCCAAAGTATCGTGAAACCGAAGGTGATTTTACTTTAATCGAAAAAGAAGTGGCTGAATTAAAGTCGAAGCTTTCTAAAATCGGTGAAGTGAATCTGTCGGCCATTGAAGAATATGACGATTTGATTTCTCGCTACGAATTTTTAAATCAGCAGTTTACTGATTTGACCGATGCTAAAGAGCAATTGAAAAAAGTGATCGACCGAATTAACCGAATTTGTTCAAGACGCTTTAAAGAGACCTTCGAGCAGGTCAACGAGCGCTTTACTAAAGTCTTCCCCGTGCTATTTGGCGGTGGAGAAGCGCGCTTGATTTTGATCGAAGATACCGAAAAAGGCGAGATGGGCATTGATATCGTGGCAAAGCCCCCAGGAAAGAAGCTTCAAAGTGTAAGTCTTCTATCTGGTGGAGAAAAAGCTTTGACCGCAGTGTCTTTGATTTTCTCGATCTTTCTTGTGAAGCCTTCTCCATTTTGTCTACTGGATGAGGTCGATGCGCCACTTGATGATGCCAACGTTTTTCGCTTTAACGATCTGGTTAAAGAGATGGCAAAGCGAAGTCAGATCATCATCGTGACCCACAACAAGCACACCATGAAGGTGAATGATAAGTTGTACGGTGTTACGATGGAAGAAAAGGGTGTCTCAAAGATGGTTTCTGTCAGCCTTCAGGATGCCGGAAAAGTCGTCGCTTCTTAAGATTTAACTGAGGCCCAAAGCCTTGACCTAATAGCCGATCCGGTCCAGTATCCGGCTCGTGCGCAAATCCGTGGATAAAATGCGTGAAGATTTTCTTAAAACGAACCTTTCGTGTTGGGCGCAGCTCCTGCTTCCCGCTGTCACCCTTCGGGTGAGCGCCTCCGGCTCA
>CAYMDP010000023.1:0-46810 GCA_964389375.1 uncultured Pseudobdellovibrionaceae bacterium | reverse complement strand
CCTTAATCGGCGGTTTTGCCAGTTTTATTGCGACGGGGCTGGGAGCTTTACCTGCACTTTATTTAACTGGGATTTCAAAAAGCCTTGAGTCCTCCCTATTAGGATTTTCTGCAGGCATGATGCTGTCTGCGTCTGTCTTCTCCTTAATCATTCCGGGCCTTGAAGCGGGAGAAAAAATATTTGCTTCTGGCTTTAGCTCTTTTGGAGTTGTTTCTTTGGGGATGCTCGCGGGTCTTGCGCTGATGCTGGGCTTAGATCGGTTTACCCCACATGAACATGAACGAAGTGGTTCCTTTGGTTACGCACCCGAACGCGTTAGGAGACTGTGGCTTTTTGTTTTTGCAATCACCCTTCATAACCTGCCCGAGGGTATGGCGATTGGAGTTGGTTTTTCTCAAGGGGATTTCTCGACGGGGCTACCGATTGCCTCGGCCATTTCGGTCCAAAATATTCCCGAGGGACTCGCAGTCGCTCTGGTACTTTCTTCACTGATCAAATCAAAATGGAAAGGCTTTTTGCTGGCCTCAGCCACGGGACTTGTTGAGCCCCTTGGGGCATTGATTGGCCTCGCCCTTGTTGGCGGCCTTGTCGCAACTTATCCTCTTGGCCTAGGACTCGCGGCTGGGGCGATGATTTTTGTGGTCCTCAATGAAATCGTTCCTGAAGTTCACCAAGATGGGCATCAAACAAAAGCCAGTATTGGTGCGATCCTTGGGTTTATTGTCATGATGGGGCTAGATCGATTGATCTAAGAATTCGGGCTCGATCAGCTCGCGCTATTGAATTAAGCCTCGTTTTTCTCGCCTTTGGGCAGATCACTAAAAGCGGTGTTTTTAAATTCTTGGCCATCGTAACTGACGATTCTTTGTTCGCCATCTAATACGGTTGCAACGTGAACAGGCCTGGTCCACATGGCGAAAACATTCTTCATGGTTTCCATCATGTAATCTGGTTGCATCTCAACGCCCTCAAAGTTGTGGGCCAAAAGAAGCTCTCCGCGATTATTGAAATTCGCATCAAAAACACTAATTATTGGCTGACCAAAATTGGTCAGTTGAAACAGAAGCTTTTGTTTAATTGCCGGAAAGTCCCTGGTATCGATTTCAAACTGTCCGGTTCGTTTATTAAACTTGTAAACAAACATCTTATTCTCAACGCAAAACTCTTCGGTCAAAAATTCGTCGATAAAATTGACGTCATTGTAATTGCGTCGAATTTCGAAGATTTTCTCTCGTCCCAAATTAAGCTTTCGGTTCCAAGACTTTCTTTCTTCCAAATCTTGGCAATCATCCCATTCTTTTCCGAATTGGCCCTTGTTCCATCGCTCTTCGATATTGCGAAAAAGTTCGATTCCAATTTTATATGGATTAAATCCCATGGGCTGCATGGCCATGGTCCCGCTATGGCGATCGGCAAAATCGATCATCTCTGAATCGTTCATGATTTTTTCGGTCATCAAGCGAGAATGCCAGTATGAAGCCCAGCCCTCATTCATGATTTTTGTCATTCCTTGAGGAGCAAAATAATAGGCCTCTTGTCGAATAATGGACAAGACGTCCTGCTGCCAAGACTCTAAGGGGGCGTAGTGAATTAAAAATGCCAAGATGTCTTTTTCTGGAGTGGGCGGAAAATGTTTAGCCGCCCTTAAGGACTCCTCTTGTATCTTTTTCTTCTGATCCGCCACAAATTCAGGAGGATTAATATAGGCCTCCATATAATCACGGTGAACGCGAAGCTTTCCCTCATGACTTTCATGGTGAGCCAAGGCGCCTGGATCAATAATTGGGGACGGACTCTTATTCATCCCCACATAAGGACTAAAGCGATCGATCAAATTTTCTAGGCTAAGGCAGCGATCAATAAAATCTTCGACAGCCTCGATTCCGTAGCGGTCCACATAACGACGAATGCGGGTGGCATGATTTGCCATCTCATCCATCATTTTTCGGTTGGTTGGGGCGAACCACTGATTGTTTTTAAAAAAGTCGCAATGGCCGTAGACGTGAGCCATGACTAGCTTTTGGTCGACCATCTCGTTGCCTTCCATCAGGTAGGCGTAACAAGGGTCATTGTTAATCACCAACTCATAGATTTTAGAAAGGCCGTATTCATAGCTTTTAGAAAGATGTTCGTATTCCATACCAAAGCGCCAGTGTGGATAACGCACGGGAAATCCGCCATAGGCTGCGATTTGATTAATCTGATCGTAGGTCACAAGCTCAAAGATGGTCTCGAAAAAATCAAGACCCGCGTTTTCGGCAATCTTTAGAATTCGGACTCGCTCGCGCTCGAGTTCTGGGGTTAAATTTGCCACCTAGCGCCCCTTCCCTAAGAATTCTTTAATCGAATGAATGATTTTATCTTTTCCTTCGATCTTACTTAAAATCAGACGCTCATCTCCGGAAAAAGACTTTTCTAAATCTTTTAAGAATTGCCCCGAGCCATATTTACTTTCCACTTGCCCATATCCAAACATATTGACCGAAGGCAGAAAATACTCGGTCAGCATCTTGACGCAAAAGCGCGTGTCTTCACCGCTCCAGTTATCGCCGTCACTAAAGTGAAAGGGATAGATATTCCAGTCACGCAAAGGATAGTCTTCATCGATAATTTTTTTACAAAGCTTGTAGGCTGAACTAATTAAAGTTCCACCAGATTCGCTGGTCGAAAAAAATGTATTTTCATCGACTTCTTTGGCTGCGGCATCATGAATGATAAAACGGGTTTCTAAACCTTTATAATTTCGTTTTAACCAAGCGTTGATCCAAAAACTTTCAAGACGCACGATCTCTTTTTGTTCGTCACCCATCGAACCCGACACGTCCATCATGTAAATGACGACCGCATTTGCCTGAGGTTTTACAGAAGTGCGATAGGATTTATAGCGCATATCCCTGCGAATCGGGACGACAAAGGGGTCTTCGGGATCGTAGGTTCCGGACGAGACACTTCGCTTTAAGGCTTCTTTAAATGAAGACTTAAAATGTCTAAGGCTATCTGGGCCAACTCGATGCCGACCCGTATATTTTGTGACTGTAGTTTCGGTATTTTTATTACCTTTGGGCTGAATCCGAGGAAGAGCAAGTTCTTCACCTAAGATATCCGCAAGCTCATCCATCGACACTTCGACTTCTAGGACATGCTGTCCAGGAGCATCTCCGGCCTGACCCGCGCCTTGCCCTTGTTCTCCGTCCACCGAATCACCGGCTTGGCCAGAGCCTTGTCCAACTCCGCCGCCTTGCTTAGGACCATATTTAAAGCGAGGGATATCTACCGAAGGCAGTGGAATTTTGACAAAGTCATTCTCACGTTTACCAATCATCTCTCCGTGGGACACATACTTTTTAAAGTTCTGTTTAATGCGTCCCCGGACTATATCTTTAAAGCGACTTTGGTCTTCTCGTATTCCCATATCGCCTACTTCTTATCCTTAATATCTCCTCGGGCGAAAATACTGGCCACATAATGAAGTACATCGGTCGCGGAGATTTCATCATAACCGAAGTCTTTTATTAGCCTTGTCTTTACGATATCAATTTTCTCTTGAGTGTCTTTATCCACTACAGAAGAAACCAACGAGGTCAGCTTAATCGAATCTTTTTGATCTTCGAAAAGCTTTAGCTCTAAGGCCTTATGAAGGCGCTCGTTACTTTTGTAATCAAACTTCTTTCCTTCAAGCGAAAGATAACCAATGCGGTTCATGACTTCCCTACGGAAATCATCTTTCCTTGAATCCGAGATCTCGATTTTTTCTTCAATCGATCGCATTAGACGCTCATCTGGCTCTTCATCCATTCCGGTGAACTGATTACGAACCTTTTCTTTTTGCGTATAAGCCTTAACACTGTCGATATAATTCGCCGCAAGTCTTTGAAGCGCACTTTCGTCGGCCGAAATGGCTCTTTGGACTTCAGCTTTGATAATGTCTTCGTATTCCTGCTTTACGACGCTAAGTAGTTCCTTATAGTCGTTTCGAACTTCTTCGCTTTGAAGCAAAGAATGGTGCTTTAACCCACTTTCAAGCTCTTTAAGAACCATAAATGGATTCACTGAACCCTTATTTCGCTGCTGCGAAGTTACGATAGAGTTTGAAAGCTTATCTTGAATGTATCGAGGCGAAATCCCCTCAAGGCCCTCGCGACGAACCTCTTTTCTAAGCTCTTTCACATTGTCTTCAGTGTAATTCGGCAAAGATTTTCCGTCATAAAGTTTAAGCTTTTGAAGGCGGGTTAGATTCGCCTTTTTAGGCTTTTCAAGACGGGTCATGATTGCCCACATACTGGCCATTTCGATCGTGTGAGGTGCGATACTGACGCCGCGAAGAACTTTAGAGTTAAAATCTTTTTTATAGATCTTAATTTCGTCCTTTAGCTTTGTGATATAGGGCACGTCGATCTTGACCGTTCTGTCTCTTAAAGCCTCCATGAATTCGTTATCTTCGAGTTTTCTAAATTCTGGCTCGTTGGTGTGACCAATAATCACTTCATCAATATAAGTCTGAGCGAATTTCTTAGGTTTGATTCTGTGTTCTTGAGAAGCACCAAGAAGATCATACAAGAAGGCGACATCTAGCTTTAGAACCTCGACAAATTCAACAACCCCGCGATTGGCAACGTTAAACTCGCCATCAAAGTTAAAGGCTCTCGGATCGGAGTCAGAACCATACTCTGCGATCTTGCGATAATTTAAATCACCAGTTAGCTCGGTACTGTCTTGGTTTTTTTCGTCTTTAGGTTGAAAAGTTCCAATGCCGATTCGGTCCGCCTCACTCAGTACCAGGCGCTTCACTCGAACATGTTTAAAAACTCTTTCCATGTCCCCGTTGTATCTTTCCATAAGGGCTCGGAAGATGTAACGGCTTGGAGGACAAAGCTCGCCAACGATATTGACTCTAAAGTCTCCTGGTTTTCGTCCGCGATTTAGATCTTCGATGACCTGTGCCCGCATTCCCTCTGGAACTAGAAGCAAAGGCTCTTCGTGCATAGGGCTTGGAAAAACACGAACACCTTTTCCAAAGATGTCTTCGTGCTTTCCCTCTTCATCAACCCAATCAAAAGTGTAAAGTGCACCGGAATCAGTTTTAGAGTATTTTTCGACTCCGCGTTTTATCAATCGGCAGATCGTAGACTTCGCACTTCCAACCGGTCCATGAAGTAAAATCACGCGCTTTTCGGTTCCGTAGCCGAGAGCTGCAGAACGTAAAACGTTAACAAGCTTCATCAGGGGGATATCCGCGCCAAAAACCGCATCACGACCATCATCATCTTCTGCATCAAAAAATTTGTAATGAACTATTGGCTTTTTAACATCGACGTACTCGGTGGTTCCTTTTTCAAGGATCATGTCGTACATCCGTTGAAAAGCATTACGACTGATTTTAGGGTTGTCTTTTACAAGAGAGAGATAATCGTCAAAGGATCCCGACCATGACAGGTCCTTAAACTCATCCTTGCCCTTCCAGTTTGAGAGTAAATCTCGAATTGTCATGCGGCCTGAGTCCGTAGCCATATGTCCCCCTTTGACAGATGTTTCAGACTGAGAAAAACCAGTCTTACGCCCTAATAAAATTATGCCCAAAGATAAGCCATTCAGCAATGGCCTCACAAAATTATTGTCTAAGAAAAAGACAAAATAGAATTAACCGATTTGAGACAAGACCTGAAATAGCATCTGATTCAATTTCAGCGAGAGTTTCTAAAACTTAGGACAATTCGATACAACTGGGACCTCAGGGAAATAATAACAACTATAAGTGATTCTAATTTTATCTAATCTTCTGCTGCTGAAATCCTTGGGGACTGACCAAATCGAATTGAGAGTCTGCACCCTCGACCTTAGGCTTGTAAGCCATAAAGTTCATCTGAATTGCTCCCAACTGGTGAGTGATGTGAACGGTCTTTCTTCGACCCTTTCTTTCGCTCCACTTTATCTCTAAGCCAGAAGAAAGATTCTTACAGTCTGCAATGAAGTCCTTCTGGTCCTTAGTGCAGGTCCAGCCCTTTTCCTCGATGGGAAGATCGAACAATACATTGTAAAGAAGCTGCGGGTTTAAAGGTAAGGCCAAGATCGGGCGCAGTGCATTTTCATTGGATCGACCAGAATAGAATTTCTTTTCACTTGTCAGCAAATACTCCACTTGATCTTTTCGCAACACAAGACTGGCAACGTGATGGCCCAAAGCCGCCGTAATATCCATTCTTAGACGAGATTGATTTACTGCCTGAACATTCATGTTCACAATCTGAGAGCGACCAACTTTAGCATCTCGGACCAAGACTTTGGCTTGCCACTGCCCTTCTGTTTCATCCGAAAAACGTTTGGGGCCAGTTTGACAGCCGGTCAAAAGTAGGCCGAATGAAAGCAAAACCAAGCTTAAAAAAATCTTCATAACTGAGCTCCTGTCGATCCAATATAAAAACTTATTCATTGGTTAAAACACAATCTCGCCTTAAAATCAAAAGCCCAGGCCAAGAAGCCGGCTTTTATCCAAGGCTTTCTAAAAATCTTCTGCGAAATTAGCTCATCGGCCAAAGGCTTGATGCAAAGCGGAGCTCAATGATAGACGGAGCTTGGCTTAAGACGAAGCCGGACTTTCGACGGAACTCGATGCTTAAGTGAAATCGATAATTTTTAATAAGTGGATCTATTAATTTCTAAGGAAAGTGCCCTAATTCAAAGACCCAATTCCAGGCAAGACCCCTATGGTCCTGCGGTTGAAGCTGGAAGCCGAGAGGCCGGAGAAGGGCTTCCTCTTTGCTTGTCGATGGACACGATCTTTTGTTGAATCTTTTCGGACTTCGACTTGTCTTCTTCTTTTTCAAGAGCTTTTTTGTACATCTCTAATGCCTTATCCGTCATTTGATGACGGTAATACGCATCACCCAGATGTTCCGCTATGACGGCCTCATCGCTTTTTAATCTATGCGCGGCCTCTAGATATTTGATCGCTTCAACATTTTGACCCTGTTTAAATAAAATCCATCCCATGGTGTCCAGGATGTAGCCGTCTTCTGGTTGAAGCTTAATGGCTTTGCGGGCCAAGGCCTCTGCGATATCCAAGTTTTCGTTCAGCTCTGCGTAGGTGTAGGCCAAGTAATTCATCGCCTGAACATGGTCTTCATCAATCTCAAGGACTTTTTTCATTTGCGCGATGCTCTCTTTAGAGTTCCCAACACGATCTTGCATGGATCCATAAAAGAATCGAAGCTGAGTATGAGTCGGAAATTTCTCGACCGCCTGAGAAAGCATTTTCACGCCGGTTTGAAAGTCCTTTAGGTCATCCAAAAGCGAAGCGTAGAAAGCGTAAAGCTGAGGAACATCGTCCCGTTGACTGATTGCATTTTTAATTAAGTCCAAGGCCGAGCGATGCTTGCCCGCTTGTTTAAAAATATAGGCCGACTGGATCACGGCGTCCGCATAGTAGCTACTCTCTGGAGGGACGGCCGCGAAGTGCTGAGTCGCCAAAGTGTAGCTTTCCATTTGCTCGTAGACCGCGCCTAGGTAGTAACGAATCTTATCCAACTCTGGTGCCACATTTAAGATATCTTCTAAGCGAACTGCCGCTTCTTTAAAACGCTCTTGTTCGATCAAAATTAAGGCCAACTGAACTTTTACGTTTAGATTGTCTCGCTCGAAACTCTCAAGAATTTCTAATTGCTCAAAAGCCTTTGGGAAGTCTTCTTTTTCTAAGAAATAACGACTCAATAGTTTTGAAACTTCTCGGTCCGGTCCGGACTTTCTTTGGTAAGATTCTAAAAGCTGAATCGCCTCTTTACTTCGGTCCGAATCCTTTAAGAAAACAGAATAAGTTATCACTGCCTCAGTAAAATCGGGCTTTAGAGAAAGTGCTCTGACGAAGGCTCGCTCTGCGGACTTCGCGAATTTTGCTTCCCCGCGCTCGGCTTGAATGCGACCGATGTAATACTGAGCCTTGGCTCGCTCCTCAGCAGGGAGAGACTTAAAATAGCTCTCGAAGTGCTGAATGGATTCCTCGTAATTTTTTTGTTCTGCCAATAAAGCACCGATAAAAATTCCTGCATCTACATGCTGAGGAGAGATTTTTGCAACAACTCGATATTGCTCCATCGCGGGCTCATACATCTTAAGGGCTGAATACAGACCACCCAAAAGCATTCGTGCCTCAAGATTTTTGGGATCTTTTTGAGTGGCGGCCTCGGCCTCTTCAACGGCCTCGCTGAAAAGTCCAAGACGAACGTACTCAGAGGCTAATCGCAGACGCACCAAAACGGCATCGGGATCATAAACAAGGGTTAGTTTAAAGGCATCGATCGCCGGTTGAGTTTTACCCTCTAAAGCATAGGCCTCACCCATGGTAAAATAGTAGTCAGCCTGAGAGCGCAAATAAACGGGATCAATTTGTTCATGACCCTCTGCCATCGCAGGGATCCTCATACTTTCTGGAGCGGGATTTAAATTACTAAGCGCGGAATCTCTAAGATGGGATTCTGATTTTGGAAGCCAGGAAGCACATCCCGTAAGTCCCCAAACGAGTAAAACGAGTATGCCTGATTGATTTAACTTCATGCCCTCTTCCCCACAAGCACAGCCTTGTTCGCTGTATTCACTCATCGGCGATTCCGCTGTTGGGCTTAAAAACAAAAGTCTAAAAATGAGGCATCGAGAGTCAGATCTGGTCGAAGGTCAGCAGGTCGCTGCTTTACCTGCGGATCTGCTGAATGTAGCCAACGTCATCGCCACCGAACTCCGCAGCGCGCATCAACCCCTTCTCATCGACGTGAAAAGAGGCAAGATCCGTATTACCTGAGCCATTTGGTCCCGTTGACCAAACCACTAAAAAACTCGCCTGAGGAGAGTGGAAGATCTTGTACTGATAGGCGTAACCCCAGGGGTCTAGACCTAGGTTTGTTTTCTCAGAAGCCGGGCTGCGCTTCGCGTTAGCCCCCGCGGACTGAAGGTCCAATTCACTCAACTCACCCGCCATAAGCTGCAATGAAATCTTTTCAGCTCCCTTATAGGCCTCGATCTTTTTTTGACTCTCGAGAGCTTGCGAGACGATGCCCGCAACGATTAAAACGCAGAGCGCCGAAAGCAGCAACAAGCCGACTAAATCTGAGGACTTAAAGCTTTGGAAGTGGGGCGAATTCATAAAACTCTTTAGTTCGAATTTAGGCTTTTCCAGTCCCCTCATCGGTGGATTCTAGACGGGGCTTTAGTCTTAAATTCAGAGTGATCTTTAACCCCTTGACACCAAGCGCTAGTCGAGACAAACAGACACCTATCGCAGAGCGTCTTTAGCCCTTGAAATTATTGGGAAAGCGCTTGGGGCCCCCTTGACAAGCTGTGGCGGCCAAGCATATGTTCTGCGCCGAATGATACGGTCAGTCTTGATTGTTAAGTTCGGGGATATCGGGTGCTGACGCTGCACAATGCACCCGATGCGGCATGGAGCTGTGATTCAATTTTAAGCAGAAACTTCCAGAGGGAGGCACGCTGGTGAACCAAGATACAGTAATGACTAACAAGTCGAACGCACGAGTAAAGATTATTAAAAGATATCAGAATCGTAAGCTCTACGACACTCAGCAAAGTTGCTATGTCACTTTGGACGATATTGCCAAAATGATTCGCAATAGCGAAGACGTCATGGTGATCGATAACAAATCTAAAAATGACATCACCGCGGCAACATTGACGCAGATTATTTTTGAAAGTGAAAAGAAGGCTTCTCAGTATGCCCCTCTTTTTACATTAAAAGAGATCATTCAAAACGGAAACGGAAGCATTTCAGCTTACCTTGCAAAGCTTGGCGCATTTCCTCAGGATTATGCTGAGAAACAAGCGGCGGCTGCTCGCGAGATGATTGCTGACCGCATGGACACGGTGCGTGCTTCTCATGAAGATGTGAAGCAGAGCCTTGAAGAGCGAGTCGCGACTGCTGCAAACGCGGCCGTAAGCTCATCTTCAACAGGGATGGCGGACTACGCAAACGAACTTCCTGACCTTCCAAATTCAAACAAAAGCCTTAACAACTAAAGCTGAAAAGCATTTGAGTTGAGATTTAAAAAGGGAGCCTAGAGCTCCCTTTTTTATTTTCGCGGCTTCAGAGTTTTTCTGCTCAGTTTTATCGCAAAGAACGCCAGCTTAGAAAAGTCTTTTGACCACCACGAATCTCAACTTCTAATTCTTCAGTGGTCTCGCCAGTTGACTGTCCGGCAGAGTTTAATCCGGTAATTAAAACTTTATGGGTCCCGGCCTTCAGATAGACCTTTGCGATGTGCAAACTTTCAGGAAGCATAATCCATTGGCGCAGATCAGCCTGATCTGCGATGTTCAAGCCAATCTCTGCCAAATCTCCGAGCAGCTGATTTTTTTGACGGATTTGATCTGAAACAACGGCCTTAGTGGCAATCCCGGCAACTCGTTTTGCAATTAATCCCGCATAGGCATCATCCAAATTTTTAATTGCAACATCTTGGATACTAAAGATCTTTTGGCTGAGCTCTTCGGGGCCATTTACAACACTTAACTTGGCCTGTTGAGTTTCGGAGAATACTGGGAAAAGTTTAGGGACTCGGGGCCATTCTGGATGCGGAAGTTTAATTGGACCCCAACCTTGCTTATAAACTAATACTAGCTCGCCGTAGGCTTTATCCTTAGACTCGGGCCTTTCTTTAACTCCCTTAAACTGACTTTTCCACTTATTAAGATCTTCGGTTCTTTGCGCACGCCGGGCTGCTCGAATCAGATCTTCTTTTAAATATGGGACTTCAGGAGCAAGCTCGTAAGCTTTCTTGAAATCAATGTAGGCACTATCCCAATTTCGATCGGACTCCCAAATTAATGCGGCTAAATAAAAAGCGAAGGGGTTTTGCTCGTAATCTCTTTTGGCTTCAAATTTATAATTGTAGAGCTTTTGATTAACTTTTTTTGTTTCGACTAGGGCGCCTTCGAAATTTTTTTCCATCAAAAAATTAATGGCCAAAAAAACGTTGAGCAAAACTTTTTCGTAGTCTTCACCTTTGTATTGCATCATGGCCTCGTTCAACACGAGCGAGCTTCCGATGCGAGAGAGCGAATGATAGTCCTTAATTTCGGTCAGTTTTTCGGCTAATAAAAAAGCCTTCGTGCTTTCGGCGTAATCTTTGGCCACTTGCAGAGCCGTACCGTATTCAAATAAAAAAACGACCTGGTCGTTTCCCTCGGTCAGTGCTTTTTCTTTAAGGGCATTCGCGGCATCCATGGGACGGCCCGCCTTTAAAGCTGAGCGGGCCTCTTGAATTTTATGCTGATAGCTGGCGCAGCCCCCCAAAAATAGGCCTACAAAAACAAGCGCAAAAAGGGGGCGGAAATTTTTTTTCATTCAAATATAAAGCGAGGGAACTACAGACCCACTCGCTTTTTTCTAAAAATCTTTCGCATCTGTTTGTAATCGGACCAAACGATGATACCGGTTTTAAGATTCGTCATATTCATGGTCAGTTTGTAATAAACCGTTTTGTCTTTTCCCGCTTGCTGAACGATCGAATCGAGTCGGCCGTTTAAAATAAAATCTGCTCCGATCTGGCCGCCAGCACCCTTTTGAGTTTCTCGCGAAACCATTCCTGAACCCTGGTAGTCATATTCGTCCTTAATATCATCTCGAGCCTCTTTGTCCACGAACTGAACGCGGCCATTTCGAGAAAGCTCGACCCGCATCATATCCGTGATACTTTGTGTATCGATATGCTCGTTGGTTTTGTTTTGTAACCGAGTCACCATGACGATTGGAGGTCGCTTCGCAGAAGAGATCGCTTGGTGCTGAGTTGCACTTCCAACAAGATCTTTAACCGCGTTTTGCATGTCGGTCTCGGACCACTGATCATTTAAAAGATTGTTGGACTCGACATCCGAATCATAATCCCCTTTTACAAAAGCCTTGGGTCCACAAGCAACTAAACTGGCTCCAAGCAATAAAACTATTAATAGCGAACTTACGGATTTCATAACTTACTCCCTGATTAAATCGTGATTCATATTGTACGGAGGATTTGTGTGAATAGGCAAGAGTGGGGACGTGGCGCAAAGGCTTTGAAAAGACTCGGATGCGCGGCGCAGCTTCCGAATCTCGGAATAGACTCACCGCGCTCATCCCTTAGTCCGGATCTGGGGGGATGAATGAGTTTGCAAAATGAATTTGCGCACAAGGAGGCTTCATTGATTATCGACAGCCTGAGGGCCGCCCGCACCTTAAAAACCCATCTTGATTCTGAAGTCGAAGAACTCTGGGTCATGGCCCTGTCTTCAAGCCGAGAAGTCTTGGGGATAAAACAAATTTTTCGCGGGACTGTGGACAGCTGTATGTCTCATCCCAGGGATATCTTTCGCTACGCTTGTGAAAAAAACGCGGCGGCAATTATTCTAGCCCACAATCACCCTAGCCAAGATGCCAAGCCCTCTGAAGCGGACCTCGCGATGACTCGGCAGATTCTTAAAGCCTCACAGATTATGCAAATCCCGGTTTTGGATCATTTGATTTTAACAAAAAGAGACTATTTTAGTTTTGCGGATCAGGGCTTACTTCGTTCCTGAGGGCTGGCCCTGTCGATAAGGAAGTGTGACTCCAGAGGGAGGTCTGCGATTTCCCTGAGGGATTCGGTAAATATCCTGTTGCTCGATTCGAGTGATCGAGACCACTTCAAGATCAGAATTCAGTTGAACGGCTAATCCCGCTTCGCGTGCGTTTTCAACAAACTGTCGAATGTAGGCCGCTTGAAGATCCCGGTCGTATTCACTCTTCCATACACGGTTGGCAAGCTCTGAATTAATTAGATCTTCCGGACGATATTGCTGCTGTCGCGAATCACCACTTGGACGAAGATCTTCTAAAATTTCGTCTGTGGAGCGGTCTTGTCGAAGATCTAGTCCATAGGAGCGGTTCGAATTTTTGACCGAGGACGGATCTGTCTGAAGGCCCAAGCGAGGCAGCTTCTTTATGCTTTCATGATTTTCTAACTCGACGGCAAGGGCCTTAAGCTCTTGCTTTTTAAGTGTATCCTGCATGCTTAGACTAATTTGTTGATTCAGTTGATCTCTTGGATCTGCGACTGAGCTAAACTCGGTCGATGAACTTTGGGGGCTTAATGAAGAGAAGTTTAATGAGACAAAAAAGATCAGAACAAAAGAAGAAGATAATAAGATCAGCCAAAGATATGACTTCTCTTCTTTCTTTTGTTTTCTGTTCGGCCCTGTCTTTCCGCTGTGCATCTTTTAGTCCCCTCACTTAATATAATAGACTAGAGGTGCAATATTGTAGCCACTTTCAATCTTAACCTATTGATTTTAATACGTCTTTTTATCGTTTTGAGACACTGACATGAAGCGCCCTTGATCACCTGTCCAAAACATATCCATTCTTAAAAAACGCGGCGCCTTCGGCGTAACAGTTTTGTTGACCCCAAAATTCAACAGGCATAGCGTCTGCGCTCAATTATTTTTTCTCAAAAGGGGGATCTTATGAGAAGTCTTTTAAAGGGTTCTGTACTTGGTTTGTCTGCATTGTTTGCATCTGCTGCAATGGCCTGCCCTGATCTTAGCGGAAGCTTCATTTGTGATGGCGAAGCTCTAGTTATCAGCCAAGAGCTTGGTGCAGATAACGTAACTACTTATTACATCAACGGTGGCCAAGCGGTTCTTCGTGCCGATGGCGTTTCTCGCCAAGTTGTCACTGGCGATGAAAGCGTACCCATGGTTAACGAGAGCTACACTTGTGCCGGCGATAAACTTGTAAACCTTGTTGCAGGTGATGTTGTTGATGGCGGAAACAAAATCGGTCAATTAACTGTAAACACTGATTACTTCATCAGCGGAACTGGACTTTCTTCTGAGTACAAAGGAAATGTTGTAATGAACGACGGTCAAGTGCACCCAATCGAAGGCGCATGGAGCTGTACACGTAACTAAGCTTTAGTCGAAAGATTTTTGCTTTCAGAATGCGGCCTCTTCGGGGGCCGTTTTTATTTTGAGGGCAGTAGAATGCGAAAGACTGTTCCCTTGCCGGGCTCTGATTCGACCAAAATCTCGCCACCGTGTTTTTGAATTACTCCGTAGGAAATACTCATTCCTAACCCCGTACCTCGCCCTAAAGATTTGGTCGTAAAAAAGGGATCAAAGATTTTTTCTAAGGTGGTCTTGTCCATTCCTCGTCCGGAATCACGGATCGAGATTTCGACCCGCTTATTGTCGAGCTTTTTTGTCTTTACCCAAATCTTGCCTTCACCCTCGATGGCCTGAGCCGCATTGGACAAAATATTCATAAAAACTTGGTTCAGTTGGCTTGGGTAGCACATGATCATTGGCAGATTCCCAAACTCTTTAATAACTTCAATTCGATTTTTAATCTCGCTTGAGAGTAAATTTAAGGTGTTTTCGATGCCCTCGTGAATATCGACTTCTTTGGTTTGCGCTTCTTCAAGTCTAGAGAAGTTTCGAAGTCCAGAGACAATATCCCGGGTTCTTCGGGCTCCGTCTTCGCAAGACGAAATCAACTTCGGCAGATCTTCGACCATATAGTCAAAGTCAAACGCCTTCATCTGATCTTTTAAATCCTTTGGGTCGGATTCTGCAGTATGCACAAGCTGAATCAGCTTTGACGAATAGTCCCTAAGGTGAGCCATATTGCTATAAATAAATCCTATGGGGTTATTAAGTTCATGGGCGACCCCAGCCACAAGTTGACCAAGGCTTGCCATTTTTGCTGAATGCAGAAGTCTTGCTTGAGTGTCCCGGATCTCGTTGTTCGCTCCCTCTAATTCTTTAATTTTGTCTCTGAGGGCTTTTTGGGCCTCAAACACCCGCCTAGACATCTCGTTAAAGCTTTCAGTCAAAAGGCCCAGCTCGGTGTCATTGTTTGTCGGAAGCTCGACCACTTCTTTATCAAAATCCATTCTCCCTAGGGCTTCAAGTACGTCGTAAAGTGGTTTTAATAATATCTTTGATGAAATCACACTGAGGATAACCAAAACGAAAATGATTCCGCCCACAACAATCAGAAATGCATAATAGACGTTCTTAAGAATTGCTTTTGCCGCACCCTTGGAGGCCCCAACGCCCAAATAAAGATTTGAACTCCCCCAAGACAGGGGCTTCACCATAAAACGAAAAGGTTGCTCGCGAATATTTAGATCAAAAAAACCCTCATCTTCAATGAGTTTGCTTAAGAAAAAATCCGACTTATAGATCGATAAATCTGGGTTCGTGGCAAGAACCCGATCCTTGGCTTGAGTAAAAAAGAAAACCTCAAGGCTCATGCGATTTTTTAAATTGGTCATAAAAATTTGATCAATCAAAATGACTTCTTCCAAAAACCCGACGATCTGGCCTGAC
This sequence comes from uncultured Pseudobdellovibrionaceae bacterium, assembly GCA_964389375.1. Taxonomy (GTDB): domain Bacteria; phylum Bdellovibrionota; class Bdellovibrionia; order Bdellovibrionales; family UBA1609; genus CAYMDP01. The sequence goes on along the minus strand of CAYMDP010000023.1, from coordinate 31,468 downwards.
GAGTTTCGAACTTTTGAATACAACGAAAGTTCCATTCTTTCGCCGCCCTCGGTTGGACGCAGCTCGGTTTTTTTTGCTAAAACATCTACGGCACTCCACTCATCTTTATCTGAAGCTGATTTAAGAAATTCCTCGTTAAGGTAGACGTTCGAAGATTCAAAAGATTGCTCCCGAGTCACTTCTCCAGATTCGGATCGGTACAAGGCCACTTCAAGGCGTCCTTCTCGACCATAAATCCACACTCGACTTAAAAAACTGTTTTGCATCCACCGGCGAGCTAGATCCCGGCTTTGATTGAAGTTGTTTGTCGAAAGATAATAAACCAGAGCTTTATCTGTTGAATGCTTTCGAATATCTTCGCCAAGGCTGCGATCAAACTCTTCAAGAATGACTTGGATTTCTCGTCCGTTGGCATCCAGTCGTTTGCTTAACTCTTGATCGATCGCGTTTTCATATTTTCTTAAAGAAAATCCCGTGATGAATGCCACGGGAACAACCGAGAACAACAAAAACCAAAGCATCAGTAAGGTGCGAAGAGACTTTCGAGGTTTTTGTTGAGCCTGTATCATGTGTTGAAATCAGCCTAAGTTTTTAATTCTTCAGCGTGTTGTCTTCAACCCATAGGATAATCCGAATCGTGCCTTCTGGCATCACCCGCCAGTGTGCTTCGCGCGAGATCCGGACTGGACTAAGGGTCCGTAATTGATCGACCATAGTTTGGTAGTTCTCTTCAGGGATCGAAAAGTGGAAATAACTTCCCGTGGGACGCTTCCATCCCAACTCAACTTCCCCGGCCTTCTGGGCCCCAAGCGCAAGAAGTTGATCTAGGATTTGCTTCGAAGTGGCGTCAACTTCGGACACGGACATGAAGGCACGGTAAATTGCACCCTTTGGACCCTTTGCCACTGGCTGAGGACTGGGGGCTGGCTCGGCTTCCACATTTTCTTTAGGTTTAGGTTCAGCTTCAGCTTCAGTCGCAACAACTTGTTGTGCGGACTCTACTGCTGAAGCTAATTGCTCAGGTGTCGGCGCTGGAGGGCCATGAATCGGGCCGATCTCTTGAAATCCAGTTTCTCCTTCAGTCGAAGCCGCAATGGGTGCGACTTCTTCGGCCTTTTCTGCGGACTGCAGTGGCTCGACTTCTGCCAAAACCACTTCTTTATGTCGCTCAGGAGCCCAAGAAAACAACTGACTCCAAGGAATATTCACGGCAAGAACCGCGACAAGGACAGAAATGGCCATAGCCTCTGTTGTCCAACGCAAAAATTCGGGCCAATTTTTCCAAGCTAGTTTTTCGGCCAAAATTTTCCATTTCGGTTGTGCTTCGACAAGGCTTTTTAAAAATTCTGGTGAAACCTGTGTATGAGAAAGTTTTTGGCAGTACTGAATACTCTCTTTGATTGATTCAAGTTCAAGCTGAAGACCTTTATCTGTTTTTAAAAACTCAGCCACCGCATCAGCCCGCGCTTTATCCAAACGATTTGTTGCAAACTCGAACAAAAGCTCTTGGCACATAAAGCGGCTCAGTTTTCTGGGCTTCGGTTTGTATATTCTTTCGAATTCCAATTACACTCCCATCGCCGGCGACGAAGAAAGATGCGAGCCGAGTTGACGAAGGCCACGCCCAAGTCGGTGGCGCACGGTTCCGGCACTCACTCCTAAACCCTTTGCGATGCAATCGTCTGGAATTGTGAGAATCTTAGACCACACAAGAGTGGCTAGTTCCTCTGCGCCGCCTTCTTTCTTGAACGCTTTCCACGACGACAGCGAAATCCCAGGGGGAAGTTGCCAATGACCGCGATTTCCAGAAGCAGGAATTCGTGGCTTTTTCTTTAACTGTAAGTGATTCATGTTTTTATAAGTTAAACGAACTAAAGCGATAGAAAAGTCCTCAGAAGATGGCTCTTTGTCCTCAAACTGTTTTTTTAATTGGTAGACCGAGTTTATCGAAAGCTCTTCTGCAAGAGCCTCGTCCACCAGAAAGTAATGATAAAATAAAGCCACAGCGCGCGCCTGAGCTTCAGAGATCACGAACTAATCCACAGTCAGTTGACGTAATAAATCGAGCTCTTCTAAAACTTTTCCTGAGCCCAATACCACGCAAGACAAAGGGTCTTCGGCAATTGAAACTGGAAGACCAGTACGTTCTCTTAACAAAACATCTAAGTTCGCCAACAAAGCTCCGCCACCCGTTAATACAATTCCGTTGTCAACAATGTCAGAGGCCAATTCCGGAGGAGTTTTCTCTAAGGCTGTTCTGACTGCATCTACGACTTCGGTTAATGGATCCATCAATGCATCGTTAACTTGTGAGCTTGTGATTTCAATCGTCTTCGGAGCACCGGCCACAAGATCGCGACCCTTAACCTCAAGAGCACGCTCTTCGTCGAAAGGATAAGCATTTCCAATTTGGATTTTGATATTTTCTGCAGTTCGCTCACCGATAAGCAAGTTAAACTGACGTCGAACATAGTTTACAATCGCTTCGTCAAATTTATCGCCCGCGACTTTAATAGATTTACAGTAAACAATTCCACCCAATGAAATAACTGCGACCCCGGTCGTTCCACCGCCCATATCTACAACCATGTTTCCGGTTGGATCTGTAATGGGAAGCCCGGCTCCAATTGCCGCGGCCATAGGCTCTTCGATTAGATAAACTTCTCGTGCGCCGGCCGAGTGTGCACTTTCTTTAACTGCGCGTTTTTCGACCTGAGTAATTCCATAAGGAACCGCAATAATAATTCGCGGACGAATAAAACTTTTTTTATGGCCCGTAGATTTTGAAATAAAGTATTTCAACATCGACTGAGTGACTTCGAAATCTGCGATAACTCCATCTTTAATCGGTCGAATCGCAACGATACTTCCCGGAGTTCGTCCCAACATGTCTTTGGCTTCTTTACCCACCGCCAAAACTCTATTTTGCACGCCACGATAATTTTTTTGTACGGCTACGACCGAAGGTTCATCAAGAATAATCCCACGTCCCTTCGCGTACACCAGAGTGTTTGCAGTTCCCAAATCGATCGCAATGTCGTTTGAGAAGTAATCGGTCATTTTATCAAAGAAGCCAGTCTTAAGGCCCTTTTTGACTTCGGTCTTTCTGGGAGCTTGCTGTTGACTCATATCCATCCTTAGCTCGGGGTCACTCATGATTTTGGCCTTATTTTGAGGAAAAAGGTTTTATATAAATTTAGGTCTATTTCAATTTGGGAGTCAATCATTTGCATTCTGATAAAAGTGACAAGTCTTTGAAAAAACTGTACTCCTAAACGATCCGTTTAAGACTCTAGCGAAAGGGATTTACCCAGTGAGTTACGATGAAATCATTCCAAAGCTTCAGACCTTTGTCGAAACTAAGCCCATTTTCTCTCAAGCCCTTCGGGAGCTGAAGCCCGGCTGCGAAATCCGTGTCTTCCTCGACGAGAGAGAAGAAATGAGTTTGAACTTTTCAGAGGGGCAAAGTCGCCTCGAACATCGCCCCGCACCGGCCGCGGATGTGGAGTTTCATTTAAGCTCAGATGCAATAGCTTTTCTATTAGAGCAATCCGGAGAGGATATGGCCGAGTTTGGCGTGGCCGTGGTTCGGAAAATTCTTGAAGGATCCGTACGGGTAAAGATTCCGGGCTCGTTTTTGGCGGTTTTAAGTGGTGGTTATTTAAACATTATCAAAGCTGCTGGTCCTGACTTTGCTCAATTTTTAGCGACTCACGGCATTAGAAGTCTAACCAAAGTCATCTCGATGATGCGCTCACTTAGGGGCTAAACGAAAACTTCGACTGCTCGCCCCAGGCCAATTCGGTCTGAAGATGAGACTGTAAACGAACAAGTTCCGCTCGCGATTGCGCGTCGCTCCATTGTCTTTTCTGCCGGAAGACTTGCATTAAAGACATTAAAAAAGCTCGACCATGGTCGGTGCGCGATAAAAATAAGGGGCTACGCCTTAGCACAAAATCATCAAGATGAAGGCACATGCTGGTCTCGATAGAATGAAGAGCTTCGGCTTGCCAGAGCTGCTCTTCGGTTTCGGGCAAGAATCCAAATTCTTTTTCAGCTCGCTCTAAAATCAATTCGGCCTCTGGTCCATGACGCTGAACTAATTTTGAATAAGCTGCTCGATCAAGACTTGGCCGAACCTTAGGGTCTGCTAAACGCCCCAAGGCTTTATTAAAAGAATCTTCGGTGACCAAGGGATTTAAAGGGATCTTTGTATTTGAGTTTCGAAAACGCATTTGATCTTCCGTCGAAAAGTGAGCCAAGGCCTCTAGAACCGTTTGCTCTGCCATTCGTCGATAGGTCGTATATTTTCCACCAGCAACAAAAGTCATTCCTCTAGGATCAGTCCAAATCACATGCTCTCTGCTGGTGCCCGATTCTGTCGCGGATCCATCATGCACGAGTGGGCGAACGCCAGCATAGGTCGCAATGATGTCTTCATGCTTTAGATTTGCTCCGGGAAAATATTTGTTTGCGACGGACAGCAGATAGTCCACGTCTTCTTTAGTAGAGCGAACAAATCCTGGGTCCCCTGAATAATCCGTGTCTGTAGTTCCGATGATCACCATCTCGTGTCTGGGAATTCCAAAGACGATTCGATCTTCTGCGCCCATCACCACCGCGTCGCTTAAGGGCAGGCGATCTTTTAAAAATGTCAGGTGAATGCCTTTTGAGGGACGAAGACGAGTCTGCCAAGAGTTAAAAATATCTTTACCCAGAATATCCGTCCAGGGTCCCACCGAACCAACAAAATGTTTTCCACGAATCGTGAAGTTTTTGTTGTCGATTTGATCCACACAACTTAGGGATTTGATCTTTCCATTTTCTATCTCAGCAGAAAAGACCGAGGCGTAGTTTGCACACAAAGCCCCCAGTGAATCCGCAGACCTTAAGGTCTCAAGGACAAGTCTATCGTCATCCATGTAAGCGTCGTAGTAGGCATAAGATCCTAGAAGCTCTTGGGGCTGTAAAACTGGAAGACGCTTTAAGGTTTCAGCCTTGTTCATGCGAAGGTGCATCTCTGGGGCCTGAAACAAGGAAAGTGCGTCGTAAAGCCACATCCCAAGACCCATCTTAAACATGCCGACTCGGCCTCGCTTATAAAGGGGTAAAACAAACCGCAATGGATGAACTAAGTGTGGCGCAATCTCAAAAAGAATTTTTCTTTCTGACAGTGCCTCAAAAACTAAATGGAATTCGAAATTTTCTAGATAACGAATTCCACCATGAATCAACTTGCTGGATCTGGAACTGGCTCCCGAAGAAAAATCTTTGGCTTCGACAAGGGCTACGGACATTCCGCGAGAAGCCGCGTCTCGAGCAATTCCGGCTCCGTTAATTCCTCCACCTACGATCACAAGATCGAAGACCTTTTCGGACATTTTTTGGATATTCTCTGATCGCGATTGAGCCGATAGCATGATTTAAAGACTCGCTTTAAAGTTTACTGGTTTTAATTTCAAGAAGTCCTAGATCTAGTGGGGAGGCCTTAATTTTTTTAAGACTTTCCTCGAAAAACATTCCGTTTCGAACAACTAGCTTTTGAATATGCTTATCTCTACACCACTTATAAAGAACTTCGGTCAGCTGATCAACATGTTCAGATTTGCTTTGATCGGCAGTAATGTGCTCGACCCAAACACTTTGAGTGAAGCCATTAAAAAAAAGAAGGGGCTGAGCTAAAACATAGGCGCAGAGTTGATTGTTTTCCCAAAGGCCGAAACTCCACCCCTGAGGTAAATAGTGGTCCAAGGATTCAGGACGCCAGTTTGCATGCCAGCTTAACATTTCTTTTTCGAAGGGCTCTCCGGGGGCCTGCTCGAGGCGCGTTTTTTCAAGCGCAAGAAGCTCCTCTTTATGCTCTGGGAGTAAGATCTTAATTTCGACTGCTGCCATAGAGGCCAGTCATACCAAGGCTCTGCTTAGAAGGCTAGCTCCCATCCATGTGGTAACAGTTTCCTTTTCCCGTCTCGACGCATCAGAGAAGGAGGGATCTCTGATGCGTCGAGACGGGAAAAGGAAACTGTTACCGCCTGCACATCTTTGATTTAAAATTCAGAAATTATGAACCTATCTTTAAAGTTAAAACGTGCTGGTGAAGCTGGATCTGAAAATCTTCCGCTTAAAAGCTTGATCGACGAAATTGATCGGGCCCTTGATTCAGGAGCCGAACCCAAGGCGGCCTTTGATGCCGATGGGACGCTTTGGAATGCGGATCTTGGAGAGGCTTTCTTCGAATATCAAATTCAAAATCGTTTAGTTGAATTGCCAAAAGATCCCTGGAAGCACTACCACGACATGAAAGCGATCTCTGCCCCTAGGGCCTATCTTTGGTTGGCTCAGATAAATCAAGGGCAAAAAATCGAACAGGTCCGTGCCTGGGCCAAGGCTTGTGTTGAGTCCAATCAGCCGCTCCCTATTTTTAAAGAACAAAAAGAAATTATTGCTCACTTGCTTCAACGCAGGGTCAAAGTCTCTGTTGTTACCGCCAGTATTGCTTGGGCGGTGGAGCCCGCTGCGCATCTTTTAGGGCTTCGTGCTGAGGACGTCATTGGTATTCGAAGTAAAGTGATCAATGGATTTGTGACTGCGGATCAGGACGGACCCATCACATACCGCGAGGGCAAAGTTGAAGGTTTTCTTCATGCCACCGGAAGCAAAGCTCCGTTTTTTGTATCTGGAAATACCGAAGGGGATAAACCACTTTTAGAGTTTTCAAGTCATTTGCGACTTGTCGTCAACGCCTGCGATCCCACGAATGAAAACCTTACCACCGAAAAGACCATGGCCGAACTTGCACAGAAAAAAAATTGGTACTTGTTTTCCAGAGGGTAACAGTTCCCTTTTTCCGTCAAAGCGCATCAAAAAATGCTTAAATCATTTTTTGATGCGCTTTGACGGAAAAAGGGAACCGTTACCCCATGATTGCTTCGATGTCTGAGACTTCCTTGACGGCTTTTTCAGTTAACACTTCACAGCCAGAGTCCGTCACTAAGATATCATCTTCGATGCGCACGCCTAGGCCGCGCAACTCTTCAGGAGCCGATTCATCAAGAAGAGGAATATAAATTCCAGGCTCGATGGTAAAGGCCATGCCCGCTTCGATAAGACGAGGCTTTCCGTTAATCTCTGCAAGGCCCGCATCGTGAACATCCATTCCAAGGTAATGAGAGACTCCGTGAGGGTAATACTTCAAAAAAGCCCGTTCATGAATAAGGTCCGACTTATTTCCCTTAAGCAATTTTTCGTCCAGCATCAAATCCACCAAACCAGAAATCGTGGCTTCTTGAAGAAAGCTTAAACTGATTCCCGGCTTCACCATATCGATAAGGGATTTTTGCACATCCAAAACACCTTGGTAAATTCGCTTTTGCGTGGAATTGAACTTTCCATTGACTGGAAAAGTTCTAGTTATGTCTCCGGTGAAATACTGATATTCTGCTCCAGCATCGACTAAGAATAAATCTCCGTCGCGAAGAGTCTGGTCATTAAAAACATAATGAAGAGTTGTGGCGTTAAAGCCGCCAGCAAAAATTCCACCATAGCCCTCGCGCGCAGCACCTCTAGCATAAATCTCTTTAATAAAAACGCCATGAAGGTATTTTTCGTTTAAACCAGGACGCGTTTGTTTCATGACTTCTATGTGAGCCTCTGCAGTGATCTCGCAAGCCTTGCGCAACTGAGCCGCTTCAACGGCGGACTTAAATACACGCAGCTCACCAAGCAAAGAGCAAATATCAAAGACGGGCAGGAGGCCTTTTCCGCTACGCCTAGATTTTGCTTTTGTCGCTTTAAGAATGGACTCCATCTGCTTATCAAAATGCGGGTCCATAAATCGATTCGTATAAACTCGGTCAACAGAAGAAAGAAGGTCTGGAGCCAGCAATTCGAAATCCGCAATTGGATAAGTTTTATCAATCGCAAATAGCTTTGCAGTCGCATCGACCCCGTAGCGAAATCCATCCCAGGTCTCGCGCTCCATATTTTTTTCGCGAACAAACATGACTGTTTCTGGACTTTGTCCGGGTCTAAAAATAAACACGCTTTCCGGCTCTTCAAAGCCAGTCAGATAATAAAAATTTGTGTCCTGACGATAGGGGTGATGAACATCGTTGTTGCGAATATGCTCTGGGTGAGAAGACAAAATCAATGCCGATCCTGGAGCTTTTTCTGCAAGTCTTCTTCTTCGCTCTTTGAATATGTTTAAATCTAAATTCGGCTGTCTCATCGGATCCCTTTTTAAAAACCGTATTTTTCGGCAACTCGATGAATCGAGCTGCGGCTTTGGCTTTCGCCTAATTTTACCAGCTCTTGCCGTTTTTTGAAATCACTAAGCGAAAATTGCGAGGCATCAACTGATATCACCTCTAAGCGGACTTGAGCCTCATCCATCAGGCTTTTTTTAAGCTGGGCCCAAAGTAGGCTCGCCGCAGGATTCGACTGCGCAACTTCTTTCGAAACTGGGGAGGCCCCACGCAAGACGTCCACATACAAAATTAGATTTACTCCCTTTGATTTTAGGTGAGCGACAGCCTCTTTTAAAGAAAAGGGGTCGGCGACCCACTCCCCGTGGGGTTCGTAAAGCGGCGGAAAGGCCATGCATCTAAGCAGCATCGGATTAAGCCCTCCGGCCTGGACCCACTGCTTGGTCCCGCGAGTCATCGAATAAATCGGGCAAGAGAATCCAATTTTTCCCGACTCGATCCTTTCGGTGGGAAGATTGGCCTTCATATAAGAACTTAAGATGGAAACCTTTTGAGGGGCCTGACGGTTTGAAAAAAAACTTCGACTGACGAGTTCATCTGGGTCGAGCTTATAAAGCTTCCACTCCAGATCGTGAACCAAAGCCTTTTGAGCATAAAGGGCGCCAATTAAAGAGGCCCATTCAAGTCCCAAAACATATTCTGCTTGGATGCGTTGCTTGCTGAGTTCTCGCAAGACACCAACATGAGCGAAAGTCCGCGCCCCACCCGGACCTAAAATCAATCCTACCTTTGTCGGCGCCCCAATTGGCTTTGCTTCATCTTTGGGCTCAGAGGCCCCATCTTGATCAAAGGTCGATTCTTCAGCGGCATCCTTTGGGAGTGGAGCGTCTCTTCTGGTTTTTAAACTTCCGCAGGCTACTGCCAAAAGACTAATTATGAGAACAAGGACTTTCATATTTAATCCCCTTTTAGTTTTGCATAAGCAAAAAATTCTTTGTTTCCATCTTGTCCCAGCAGAGCGCTTTCAAAATATTCGATGATTTGCAGGTTTTGCTCGGCAAAGGACTCCGCTATCCTAGACTGCACAAGTTCAAATTGTCCATGATCTTTCACAATTCCTTTTGAACTTAGATCTTGTTTTGATAATTCGAACTGTGGCTTTACCAAAGATAAAATTCGTCCCGAGCCTTTTAAAAATTGAGGAAGTTGGGACAAAACCTGAGTCTGCGAGATAAACGAAACATCGATTACAATTAAATCAAATGTGCCTTTAAAGGCTTTTAGCTCCACATACTCCCCAAGCTGTCTGGCATTCATTTTTTCAAAACTTTTCACTCTCGGATCCAAGGCCAAGCTGGGCGCCAACTGAGCGGTCCCAACATCGATACCAACCACCTCTGCGGCCCCCCTTTGCAAAAGACAGTCTGTAAATCCGCCGGTGGATTGACCCACATCCAAAACCCGCTGACCTTTAACAACATAGTGAATGTGATCCAGGGCCTGATCCAGCTTTCTTCCGGCCCGGGATACAAAGCGCAAGACTTCTTCGCCCTCAATGTGAACCTGAGCTCGGTCTGATTGTAAAACTTGAAAGCTTGGGTTTAAAATCTTGCGCCGCTGTCCCTCGGGACCGAAGGTAACTTCTCCCGACTTGATCATTTCTTGAGCTTTCGACCGACTTGGCGCCATGGACCATTTTACCAAGGCCTGATCGAGGCGAAGTTTTTCTGACATTTTAATCTCGCTTTATCTATTTCATTTGTTTTAGACAATGCCGCTGATATGCTCAACTTCATTATGAAGCATATCAAAATAATTGTAATTTTACTGGTCTTGTTGGTTTTAGGGAGCGCGGGAAGTTTTTTTCTTTATCAAAAGAAGATCCACAGTGATCAAGCTGAAGTTGCTTGTGTCGGGATGATGTTTCCCTATGTGCTGATTCAAGATAGCAAGCGCGAGCTTGATGATGCCATTAGTAATATGCAAAAAGAGCTTAGCGAAGAGGCTGGAGGAGCCGGAGCAAAGGACGAGGGCCCAAAGCCACTTATTTCTAAGAATATCGATGCCAAGTTTATTTCTGTGGCGCAAAAATTAAGAGAAGCGCAAAGTTCAGAAGAAAATACGGCAACCGCCCAAGAGTCTGTTAAAAAAGACTTTGAAGACATAGCCGGTCTTTTTCGAAAAGAGTCTCCGGAATATTTAAAGGCTTGTATTGGATTGTTTTTAGATATGACTAAAGAATGTGGTGGCTTTGATCCAAAAGATGAGGCCGAAAAAGAATGCTTTAATCGATATCAAGAACAGGTCACTGGGCTGGTCTCTAAGTACTACTCAACAAATCTTAATAAAGCCGTTTTTGATTAAACTCAGAAATAAACCGCAAGCCCTCAGCTTTTGGACCAAAACCTTCAAGGGCTTTTAGCGAAAGCTCTGTTTCTCGGACCAGATCTTCTTTGGTCTTTTCAATTGATTGCAGACTTAAAATTGAGAAGGCTTGGTCGTCCGCATCCAAAAGATCGTCCGCAAGCTGAAAAGCTAAACCTAAGTGCCTTGAGTAGGTCTTTAGAATCTCAAACTCTGAAGAAGTCGCTTCACAGAAATGAGCTGCACCTAAGACGGCAAGTTCTATCAAGGCCCCCGTCTTTAGTTGATGAACCCGGTAAACCTGCGTCTGATCCAAGCTTTTATTATCTATGTCCATGACTTGACCGGCAACCAGGCCCTGCCCCCCAGTGGCCTCGGCTAATAGGCGAATCACTTCGATTTTTTTTGCTTGAAGAAGATGAGGGCTTGCCGCGATCACTAAGAAAGCCTGGCCATACAAAGCACTGCCCGACAAAAGTGCCAAAGCTTCCCCATAAACTTTGTGGTTGGTGGGGCGGCCTCTGCGAAGGTCATCATTATCCATCGCGGGCAAATCATCGTGGATCAGCGAATAGGTATGAATCATCTCAAGGCTTAGGGCAAAGTCCAAGACCTGAGTGGCTTCTTTGGATAAGGCCTTCGCGACCAGCAAAGAAAGCAAAGGACGAAATCTTTTACCCTCACCCAAAAGTGAATAAGACATGGATTCTTTAAGTCTTTGCTCGGGCGCTGTTGCGCCTGAAACAAACTGATCGCAGGCCTCTTTTAAACCGGCCTCAATGAGCCGGATTTCAGACTTAAAATAATCCTGATAGGGAGAAGACATTAGGCGTCCTGAATTTTAAAATCTTCGGTTTCTGCATCACCCTTGTCATTCACACTTAGCAAGACCTTTACTTTTTGTTCGGCTTCATTCAGTTGGCTGTGGCATTCTCGGCTTAGGCGAACCCCCTCTTCGAAGATCTTTAAAGATTCTTCGAGGCTTAGATCACCTTTTTCGATCTTGCCGACGATATCCTCAAGACGGCCTAGCTTTTTTTCAAAATCCATATTTTTCTCCTTCGCCATTAAGATTCAAAAATTTTTGTGACTTCAACTTCGGCTTTGCCAATCGCGAATGTCAGCTCGATGCGGTCGCTGACTTTAAGTTGTTTTGCCGACTTCACAACTTCTTTGTTCTTTTTTGCTATCGAATAACCCCGATCGACGACTCGAAGTGGACTTAAAGAATCCAAAACTGCAGTTTTTTCTTGAAGCTTTGATTTTTTGCGTTCGATCAACAAAAAGATCGCGTTTTTAAGACCTTGGTTTTGCTTGGTCCAATGAAGACGAACTGCTTTTAGATTTTCTTTAGGGTCCCCCAGCTTTCGCTTTAACAATTGAAGCTGAAGCCCTTGGGTTTTAATATATCTAGAGATTGCGGCCTCTAAGCGCTGCGAAAGCTCATCACAACGAAAGATTAAATCCTGAAGGCGCCGTCTTGGATCGACAAGGCGTCTGCTGATTAAATTTAGGTTTCTTTTTTGTCCAGACAGAATCTGAAGAGTCGCTTGTCTGAGGTTGCGATAAAGAAGCTGGATCTTTTCTTGGACATCCCCGACGTTTTTGACGACCATTTCTGCGGCCGCCGAAGGAGTGGGTGCACGAAGATCGGCCACAAAATCTGCAATCGTAAAGTCAACTTCGTGTCCAACGGCTGAAATCACAGGAATTTTTGATGCCGCAATATCACGAGCCAATGCTTCATCGTTAAAGCCCCAAAGATCTTCAATGGATCCGCCACCTCGTCCGACAATAATGACCTCAACATCTTTAAGTAAATTTGCTTTTCGAAGACCTTCACGTATTGAAGCCGGTGCTTGATCCCCTTGGACCAAGACGGGAATGATCGTCACCTGAAGCCCGCGATGCCGCCTTGAAAGCACATTCAAAATATCTCGAACCGCAGCACCCGTTGGTGAAGTGATCACCGCCACATGTTTTGGATATGGGGGAAGGCTTCGCTTTTTTGCCGGATCAAAGAGTCCTTCGGATTGTAGCTTTGCTTTTAGTTGCTCGAAGGCTTTTTGTAGGGCTCCAGCTCCCACGGGCTCCATCAGTTCACAAAACACTTGGTAATTTCCGCGAGGCTCATAAACCGTAACTTTTCCCCGCACTAAAACTTCTAGGCCTTCAGTGGGTTTAAACTTTAATCGAGAGTTGAAGCCTTTAAACATCACCGCGCTGACTTGAGCCGAGGCATCCTTTAAGCTGAAGTAGAAATGCCCCGAAGTATGGGCTTTAAAATTAGAGATCTCCCCTTGAAGCCAAATCAGGCGAAATTGACCTTCAAGCTGACCGCGGATCATGCGGTTTAATTCTGAAACAGATAAAACCTTAGGCTCTTCAGCCTTGTTTTCTGAGGGGTCTTTTTTAGTGGGTGCGGAAAAGTCAAATGAGCCCTGTTGCATGGCTTAAAGACCTAACCCGAAAGCGAATCCCATTGCAAGGCTTTCAGAATTGTGTGCACGGCAAAGCAAGCTAAACTGCACAGGGTCTATCGAGATAGTATTCTGGAATGTGACTCGCTGCTGCTACCAGTTGGGACCTGGAGCCTTTTAGTTGAGGTACCAGATGTTTTGAAGGGACCACAGGCCACCGACGACTAAAAACACTAAAGAGAGGGCGCGGTGCATTTTAAGTTGTTCGTAAATTTCTGTAGAAAATTTTTGTTCTGCGATTTTCATAAGGACCGGCAAGTGGGTCACCACCGTGAGGATGGCACCGCAAAAAAGCACAAAAAATGGAAAAATCAAGTCAAGTTGAGCGATTGTCATTAAATAATATTTCGGCAGAATCGTCCTGAAGTGTTACAGGACCTTCCTCCAAAAGTTTAAAAGTTGAGTCTTTTCATGGAGCTAGTTTTTTATTGTGAAAAAGCGACCAGGACTGGCTTTCGCCACATTGCAGGGGCTTTGGGGATTTGCTATAGTTAAAGAAGTTCTTGTGGGCTGGTGACAAAGTAAACCCTACAAGTTTTTTTCGGGGGCTGTCCCTGGCAATGGTGAGCAAGCTCATCTAGAATGAGAAGCCTGAAGTTGCTACTACGGCGACCCACCTTAACATGCACGGGTTTACAGGATCACACAGTTCCCACAAGGACCGTTTTTTTCAGATGGCCCCTTAGTTCGTAGTGCCACCCTTAATCTTCACATTATCACTGTCGCTTGTAGAGGACTCGCCTAAGGCATTTTCAGCTTGAGTACACAATGCCGAATTGCCCGGCTTGTTCTTGAAGTCGCTTTCTGCACAACAGCCCCGAACCTCTTCGGCTGCACTGACCGCATTTTGGTGTTCCGCGATTGCGACATCATAGCCGTCGCCGGACTTAGAGGCCCGGCCTGATTTCCCGTATTTTCTTGCCATTGTGTAGATTTGTTTAGCTTCTTCGAACTGTCCACCCATCTCATCTGTTCGGGCTCTTAAGATTTGGATTTCTTTTTGTTTTTGTGCAACTTGATTATTTAAGGCCATCATCGCTCTTTCGCGCTCAGCCTTTAAAAGATTCCATTGTTTCAGCGCAAAGGCCCGCGCATCAGACACTTCTGTTTGGTAAGCTGCGATTGCCTGATTTTGCTGTCCCGATTGCAAATTGGTAATTTCGCGATCGGCGCGCTGAATGTTTGCTAAGTGTCTTCTCTTTTCTTCGATAAAGCCGAGCTTTCGTGCATCGTGCATTTCGTTAATCATTTTTATGCTATTTTGAACGGCCTTTCCTTGCTCACAGCTTTTTGACAAGCCGTCGACATACCTCTGGTCTTTTTGAAGAAGGTTGGTCCCTACCTGACTCCAAAGATTCTTGATCTCGCCGGCTGAATAGGTCGCCGTAGCCCGCTGTTGGGCCCGAAGTTTACGACGATCATCGAGGGCCTTTAAGGCTGAAGCTAAACAGGTCTGCTTAAGGTCCATGATCATCTTATTTTTTTCGACCAGCGCATTTTGCTCTTTGATTTCGACTTCGCGGATTCCGCCCTCGGCCTGCATTCGAGCGTTCTCCAGCTTAATGATGGCTTCGGCCAAAGCACCCTTTTCTGCCCTTAGCTTTTCTTCCGCCTTTCTGGTTCTCTCTTTCAGTTCTTCTTCGATAGTATTCGCTTTTTCATCCAGCTTGGCCATAACAGCCTGGGCACTGAGTTGAAGCTCGGCGAGAGCGGCCTCTTCTTCCCTAATTTTGTCCTGGTTGCCTTCAATTCGATCTTTCTTCTTTTCGAATTTTTCTTCAGCATCCTTCAGATCTTCTGTGGCCTTGGGTGCACAGGTTTTATATTGGGCCATAAGTTTTTGGAGGTCCGGGCTTAATTTTGAATCGGAGTCTTCCTCCGCTTCGCAAAGACTCTCTAACTCTTCGTCCTCTTCCAAGGTTCCCGTCTCACAACCCAAATTACATGCGTTCGCAGCCGTCGAACAGCCAAAGCCTGTGGTCCCGATATCAAGGCTTAAACCTGCTTTTCCGCAGGCCGTGCGAAAAACTCCCTGAGCTTTTCTAAATTCTTCTCCTGCTTTTTTACACGAATCTTCAACTGGAGCGCCGCGAGACGCCTCTTTAAGACCCTCGATATAATCCCTTTCACATTTCGCTAACTGATCGGAGTTCGCAGAAGATGTAACTGGTTTTCCATCTGGTCCCTTTTCCGCGCTTCCTGCTTTAGCTGGTGCACCTTGTGCGCCTCGCTTACAGGCTTCGTAGATTTCCTTCACCAAAACCATTCGGCCTTCGGCTTCTGTCTTCACAGTTTCTGCCTTGGAGGCCTGAGCCATTGAGGGAATGCTAAAGCCAATAAGACCCAGGGTGACAAGTGAAGTGAAGACAGCTGTCAAAGTTTTACGCATTAGAAATCCCCTCATTTTTAGCTCTCGCCGAACTCCCTTAAAAGCAGCAATCGGGGTGCCAGCTTTAGGGATCTTAGTCTTTTCGGAAAATCGGCCTCGATTTTAAGCTTTTGGGCGGAATTCCAGCCCTTAACGCTGTGCATTTAGCCCTTTGTCCATGGTCCTTTTGTTGAGGCCACCACCCCTTGCGGTCTATACTGCAGAATTCAAAGGAGCCGCTGCTGATGTTGCCCAAAAAAATCCTAGCAATCCTTCTTGTCCTTTTGTTTTTAGCCGGTGGTTTTGCCGCTGCACTTTTAATCAGTTTTTCTTCCTCACTGCCAAATTTGATTACGGCTGCGGACTACGAACCCCTTCTGGTCACAGAAGTTTTTGATCGAAATCAAAAAAAGATTGGCGAGTTTTATCGCGAAAAACGAACACTGACGGCCTACGAAGATTTTCCTGAAAAATTGATTCAAGCTTTTATCTCGGCCGAAGACTCTTCGTTTTTTTCTCACGGAGGATTAAACTATATCGCCATCATTCGTGCGATGATGAGCAACCTTCGCACTGGACGCAGGGGCCAAGGGGGATCAACGATCACTCAACAGGTGGCGCGCTCTCTTTTATTAAGTTCAGAAAAGACATACACAAGAAAAATTAAAGAAGCCCTTTTGTCTTATAAAATGGAAGCCCACTTAACAAAGGAAGAAATCCTTTGGCTTTATTTTAACCAGATCTATCTTGGTCAAGGCGCTTACGGCGTTGAAGTGGCTTCTCAGGTGTATTTTAGAAAACCCGTAAAAGAAATTACTGTTCCTGAAGCGGCTTTGCTTGCCGGACTTCCACAGGCTCCAAGTCGGTATTCCCCGATTTCGAATCCAAGTGCCGCAAAAGAGCGACAAATCTATGTTCTGAATAGAATGGCCGATGAAGGCTATATTACTCGTGATGAAGCCCAGGCTTTTATCAATGAGCCCTTAAAAGTTTACCTCCGCCAGAACTATCGAGAAATGGCGCCTTACTTTTTGGAATCTTTACGTCAGCTTTTGGTGGCCCAGCTTGGAGAAGCCGCTGTTTTAGATAAGGGCCTTCGTGTCTACACGGGACTTGATATCGATAAACAGATCGAGGCACAAAACCAGGTTCGCTCTGGGTTGCGCGCGCTCGATAAGCGCCAAGGCTATCGCGGGCCTTTAGAAAATATTGAAGAGCCCGAAAAGATCGCAGAGTTTCTATTAAAAACTAGAAACTCTCTTCTTCAAGAGTTCTCTCCTCTTCGAGTTATTAATCCCGATGGAACCATCGATGATTTAGGACCTTTAAATCTGACAGGCAAAGACAAAGACGGAAAGCCCCTTCCGACGGTTCCGGCCTTTATCAGTCTTGGGCAAAATGTTCCTGCGGTTGTAACAAAAGTTGACGACAACATGGGGCTTGTCTACGTGCGCTTCGCCGAATCCAAAGGTATTATCGATATCGACTCAATGACCTGGGCCCGAAAGCCCGACACAAACTTGCGCGCAGATAACGCGAAAATCTCTAAGCCTAGTGAAGCCTTAAAAACTGGGGATGTGATCGAAGTTCAAGTGTTCGCCAAGAACTTTCAAAGTGAGCGCATCGATCGGTTGAAAAAAGAAAACAAAGCAAAAAAAGTTAAAAACAAAGCATTACAAGAACTTCCGGACTTTAATGAATACGCTCAACTTGAACTTGAACAAGAGCCTCTGGTTGAGGGCTCCTTGGTTTCGGTAGACATTCAAAATGGAGATGTGCTGGCACTTGTTGGTGGTTATGATTTTGCTCGGTCTGAATTTAACCGCGCCCTTCAGGCCGCTCGCCAGACCGGCTCTTCTTTTAAGGCCTTCGTATTTATGGCGGCCCTTGATAAGGGATATACTCCTGTTACCCCAATTTTAGATGCCCCACTTGTTTATGAAGAAGAGGGCTCTCCTGAAGCTGGAAAAGATGCAGAAGAAATCGCCACCAAGCGCTGGCGCCCTGCGAATCATTCTAAAAAATATGCTGGCGAAATTTTATTTCGAAACGCCTTGATCCGGTCCTTAAATATTCCTGCGGTTAAAGTGATCGAAAAAATTGGAGTCGATTGGACCGCTCAGTATGCTCGGCGCCTTGGGATTGTAAGTCCCTTAAATATGGATTTTACTTTGGCCCTAGGATCTAGTGGTGTGACTTTATATGAAATGACAAAAGCTTTTGCTGAGCTTGGCCGCATGGGAAAACGCATTCGCCCTGTGATCGTACATAAGGTATTAGATAAATCCGGCGAAGAAATCATGGGGACCATGAGCCTTGATGAAAGATTTAAAAATGAGCTTGTCGCCCTTGAAACCGACTTCGAAGAAAAACGTCTAAAGTTTTTAGAGACTCAAGCGAGCAAAGTTGAAAGCGAAGAGCCCCGCGAAGAAGGTCAGGTTGAGACAAAAAATTTAACCGCAAAAAATCCTCTATTGTACTTCGAAAACCCTGACCAATTGATTCGACCACAAACAGCTTACGTTGTGACCTCATTGCTTCAAGGCGCGATTGACGAGCCCGGAGGAACCGGTGGAGCTGCCAGAGCCCTTGGGCGACCGGCTGCAGGCAAAACCGGATCGACCAGTGGCTATTACGATGCATGGTTTATGGGTTACACTCCTGATATTGCAACCGGCGTCTGGGTTGGCTTTGACCAAGAACGAAGCTTAGGCCGCGGAGAAGTGGGTGGACGATCTGCCCTTCCGATTTGGCTTGAGTACATGAAAAAAGCCCATGAAGACCTTCCCGTAAAAAGCTTTCCAGCTCCTGAGGGAATTGTATTCGTCAATATTGACAACGAAACCGGAAGACTTCCATCGACCAGCTCTAAACAAGTTGTTCGCCAAGCCTTTATCGAAGGAACCGAGCCCCAAGAATCCAACAGCGAAACCAAAGCTCAAGATGAGCAAGACTTCTTTAAAGAGGATCTTGCTGAATGAAGTCCATTCGCCTGACCGGCGCTAGGCAAAATAATCTTAAAGGGGTTAATCTAGAAATCCCCTTAGGCTCATTTACTGTGGTCTGTGGACCCAGCGGTTCGGGCAAAAGTTCGCTCGCCTTTGAAACTTTGTATGCCGAAGGACAAAGACGCTATGTCGAAAGTCTTTCCAACTATAGCCGTCAGTTTTTAAACAAAGCCCCAAAGCCAGATCTTGAAAATATCGAAAACGTCCCTCCGGCGATTGCGATCGAACAAAAAAATTCGGTGAAATCCTCACGCTCGACTGTGGGGACAACAACCGAGCTGATCGATTACCTTCGTCTTCTTTTCGAAAAGGCTGGAAAGGCTTATTGCCCTCAACATCATCTAAGCCTCGAAAAATACTCCCCCTCGACCGGAACTGAAAAGATTCTTCAGCATTTTTCGGGCGAGCGCGGTTATATACTTTGTCCGATTTATCCAGAGAATCGTTTGCTTGAAGGTAAGAAACTTTTAGCCTCTTTAATTCAAGATGGTTTTTTGCGCATTTATGTCCCGTCTAAAAAGAAGGCGGCAAAGGCCTCTGCGAAAAAAGTTGCAAAGAAATCGACGAAAAAAGTTCTTCAAGAGGCCAAGACCTCTGAGGCTGTGGCTTCCACGATATTGCCATACTCTGAAGGACTTTCTGGAGAAATCATTGAACTTGATTCTGCCGAGATAAGGAAAAAAGGGGCCCCTAAAGAAGAGTTCTTCATCGTGATCGATCGAATGGTTTTTCAGGATACGGATCGCGGACGCATGACAGATTCTTTAAGCCAGGCTTTTTCGGCTTCGATTAAATACAACAAAGCCTTAACTGCGGCCAAAATCTTTGCCCAGACGGTCGACGGACGCGCTTTGCTTTTGACCGAAGAAAATGCCTGTACGGTTTGTGGATTTAGCTTTCCTCCAATCACCGCGGCTCTTTTTAGCTTTAACAGTCCCGTTGGGGCTTGCCCGACTTGTAACGGCTTTGGAAACGAACTTCGGGTCGACGAAGCTAAAATTGTGCCCAACCCAAATTTAAGCTTAAACGAAGGCTGCCTTTCTCCTTTTGCAATGCCAAGTGCCGCTTATGACCGACGAGAGTTAAAAAAATTCTGCGAAAAAAATGATATCGATCTAAATAAACCCTGGAAGAGCCTTCCTCCCAAACACAGAAAACTGATTTGGGAGGGCAACAAAAGCTTTTACGGGGTGGTAGGGCTTTTTGAGTACTTAGAGACAAAAAAATATAAAATGCATGTGCGGGTGTTTATCTCGCGCTTTAAAAGCGCCTTTGTCTGTTCAAGTTGTAAGGGCTCAAGACTTCGACCCGAAGCTCAGCAGGTTTTATTAAACGGCAAATCTATCTCTGATCTTTCAGCACTAACAATCGAAAATCTGGCGCAATTTATGGCCAAGCTGGATTTACCAGAACACATTCAGCAGGTTTGTAAAGAGCCCTTATCTCAGGTCCGTCAACGCCTTGGCTTTTTAATGGATGTGGGTGTCGGATACTTGTCCGTGGACCGCGCGACCAGAACTTTATCCGGCGGAGAATTTCAGCGCCTTAATTTGGCCAATCAACTTGGAATGGGCTTAAGCCAAACTCTTTATGTTTTGGACGAGCCCACCATTGGTCTGCATCCAAGAGACAATCATCGCCTTATTCAGATTTTAAAAAATCTAAGGGACCTTGGAAATACTCTTGTCGTCGTTGAACACGACTATGATGTGATAAAATCAAGCTCTCATGTGATTGAAATGGGTCCGGGCTCGGGTCAACACGGTGGAGAGGTGATTTTTACCGGAACTCAGAAAGAATTTTTTGAATCCACGGTTTCGAATACTCTTCCGTACTTGGTTCCGAGTTCAAACTGGCAGCCGCCGCGAACTCCGCGCCCAGTGGATATTAACAAATACAAATTCGTCCTCGAGATGGCGGGCTGTAGCGGACACAACTTAAAAGATGTTGATGTGCAGATTCCTTTAAATCGATTGGTTACTGTCACCGGCGTCAGTGGCTCTGGAAAATCCACCTTAATTGGACAGACTCTTTATCCTGCCATCGCGAGACACTTGGATTTAGAGTACATACAGGGTGAAGCGTACGAAGACATCCAAGGTCTTCAACATGTTAAAAATTTAATCTTTATCGATCAATCACGAATCGGGAAAACTGCGCGCAGTAGTCCGGTCACTTATCTTAAAATCTTTGATGCGATTCGGGCAATCATGGCCAGCAGTAGCGAGGCCCGAAGTCGCGGTTATACTCCAGGGACATTTAGTTTAAACGTCGATGGCGGAAGATGCCCGGTCTGTAAAGGTCTTGGCTATGAAATGGTCGATATGATGTTTATGGACGATATCGAAATTAAGTGCGATGCCTGCGAAGGAAAACGCTACCGTCCTGAAGTTCTTGAAATCGAGTACAAACAAAAAAATCTGGCCGAAATTTTAAATATGACGGTTTCAGAGGCTATGGATTTTTTCGTCCAGTATCCAAATATTCGTAGACCCTTAAGCCTTTTAAAAGAAGTTGGCCTTGAATATGTGCGCCTTGGACAAAGTGCGAACTCTTTAAGTGGTGGCGAGTCTCAGCGCCTAAAGGTTGCAAGAGAACTGACCGTACCTGAACAAAGAGGCACTTTATATATTTTGGACGAACCCACGACTGGTCTTCACTTCAGAGAGGTACATCTTTTACTAAAGGTCTTAAATAAGTTAGTCGATGCCGGGGCTAGCGTCTTGTTGATTGAGCATAACTTAGAAATTATCAGAAACTCGGACTACTTGATTGATATGGGTCCCGAAGCCGGAGAGCGCGGAGGAAAACTTGTCGCCGTTGGAACTCCGGATGATATTATGGCCTCGAAAAAAAGTCTGACCGGACATTATCTTAAAGAATATATTGAGTCGCTGACTCCGAAGGCAAACACCTTTGCCCGCCCCGGACCCACAGAAAAGGACGCAAGACCTCAATGATTTTTGCAATTAAAAAACTTTGGCCAGAAATTAAACCCCATTATAAACAGCTGATCCTTATTGTCTTGTTGGGCTTTTTGGTGAGTTTGTTTAAGTCGGCAGCCCCTCCTCTTTTGACCGAGCTTCAACAAGCTTGGGAGCGAAAGGATGAAAGCTTAACCTGGCAGATTCCTATCGCGATGGCCGGAGCTTTAGTTTTAATGAGTATTGCCCGTTATTTTCATATGTTCGGAATGCTTTTTATCGCAGAAAAAATTGCGATCAATATGCGCAGGCGTTTGATGGATAAATACCTGTCTTTAAATCTTAGTTTTTTTCATAGCTTCGTTCGCGGTTCGGGTGGACTGATTAGCCGCATGTTAAATGATATTGGGATTATTCAAACGGGATTTCAAAAAGTTGCTGATCTTGTTCGCGAGCCCTTTGCTGCTGTTTTGTCTTTTGGCTACCTTTTGTATTTGGATTGGCGACTTACACTTTTTATTCTGCTGGCACTACCCATCATCACTGGCGTGTTTCGAAATCTGGCTCGGTCATTAAGAAAATACGGCCGCATGAACCAAGAGTCCATGGAGGATCTAGCCAAGATCCTTAAAGAAAGCTTAGACGGAACCCGCATTGTTCAGTCTTTTAATCTACAAGACGAAATGCGCAAACGCTTTGACTTAAGGGCTGGGGAATTTTTAAGAACCAAAAGAAAAATCCTAAGCCGCGAAGAAGCCGCGGGTCCCATTAGCGAAAGTCTTGCTGGATTTACGATTTCTGCAATCTTGGTCTATTTTGGTCATCAGATCCTAGACGGCAAACTGACCGTTGCAGAGTTTTTAGGATTTATGTTGGCGATCACAATTCTTCAGGATGCAATTAAAAAAATTCAAGGTGGATTTATTTTAATTCAGCAAGCTGCAGTGGCCTTAGAAAGACTTCACGAAATTTTAGATTCGACCTCTGTATTGCCTGAGCCTGCTGTTCCAAAAAGTTTTCCAAGCCAGTGGGATAAGATCGAATTTAAAAACGTGTCCTTCTCTTACGGAGACCGGGTCATTTTAAAAAACCTGAACCTTGAAATTAAACGAGGTGAAGTGATAGCACTTGTCGGTGCCAGCGGAGGCGGCAAATCTACGCTAGCAAATCTTATGGGACGATTTTTTGATCCTTCATCCGGCGAGATTCTGATTGGTGGAGTTCCCATTCACCAAATGCAGCTTAAGGATCTAAGGGCTCATATTGCCCTAGTCAGCCAGGATGTGTTTTTGTTTGGCGACAGCATCGAAATGAATATTCACTCTGGCGATTTCTCAAAACCGATCGAAGGCGTTCAGTCGGCAGCCCAACTCGCTAACGCTCATGATTTTATTCTGAAGACTCCTCAAAGCTACGAAAGCCGTGTCGGCGAACTTGGAAGCCTTTTGTCAGGCGGAGAGAAGCAAAGAATCAGTATTGCACGCGCCATCTTTAAAGATGCTCCGATCCTTATTATGGACGAAGCCACCAGTGCTCTAGATTCGGAAAGTGAAAAAGAAGTCCAGATGGGCCTAGACTCTTTAGTAGAGGGCCGAACCGCTTTAGTTATCGCACACAGACTTTCGACCATTGCTAAGGCCAACAGGATCTTAGTCCTGAAGAATGGAGAGGTCGTCGAGCAAGGCTCTCACCCCGAGCTGCTAAATCTTAAAGGGGAGTACTTCAGGTTTCACCAACTTCAGGCTAGGATGTAAAGAATCTTTACGCTTTTAAAGCCGCGTCTTAGATTGAGATTCGGCTTCTGTATCGAGCACTTAGCGCGGATATTTTTAAAAAACTTTCGAAGACTATACACTTCAGATGAGTCACTTTGTCCTAAAGTCGTCCAAAGAATTGACGATAAGGAAGTGTCAAAGAGTTTGGCAAAGGCTTATAGGAAAAGGGGTTTTGAATGATCAATTGGGATGAATTCGAACATATTCATGTGATCCGGAAGTTAAAAGAAATTTTAAGTTCTTGGTGGAATATCGACCTTGTCTTTACCGATGAGCGTGGTCACCTTCGGGGGACAGACTTTAGCTCACCAAATAAATTTACCAATCCCGCTGTTGCAACTTATCTTACAAAAGATTCTGTCTTAGACAATTTGGCTGAGACCATTCAAAAGGCCATGGAAGATCTAAAAGGATCACAAAATCGCTTTAGTGTTCGCAAGTGGGATACGGCGGGTTTTGATATCGCAATCGTTCCTATTATTATCGACAACGATTTTATGGGGACCGTTGTAGCCATGGGCTTTTTAAAAGATGCCAACAATGCTCAGCGCCTTCAAGAAGTGCGCGAGCGTCTAGCCATCTTTGGCGCCTCAACGGATGCGATCGAAGGTGCGGTTTCTCGAATTAAGTATGTGGATGATCAAGAGCGCGATCATTTTATCGAGCTTGTTGAGCTTGTGGCCCAAGAAGTTGTGACCCTTCACCTTGAAATCACAACTCGAGAAAACCGAATTAAAGAATTAAATAAAGAGCTTGGTAGCCGCTATAAATACGACAACATGATCGGAAAATCTAAGCCGATGCAAAGTCTTTACAGTCTTCTTGATAAAATTAAAACAGCCGATAGCACAGTTTTAATTCAAGGTGAAAATGGAACTGGTAAAGAGTTGATCGCAAAAGCGATTCACTACAACTCGAACCGCAAAGAAAAAGCTTTTATTATTCAAAACTGCTCGGCCTTTAACGACAACCTTTTAGAGTCGGAATTATTTGGTCACGTAAAGGGATCCTTTACTGGAGCCATCCGGGATAAAAAAGGCCTTTTTGAAATGGCTGATAAAGGGACTTTTTTCCTGGATGAGATCGGCGATACTTCTCCGACCATGCAAGTTAAACTTCTTCGAGTTCTTCAAGAAGGAACTTTTACTCCAGTCGGAGCGACCGAAACTCGAAAAATTGATGCCCGAATTATTGCGGCAACAAATCAAAATTTAAAAGACATGGTTGAAGCCGGAACTTTTAGAGAAGATTTGTATTACCGTCTAAACGTGATCAATATTCGTGTTCCTCCCCTTCGCGAACGAAAAGAAGATATTCCTTTGCTTGCAGAGTTCTTTTTAAATAAGGCCCAGGGAAATATCCCAGGGGTCAAAAAGACTTTAACCAAGCGGGCTCTTGAAAAGCTTTACGATTACGCTTGGCCTGGAAACGTGCGAGAGCTTCAAAACGAAATGGAGCGCTTAATCGTGTTGGCTGGTGTTGAATCCAAGATCACGGGCGATATGCTTTCTCCAAAAATCCTCGAGCTTGGGGATAAGGGAAAAGTTCAAGGCGCACGTGTGCATGGCAAATTGAAGGACGCCCTTGAAGAGCTAGAGCGCGAGATGATCCGCGAGGGTCTTCGTCGCACAGGATGGAATAAGTCCAAGCTTGCCAAAGAGTTGGGCATTAGCCGTGCGGGTTTGATTATGAAAGTTGAGAAGTACGGGCTCGATAAACGTAAAATGTTGAAGTAATTGCTCTAGAAATTATTTCTCGAGTGATTAAAAAACTGAAGGCCTTGGCGAAAGCTAGGGCCTTTTGATTTTTTAGGCCAGCTTGCTTAGCCTTGTCATACAAAGACCCAAAGAAATGTCCGACATTAAGCCCGCCACCAAAAAATAGTCAATAAATACAATATGTTGCGTGTGGCGTCCGACAATCTGAAGTTGCTGTTTTTATTCGGACGAGAAAGATATTTCTGATTTTTAGTCCCGCTTCCGCTTCGGCATGGGTCTTGCGAATGGAGCCCATTAAGAAGAGGAAATACGAAGCATGGGTACAAATGGCCACTGGGGTGAATCCACTCCAGATTTTAGGTGGAAAAGAGTTTGGAGCAAAATCCACCAAATTATCAACAATCGCTTTGGCTGCACTTTAATTGGGGCCTGGGATGGTTTTCATTATACCGATCAAAATGCTTGGTTTCATACACTGGGTGCCGACGAGACCTCTGCAAAGATTCAGGTCATCGAGTCACGCTGCCTTACTCCAAGAGAGCGACAAGAGCTTTCTGAGATCTTAGATTCCGTGCTTGCCCCCTTCTTATCCGGAATTTCTCAGTCCGAGGACCTTGAGATCCTACACGAAAGGCTTTTGGTACAAAGCCGATTAGAGAACGTCATCCCCATTCGCTCTAAAGCAAGACTGCGGAATATGGATTCTATATCGACTTCATTTCAGTCGCCGAAACGACATTCATTTCAGATTCCTATCCTTATTGAAGCTCAAAGTTATTCGGACATCTCTAAGATGGCCCTCGAGATTCATGACAACTCCGAGCGCTTTGCTTTTGTACACTTTGACGAATTAAGTGATGCGACCCGAGAAAACTCAGAGGAAATTGCTAACCTTCGGGGCATGACGGTTTTTATCTCAGAAATTTGTGAGCTGGACCCAAAAGAGCAAAAGGCTTTGCAGGCTTACTTGGATATGCCTTTTTCATCCAGACTTGAGGCGCCTCAGATTATTTGTGGGACTGTTTTTTCTTACTCTGATTTAAGACAGAAAACTTTGATTGATGGCAGACTTTTACGAAGAGTCGCCACCGCATTTTTAAAGATGGATCGCAGTTTTAAAGAATATAAAGAAATGGGCGTCATGAAGTTCTTTTTGCAAAGCCTTACTTTGACTCCCGTCCGCTAGATTTCCTTTCTTAGCTGACAATTCCATTCAATTTTAGAAAATGCTCCGCCTCAGCCTTCGAACATTCTCGGTCGGCCCTTTGGGTTGAACTTAATTACCAGGTTTGTCTTTGGGCCGCCCTGCGAAACTAGTCTTCGGCGGAGATTTTCTAAAATTGAATGGAATTGTCAGCTAAGTTTCCTCAATCGCGTCTTCGTCACCGCAACAAATATGCAGGGCCTCACTTTGGGAAATGGGGAGTTGATGCTTTGTTGGGTTTGGACTTCCCTCTTTTCAGATCAGCTTTTTCCATTTTAATAAGTGCTCCGCCTCAGCCGTCGAACATCCTCGGTCGGCCCGTAGGACTTCTTTTTTTGATAGCCTGGTCAATCTTTGGGCCGCCCTGCGGAACTAGTCTTCGGCGGACACTTATTAAAATGGAAAAAACTGATCTGAAAAGATCTTTTTGTTGCGTCTTCTTCGCGCAGGCATAATTTTTTTGTGTTCACTTTGGAAAGTTGATGAAGCCAGGAGTTCTTCGAATTTGGTCTTGTCCATTGGGTGATCAAGTATTTTCGGTTTACGGAAGTAAATCCTCCCCTCTTGTCCACTATGATGGGCTAAGAACCGCTCTAAAGATTAGGCGCAAAGAGGATTGCTTTTATGGCTTGGCTCTGACAGGATTTAGAGATGGCTGATAGCATCTTGAATGTTTCTGATAATGTTTCTCTTCTTTCGTTTGTTGAGCAGGGTCTTGGCTCTTCTTCATTTGAAATCCTTCCTCTTGCCGGGGATGCGAGCACGCGAAAGTATTATCGAATTGTTAAAGATAGTGATTCTTGGGTTTTGATGTGTTGGGAGCCCTTTGAAAGCGAAGAGAACTATCCCTTTTTAAGTGTTCATCGACATTTTCAGGCTAGTGGCTCAAGAGTGCCTAAGGTCGTAAAGGTATCCCCTCAGCTAGGCATGGTCTTGTTAGAGGATTTAGGCGACTTAACTCTTGAACGTAAATTTTGGGAAAATCAAAATCAGCAGCTTTGTCTGCCTTATTATTATCAGGCTATTGATGAACTTATTAAAATGCATTTTGTTGCCACCAAAAAGGGTGGAGATTGCACTGCCTTTGGAATTTCCTTTGATACAAAAAAATTACTTTGGGAAATGAACTACGGCCGAGAGCATTTGATCGAAAAACTTTGCGAACAAAAATTGTCTCCAAGCGAGAACAATAGCTTAGATCAAATTTTTTTAGAGATCTGCGAAAATCTTGATCGTGAGCCCAAGTGGATTGCCCACCGAGATTATCATTCGCGAAATTTGATGATTAAGCTGGGCAAAGTTTATGTGATTGATTTTCAGGATGCCCGCATGGGGCCGATTCAGTATGACTTGGTCAGTTTGCTTTATGATTCATATGTGAAGTTAAACGCCGAGACCAAACAAGATATTTTAAATTACTATCTAAAGCAGGCTGGACCCTATTTGCCTAAAGATTTCGATCTGGCTCACTTTCAGCACATTATGGATGTACAAATTCTTCAGCGTTGTTTTAAGGCCTGCGGAAGTTTTTCGAGTTTTTATAATCAACGCGGGGATCAACGGTATTTAAAATATCTGCAGCCCACTTTAAAACTTGTGATTGATAAGCTCGAAGTTTTTCCTAAGTATAAAGATTTTCGTGATATTTTAAAAGCTTGTGAGCCTTTAACTCGAAAGTTTGCCGAGTCATGAAGGCTTTAATTTTAGCCGCAGGTATTGGCGAGCGGCTAAAGCCCCATACCCTGACTCTGCCGAAGCCCTCTATTCCATTTTTAAATATTCCGATGATGGCTTATTCTTTATTTATTCTTGAACAAATCGGGCTGGACCGCTTAGTCGTTAACACTCACCATCTTCCAGAAAAGATTGAGTCCACCGCAAAACTTTTAGTGAATGGTCGGTATGATTTAAAATTTTCTTCCGAGCAGCCAAAGATCTTAGATAGTGCCGGCGGCATTCGCGAGGCAGGAAAGTTTTTAAAAGGTGATAGTGATTTTTTAGTCGCGAATGGGGATTCGGTTATAATCCCTTGGTCTTTGGATGATCCAAAAAAGTTTGTCGAGCATCACAAAAAATCTGGGGCGCTGGCTAGCATCTGGCTTTGCCCGCATCCAAAAGCCGGAACTGAAATTCCGGCTGTCTGGGTCAACGAGAAAAATGAAGTGAAGGGTTTCGGAAAGTCAAAGCCCGCAGACGGCCTAAAGCCCTATCATTATATTGGTGTGCTTGCATTTAAGGATGAGATCTTTAGCCAAATTCCCGAAGGGGCCTCGAATATTTTTTATGATGTTTTAGTTTCAGCGATTGCCCGTGGAGAAAAAGTCTCTGCCTTTATCGATCCTTCGGTAAAATGGTTCGAAACCGGCAATGAGAAAGATTATTTAGACGCCACCAAAAGTTGCTTGGATTTACTAACTGCGCCCGGAGCTCTTTCTGAGACTTTACACAAGATCTTAAGTCAGTTTCAATCCGGTTGGGACAATTATAAAGTTGGCGGCGTTTTTAGCTTTCAGCACCTTAAAGATAAAGAGGTTCTGCCAAGCAAAGGCCTAATCGGCAGAGGCGCGCAAATCGATCCCAGTGCGCGTATAAAGCAATTTGCTGTGCTTGGCCCCAGCTCCCAGGTCGAAAAAGGAAGCCAACTTGAAGGCCTTGTTCTTGGCCCCTCAGCCAAAGCCTCAGGAACACAATCTTTTAAATTAATTCTTTAAATCTGGCGGGATTCGATTATTTTTTAACGAAGATGTCCGAGCGCTTTTTAACTTGGTAGCGACGTTGGATCATATCGAAGATATTGTCGCCTTTGACGCCGATGGATTCGTTGCCAAGGCTAATGCTTTTCCCGGCGATAATTTGTTTGCGCTGTTCGGGGCCAAGCATCTGGCGCTTAAGTGCGGCGAAGTAGTCTTCCATTCCGTCGTCAGAACTAGAGGCCGGCCCTCGAGCTCCGCCTGGTCCGGAGTTAACACCCATCGAAACAACATTTGGACCCGTGTCACCAAGCTTTGAGGCAAAGGCATCGCTAGTTTTTTTTGCAAAATCAATTAGGGATTGGGCTTCAGCATCTGTAGCACCTGCGGCCATCATCCCCGCTTTTGAATTAAGTTGGTCAAAAGGGATTGTCTTTTCTCCGATGCTTAATCCCTTTTCGTTAATAGATGCGCCTGAATCGCCAAGCCCTTTCATGTTTGCTTGGTACTGCTGTAGGCTGCCGTTGAGGCCGTCAAGCCCCGTCCCTTTATCAAACTCAACATCAGAAAGTGATTCTGGAAAACCCTCTTGTCCGAAAGCATAGTCCTCAGGAGCCCAACTTGAATCAGCTACATTCATGGATTGCCCCGCAGCACTTCGATCTGCAAGGGCCTGCATAGTCGACATCGTAGCCATTGCGGCATACCAGTAATTACAGCCTCCACTTGCGCTACAGGTGGCATAAAATTTTGACCAATTGTATCCGGCAACGACTGCGTTTGCGGCAACACCGATCCACTGGCTGTTATTTCCAGAGCGCGCGCCTTGGTTGATCGTCGTCCCTTGTGGGGCCTTCATGTTTTTGTCGTTGTTTCGAGTTTCGTTCACACCACTTTGAGCAAATGCTAAGGTCGAGCCAAGCACCACGCTGGTGAAACTGAAAAGAGCGAGTGTTTTTTTAAAGTTCATCATAGATAATTTAAAACTCCAAAAATTAAAGCCTTAGTTTTTTTACCGGCAATCCATCATTCGGTTTTTCGAGCAAAGATTTTTCACTCGAGTCGAAATTCTAAAAAAGATATTTCCCGAAGCCGGGCCAATATCAGGAGCTAAAGCTGCCCCACCCATCCCAGCAACATTACGACGGGGATCTTTTTTTCCGCCGGGTAAAAATGCTTTTAAATCAAACTTTGGATCTTTTCGGTCGCCGTTGGCTCCAGTACCGTAGCCAGAAAAACCACCGCCAGAGTTATATCCCATAGCGGAAGCATAACCGCCGCCGCCGCGCTCGCCACGAAGAACGTCAGTGTCATGGCCCGCGCCAGCACCGCCTCCGCCACCACCATCGCCGCTTCCAGCTGCCGCACTTCCACCACCGAAGGCACCGCCGCCACTTCCGCCACCTATTGCTTTGGCACTAGCTGCCTCTACGGCACCACCGCCATAGTTTGCTTGGTCGCTAGAGTCATAAGGATCAGCCCCGACATCTGTGGCCCCAGCCGTTCCCATAGGACTAGCAGAGCCTGAACCTGTAAGGCCGGTCGCAAGCGGCTTTTGAGCGGTCCGACAAAGCGGATCATATTGAGCGTTCGGTCCTTTACAGCGATCACAACTAGGGCTGCTTGCGTACACCGGATTGCTACAATCCACATTAGTTTCGGGAAGCTTGTCGTTTGTGAAATTGTCTTGTGCCGCGACCATATCTTTACACATCTCTGCTGCCTTAACTGCAGCGGCCATGGGCAGCACTTGAGCTGACATCGCAATCGCCTTGTTTTTAAAATCTTCATCGCAAGTTTTGATATATTCTTTTAACTTTACCGAATTTGGGTTCGCCGCAAGCTCTGCAGAGCAAATTGAACTACATTCGTTACGAGTCGAATTACATTTGGCCGCAGTCGCCGCATTTAAGCCTCCGCCGAAGTAACCTGCTGTAGACATCGCCCCGCAGGCCTCTTTCATCCCCTGCATTGTCGACACGCCTTGAATCAGAGCTATAACCGCCGGCGCAACTCCCGCACCAAATTCCCCAAGTACACAAGTCTCTGGATTCTTTCCACAACAAGTATTCGCCTCTTTGTAAGCCGCCGCACATGTCGGGCCTGCTGTGGTAGCTGTAGTTGCTGTCGGAGATTTATTACTATTCGGAGGCTCTGGGTCGACATTTGCAGTTGGTTCGGTACCGTCGCCCCCCGGTGGCTCCGAAGGCCCGGGAAGCGTTTCACTTCCCGCATACCTTAAGCAGTTTCCATTAACATCTTCTTCTATGCACTCGCGGCCAAGATTCAAACCCCCTGAATTAGTCGCTTCACAGGTATTATTAAGTAAATTTACCCGTCCACCAGGGCACCGCTCGGCTCCGTCGGCTGGTGAACTATTTCGAACGCTTGTACCACCACCGGCTGGTTGATTCGGGTGATGCGTTCGATTCATTTCCTCACATCTTGGAAGATTTGACATATAGCATACTGGATCGACGCCGTTGGCTTCGAGTGTTGTTTTGCAGTAGGACTTCAACTCCTCAAGGCACCGATTGTATTCCGCATTCTGGGCTGCAATCGATGGAGAAATTACGAAAGAAATTAGACCTACGATGAACTGGATCTTTGTGATCAATCTCAAAATACTAAGTCGTTCTGACATGTAGACCACCCTATTTAGAGTCATCAAATATATCGGACTAAAGACCGTTTCACTTTAGAACAAAAATCAAAAACTTATGTGTCTATTAG
>CAYMDP010000022.1:0-47683 GCA_964389375.1 uncultured Pseudobdellovibrionaceae bacterium | reverse complement strand
TTTTTTGCCCCATCCTTTGTATTTTTGGCTGACCGGGCACCGGAGGCCTGGCGGAGTTTTTGTTATTTCAAAAAATGAAATCCACGGGGAATTTCAAAGAAATTTGACCTCCACGGAAATCGTCTGGGAAGGGGAGCAGTGGAATTTCTTTTCTGAAAAGTCTTTGATTGATTTTGATAATCTTAAAAAGCAATTTTCTGTCATCACAAGCCTGGGGCTTTTGCCTGGCGCTGAGACAGAAGGGCAAAAAGAACGAGCCTTTTTTTTCCATATTTTGCTGGATCAAGTTCGCCGCAAAAAAGATGCCGCTGAAGTAAAACAAATCCGCCACATTGCGAGCCTTGCTAACAAAGGATACGAAGCCCTTGCGCTGGCTGTCGCCCCCGGAGTTAGTGAAAGAGCGCTGCAGTTGGTTTATGAAAACGCCGTTCTTCAGGCGGGCGCCGAAAAAATGCCATATGGAAGCATTGTGGGAACTGGTGAAAATGCAGCGATCCTGCACGCCGTACCGAGTGCACAAAAACTAAAATCCGGGGACTTGGTATTAGTTGATGCAGGCGCTGACATTCAAGATTACTGCGTCGATATCACCCGTATGTTTCCCGTCAGTGGACAATTTTCATCCAGGCAGCAAGATATCTACGATATCGTCTTAACGGCCCAGCTTCTGGCCATTGATCAATGCCGAATTGGAAATCATTGGAAAGATGTTCATCTGTTAACGGCAGAAATTATTGCCGAAGGACTTTCAGATTTTGGATTTTTTAAAACATCAGTTTCTGAGGTCCTTGAAAGCGGAGCTATTTCAGTGTTCTACCCCCACGGAGTCGGGCACCTGGTCGGTCTAAAAGTCAGAGACACTGGCGTGATTGAAAATAAAACTCCTAAAAGTTATGCTGGAGCAAATTTACGCGTAGATCTAAAACTTGAAGAAGGCTTCTGTGTGACCGTCGAACCTGGCTGTTATTTCCCTCGGGCCTTTATCGAAGATCCTGCAATCCGTGAAAAATACCGTCATCATATCAATTGGTCTGAAGCAGAA
Organism: uncultured Pseudobdellovibrionaceae bacterium; assembly: GCA_964389375.1. Classification (GTDB taxonomy): domain Bacteria; phylum Bdellovibrionota; class Bdellovibrionia; order Bdellovibrionales; family UBA1609; genus CAYMDP01. The sequence goes on along the minus strand of CAYMDP010000022.1, from coordinate 46,641 downwards.
AAGTGGAAGAACTTTGGCGGCATTCGCTTAGAGGATGATATCTTAATTACATCCAAGGGCCCAGATGTCCTGACATCCATTGTTCCAAAGTAAAAATACGAAGGGCACTTAGCTTTACGGGTTCTGGTGGCAAACTGTAGTTGTTATCCGCAATGCACCCATGTACTCTTAAATCGAACTCAAAACTGCGATCTGTCGATTACAGGAGAATTAAATGCATTCAGCTATATCCATCATTCCAATTGCTTTTTTACTACTGACTTCTTGTGCTTCGGTCCACCAATCCGGAGCGTCCTACGGAAAATTTGTCGAAGACGGAAAAGTCATAGGCAATTCCAAAAAACAGTCGGCTGATGGAATTCGGGTTTCAGCATCTTCAAGTTCCGAACTTTCTACTCGTAACTACCGATACCTCCAGTTCGCCCTTGAAAACGTAAGTGATGAGTGGGTTAACCTCGACAAGATGTTCATCACAACTGGTTCGGACATGGATAGAAAAATTCAGATTGTCTCTGGGCCAGATTTAGCAAGTTGGGCCGAGGCAATTGAATACGAGCTCTCAATGAAGAAGCATAATCGCGACTTATTCTGGGGAACCGTCCTTGTGGCCGGGGCCGCAATGTCAATCTCAGGTGATCGCTCTGTCCAAACAGCTGGCTTATCTGCATTCGGGATTGCAGGAACTGCCGTTTCAATCGAAGGCTTCAAAAGCGCCGTCAACAAAGCCGAGGGGCTAAAAAAGGAAGGTCAAGAACTCTATCTGCGCAGCACATTGTTTCCATCTACCCACATTCTTGGAGGAAATTTACGAGTGCCTGCAAATATGTTTCTACGTAAATGGCTGGTCCTTTACTCTGAGGATCCAAAGATTTGGAAAACCGCGAATACACTTCGTTTGGAGTATGAAATCAATGGAAATAAACGCCAGATCCAATTATCTGATCTAGAACTGAATTAGTTGGTACGAGCGTTAGGTGCCAGGCTAGTTTTGCCTAACAGTGCCTAGTCCCCAGCAGATGAAAGTGATAACCGGAAATTTGGTTCCAGGTCCCAAGTGGTAGCGATGGAGTGTCATAGCCAGCCGGTTGTCTGTGGAATGATGCAGTGACGCTACCACTTGGGACCTGGAACCTATGAGGAAAGAAACCGGGTTTTTAGGTATAGGCTTTGTTGAATCTCGTCTTCTTGTGGGCTACAGCTAAAGGATAGATTTTCTTGGGGGAATTATGAAACTTAGACCTTTACTTGTCCTGCTTTTTGGATTGTTGCTCGCGCTACCTGCTTGGGCCAATAAAACTTTTGTTTATTGCTCGGAAGGGAGTCCCAGCACCTTTAACCCTCAGCTTGGGACCGATGGACCGACCTTCAATGCAACTTCAAGAATTCTTTATGATCGATTGGTCGAATTTGAATACGGCGGAACAAAAATTGTTCCGGGTCTTGCAGAGTCTTGGTCTGTTTCTAAAGACGGACTTCAATTTACTTTTAAATTACGTAAGGGCGTTCAGTTTCATTCGACAAAAGATTTTAAACCAACGCGTGAATTTAATGCAGATGATGTTTTGTTTACCTTTGATCGGATGCGCTTAAAAGATCACAGCTTTCATAAAGTTAACGGCGGCAATTACGAGTATTTTAACTCGATGGATATGGGTAAGCTGATTAAAAATATCAGCAAAGTGGATTCACACACCGTTCGCTTCGAGCTTAGTCAAAAAGAAGCTCCTTTTTTAGCAAACCTTGCGATGGATTTTGCGAGCCTTCTTTCTGCGGAATATGGCCAGCAGCTTCTAGCTAAAAAGACTCCTGAAAAAATAGATCTTGATCCCGTAGGCACGGGGCCTTTTGTTTTAACTCGATATGTGAAGGATAATTCCATTCGCTACGAATCACACCCAAAGTATTACCAAGGGGCGGCGAAGATTGATCGCATCGTCTTTAGCATCGTGGTGGATCCGAGTGTGCGAACGCAAAAACTTCGCGCGGGCGAGTGTCACTTGATCGCTGAGCCTTCTCCGAATGACCTTAAGACAATGAAGGCGAATAAAAAGATTCTTGTGATGGAACAAGCCGGTTTGAATGTGGGTTACCTGGCCTTAAACGTAGAAAAGCCACCTTTAAATAATTTGAAGGTTCGTCAGGCAATTCATCATGCACTTAACCGTGTTTCTTACCTTGATACTATTTATCTAGCTCAAGCGGAGCTTGCGAAAAATCCAATTCCTCCAAGCATGTGGTCTTATAATTTAAAAACGAAGGACTACGCTTACGATATTGAGAAAGCAAAAAAGCTTCTCGCTGAAGCTGGTTTTAAAGATGGTTTCGACACAGAAATCTGGACACTTCCTGTGTCGCGTCCCTATAACCCGAGTGGGAAAAAAATGGGCGAGCTGATGCAGGCGGATTTATTAAAAATTGGCATCCGCGCCAAACTGGTGACTTACGATTGGCCAACTTACCTCGAAAAATCACGAAAAGGTGAGCACCAGATGATTCAGCTGGGTTGGACCGGGGACAACGGAGATCCCGATAACTTCTTGAACGTCTTGTTGGGCTGTGTGGCTGTTCAGTCGGGTAGTAATGTGGCTCGATGGTGCAACAAAGAATTTGATCGCTTAATTATTCAGGCGAAGCAAGTCACTGATGTCAAAAAAAGAGCCGAGCTTTATTTAAAGGCTCAAGATGTTTTCAAACAACAGGCCCCTTGGGTGACCTTGGCTCACGCAAAAGTTTTTCGTGCAATGTCAGACACAGTTCAAAACTACAAAATCAGCCCTTTTGGGACGGAAAGTTTTTATTATCTGGATCTAAAGTAAATGCTTTTAGAGGTTTTGCGCCGGACGCTCTCAAGCCTTCCCACACTTTTAGGCCTCAGTGTGATTGCATTTTTTTTGATTCGCCTTGTTCCCGGTGATCCGGTCTTAATTTTAATTGGAGAGCGGGGAGCCAGTCCCGAACTTGTTGCCGAGATGAGGGCTAACTTGGGCCTTGATCAACCTCTGACCCACCAGTATTGGCGTTTTATTAAGAATGCCGCACAGGGTGACCTTGGCACTTCAATTATCTCTAGGCGCCCGGTGTGGGATGAATTTAAAGACCGCTTTCCAGCGACTCTGGAGTTAAGCTTATTCGCAATGATCTTTGCGGTTTTTATTGGTCTGCCTCTTGGCATTTGGGCGGCTTTGAAGCGCAGTGGATTTTGGGATTATTTTTTAATGGGTGGCGCCTTGGTGGGTTACTCCATGCCCATTTTTTGGTGGGGCATGATCTTAATCCTGACATTTTCTGTGGGTCTTGGTTGGACCCCTGTGTCCGGGCGCATGTCGGCCTTTTTTGATATCGAACCCATCACAGGTTTTATGTTTATTGATGTTTGGAAAAGTGATCAGCCTTGGGACGCCTTTAAGGAAGCCTTTCGACATATTCTTCTTCCCGCAGTGGCCCTTGGAACGATTCCCTTGGCGGCCATCGCTCGGATGACGAGATCAAGTTTGCTTGAAGTTTTGCGCGAGGATTATATTCGCACTGCGAAAGCCAAAGGTTTAAGTTTTTACCAAGTCATTGGAGTTCATGCTCTTAGAAATGCCTTAATTCCAATTGTAACGATGATTGGTTTGATGACAGGCTCATTACTGACGGGTGCGATTTTAACCGAGACTATTTTTTCTTGGCCTGGGATTGGAAGATGGATCGTCAGCAGTGTGACGTCTCGGGATTACCCCGTCATCCAAGGCGGAATCTTACTGATTGCGATCTTGATTATTTTTGTCAACTTAGTCGTTGATTTGATCTACATGTGGGCAAATCCTCACCTCAGAGGGCGCGGAAATGCTTAAGACCACCAACTCGCGATCTCTTTGGTCTTCTCTTAAAAAAAACCGCGGAAGTCTCTTTTGTCTCTTCCTTTTATTTGGCTTTGCCTTCATCTCTTTATTTGCTCCTTGGATTGCACCTTATGACCCCCGGCTTGTTCATGAGGGGCAGGTCGCATTGCCTCCGATGTGGTTTTCTGGAGGGGACTCATCATTTTTTCTTGGCACTGATGATTTGGGCCGAGATTTATTAAGCCGCCTTATTTTTGGGGCAAGAATTTCTTTAGGAATTGGATTGCTTGCGGTTTTAATATCCTCAACTCTTGGAATTAGCTTGGGACTGATTGCAGGTTTTTGGCGTGGCTGGATTGAAGCCGTCATCATGAGGTTTGTGGATATTTTGATGTCCTTGCCCTCGATGCTTCTGGCGATTGTTGTTGTCGCCATCTTAGGCCCCAGTTTAATGAATGCAATTCTTGCGGTCAGTCTGGTCGCATTGCCGGGTTTTATTCGGATCGTTCGCGGTGCGGTGATTTCCGAGCGTGAAAAGTCATACGTCATGGCTTCTCGAAGCTTTGGCGCCCAGGATTTGAGATTAGCTTTGGTGCAAATTCTTCCAAATTGCATGGCGCCAATTATCGTTCAGGCGACTCTTGGGTTTAGTGATGCCATCTTAAATGCTGCGGCTTTGGGTTTTTTGGGGCTCGGGGCACAAGCGCCGACACCGGAGTGGGGAGTCATGCTCTCCGATGCAAGGCCCTATATCGAATCGGCCTGGTGGCTCGTTACTCTTCCAGGCCTTTGTATTTTGACTATCGTTTTGTGTTTTAATTTGTTAGGAGATGGACTTCGGGACGCTTTAGACCCTAAGCTAAAGTAGGCTCTTTCCAAGTTATTTTTGGACAGAGCCCAAGTCTTCTAACCTTCTGGAGTTTCGGTGGCTCAGTTAGAAATTAAATCCCAAAGTACTGAAGTTTCACTTCTTCATAAGCTGCCCGGACCAAAGCGTCTGGCTCAGCCCTTGGGCTTTACGCCTGAAGTTTTTTTGGTCGTTTACGACAAAAAAATGGCCTCTAATCTTGAAGTGAAAAGTTGGCTTAAAGAATTTCGTTTTGTTTATCCTGTCACGGCTGGAGAAAAACTAAAAAATATTGAAGACCTTCCCAGTCACTTGCGAAAAATGATGAAGGTTCTGGGCGCGGTTTCTCCAAAGAGTATGTGCATAGTCGCCGTGGGCGGCGGAACCGTTGGGGACTTTGCAGGTTTTATCGCAAGTATTTACAAGCGGGGAGTTCCGCTGATTCAAGTCCCAACAACTTTTTTAGCTGCAATGGATTCTGCACATGGTGGAAAAACTGCTCTAAATATGGGCGCCATTAAAAATCAGATCGGAAGTTTTCATTCGGCAAAGTCCGTGGTGATTGTAAAGGACCTGTTAAGTAGTCTTCCGAAGGCCCAAATGCAGTCCGCGGTCGGTGAACTTTTTAAGATGGCTTTGATCGATGGCGGAGAGCTTTACGAAAAAGTGAAATCCGAAGGTATTGATCAGTTCGAAACCATTTGGAATCTTTTACCCCTAGTGATCGCAGCAAAGTACCGAGTCATCGAAAAAGATCCATTAGAACAATCTGGAGAAAGACAGGTATTAAACTTGGGCCACAGCCTGGGCCATGTTTTGGAAAGCTATTATAATCTTGCTCATGGTTTAGCTGTAGGAATGGGTTTAAACTTTGCGGTTCGCTGGAGTCAGCATCGAGGCTATTTAAAACCCGATGCCGCGCAAGAGATCCTTGATTTATTACATGGGCCTTTAGCGATCCAAAGTCCTGAAGATTTTTTTAAGTCCAACAGAAAGATGTCTAGATCAAAACTTGAGACTTTGATTGCTCAGGACAAAAAATTAAAAGACAGCGCCCACTTGAATTTTATTTTTCTGGATAAGGTTGGCGGAAGTTTTAGAAAAAGCATAACTCTCGAGTCCTTTCTGACCGAGGCCGAGCGTCAGGGGTGGTTGAAGTGAAGGATTGGACTTTCGTTGGAAAAGTTGGATCTTCAAAGTCACTTTTAAATCGTGCTCTTGTTGTGAAAAGCTTTTTTCCAGATCTACAAGTCCACGGCGAATCTCAAAGCGATGATGTCCTTTTGATGGAGAAAGGTCTTCGGGCCTTTCAGGATGGCCGAGCTATTGAGTGTGGTCACGCGGGAACTGTCTTGCGCTTTTTAGCTTTAAGATCCGCTCGTTCGGCGGGAGAGTTTTATCTACAAGGCAGCGAAAGGCTTTTTTCTAGACCCCAAGAGGGACTTTTGTCTTTGTTAAGACAGCTGGGTTGCGAAGTAAAAATGGATCATAGATCAATGACCATAAGGTCCTGGGGATGGAAACCTTCGGGGGATGCCATTCATGTTCAGGGCGAGCACTCCAGCCAATTTGCCTCGGCTTTAATGCTCAGCAGTTGGGAGCTCCCTCAGGCTTTGTTTGTTTCAATTCGCAAAACTATGGTCTCCCGCGGGTATTGGGATATGACGCTTGGACTTTTAGAGCAACTGGGAATGAAGTTTGAACCCTGGGCTGAGGGTTTAAGAGTTTTTCCGCATCAAAAGATTTCCACCTCCGAGGTTCATGTCGAGTGTGATTTAAGTTCTGTTTTTGCGCTAGCATGTGTGGCGGCGATCTCTGGAAGTGCGACGATCTTAAATTTTCCAGAACAAAGCCTTCAACCGGATCGGAAGTTTTTAGAAATATTGGGCCAAATGAATGTTCCCTATAACCTGAAAGAGGGACGTCTTAGCGTATCCAGATCCGTCCGTAGAAAAGCCCTTGATGTAAATTTAGCGGATTGCCCGGATTTATTTCCTTGTCTTGCAGCTCTTTGCGCTCTGACCCCAGGCAGAAGTCGTCTTTACGGTGCGACTCAATTGGCCTTTAAGGAATCTCAGCGGATTAAAAAAACAGCGCAGCTCTTAGAATTGATTGGGCGAGAAGTCGAAGTTCTGGAGGATGGCTTAGTCATTCATGGAGAGACCGAATCTAAGTTTTCTTTTGATCGAGACATAGAATTTGACCCGGATCAAGATCATCGTATGGCCATGGCTGCCGGAGTTTTAAAAAAAGCAGGTTTTCCAATTCGAGTCCAGACCCCGGATGTTGTTCAAAAAAGTTTTCCTGAATTTTGGACCATTCTTGGTGTCTAGCCAAAAAAATTCCCATTTTAATAAGTGCTCCGCCTCAGCCGTCGGACATTCTCGCTGGGTCTTCGGCTTTGCCGAAGACCCAGCTGCGAAACTAGTCTTCGGCGGACACTTATTAAAATGGGAATTTTTTGCGGACTGCTTAGAGGGATCTTTGCAGGTAAAGCTATTGTTGAGTTGGGGCTTTAGATGCTCAGTTTGCTGATTGGTCACCGTGGGGTTGGAAAAAGTAGCCTTCTTAAACGTCTTCAGCAGAACTGGCCTGAAGAACTTCCTAAGCCGAAATTTATAGATTTAGACCGAGAGATCGAAATTCGACAATCGCAAAGCATCTCAGATCTTTTTAGCAATTTAGGAGAGGCCGCATTTCGAAAAATTGAACAGGATGTTTTTTTAAAGTGCCTTGAAGAGAATAAAAACCAGCCTTGGATTTGTGCCTTGGGCGCAGGTTTTTTGGAGTCCGATCAATTTGCAGGTCTGCCTCAAGGGGCTCGAGTCATCTGGGTTCGCAGAAGAACTGATGAAGATGGAAGAATTTTTTTAGATCGCCCGCGGCTTGATCACAAGATGAATCCGCTTCAAGAATACCATAGCCGCTTTAGCTCTAGGCAAAAGCGTTTTCGCGAACTTTGTCATGAGCAACTCTTTTTAATTGAAGGGCAGACAGAATTGTCCTCTGCAGAAAATTTGATTTTTTTCACCAAGAGTGAATCGATGCATCTGTCGGCTCCAACTGGATTTAAAACAAGAGGGTCTTTAAGCTTTCTGCCAGAGAACTTTAAATCAAAAGAAGGATTTACGGCCTTCGTACAAAAACGACTCCTTTGGGGCTTCAAGTTTTTTGAGGTTCGCAGTGATCTGATCTCTTTAGAACAGCTTCAGTGGGTCCTTGAATGTGTGCCTAAGGAAAATCTTTTGCTAAGTTTTCGTCCGAATTCTTTGTGGGATCAGGCTGAAGTTGTCGATTTAGATTGTGAAATGGACATGGCCAGCGAGCTGAATCAAAAGTCGAGTTATGAAAATATTTTTTCTAAACACGAAAGCAGCACCTCCTTAAGTCTTACGATCCAGTCCTTTGAAGGATCTGAATTTCGTAAAGCTGGGGATCATTTAAAATTGGCCCCAAAGGTGGATACTTTTTCCGAACTAAACTTAGGACATCAGTGGTGGCTTGAGGATAAAGATAATCGTAGTTTTTTGCCACGCTCAGAAGAGGGTCGCTGGCTTTGGTACCGACAGATTTTCGGTCCTTCGATGCATTTAAATTTTATTCGTGAATCTGAAGGGACGGGCTTGGATCAGCCTCTGATTGCGGAGTCAAATTTGCAGTATTGGGTCGACAAGGGTTTTGCTGCCGTCCTTGGGGATCCGGTTTTGCATAGTTGGACGCCAGAAGAGCACAAAGGTTTTTTTAAAAAATTTGGTTTGCCAGTTGTCCGTATTCAAATTTCGAAAGAAGAATTTAATCAAGGTACTTTAGAAGTATTGAAAAACTTAGGGCTGCGTTTTGCGGCAGTGACCTCACCTTTAAAAGAAGTCGCCTTTCACCTTTGTCAGAAGACTTCGGGGGGAGCGAAACAATTTCGGGCGGTGAATACGCTTGTGTTGAAAGACAAGATTGAGGGGCATAACACAGATATTGAGGGAGCCAAGGCTTTGCTGGCGCCCTATCTTAGCTCCGCAATAGCTGTTTGGGGCGGCGGGGGAACAAAAGAGATGTTGAGATCTTTACTTCCGAAGGCTCAGTTTTATTCTGCCCGCAGTGGTTTGATCGATCCATCGGGTACGGAGGTGGATTCACAGTTGGGCTCAGAGTCTGACTTTCAACCTGAGGTTTTGGTTTGGGCTGTCGGAGCGAATCTCGCAGATTCGATTCAGTATCCCCCCAAGAGCTGGAAAATTCATACAATCCTAGATCTCAATTACACCGAAAACTCGCCCGGACGAGCGGTCGCTTTAGAATATAAAGCAAAATATATTTCAGGCGAAGTTATGTTTAAAGCTCAAGCGACGGCCCAGCGAGAAGTATGGACTAAATACCTTCAGAATATTGATCTTAATACTTAACTTAATATCGAACCTGATATTGATCCTAATATTGAACTAAGACGATCAAGAATTCATCCTCTGAGTTTATTGGATCAAAGTGAATGAAATTAAGCGCGATCTAATCTTGACCATAAAACATGATCCGCAAGAACCAGATAAGTCATCGCTTCTAAAACAGGGATTGCTCGTGGGACTATGCAAGGATCATGACGCCCTTTTTTTGCCACATCTAAAACGGAAGAGGTCGGTTTAAATGATACTTTCATCGAGATTCTCTCTCCCGTCGAAAGTCCTCCACGAATTCCTCCGTAAGGACTGCCCTGGTGAAATTCAACCCCTGCCTGACCTGCGGCCGACTGACCTTCACCAATTTCAAATCCGGAAGTCGCACCAAGAGACATAAAGGCCGCAGCAAAATCACTTTTTAGTTTATGAAACACGGGCTGACCCAAAGCCTTTGGAAGTCCTTCGATTTCAACAATGGCCCTACCGCCGTAGCTTTGACCTTCCACTTTTGCATTTTCTAGGAGAGAAATCATTTTTTCTGAAGTCTGTTGATCCGGACAACGCACAAGAGAATCTTCAGCCGACAACTTCAATTTTTTTAAGTCTGCCGAATGTATAGCTTCAGCAGTGCTAACAATTTGTCCGATCGAATTGGTCCACGCGCAAAGCTGAAGTTCAGGACAAACTTTCTTTAAAAACATTTCTGCGACGGAACCTGCGAGGACTCGACTAAGTGTTTCTCGCCCAGAGGCCCGACCTCCTCCGCGATGATCGACCACTCCAAATTTTTCTTTCCACAAATCATCGGCGTGACCTTTTCGGAATTCAGTCTTAATCCCCTCATAGTCCTGAGAGCGCGCATCCTGATTTCGTACGATCATGGTCAAGGGGGTCCCAAGGGTTTTTCCTTCAAACACGCCACTCAATATTTCGTATTGATCTGTTTCATTTCTTCCAGAGACAATAAAACTTTGTCCTGGACGTCGACGCTCTAAGTTTGTTTCTAAAAGCTGATGGTCAAAATCAATTCCCGCAGGACAGCCATCGATAACCACCCCAAGGGCGGGGCCGTGGCTTTCTCCGAAGCTATGCATTTTAAAAAGATGTCCAAAGGTATTTGCACTCATACAGTTAAATCTTTAAAGCCTCCTTTAAAAGAAGGCTAGCAGAATCAAGCTTTTGGAATAAAATGATGCTGCCCTCGACGTCTAAAACGATCATTTGCCACAAGCAAGAGAAGCTGGCGCAGCCTGGTGAGTGGGGGACCCTTCTAGTAGATATAGGTTAATCGGAATTCTTTACGATATTCCGTCGTCTTTTTCATGTAGAGATTCGAGATATTTCCAGCTCGTGTGATTTTCACCAACGCGACCTCAAACTTCCAGTCTTTAGCCATCATTTTTCGAGTAAAAAATCGACTGATGGACCGGATGTCGGAATAGCCGTAATCCTTGGTCACCTGCTCTTCCGCGCGGTGTGGAAATCCCGAGTTCTTGACCCGAGTTTGGCTATACTGCAAGCCAACTTCCCAACCACGGTACTCAGCTGCGACTTCGATGTCTTGGCTCCAACCCGTGCCGTAATAATAACCCCGCTTCTTCACGACCGAAAGTAATCCCTCCCGATCTCCCTCAGCGGCCTCGAGTTGTTCGAGGGCATAAGACGAAACCAGAACGTAGTCTGCGTGGACTTTGAGGTCCAATGTAAAACGAATTCCTTTAAAAAGACCAACTGCTTTCACTGTTCCACCAATGACGTGCGTCCGAGCCATTAAGTCTTTGTGTTCTTCGGTCGAATCTTCAAACATAAATGGAGTTGAGCGCTTTTGATCCCAATCAAAGCCACTGCTGAGTCCAATCAGGTACTCGTAACCATCCTCTTCGGTTCGATCTTTGGCGTAAACAGCAGCCAGTACTGCTTCTGCTAAAAATTTAAAATCTTCAGCCCCAAGTCGACTTTTTGTATAGGTAAACTGAAACTCTGAGACGGGTGAGTCGAAAAGAAGTTTACGTGTTTTTCCGGGCCGATCCCAGTCCGCAATATTTAAAACAAGGCCTTTCATTTCGATTCCTTTGTAGTCTTCACTCTGGGCGTTTTGAAAGGATTGTTTTCCCATAAGCAAAGAAAAATCAAATTGCGCCCACTGGCTAAGATCGAGGCCTCCATACTCAATGTCCTTTGATCTTTGCCCCATCCATGAGTTTACTTTTCGATTAAAGGCACCGATTGGATCAAAAGCCGTTGCCAAAGCTTTACCAAGAGTCGTTCTAGACTTATTTTTAAGCGCTCTAGAAATTTGGTAAAAAACTTCTCCGATGACTGCGCCTGACCAACCCGTCAGGATCTGATCGGGGATACTAAAGACTTCCTTATACTCTAAAAATTCCCAGGCGGCAGAAGCCGTAAAGGTGGCTAATGAAGCCTCAATAAAACTAAGACCATTGCTTCGGGCGATGTGATGATAAACGACCCCGGCAAAAGGATGCCCAAGATTTGCAAAACTGTTGTTGTCGTCTTCCCGAATGGCAGACCCATTAAGCTTATTTTTTGTCCCGTCCCAAAAATCTTTATAGTCATGGTCCTTCCTCATGGAAGCCAGGTTCTTGTAATAAAGATAAGTTCCAAAACCAAGAGCGGCCGAGATTTGTAGGGTCGTTCTTAAGTAGTTCTTTTGGCGGTCATTCTCTGAGGCGTAAATTGCGTAAGCCTGCTTGTAAGTTACTAGGTCTAGAGTGTGACTATCAACGATTTGATTTTTTTCGTTTAGCTTTAGCTCTTTGGACTCTTGAATCGCCGCCATCAGGGTGTCGGCTTTATAGTGAAAGCGAGCGATACGATAACTTGCCCAGTTTCTAGCAAATAGGGCCAAGTTTCTTTTTTGTTCTTCTCCTGTCTTTGCACTGATTAGAAAGGATGAATCTACGAAGTCCATCTCGTCATCCCGAATCCATTGATGGGTGTCGATTTGAATCTGACTTTCCTTGTCGCGAAAAATTCGAAGGTGGGTGTGAAATGTATTTTGACTTTGAACCTGACGAATTCTCTCGTCACTGAAGGTCTTTGGAGAAATTAAAAAACAACTCACCCGCTCGTCCGCAACACTTAAAATTGCAGCATGCATCAGTTCACAGGCTTCTTTGCCCCAAGTGGGCTGGTCTGAAAGATCTTGGACTGAGATTAGAACTTCGGATTTTGCTTGGATCGAAACGGATGTCAGTAGAAGCAAGATCAGTTTACGCACAGGCAGTCTCCTAAGATCATCATTTACGTGATTTGAAGGACGAGGTGGTAAATTAGCAAAACTATAAAATTAATTCGCCTGTAATGATTTAGACAAAGTGACAATTCCGGGCTTAAAACGGACAGGGATTAATCTATTCACCAAAGACCTCGGCACCGGAATTGCTAGTCCCTTGTTGATGAGATTTTTATTTTTAATTTTTGTAAGTTTTTATGCCTCCCTGTCTGGGGCCTCCAGTCTTGAGCCCTCAATAAAGGTCTGTGAAACGACCTTGCTAGAAAAAAGTCAGGTCCTAAAATGGGGCCGCATTGAAAATTTTGACCTTAAAGTCGTCCCAAAGTTTTCCTTAAGTCGTTTGAAGGCAGAACAAGATCAGCTGACTCCACGGAATCCCAAGTATATTCTTGGCGAAACAGGGGCTTCGATCTGGCATATTGAAAGCCGGATTTTAGCAGGAGCCACGGCTCCCGAGATCGTCGCGGTAAAGTACTTTAAAAGAGAAGATGTGATGGAACTTCAGCAGACTCTTCGGGTTCAGGCAAGGGTCTATGATGTTTTTAAAACGCTCGACCTTCTTCCGCTTTTCGATATTCTTATGCCTTTAGAAGTTGGTTTTGACTACATTGTTTATCCCTTCGTAGAGGGAGTTGCCTTAAGAAATTTGACCCTTGATTCGCTTCGGCACTTGAATCCGCCGGAAGACTTTTTAAACCCGAACATCTTTGGATTGGGGCCCCCTCTGGTCGAGCAAGATCCGGCACTTGCACATGTCTGGGCAGTTCAGCAAAAACGCTTAAAGGCTGCGATAAAAGCCTTTAAAGGGGCGGGCTACAGCGTTGTCGATAGGGTCAGGGAGCGCTCTTGGTCCGGTGTGCCTTATCTTGCGTATTATGATGTAGAGACTGGTGAGAGGGGAAAAAATTTTCCTATGCGTGACGATGTGATCGTGACGACCGACGGGCGATTTGTCATTGTCGATCCCTATTGAGCAAAGTTTAGAAGGAAGATTTTTTGACGAAGCCTTTGTAAATGAAGCTAGCTCCACCCATTAGGCTTTTGAATTCCGTGCTCGAAAAGGTGTCGGCCTCTTTCATCAAAGCCAAAAACTTATCTCTTGATGGAAAGCTTTTCGAAGACCGGTTGAGGTATTCATAAGCTGACGGCTTTCCGGTCACCCAACCACCAATTTTAGGAACAATTCTTTTAAAATAAAAATCAAAAGCCCCTTGAATCAGTGGAAGTTGGTGGTCGCCCGTTTCTAAAATCATTACGCGGCCTCCAGGTTTACAAACCCGAGCCATTTCTTTTAAAGCCACAACCGGATCAGAGACATTACGAATGCCATAAGAGATACTGACCACATCAAAGCTGTTGTCTGCAAAGGGTAGCTTCATCGCATCGGCCCACTGAAACTCAACTTCTAATTTTTGCTCTTTGGCTTTTTGCGGGGCTTGGTCCAGCATCTCCTGGCAAAAATCCGTTCCAATTACGCGGCCACTTGATCCCACAACTTTTTTAAAATCAAAGGCAAGATCCCCTGTGCCCGTTGCACAATCCAAGATCTGATCCCCAGGCTTTGCCCCACTCCAGCGAACCAACTGTTGGCGCCAGCCATAGACCATTCCAAATGTCATCAGACCATTGGCTTTGTCATAACCATGAGCGATCGAACCAAAAAGGGATTGAATGTCTTCAGCCGGAGGACCTTTGATCATTGAGCGACCACAAGTTTGCGATCTAGGGCGCTAAGAACTTTTTCTAGCCGCAGGGCCATTTGCTCAAATTGCTGAAGGTTTAAAGCTTGGAAGCCATCAGATAGCGCTTCACTTGGCTTTGGGTGAACCTCGATCATTAAACCATCGGCTCCGGCCGCTGCAGAGGCCAGGGCTAATGGAGTCACTAAGTTTGTTTCGCCCGTCCCATGGGAAGGGTCTGCGATAACGGGAAAGGAAGAATTTTGTTTTACAAATGCAACAGCGTTAAGATCAAAGGTATTTCGAGTAGCGGTTTCAAAAGTTCTGATGCCGCGTTCACATAAAATAACTTGGTCATTTCCACCACTGACGATGTAGTCCGCAGAGTGAAGCCACTCTTTAATTAGCCCCGAAAAGCCTCGCTTCAAAAGAACCGGTTTGTTCACTCTTCCAAGTTCTTTTAACAAAGCGTAATTATGCATATTGCGCGAGCCGACCTGAAAGACATCCACGATATCCATCATGTCCGAAATTTCTCTGGGGTCAGTGACCTCAGAAACAAAGGGCATGGCGACCTTGGCTTTGACTCTTTTTGCGATTTCGAAAGCTTCGCGGCCCAATCCCTGAAAGGTGTCGGGGCGGGTTCTAAGTTTAAACATTCCACCGCGAAGAAAAGTGGCCCCTGAGGCTTTAACTGCGCGGGCTACGGTCTCGAACTGCTCTTCGGACTCGAGCGAACAAGGGCCTGCAATCAAGGCAAAGTTTCCATCGCCGATCTGAAGTGGACCTATTTTGACTGGTTTTGTCGCGGATATCATCGCAGTCTCATACCACAGCTTTATTTTGAGGTTGAGGCCTTATTGCCTATGAATTAGAGTTTAGCGCACAGCGTGAATAAGGAGCAAGTCAGCCATGGGAGCTAAGCCCCGCAAGGAATTGAATCTTCAGCAAAAAGCGAGTTTTTTGCAGCAGGGGATCTTTGTGGAAGGGCCTGATCGACGTATCTTTTTAGGCCTTGGGGCCTGGGAAAGCAGCGCAAACTCAGACCCGGGCCGCCCTCATTTCTTCTTCAGTGATTTTTTTCTTAAAAGCCCCAAGCCCTATTATTACCCTAAAGCTTTTTTGGAACTTTCTCGAGACGAGTTCTTCGATAATTTTGACCAGGGATCTTTAAAAATGCCGCCGGCTCATGAGCCGCTTTTCGAAGATTTTCAAAGGGAGTTTTTGGCCTTTAAAGCGGCCGAGCAAAGATCAGAGCTACAGAAATTGGTGCCGGTGGTCTTCTCGGCTTGGTCTCAAACTACGGGTGCCGAGGTCAAAGAAAGTCTTTTAGCCGAGCTTGGAAAAGTTCAGGGAAGCTCTCGGGTTTTTGGTTTTTGGACCTCAGAAGAAGGAATGCTGGGGGCAAGCCCCGAAGTTTTTTTTGACCTTGAGGCCTCAAGGCTTAAAACCATGGCTCTTGCTGGGACCCGGGCCCTGGACGGAGAGTCCTTGTTAAATAGCCCTAAGGACCTCTCCGAGCATCAGTTGGTGATCGAAGGCATTGTCGAAAATCTTAAGAACTTTTCTTCGGGTTTGAGCTTGAGTCCAACCGAGGAGCATCGGCTTCCCAATCTTGTGCATCTAAAAACTGAGATCAGCGCGGAGCTTAAACTAGAGACTCGGATCGAAGATCTTATTCATGCCCTTCATCCAACCCCGGCCCTCGGGGGCTTTCCACAAATGCAAGCCTTCGAATTTTTAAAAAATCTGCCTGGCAGCGAAAAGCGCGGGCCTTTTGGCAGTCCCTTTGGAGTTCTTCTTCCTAAGGGGCGCGCCCATCTGATTGTGGCCATTCGGTGTTTACAGTGGGGTAAAAGCCAAATGCAGCTTGGCACTGGCTGCGGATTGGTTGCGGCCAGTGAATTGGACAAAGAGTGGCTCGAATTGAAGTTGAAAAGATCCGCCGTTCGAAGGATGTTCGGCCTGTGAGCAAAATGAATCCTAATTTTACTTTAGCCGAGTCCGCCTTACAAAAGCTTTACGCCCTGGGTGTTAGAGAATTCTGCTTGTGTGCCGGGGCTCGTAACGCTCCATTGGTTCACCTGCTTAGTCAGGCCAAAGGCATAAAGATTTATCGCTTTTTCGAAGAGCGCTCGGCCGCTTTTTTTGCCCTTGGACGAATGCAAGTCTCTGCTTATCCAGTGGCAGTGTTGACGACTTCAGGAACTGCTGTGGCCGAACTTTTACCGGCAACCATTGAAGCTTTTTATCAGGGACTGCCTTTAATTTTGGTGTCGGCAGATCGACCCAAATCTTATCGAGGCTCTGGGGCTCCGCAAAGCATGGAGCAAGTCGGGATTTTTTCTCACTATGTTGAGATCAGCCTCGATTTGGACCAAGAGTTTCCCGGCGAAGAATTGAATTGGTCGCAGAAAAAACCAATGCATTGGAATCTTTGTTTTGATGAGCCCTTGTTAGAGAATGCGCCCACAGAATTTTTGATCGCTCAAGGCTCGGATTATGCAGAGCCTAAATCGGCACCGACGAGAAGTTTTTATACTCCGGCGTCGGAGTTCGAACCCACAGTTACGGCCTCGTCTCTACGTGACCACAGCGTGGAGAGTGCTTCGGAACCGAACTCGACTGGTTCTAATGCAGCAAGGCTGAGATCTGAAGAGCTGATTTCGCAAGACTCCCACAATCTGGCGCTTCAAGATTTTTCTAAGTCTTGCCGAAAGCCTTTGATTATTTTAGGTGAGCTTGATGTTTGGGATCAAGAATCTGTAAGCCTTGTGCTTCAAGATTTAAGTTGCCCCATTTATGCTGAGGCCCTTTCGGGGCTCAGAGAAGATCCAGCCCTTCAAGATTTAATGTTAAAGTCCGGTGAAAGAGTTTTACAAACTGCGTTTTCATCCAAACACTGCGACGGAGTTCTTCGTCTTGGCGGGGTACCTAGCCTAAGATTTTGGCGGGATCTAGAGCTTAAATTTAAAGAAGTTCCGGTCCTTAATTTTTCCAACAGAAACTTAAGTGGCTTGGCTCGAAAAGATGCCGCGGTACTTCCTTTAAAGACCTTGGATCAGCTTTTGGAAATGGGCTTTAAAACTTTTCGCGAGCAAGCAGAATTGATGAGCTTTGACCGAAAAATGAGTTTAGCACTTCAATCTCTTCTGGAAAAATTTCCTCACTCGGAGCCCGCTTGGGTGCAGAAGCTTTCACGAGAACTTCCAGAAGCGAGTCATCTTTTTTTAGGCAACAGTTTGCCCATTCGAGAGTGGGATCTTGCGGCCACAAGAGATTATAAAAGAATTCGAACTTTCGGAAATCGAGGAATGAATGGAATTGACGGATTGATTTCAACTTTTCTTGGAACCTGCGAAGTCGAAAGAAAGAATTTTATTTTAATTGGGGACTTAAGCGCGCTTTATGATTTGTCAGCCCCTTGGATTTTGCCACAGATGGAAACCCAAGACTTAGGGATTCTGGTGATCAATAACGGCGGCGGAAAGATTTTTTCTCGCGTCTTTAAAGATCCCGATTTCGAAAATCAACACAGCCTTAACTTTAAAGCCTTTGCGGAATTATGGAATCTTGAATACAGCAGACCGGCCCCATCTGAGATCAATTTGAAAAGGCTTAAGACCCCGGCTGTTCTTGAAATTTGCCCTGAAGATCAACAGACAAAAGATTTTTGGACTCATTATGACCAGCTCTGGTCTTAACTTAGTTTCGACGAAAAATTTGGAACTCGTTCTTCTGCACGGTTTTTGGGGGCAGCCCGAAGACTGGAGTGCTGTTCAAAAGGAAATCGCCAAACTGAATCCACAAATCACCTTTTGGGCCCCGAGCTTAAAAAATGATGAGGGGCTTGGGCCCGAGCTTGGTTTTAGCGGGTGGTCTGAAAAATTAAATGACATGGCTCTAGTTCGCGCGAAAGACCGAAAGCGAGTTTTGGTGGGTTATTCGATGGGTGGCCGCTTGGCCATTCATGCGGCATTGTCTCGGCCTCAAAACTGGGAAGCATTGATTTTGATTTCATCCCATCATGGGCAGCTTTCAACTGATGAGATTAAAGATCGAAAAAAATGGGAAGAGGAGTGGAGCCAGAATTTTTTGAGTCGGCCTTTGACAGAGCTCTCCGCAATTTGGAATAGCCAAGCCGTTTTTTCAGGCCACAATCAAGAAAAGGCCTCCTCTTATTCTGGTGCCGAATTAAGTCAGGCCCTTAAGAATTGGTCTGTCTGCGAGCATATTTTTAAGCTTCAGGATCTTCGAAATTTCCATAAACCTATTTTGTGGCAGGTGGGAAGTAAGGATCATAAGTATGTGGACCTAGCTGAAGGTCTGGATGGTTTTGGCTCAAATCTTAAAAAAGACATCATTAAGGATAGCGGCCATCGAGTCCTCATCGAGCAACCGAAGCCTTGTGCTAAGAGTATTTGCGAATTCCTAAATCAAATGGGAAACTAAACTCCTAAGTCCGAGTCTGACATAATTTGTCAGGTCACCAGGGATTTTGAACACAGGAAGAGTTTTAATTTTAGGGGAGGCTTATGAGTTCAAGTCAATTTGTGGAAGTTAAAACCACCGAGGGCCAAGTCCTATTTTTACGCAAATCTGCAGTCGGTGCCGTGGAACTAGTTCCAGGTAGTGTTCGAGTCGATGGTCATTTAAAAGTCTTCGTCGAAGGTTTTAAATTTTTAATCATTGCGGACAAAGACGAATTCTTCGCAGAACTAAATAAGCCTTAACATCTGTCACGCCCGTCATTTTGCTAACACGAATTTAAGGTTCCAGGTCCCAACTGGTAGCTACAATGGGTCACAACCGAGATGGCCCGAAGCAAGTTTACACGCCGTAGTTACCAGTTGGGACCTGGAACCCCTTGTCTCAATATTAGACACCTACGATCAATTTGCGTCATCATGACCTCATGTTCCCCCTGTTTTCAGGCCATTAGCGAATACCTTTGTTATGGGTCAATTTGCCTGCGGCATGGCTGTTGCTGAGTAAGCGGGTTTATAAAGGAGATCCTTATGAACAAAATTATTTTCATGTTTGCCCTGCTACTGTCATTTAATGCCTCCGCTTCTGTCCCGTCCTATTTGTTAAAAATAGTTGAGATTGCTACGGCGACCGGAAAAGTCAGTGCCGGTTCGATTTCAAGGGCTGTCGACGATCTGGCGAGCAACATTACTGAGGTCTCAGCATTTCGGAAACAATTTATAGCCTATGCAAAACGAGATGCTTATAAAACTGAGACTTTGTTGGCTTCTACTTATGTTCCCGTAGGACAAACTCTCGCCAATGGTAAGTTAAGAAATTTCACAGCAATTAATTTTTATATGCCCGAGCAGGTGCGTACAATTGAATTTGCAGTTGGTGCTATCGATGAATCCCAGATCTTTGCCGTTTTGAATAGGCTTCAGAAGTCTAGCTCGGTTGCGGTCAGAAATTCTGTCAGTTCACTAAAAGTGTCGGGCTCAATTACGCAATCTCTCCAAATGCAGAACAGCGACTACATCATGAGAGTTGCAACTTTTAAAATTAAAACGAGTGAAATCGATCAGGTTGAATTGGCATTGATCATTCGTGAGCTTCGAGATGTTCTGGAAGAATTGATCTAGTTTTTGAATCAATGAAATAGAGGCTTCAAGTGAATTGGATAAAGCAAATATTTATATTGCTCCTTCTTCAATTGATGCCTCTGTCCTCTTTGGCGACACAAAAACATTCTGATGAAGCCAAGCTCGTTTACCTCTCCCACCTTCATCTAATGAATAAACTTTATTTGGATGCGAACCTTGATTTTTTGCAAACCTTAAGAAGCTGCCTTTACCTTAAGGCCGGTGATAAAACTTTAGAATCTTCGCAGCTTCAAATCATTCAGAAGTACCTAAATTTAGATGGAGATGAAACCCAGTCCTCTGAAGTCTGTGACCAGTTTGTTGAAAGGTGGATGCTGACTTTATCCCGGGAATTTAAGACCTTAAGAAAGTCATTGATCCTAAGCTCTGCCAGCGCTCGTGCAGATAATTTGTTAACTTCACACACGGTCGATGCGGAGATTCAGTATAAGTTAAATTTAAGCCCTCGGCATAAAAACATGCTCACCCTATCGGGCCTATTACAGATCGCCGAGCTTGAGGATGCTTCGGAGCCTGAAGCCCTTCGGTATGCAGCGCTGCTCGATAAAATGAGTCTAGAAAAATGTCAGGAGTTTTCGGCTCTGCGAAACTTGAAATTGCGCTTTCCAGGGATTGAAGCTTGCGACTACCTGATTTACAAAGACTGGTCGGATAAACCAGATCTAGGAATTGCGCAGCTCTCTGAGCTTAAGATTTTACGCAAAGATTTTTTGATTTCACTCTTTTATCACCAAGAGGCATTTCGCAAAGAACAGCAAGAAGAGTACGAAGCAACCATCAATCTAAATCCCACTCTTCTATATCTTTCTTCCTCACAACCAACCTGGAAAGACCTGATCACGGCTGTGGAATACACCATCTTAAATCACAACAGTTTTGTAGAGGGAAAAAATCTAAGCTCAATACAACAAGTTCGATTGGCATTTAGTCTTTCGGATGCGGAAAACCTAAATCCATCTCAGATTCAAAATAGCCTCATTCAGCTCGAAGAGGTTTTGAGGAAACAAAGACTCGACACCGATTTAAGTGAATACTTAAAAAAAGTAGAGCCTAGTTATGACTTTGCCTCGCTGATTGCCGAGACCGAAAGAA
The DNA here is from genome assembly GCA_964389375.1 of uncultured Pseudobdellovibrionaceae bacterium. GTDB lineage: Bacteria > Bdellovibrionota > Bdellovibrionia > Bdellovibrionales > UBA1609 > CAYMDP01. Next base: position 25,928 of record CAYMDP010000022.1, on the reverse strand, counting down.
AGTGGGCGAAACAAGAAGGACGAAGGGAAATGATGATCGCAGCGGTGGGCATTGGCGCAAACTTAGGCTGTTTAATCCCAACAGGAAAGCTATTAGCCGCAGCCGCGAAGACTTTACTGAAAACATCTTGCTTGTTTGCCGTGGGGATTGGTTTTAACACCTTTTTTGTTCTGCATTCACGGGCGCATTTGAAAGCAGATCTAGAGCAGCTTTTAATGTCGACGACAGCCCGCTATGCGCGAGGTAAAATGGATCAAGTCGATGAAAGAAGAATCGCCCTTCTGGCCGCAAGCCTTTTTTGGCCGATTGCAATCGCCCCCCGCTAGCTTGAGACCCAATCGCATTTGCTCCGCGGCCTTGTTTGTCTTTAGGACTTCGGAGTTTAGGTCAAAAATTGGCAGGGTGAATTTTCATTTTTTCATGGTCTACAGGCGCCCCCAAAGCCACATATGCCTTTAGACGGAGTTGGCTTCGGCTTAAGCCTTGCAAACTTGCTTTAAATCGCGTTTTTGTCTATGGAGGTGTCATGAATAAAATCATTTTAGCCCTGGTCGTCTTACTTTCTTCCCCATCGACATTCGCCCAAGGACAAGTTTGTCCGGATCTAAACGGAGTATATAGACTCGTAGATCGCAAATTTACTGAAAAACCTCATTATCGTAATCCGTTGAGATGGGGCTATTTAAAGTTCAAGGGAAAATCAGATGTTCCTGAGATTTCACCAATTGAAAATACTCACCTGACATTTTTGGGAGAGCCCGGAGAAATTAGAATTCTAAATGTGGAAGGCTTTATTCTTCTCCAGTTTGGCGGTTCAAATGCGGATATCATTGTTGACGGCGAGAGACGAAAGGTTTCAATAGATGGCAAAGAGGCCGGCGCCCTAGTGGCTCGGTGCTCTCAGCCAAATATGATCAATATTTTCGAAGATGGTGAGAATCTCAGTTCAGAGGGGTCAGCTCAGGTAAAAGATTCTTACGAGTCCGAAACTCACATTCGACAACTTGGCTCGAACCGCATTCAACGTTTTGTGCGAGGCACTCAATGGGATCAAAACAAGGATCCTGCAAGAACCTATGAGATCACGGAGGAATATGAGCTAGTCCATGATTTTAGGGGTGAGACCGGTCAGCCCATTCGGTCTGGCGATGTTCATCAAGGGAATGGCAAGGTCCTTGGCAATGATATTTTAACGATCATTGTGACTTACGCCGCTTTACTCAGAAGCCAGGCGAGAAAGTAAAAACTTGCGGCCCACACTTTGCACTCCTTACTCTGTCGGTAAGGTCCCGACTGGAGGAATGATGAGCCGTTTATTGTTTTTGGTCTTATTTTTGTCATTCAGCGCCCATGCCATTCAAATCAAGTGCCCTCAGATATCAGGGACCTATAAGTTGGTGGACGAAAAAAATGTGGTTGAAACTGTGAAACCCAATCCTCTCCGCCGAGTTGTTTTAAGAATGCAGCGAAAGTCACAGACTCCAGCTCTTTCAGATTTGACTCACATACAAAATACAGAACTTGGAGAGCCCGCAGTCATTCAAATATCTGAATCTGATGGTCGAAATTTCTTGCAGCTTGGAGGGAGTGAGCAGGTATTTGAAGTCGATGGACGGACTAAATATGTCGAGGGAAGTTATAATTCGAAGGTGGGCTTTCGGGAATACACGGCTCGATGCCTTACCGATAAGGTTGTTCAGATCCTAGAAATTGGAGCAAATGTAGGCTCAGATTCTCGAAGGACGGATAGCTACGAGACTTTTACCTCACTTCACCGTCGGGAAAATGGAAGAATCCTAAGGCATGTATACGGGCAACAATTCGACATTAACGGGGATCTTGTCCGGGTCCTTCGAATTCAAGAAGTCTATCAGCTGGAGTCGCTCTAAAGCCCCCTCTAAAAGGCCCCGTGGGCCTTAATTTTTCTGGTTCTTCAGGGGCTTCCGTATTATACCTCGCAGTCAAAGACAGACCATTCATGCGAGGATTTTTTAATGGGACAAGCAAATCAAGAACTCTGGATTCCAATTAAAACCTATCAAGATATCAAATTTGAACGGACTGAAGATGGGGTCGCGAAAATCACCATCAACCGCCCTGATGTCCGCAACGCCTTTCGCCCTCAAACGGTAAAAGAAATCAAAGAAGCCTTCGAGATCTGTCGCGAAGAGCCCGCCATTGGCGTCGTGATCTTAACCGGCGAAGGCAAAGAAGCCTTTTGCTCTGGGGGTGATCAAAAAGTGCGTGGTCATGCGGGATATGTTGGGGATGACGGAATCCCCCGTCTGAATATCCTAGACGTGCAAAAGCAAATTCGTGCTTTGCCAAAGCCAGTGATTGCGATGGTTGCGGGATATGCAATTGGTGGCGGTCATGTGCTTCATGTGGTTTGTGATTTAACAATCGCTGCGGACAACGCCCGTTTTGGACAGACCGGTCCAAAAGTTGGATCTTTTGATGGGGGCCTTGGAAGTAGTTATCTGGCGCGAATCGTCGGCCAAAAGAAGGCCCGCGAGATTTGGTATCTGTGCCGGCAGTATGATGCCAAGCAAGCTTTAGAAATGGGTTTGGTCAATCACGTTGTCCCTTACGAAGAACTAGAAACTGAGACCATGAAATGGTGCCGAGAAATTCTTGAGCATTCACCGATTGCGATTCGTTGTTTAAAGGCAGCTTTAAATGCGGACTGTGATGGTCAGATGGGACTATTAGATTTAGCTGGAAACGCGACCTTGCTTTATTACATGTCTGAAGAGGCAAAAGAAGGAAAGGCTTCCTTTGTTGAAAAACGAAAGCCGGACTTTTCAAAATTCCCGCGCTTACCCTAGTGCTTCTTCGATCGAGGCACTAGATGATTCTTTACGAAAGACTTAAACCTTGGATTCTTGCTGCTCGTCCGAAAACTTTGACTGCGGCCTTGGTCCCAATTCTTGTCGGTACTGCGCTGGCCAAGTCTTATCAAGATCATGTTATTTGGATTATGTCCGTCTATGCATTGCTTGGAGCCTTTTTTATTCAGATTGCTACGAACCTTTTTAATGACGCCATCGATTTTAAAAAAGGTGCGGACACTGAAAAACGAGTTGGACCAACACGGGTCACTCAAAGCGGAATGGCTTCTTACAGGTCTGTCATGATTGGCGCACTTTTTTTTAGTCTTTTAGCATTTTTGTGCGGGATCCCTCTGGTTCTTCATGGGGGCTGGCCCATTGTGATCATTGGACTTGTTTCTTTGGCCTTAGCTTTTCTTTATACAGGTGGTCCCTTTCCTTTGGCTTATGTGGGGTTAGGGGATTTATTTGTGATTTTGTTTTTCGGAGTGATCTCGGTTGGAGGAGTTTTCTACTTACAAACTTTAAGTTACTCCTTGGAGGCTTTCATTGCGGGCGTTCAAGTGGGGTCGCTTGCGACGGTATTGATCGTTATCAACAATATGCGAGATCGAGAGCAAGATGAGTTGGTAAATAAGAAAACAATGGCAGTTCGTTTGGGCCTTAGGGGTTCTCGGGCTGAAGTTTTTTTGTTATTTGCATTAAGTTTTGCTCTTCAGAGTCTCTGGCTTTCGAAGACTTGGCTATGGGCGGCGGTTCTTCCCATTTTAAGTTTACCGATTGCAATTTGGCTTTGCAGGGATCTTTTTAAGACTCCTCCAAGTCAGATCTACAATAGATATTTGGCCCGAGCGGCTCTAGCGCACCTAGTATTTGGAATCTTATTGGCATTGGGTCTTTGGAACATCTAAGCCATCGGGGATCTTTAAAAACTATGAATATTTTAAAGATATGGACTTCAAGATACTCGTTTTCTTGGTCAGGGGCGCCAGGCGCCCGAGAAGGCGCCTTACTTAAAGTTCTATTTGCAGATCAAAAGATTGGCTACAGTGACCTGCATCCTTGGCCAGAGTTTGGCGAAATTCCTTTAGATCGACAACTGACAAAAATCAAAGAACATCAAGGCACCCCAGAGGCTTTAGTCAGTCTATCTTTGGCAAGACGAGATGCTGAAGCCAGGTTTGATGAAATTGATTTGTTGTGGGGAAGTGATCGAATTAAGAATCACTTTTTAGTTTTGGATCTTTCAAGATTTTCTCTGGCCGAGCTTGAGAAGAAAAAATCAGAGGGCTATTCGACCTTAAAAATAAAAGTAGGGCGAAATCCAGCCGAGGAATTAAAGCATTTTAAGGTTTTAAGTGAAGGTTTAAATTTTTTTAAGTTGCGTCTGGATTTTAATGCAAAGCTTTCGATCTCAGATTTTTATGATTTCATGGCTGAGTTTCCGTCTCAGCTAAAATCGAAGATTGAATATATCGAGGATCCTTGCGAGGACTGGTGGAAGGCCGAGATCAGTTTGGATTTTCCATTGGCGACGGATTGGGCCTGGCAGAAAGAAAAAGACCAACAGTATTGTGATAAAATTGTGATCAAGCCTGCACGGGTTTTGGCCAGCGAAATTGAAGAACTTAAAAAATTTGGCAAGGAATTGATTTTCACAAATGCTCTAGATCACCCTGTGGGCAGAGCGCAGGCCGTCGCTCTGGCATTATCCACAATTTCCGAAAGCGCTTTGACTCAGACTCTTCATGGTTTACAATTTCCAGAGTCTTTGGCGGAATTTGAAGAATTTGACGGAATCCTTCAGGTGGGCCCTGGGTTTCAGACGAAACCCGATTTGGGCATTGGTATGACCCATTCTTTGCAAAAATTAAGTTGGAGCTCTTTAGTCGAATGAATATAGATTGGGACGGATTAGAAAGTTTAGTTTTATTAAATCCAAGGATGCACAAACGTTTTGATCCTTTGGCCATTTATCGCATGCTCCCTTCTTTTGAGGGGCACATCTGGATTGCAACTTCTGGCACCTCTTCTTCGGACACTTTAAAACTTGTGGCTTTATCAAAACGTTCGATTCTGCTTGCAGCTCAAGCGGCAAATGATCATTTGCGAGCCACTTCAAAAGATATTTGGCTAAATATCTTACCAACCTTTCATGTGGGGGGACTTTCTATTTTTGCACGGGCCCATCTGTTGGGTTGCAATGTGGTCCTTAGTGAAGAGGGCTGGGAGCCCATGCGTTTTATTGTGAATCTTGAATCCAGTCGAGCCACGCTGACCTCCCTTGTTCCGACTCAAATTTTTGATTTGGTTATCCGAGATCTAAAACCTCCAGAAAGCTTACGCGCCGTCGTGGTGGGTGGTGGCGCTGTGTCGGCAAAACTTTATGAAAGAGCTCGAGATTTGGGCTGGCCCCTTTTGCCGAGTTACGGTTTGACTGAGTGCTGTTCACAGGTGGCGACGGCCCCCTTATCAAGTCTTGATTCTTTAGAGGAGCCCCATTTGACTCGCTTAAATCACGTCAAACTTCACACCAATGGTGAAGGGCGGTTGATGATTTCCTCAGAAGCATTACTTTCGGCCTACGCTTTTGTGAAAGAAGAAAGTGTTGAAATATTTGATCCAAAAGATGCCGGCTGGTTTGTGACGGAAGACTTGGCGGAATTAAACGGAGACGTGATTCAGCTTAAAGGGCGCTCGGATGACCGTGTTAAAGTGCTGGGTGAATTGGTCGATGTCTTTGATTTAAATCATCGCTTTATGACTTTAGTTCATGAGCAAAATCAAACTCTAGATTGTCAGCTTATGGCTAATGTCTCTGACCGAGAAGGATCGCAGATTGATCTAGTCTGTCAGATTGAAGGACTTGAAAGAGTTCTGCCTCTGGTCGAGCGTTTTAATAAGACAGTCGCGGGCCCCGAGCGGATTCACAATATTTATTTTGTCCCAGAGCTGGTTCGGACCACCTTGGGCAAGGTGCACCAAGCTCAAGTGCGTAAAGATATTGGATTTTAAAAAGTCTGCCCGAGTCCCCTAGACCGAAGTCTAATCAGAAATTGGGCTTTTTAAAAACTTCCGAACAAGATAAAATATGGCTATCAGTTCACTTTTATCGGGGGCTTAGTGTTTAAATTTATTCTTAGTATTTTTTTGGTGGTGAATTTTGTTTTTCAAGGGGCGATGGCCCAAAAAGGTAAATTGACTTTAAAGCCTGATCCGATCCTTTCAAAAGCCGTCGTGCAGTTTATGGATAAACAGACCGTCGGTGGTTTAATTGAAACTTTGAAGTGGTCCCTCAGTGAGGAGGACTATCGCTTTTTAACGAAGACTTATCAAAAACAAGCAAAGCTGATGCTGTCTGCGGACCTTCGTGGGGACAAAGTTTTTATAAACGGGCAAGAGGTCTTCTCTGTATTTGAAGATCGAAGGATGAGTCTAAAGGGAAAACTCTTTGCTTATAATCCAAGCCTTGGGGTCGAGGAGAATCTTAAGAGTTTAGACCGAGTTTTACAGGGCTCAAAAACCTCGCTATTGAATTTACTTCTCCCACAGGCCCAGGCCCTTCCTTTAATTCCTATTGCGCTTGGGATTATTGTGGTTGGCGGAGGAGCCTACCAGATGTTTTTCTCTAAAGATGAGATAGAGAAGATTTACCAGTTTTCTCACGCGGATTGCCAGGGGCAGGATTACGTTTTGGTTTTTCAAGATAAAAAGAAAAAAAGTGATGAGACTCGAAAAGTGATGAGCCCAGCCGAGGTCAGTTCTGCTTTCGAAGTCGAAAATCTTGCTTGTGACGAAGTCTCCTCAGAGATGTTGAAGAGAAAGATTGTGACCTCTTCAGCCTACACAAAACGCCTTGCTTTGCTTCAAGGTAAAAACTCAGCACCTAGCGTAGAAACTCACTCCAAGGCTTCACAAGGCGCGAAATAAGCTTAATTTTGAATAGTGTTGAGCAGGCTTCGAATCGAATCGGGGACGGCTCGCTTTTGTCTTAACTTCGTGTCAAAAAACACATGAGTGGTGCGGATGAGGGCATGTTGGCCCTCGCTTGAGCTTAGCTCACACTGGAAAGTGACCGAGGAGTCCCCAAGTTTTAAGACACATAATTCCGCTTTGTAGGTGTTTCCTGCACGTAAGGCCTTTAAATAATCCGCTTCGACGTGTCTTAATGGAACCCCGTAGTCAGGGGAGCGAAACCAAATGGCCCAGCCCACTTCACTTTCGCTTAAAAATTTCTCGATCACCCGGTGAGCCAGTTTAAAGTAGTTACCAAAAAATACGATTCCGCCAGCGTCGGTTTCGTCGAAGTGAACAAAAATTTCTGTTTTGTACATTAAAGTCTCCGAAGTTTAGACTAATTTTTTTTGTAAATATCCGGCTGGTAGGACCACAGCCAACGCTTAAATTTTTGCGGTGCCAAACTTGAAATCAACCTTGAGGATCTGCGAACAAAAGTAAAGCTCTTCATACCCCAAGGGTAATGGCTTAACAAAACTTCGGTATCGAGAGTCTCGAAAAAATAGTCAAAAATTAATGCCAAGATCACGATATCGTCCATGACTCCAAAAATAGGGATCCAATCTGGGATCAGATCAATCGGAGAGATCACCAAGGCGATCATTGCAAGAAGGACCTTTTTATCCCGACTGGGAATCCTGGGGTCTTCAGCAACGGCCTTTAAAAAGTGGATTAGATCTTTAAAAAACTTAATGGGGCGAGCTCCAAGCCCAATAACCTTCTTTTGAATCTGCTTTGGTTCTTCGGTCACGATTGAACTTGCTCCTGTGGTTTGTTGGGGCTTTCACCCAGTTCGTGGGCGGCGTTCAGCCGGCCCATTGTTTTTTTGTGTCCTGAGTCTTGTACCAATGGCCTAAGCACCGCCCTAGTTACTCTTCCTAGCCGGTCTTGGCAAAGAAGATGTTGACTAAGGGGGTCATTTTGTTAGCTTCCCAGGACCTATGAGAGTACCAGGCGGCGACCTTAAAATCTATGACTCACAAGACTTTCCAAGCTATTTGCCAAAGCTGAATGCTCTTTATGATGACCTATTTTCGGGTGGTAAAGGCTTTCGCTCTCGTTTGATTCATTTGATCTCGGGGCATTTAGACTTGTCCGAGCGCCAGGTTCATCTTTTGGCTCAGACCATCGAGTTCGTCCATAATGCCTCTCTTCTTCATGATGACCTGGTTGATCGGTCGAATCTTCGAAGAAATAAAACTGCGGCTTGGTTGAAGTATAGTCCCGAATACGCAGTTCTGGCCGGGGATTATTTGTTAGCTCGTGTCATGGTGAATCTTTCTCGTTACGGAAATTTGCATTTGATTCAGTACACCAGTGAAATGATCTCAGACCTTTTAGAAGGGGAGTGGATCCAGGACTCTTTACTTCACGATTGGAACGTTGGCTTAAGCCAATTAGATCAAGTTCATAAATTAAAAACAGCTTCTCTTTTTAAATGGTGCTTAAGGGCGCCCTTTATTGCGGCGGAGATAGAAAACCAAAATCTTCATCAAAACCTCGAAGAGATGGGCGCAATTTTAGGTCTTCTTTTTCAGCGTGGTGATGATTTGCTCGATTATGATATCCGAAACACCGAGAAAAAAGCAGTCTTGGGTGACTTGAAGTCAGGATACTTAAACTCCTTCGGTGCTTTGTTAACCAAGGATTTTTCAGACAAGAAAAAACAAGAGCTGATGTCTTGTCAGACCTTGGATGAGTTAAAGACTTTAATTGGGCCTGAGTTTTTCGCCGAAAAAGTTTCTGAGTTTGACGAAATGAATAGCCAAATCATTGCGCTTTATAAGCACTACGTGGATCAACTAAAGCCCGAGCTTAAAGGTAAGCAAGTCGATTTGCTTGCGGACCTACGGGCATTGCCCGATCCACTTTACTGGAGAAAGGCCTAAGTCTTCATGGCCCACGAGTTTGTCACTCTTTTAAGAAGTGATCCCGAGTTTAAAAGTTATATCGAAGGCAGCTTTTCAGAAAAAAGTTTTGCCCTTCCCGTAGACTCTTACAATGTTCATTCAACCCGCGAGCGTGTGACTTTTCGTATTCTTTCAAAAGAAAAAATTCAGCGCCCCCTTTGGCCGAAGATTTTATGGACTGCGGCTCGTCCGGTATTTTTGACCTTAGGTTTGGGGCCCTTGCTGACCGTCTGGGCCTTTATTCTTTCTACGGGTCAGAGCGTCTCCTTGCTTTATGCCTTCAGTGCAAGCTTTGCCCTTTTGTTTTTACATTTGTCGGTGTTTTTGTTGAACGACTATTCGGACCATGTCTCGGGTCAAGATCGCTTAAGTTCTAGGCGGGGAAGTCAGGTCATTCAAAAGGGCTGGATGGTCGCTTATCAAGTTCGAAGACTTGGCTATTTTTGTTTTCTACTTGGAGCTTTGGCGGGACTTCCGGCCTTAAGTGTCGACTTCTCAAGTTTAAGTGTAATTGCCGGAATTGGAGGACTTGCCATTTTAAGTTATTCCTTTTTAAACGAAAGGTGGAAGAGCTTAGGCCTGTCGGACTTTTTATTGTTTTGTTGCCTAGGTCCTTTGTTAACCTATGCCTATGGACTTGTGATTTCGGGGCAACATTCACTAGAGCTTCTATTTTTAGGATTTGTCTTCGGGCTTGGTGCGAATTTAGTCTTTCAGCTTCGACAACTCGAGGCTTTATTTAAAGAGCCCCCTCAAAGAATTTCAAGTTGGATCGCGCGTCTTGGATTTGATCGAGCAAGAGTTTTTTTAATTTTTGAATCCGTTCTTTTATCGATTTTGGTTTTAGGCTTTTCAATATTTAATCTTGAGATCTATTCATTAAGTTTAATTCTGCTTCTGCCCGTTTTAAGTTTGATGAATTTATCTTTTCGGCTCTATAAGGCCTCTTCTCCTTTATCCTCTTATCTGATTTCTTTATGGAGATGGGCGGCTTTGTTTCACGGAGCTGTGGCTTTGGGCTTTATCATTGTATTTTTAGGCCAATGGATTGGATTGTGAGAGCACCTTTCGATTTCATTTTTATTGAGTCAGTAATTTTTAAAGCAAGGAGAATCCCTCCTTGGCCGAAACCTTGCGGCGATGGAGTGCTTAGATATTCACTCCCTTTAGTGGGCAATTAGCTTTGGAAAATCGAATCGCAATTTTGGATCCAAATGAGCAATTAAAAGCTCTGTCCGATGAGCTGAAAGTTCTAAGGCTTAAAAGGTTCGAAGAGACTGAAGATTTTGATTTTGTTCTATCATTAAATGCAGACGGAGCTTTGCAACTCGGTCAGACCGGATCGCGGTCAAAGCCCATCCGAGTGGATTTTGATACTCAGCTTTGGCGCAAGCGAGTGAAGTCAGGCTCGGGAAAAAATCAAATTTTGGCAAAAGCTGTGGGCTTTAAGACCTCACCATGGAAAGTCTTAGACGCAACTGCGGGCCTGGGGGGCGACACCTTTGCCCTGGCAGCTTTGGGATGCCAAGTGGTGGCCATAGAGAAGTCGAATATTCTGTTTGCACTTTTGCGCGACGGTTTTACCAGAGCCAGTCAGATTTCTCAGTACCAGGATCTAATTCATCGGATCGAAGTGAAGAACTATGATTTTTTCAAGTTGTCGACGGGGGACCCAAGTCTTTCTACGTCGGGTCTGTCTGGAAGCAATAAGTTCGACGCACTTTATATAGATCCAATGTTCCCAGAAAAAACAAAAACGGCATTGCCCTCTAAAGAAATGCAGCTTCTTCACAGTCTTCTCGGAAGCGAAGAGCGCCCGATCAGCGAGTGGATTCAACAGGCAAAAGTTTTTCTAAAACCAGGCGGACGAATCGCTATCAAGCGCCCAAGCTCCGCCAAAGTTTACCCCGACGGACTTGTGCACCAATACAAGGGAAAGTCCATCCGCTACGATGCTTACACCGCGAATTAAAGGCGTCGCCGAAAGTCTTGACGCCCAGTTCGGCCGTAGTCTTAGATAGGGTTATAAATAACTTTACAAGAAACTTGGATCTCGTGTGTTAAAGCTTCTCCAGTGCGTGGATCTAGAGCTTCTAGAATCTGAATTGTCGAGCGGCTTGACGACTTATAGAGATAGTTGATCTTAAGCATCGTAATCGGCGGAGAAGCGAGTTCTGTGTAAACAACTGTGCCCTCAAAATCATCGATCTTCTGAACTTCGTTATCTACAATCATCTTTCCGTAGGTCTTTCCATCGATGGATAGAAAAATCGTCTCTCCCTTATCGTATCCTCCAACATGCCCAAGAATAAGTTGGGTGCGTCCGGAGGCAGACTTACAGTCTTCATAAAATCCATTGTCTCCTGCAAATGCATTCATTCCAAACAGACTCAAAGTAACTAAAAACATTAAACTTCTCATAAATTCTCCTTTTAATTCGCTGCCCGGCCAAACCTTAGTTCAGAGGTTAAAGAGCATAAAGGGCATATTGCGGGAGAGTAAAAAAGAAAGGAGCCAATTTGTCCAAGCTTGTCCCGCAGCGGTTTTGTTATCGCGCAGGGGTTCCAAATCTTGGGCTATCGGATGAGGAGGGGACGCCAGAGACAGCAGGAACACATCTACATTGTTTGCAACCTTTTGAGTCTGTTCCGCATTCGTAAACCGCATTGAATCCGCAGGAGTCACTGGTGTTAATACTCCAGTTGGTGGGGCATTGGTTGCCGGTCGCACAAGCTTTCATCAGAAATGAAAGAATGAAAACTGAGGCAAAAGTCACAAGTCGCACAAAAGATCTCCTGTCGCTTAAAGGGGGGGCCGTAGATGTTTAGGGGACATTTAGACAACATCTTGAACCTAAAGATTATTCTTGGAAAAAAGGACCATACCACTCATCCGGCAGAGAGGGTGCTTGTGGAGCGATACTTAAAGCGATAGGTCCACCATCTGTGCGAACATTGCCCCTGGTCGTGAGTCGGCGAGCTGTGTTTTCCATCTCGGCTACGCCATGGGGGCCTCGAGTAAAGCGATTATTTTCGATAATTACATCTTCGTTTCCTTCAGTCGTTCCCACATCGCGATTTTGAGATCCCACTCCTGCGATAAACTGTCCATTGTTATTTGCATCGCCGAAGAGGTTGTTGGCTACAATTAATTGACTTGTGGCCCATCGCCCTTCGGTGACGGAGTAGGCGTCCGAATATGGACTTAGTCCTCCTGAATGGATTTTCATACAGCCGCGGATCGAGGCTCCCGAACCATCCGCGCCACCGCCCCACGAGTAACCTCGGATCGCGTTGTGTGCGACAATACTCTTATGAAGCGCAAAAAATCGCATGGTATGTTCTTCGGCGCGCATCATTTCATTTCCCATCACCACAAATCGCGAACCCATACCAGTCATATTCATGAATGGGTTTTGGTTCCGATTGACCTGTCCAATCACTCGATTTTCTATAACGAAAATTTCGTAGGGATTATAAAATGGCAAGCTTCGGTTTTGTTCGTACATATAACCTAATGCCCCACCAATCTCGATTGAATTATTGCCACCTGGATTAATCAGGTCATTGCGATAGATTAGATATCTCGATCCAGAATCACTGTGTCCAATTCCATTAAGAACATTTAAGTCCATTATGGTTATGTTGTCTGCGAAGCCAGTATTTAGCGGACTTGCATTGATAAAGACCCGTTCGACCGTCGGTTTGATTCCTGTTCCAAAGGGCTCAAGCCGGGCACCATCATCGGCGCGGCCAATGTTGATTGGGCCAAAGCTTTCTCCACGTCGCAACAAAACTCTTTTATTTGCATAAGAAGTTGGAAGGCTTGTTTGTCGAACTGCTCCAGCGGGACAGCCGGTGTAGCTTGCGGAAGTTGACACGCAAGTCGTGTTTGCACTTGAGTAGACACTTGCGGGATCTTGAACCGTGATGGTCACGGTCGCATCAGAGGTGTCGTTGCTGACCGGGTCTCTAGCTCGAAGGCGAACCGTGTAAGTCCCAGGATTATCAAAAACGTGAGATGCAAGGGGGCCACCGATTTGAGTATTTTTAGCTAAAGATGAGTAGGCCCAAGTTAATCCGCGGTCATCACCAAAGTTAAATTCATAGCGCAGACGGTGAAAGGGCAAGGCAATTCCAGTCGCAGTCGTGGAAGTTGCATCAAATAAAACAGCAAGAGGGGCTGGTCCCGAAAGTCGAGTTGCTGAAAGTCTTGCGGTCACAATCCCATCGCCCGGAGGTGGGGGGGGAGCAGTTACTGTGCAGCTTTGAAATCGGGTTTGTGCAGGGGCGGGATTAAATAATCCCGTCGATGCCTGGCAAGTCGAAGTCATGCGGGCCGCTTGGCACTCGGCCTCAGAACCTGATTGTCGCGTGTAATATACATAAGATGTATTTTGATTCACTGGCTGATTGTTATTGTCCGGATGACGACACATTTGTTGGCAAGAGGTATAAAGAGGTGTCGATCCACTCCAGTTCCCACTAGCCTGGCAGGTGCGAGTGACTTGGGATCCACATAGATCGGGAGAAGTCGCAGACTGCGTGGCAAAGCCGGTCACTGAAGCTCCGGTCATATTGCCAGTTGGATTAGAAATTCCGGCTCCAGTTGTGTATGCACAAGTTTGCCCTTGAACCATACAAGAGGCATTTGCGGCAGGAGCTGGAGAAAATAATCCCGTTTGTTGAGAACAAGTTGAAGTCACGCGTGCAGCATCACAAAGCGCTTGCGTGGTCGCTTGAGCCGTTGTGAACGAAAAATACATTGTCCCGGCCACAACGGCTTGCTGAGTTTGTGGATGCAAACACATCTGTTGGCAAAAAGGAAAAATGGTTTCTTCTCGATCCCACTGCCCGTCGACACAGTTTTTAATAATAAGGTTTCCACAAGTTGCGGGAGTCAGAGCCGATTCAACAAGGTAACCAAACTGAGTGTCGCCATTATTACAAACACTAGGGATTGGTGGATTTTCAGGATCTGGATTTTGGTCATCCGGAGGATCACCCAAAGCACCATCTTCCGAGGGAAGATTTAAAGTTTCAATTTTTTGCGATTCAAAACTTTGGCCGCAATTCTGAAAAGCAAAAAGTGTCCCAATAAGAGACAAGTGGATGAACAAGAGTTGAACAAAATTCTTCTGCACGAATCCCCCTCAAACGGACTGAAGCCTCATCAGGTATCAATCGCAAAATCTATACCTGGCCACAGGCGATTAGCCTGTTATCGGAGGACTAACTAATGGACATGAAGAAAATTTCGTCGCTTTCCTAGACTTAAGTCGAATTAGTGTAGAAGCCCTGAAGGGAATTCGGAATCAATAGAGCTAAGTGAGCGTTCAACTTCAGCAAAGGCTCGCTGAAGATCCGGTGAAGCACTGTCGCGATCGACAAAAGAAAAGAAGCGCTTAAAGTCTGACATCGCCTCTTGCATAAAGCCCATGCGCTTGTGCAAAAGCGCCCTATTGGATAATGCCTTCATGTTGTTTGGATCGGCTTTAACCATCACATTGTAACAAGTCAGAAGATCTTTCCAGTTTTCTTCGTTCTGAAAAATGCGGATCAATTCGATGAGGTAGCGATGAAAGAGTCTGCGGTTAGGTACGATCTCAAGGGCCACATCCCCAGAATTTCCGTCTCCGATGGAGCGGCTTAAAGCCGGAAGAAGTTGATCTTCAGAAATCATATGACCCTGCTGTTGAAGGTCGATAAAACAAGATTGACCGCCCCGAATCCACTTCAACAAACTTTGATCTTTTAAGTGAACGGCATAAATCGGCAAATCCAAGTGGGCCGCCAGGTGAAGATACAAAATCGTCATCGCAAGTGGGGAGCCGGCTTTTCGGTCAAGGACCGGTTTGATCAAAAGGTGAGCCGCAGAAAGTTCCCCTGGGCGCAAACTTAAAATATGAAAGGATTTTTGTTTGAAGAAGTAATCGTTCAAAATTCGAGCGCGTTCGCTTTCGTTTTTATTTTCACATTTTGCCATCAGTTCGTAGCACATGAAGTTTACAGAACGAAAGCAGGCTTCGACTTGATCCGCCGGCCAAATGATCGAGTTAAGGCCTACCAATAATGGAAGAAGTGAATTTGGGTCTTCAGCCGCCAGCAACTCAAGTTCGAGTGCTAACTTTTCCCAGGTCATGCGTGTTTCAAAAGCCATGCTTCGAGTTAAGCAAAGCCTGAAAAAGATTCAACCATTCATTTAAGCGCGTTGCGTTAGGGGCTATGGGTTCACTCAGGGAAGTTCAAGAAAGCTTCGACCTAAAAATTAAGTAAATTAGAAGTATTCCAAAATGAGGACAAGCCCTAAGCTATTTAGGTTGTGGAGAAGTGATGACGGGAAATCAAATTCAAGAATTAATGCGACGAATTGCAGAGCTAGAATCAGAGGTTCGGGATCGCGAGTCGGATCTGGCTCGCTTTCGCTTAGAGCTTTCTGGTGCTAATTCTCAGCTTGAGTCCCTGATTGCTCAGCTTCAAGTTGAGCTGAAGATGATTCACAACATCCAGCGCAATCTGGTTCCAACTGAAATTCCCCATATTCCGGGTTTTGACTTCAGCACAAAGTTTATTCCAAGCCTGGTATCGGGCGGAGATTACTTCGATATTTTTGAACACGAAGATCGTTTTCGCTTCGGGACGATTTTGGCAAGTTCTTCTGGGCATGCCATGTCGGCACTTTTTTTATCGGTCTTGTTGAAGTTTTCTGGCCAACTTGAGGCGCGCAAAGGGGCCGAGCCCAGTCGAATTCTAGAGCTGATTTTGGGAGAGATTGTCCCGGCGATGCAAGAGGGCTCCCGTGCGGATTTGTTTTATGGCGTCATTGATCGCAGAAACTTCGAACTGAAGTATAGCCTGGTTGGAAAGCTTCACGGATTTTGGCAGCCCTATGGCGGCAAAGAATTGCGTTTGCTCGAGGCCTCGGCAGCCGAGGTTCGACCGAAGGAAAGCCCGACGAAGATCGAGTCGAAGGGCGCATTGCTGAACCCCCGTGACCGATTGATCATTTGTACACGAGGTGTCAGCGAAGTTAAGAATCTGAAAGGGGAAGAGTTTGGAGTGGCTCGGCTAAGCAAAATTATCCTCGAGGGCCCTCAGGCTGGGGTTCATGAGCTAAGGAACCACATCCTTTTTGAGGTTCAAAAATTTCTTGGCGGCCAAGAGCTGCAACGCGACCAGACAGTCTTGGTCCTTGAGGTTAAAGAGCGGATTTTAAAGCTCGCAAAAAAATAAGAACAGGCCCAAGCGATAGTTCCCACTGACTTGAGTTTACAAGGCTTTCTATGTTAGTCAAAAAGGCCTAAGATATTTAGAATAATAGATTATATGCAACGAAGGGGTCTTTATGTCGGATATTTACTCAGGAGCTGTGGACCGAGGTTTAGAAGGTGTTGTCGCTTGTACGACTGGGATTTCATCCATCGTCGACGCCACTTTGTGTTTTCGCGGCTACACGATTGAAGACTTAGCAGCAAATTCAAACTTTGAAGAAGTGGTTTATTTACTTTGGAACAATCGCCTTCCGAATAAAGCTGAACTTCAAGCTTTTAAAAAAGAACTTGGTAGCGAAATGAATTTGCGTCCCGAAGAAGTGACTCAACTTCAAGCTTTGCCGACGACGGGTGTTCATCCGATGGCGTGGCTTAGAACTGCAACTTCGATGTTGGCGCTTTGGGATAAAGAAGCGCAGTCCGATGATCCTGCGGCTCAAAAAAGAGTGGCCGTTCGATTGACTGCAAAAATGGGACTGTTAGTCACCCTGTTCGAAAGAACTCGTCAAAAACAAAAGTATTTAGCTCCGAAGCCAGATCAATCCATTGCATGGAATTTTTTGTACACTTTAAAAGGAACAGAGCCAGATCCAGAACTGGTGAAGGTTTTTGATACTTGTCTAATTCTGCATGCGGATCACGAGCTAAACTGCTCAGCTTTTTCGGCGCGAGTGACGGCCTCTTCTTTAAGTGACGTTTATTCGTCGATCGTTAGTGCCATCGGGACTTTAAAAGGCCCTCTTCATGGTGGAGCCAACGAGCAAGTCATGTTGATGCTTAAAAAAATCGGCTCTTTAGAGGCTGCAAAAACTTGGGTAAAGAATGCATTAGCGAATAAAGAAAAAGTGATGGGCTTCGGTCACCGGGTTTACAAAAACGGTGATCCCAGGGCAAAGATCTTAATGAAGATGAGCGAGCAGCTGACAAAAAAAATGGGAGAAGCTCATTGGTACGAGATGTCCCATATGATTGACGATACAGTTCAAAGCGAGAAAGGCCTTCTACCAAACGTCGATTTTTATTCGGCAACAGTTTATTACAGCATGGGAATTCCCATTGATCTTTACACTCCGATTTTTGCAACTTCACGAGTCAGTGGCTGGTTAGCTCATATCTTCGAGCAACTTGAAAAGAATCGCATCTATCGCCCTCGCGGTCAGTGGATCGGCAAAGAGGGATTAAAGTGGATGCCGAGTTCTGATCGTTAGGAAGTTCGGATAACTGATAGCGGATAACAGATATCCGATATCAGAACCGATATCAGTTGTCGGATATCTGCTATCAGTTATCTGGAGTAGCGATCAGTTGTCCGTTTCTTCGTGGCCAGCCAGCAGACGGCTTAAGGCGACGGAGGTCATTCCCAAGTAGGATGCAATAAGGTACTGGGGTATCCGTTCTAGGATATCTTGATATTGAACCTTAAAAGATTGATATCGTTCGAGGTTTGAAAGCATAAGGTTTTCGTATTCCCGCTTTTCACGCTCGGCCAAGACACTTTCGGTACAGCGCCGAGATAGACTTTCCCAGAATGGATGTCGGCGTTGGATGTCTGAGAGCTGACGAACATCAATATAAACAAGCTGTGTTGCCTCAAGGGCCTCAGCGGTAAAGTTTGCTACTTGTTTATTAAGAATTGCGGTCCATGGAGAAATCAGGCGCCCTTCCCAAGCAAAGTTTTTTGTTCGAGTTCGACCATCTGCATTTGAGAAGTAAGTATGGATAAGACCCTTTACGACAAAGCCTACGATGTAGCTTTCTTCACCTTGCTCAAAAAGCCGATCCCCTTTATTTAATTTTTTGACCTGCAAATTTTCTTTGAAGGCGTCCCATTCCTCCGGAGAAATTTCAACCAAACCAGATACAAATTGTTCTAAGGGTGCAATAAGTTGTTTGCTTTGATCCGGAGTCATATTCATAGATAAAACGTCTCACGGGCTTAAAAGCTGAGTCAAACTCAATCATTTTAGGAATATTAAATAATACTAAGGATTGCCGAGTAGCCTATTCTACAAAAGGCGTCGCAGATACTGGGGCTTGTGTGAGGACGGGCGAGAAATATCTTTCGATCAACTGAAGGACTTGGGCGCTTTCGAATATAACTCGGTTTGACACCACTGGGCGGGATCCAAACCAGCCGAAAATCCTAAAATTCGTCATCGAATCAGTTGCGAGAAGATTATCTAAGGTGACCTTATCATCGGAAGCTTTAAATCGAAAGGGACTGTCATGAAGGTCCATTTTATAAAGCATGGCTCGCGACATCGAAGTGTGACAGCTAAAGCAATCTGTATTGGTGCGATCGCTAATATGAGGATTATCTATCGCATGAGGGATATCCTCTACTTTTAAGACTCGGCTTTTCGATCCGTTTGATAGTTGTGCCGGAGATTTCGGCTCGATTTCTCCGTTCGTAAAAAGATCTATAATACTGGGACCCACTCCGTTGTCCTCAGAAAAGGGCCAGTTAAAGTTCGAGGGAAGCGGCTCTATCACTCCACCTTCGCCAGGAAGTTTCGGAAGTACGGTCCCAAAGGACTGGCCCCGCAGCTTGGGGTCGGGTTCGAGGACATATTGGTCATTTAAAACGAGTCCTTGAAAAAACAACCACGGACCTGCGGCAGTATCTGCCCCAAGAAAAGTTATTTTTTTGAGCTCAGAAAGTTTAAGAGCTTCGATAACAATATTTTTTAAATCTGATCGAAAAGATTCAAGTTTAAAAGCGGGGTGGACTCGCAGGGGGACACCCGTCGTCGATACACCCTGAAGTTTATTTTGATGTTTTAGTTCGACGAGCTTTCTGAAAACGCCAAAAAATTTATCAGCATTTTTAGGATGCCCTTCGCTGATTTGAAATATCAGGTGAAGAGAAAAATCGAAGTACTCGATCGTATTTTTGCCAAAGGAAAAGGGCTGGGCAACAAGACGAATTTCTTGCAGACAATTTTCTAATTTCGAGCCTGTGGGAATATCTTTTGGAGCACAGGGATCTATTCGCATGGCGACGATGTGCCAATGCTCAAGCTGATCAGCAGCACTTTTTTTGCCCAAGCCCTGTTTTTTTGAAAAATCAAGGATTCCCGTAAAAACACTTAAAGATAAGACACTCGATAGCTGGATAAGGTCGGCCGCTTGCCGTTTAAGAACCACAGGAGGCCACAAATAAGAAACGTCGTTTACATCTAAAGAATCCTCAGCATGGCTAATATTCGTTATAAAAGAGGCCAGGAGAATCAATTTTGTAAACGACGTCATCATAAGCAACTCGGTTTAGGGGTTCTTTTGAAGAGCTTTTCTTAAAACTTCAAGAGACTCTAGAGTCGCAGGATTCGAAGCGCGGTGGATATCGCTTAAGAAAACATTCTTCCAAAGCATCTTTCGAACGTCCTTATTGAAGCGAGGATCATCTATTGGAAGTTCCGGATTGCTTTCAACGCTTGAGCGAAAACCGACAAGAACTTTGTCCTCTAGGCCTACGAAGCAAATGTCATTGAAAACATGGTTAATCAATTTAGGTGAAGTGAGATAGTTCACTTGCACGCTATAACGATCTCCAATTTTTCGAAGTGTGCTAGAGAAGGTAAAGGGTTGGTATAGATCTCCAAAGGGATTTCCGGGTTTTGGAGTTGCAACGTAAAGAACTGGGTTATTGCCGGCCACTTCTCCTTCGAATAACTCGATATCAGCGACGCCGCCAACACCTTTGTAGGCGCTTAAATCAAAAAAGGTTGCAACGGTTTCGGTTAAAGAAGGATTTCCACTAAAGCTCCACTGATCAATTTGAAAATGGATGCCGTCTGCATTGAATTCAGAACGCATAATAGGCTGACCCGCTTTTAGAGTCGTTTGTTCGTCTTCTGTGAGTCGGCTCCATCCGCAGTCTTCGGCCAATGCGGGAAGTGGAAGAGATAAAATGGACGCAATAAGTACCAATTTTCTGACTAAATGCATAAGGATCCCCCTAAATAAATTTGGTTTGTTGAACTACTTTCCTAGCAACATGTACTCCTGGGGGCGGCTCAGATCATTAACAATTGTTAATAAAGTAAGAATTATTGCCTCCCGAAATCTATTTCGATCTCAGGGCTTCCTCGAAATATTTATCTTTTCACGGAACCGGGAGCCCCTCTTCCCCCTTGCCCGGAAATAAGGCAACTGACTTGTGGTGTTATGTTTTATTGGCTAGGTCCAAGGCGTCCTCAGCGCAAAATACTTTTGTCTCAAAATGAAACAGATTTTCTTGTGCCCAATTCCCCAAGGGGCTTTTGCCATAGATTCGTGAGAAAGTTCGACAATTCCATCTGAACAAACTTACATTTTCTGTCTGTTTCGCCTTGGGACCTCGGACTTAAGTACCGATAAAGTCTATGGATCATGTTAAGGGGGAACAACTGTGCAAAAGCTCTTATTTCAATACCTAAACTACGACGAAGCCCTAGTCTTAAAGAACTATCTTGAGACCCGCCTTCCCTATGAAGTGCTGTTATCAGGTTTTAAGAAAGAAACAGAGGATCTCATCGCAAGCCGTGCGATTCATTTAATCGTTTATGAAGCGAAAGAGTTTTTGGCGAAAGACCTTCAGTTTACAAAAGATCTAAGAAATTCAGGCTATTCCTATCCGATTCTTTCGATTGCCGATAGCATTGGGATTGAAGAAATCGCCGTGATGCTAGAAAAAAATAAGACTTATATCTTAGAAAAGCCCTTCGAGTTTAAAGCCCTGGCAGGACTATGCCGCAAACTGATGACGCTTCGCCAGGTACCTCAGCAAAGACATCGTCGATTTAAGACCAACCAAAGAACGCTTGTTGAAACCTATCTTTCTGGAGAAGCCGTAGACTCTCATATGTTTAACCTTTCAGTGGGTGGAGCTTATTTTGAGTTCGCAAAGCGTCCGGCTGTAGGTGTTGGTGATATCGTGCGCATGAAGATCACTCTTCCAGATGTCGAAAGAGAATATGCGGTCAACGGCCGAATCATCTGGACCACCCATAAAGGGATGCACAGTGGTGGGCATGGTTGCGGTGTTATGTTTGTTAAAGGAAATGATATTTACCGACAGCTGATGGACAAAGTATAGTTCGGACATGTCGACAAACAGCGGTGTTCAATCCAGCATTGAAGGCTCAAGCTTAATCTTAAAATTAAATCGACCAGAGGCGGGCCAAAGCCTTTCTCTGGCGGCGGCTGAAGATCTTTTGGCTTATGCTGTTAAAAATAAGAATAAAATTTCAGGATTAATTTTGATGGGCGAAGGACCAAGAGTTTTTTGCTCTGGCGGCGATCTTAAGGCATACGCCAAATTAAAGACCCGAGCTCAAGGGGTTTTAATCAATCGCAAGATCCGTAAAACTTTAGATTTCTTCGCGAAGCTTCCCATTCCGAAAATCGTCTTACTGAAAGGAGACTGTTTTGGGGGTGGAATGGAGTTGATCTCTTGCTTTGATCAAATTTTTGCATGTCCTCATGTGCTTCTCGGTTTTTGGCAAAGACGATTGAGTTTAACTCCGGGCTGGGGAGGCTATGCTAGATGGAGCTCTCGTTTAACCGAAAAAAAGTTGAAAGATCTTTTGGTTGAAGCGCGTTCCTTGTCGGCTGAAGAATCTTTGTCACTGGGCTTGATCCACCGAATCTATCCCGAGGGCCTTATCGAAGAGCGAGCCAAAGACTGGCTGGTGGAATTAAATCAAAAAAGTCCTGAGACTTTTAAGGGGATTCAAAATCTTTCGAATTCTTCGGAGCAAAAAATCTTCGCAAAGCTTTGGACGTCTCAAAAGCCTAAGAATTACTAGGCAACACACTAGGCCATTTCAATAAATTCGCGAACGGCCTTTTGAATTCCAGTAAAGACTTCAAATGCGCTGGCTTCATCGTACATATAGGCTGGAGTTGTGATCACTTTGTGGTCTCGGTCGCTGACGAAATCGGTGACCGGACAATTTTCATGAATGGCCCCGGTTTTTTGAATTTCCAAAGCGGTTCCAGTGTCATTTCCGATTGTCAGTGTGACCTTGTGTTGACCCAAGACTTTCGCAATCAAAGCCGGAGCGATACAAATTCCTAATATTGGTTTTTGCTCGGCGTGAAAAGCCCGAATGATTTTTTCGGCCTCAGGCAGCACCGAACAGTTCGCCCCCTCCTTTGCAAAGGTGCAAAGATGAAGTGCCGCCCCATAACCACCTGGAAAGGCCAAGCCGTCAAAGTTTTCAGCTTTGAGTGTACTTAAGGCCTTTACTTTTCCTCGTGCAATTCGCGCAGCCTCTACGAGAAGATTTCGGGTTCCTGAATTTTTTCCGGAGAGATGGTCGGTGGATTCAATATCTAGATCCGGTGCAAAGATTTGCAGCTCGGCTTTGGCTTCGGTTAAGGCAATTAAAGTGCACACACTTTCAGTGATTTCTGAACCATCTTTAAAGCCGCAGCCAGAAAGAACTACAGCAAATTTTTTCTTCATTAAAGCCCCTCAAATCAATCTCTAGAGCCAACTCTTTGAATAAGTTGTTTCGAATTGGCTCTTTGAAATCGTGGGGCTTAGAATATGAAATCTCGAAGAACTTGGCAAGCCCGCACAGCGTAGCGGGTCACCATATAGACATTGCAGCTCGAAAGGACATGTCCATAGTAGGGTGAATCTGGCGAAATTTCGATCTGATATTTCGTTTTTTGAAATTCGTCTTCGCTGTACCATTCGACTTCGTCGAATTCGACTAAGTGAAATCGTAAGCTACATTGGGCAAGACCGCCGCATCCGGGCTTTGAAGAAACCGCTTGGGGGGGATCGGTCGTCAGATCCTTTTGAATCATTAAATTATGGTAGCTGTAGCGAATGGGTCTGCGTTCTTCATAGCCTTCGATTTTTTCATTGATGCGCACTCTCTCAGCCAAAGCCTTTGCCTGGGATTGGAACCTGCTTAGACTAAAGTCATGAAGCTGCATGCTTTGTGCAATGCCAGAAGAATTTTGTGGGGCCTCGGGCTCAGGGGGAATATACAATTCGTCTGTATCTTCTGTGACCGTTTCTACTGGAGGGTTGGTATTGTAGTCGATATCGACCCGACCAAGCCAAACTTTGCGGACAGTTCCTGTATCTTCGGTTTTCATGACTTGGATGATTTGATCCATCACCTTTTTAACCGAATCAAATCCGATCACTCGATAATTGATTTCGTAGGCAACGGCTTGATCCTTTTGCACTGTCTTCGGCGAGAGATCAGAGAATACACTTTGAAGTTGAGTTTCAATTTCCTGGGCCGAAACCTCTTCTCCAAGATCACCAGAGGCTAGTTTTGGTTCATTACAAGAGGCGAGTCCAATCAGCCAGTATGCCAGAAGAATTGTAAGAACTGAATGAACGACTCCCATAATCCAAAGCTCTTTTTGGCTTAAAAACCAAGGCCTCTTCATACCGAATCCCAACCCCAGATCCACATCGGAATGGGAAGGACTGCCTCAAGATTTTTTCGTGTGTGTTCGTCGAAATTGTGAATCTCTCCGGCCTTCAGGGGCCCAAAGATTAGTTTGACCACATCCAGTTCGGAGTCCGTCTGAAACAAATTTTCTCGGCTTCCGATATAAAAATTCTTATCTCTAGACTCGAAAACAAAGTCATCTATCCCAATAAACCGCGCGTAGCGTTTTATCTTAAACAAAAGATTGTCAAAATTTAAAATCTTGATCATCCCAAGAATGCCTTCATTTTTTTGGACTCCAAGATCTTGCATTTGGCGAATCAGATTTTCACAATGACCCGGAGAGATCACAGTCAAAGGACGGCCTGTGGTTTTTCGAATATGCGAGAACAGTTCCAAAAGGGCTGGAACATTTCCGGCCCAGTCATGAACGTAATCTTGAAGATCAGCGCCCTTGCCCTCGACCGCATAGGCCTGGATCGCATTATTCGAATCCCAAGCTGTATAAATTCTGGAATTGGGTATTTGTAGGTGGCGACGAATATCTTCTGCAGTTCGGACTGTCCCTGTGGTGTGTTGTGCGTAAATTTTTAAAATGGCCTCGGCACTGACCTTCGAGCTTTCTAGAATTCTTAGATTTGTTCTCTTAACTGGAAGTTCGTTTTCAACAATCAAGCTGATTTCGGTTCCAGCCATCTCAAAGCCAATCTTACGGTAGAACTCAAACAGGTTTGTCCAAAGAATCGCAAAATCACAGCCCTGACTTTTTGCAGTCTGGATGCAAGCATTCAATACCGTGCGGCTTAAACCTTGATTGCGGTGTTCTTCGGAAGTGACAACGCTTCCAATGCCAGCGATTTTAAATACACCCAATTGATTTTTAATCAGAAGGTTTTTTGTCACCGCACCAGAAACAATTCGGCCATTGTCTTTGATCACGCGAAAGTTAGCCAAGTTCTGAGAGGTCATAACAAGGGGGTATTCTTCGGCGATGGACCAATTTGTTCCGGGTCGCAGATGTTGGTCAAAGAAACTTAAAACCTCGGGTAGCTCTGAGTCTAAAGGGGCTCTTGGTTCTTCCATAATGACCTCCATAATCTATATTATGGTAAGTCCCTGTCTTGCGTCCGCAAATTCAATACTAGCAAGGGAAATCCGGACCTTCCTTAAGGGCTAAAGACGTGGACAGTTCGCCCCACTATGGACTAAGGTCCCATGCAAGATTTGAATCTAAAGGGAGCAAGAAGGCTTTGGCGAAAGAATCACGGGAACTCAAAAGTATTCGGGTAAAAAAAATTCTTAAAAGCCTGGCGAAGCACTACCCCGACGCAAAGTGCGCCTTGAATTACGAAACACCCTTTCAGCTTTTAATTGCTACAATTTTAAGTGCTCAATGTACCGATGTGCGAGTCAATATCGTGACCGAAGAATTGTTTCGGCGTTTTCCAGATGCGGAATCGATGTCTCGGGCGAGTTTAGAAGAGCTGGAAGAGCTGGTTCGCTCGACGGGATTTTTTAGAAGTAAGGCAAAAAGCCTTAAGGGCACGTCGGAAATCCTGGTCAAAGAGTTCTTGGGACAGGTGCCCAAAGAGTTGGACGCCCTCACTCCATTGCCGGGTGTTGGGCGCAAGACGGCTAATGTTGTGCTTGGAAATGCTTTTAATATTCCGTCTGGAGTCGTGGTCGACACCCATGTCAGGCGTCTTTCAAATCGATTAGGGCTAGTCAAAGAGCAAAGCCCAGAGAAAATTGAAATGCTTTTGGGCCAGATTGTGCCCCAAGACAATTGGGTGATCTTTTCTCACTGGCTGATCGAACATGGGCGTCGAGTTTGCTCTGCGCGAAAACCCGATTGCGAGAAGTGTTTTCTTGCCACTCTTTGCCCGAAGAGAATATGATGTCGGCATGTTTGTTTCTTATCTAGAAAGTCTAAAATACACCGGCCACCTTTTTCCCATCGCCTTGCTGAGGGTTTATTTAGGTTATACCTACCTCGAGCGTGCACTTGAAAGACTTAATGGGGACTATCTTATTCAGCCCCACCTTGCCGGGATGATTAGTGAGTGGCTTCCTCGAAGTACGGCTCCGATGTGGTACAAAAGTGCCTTGGATAGTTTAGTTGTTCCAAACTGGCAAGTTTTTGCCTACACCATCACCTATACCGAATTTTTAATTGGCTTAAGTTTTTTGATCGGATTTTTTGTTCGTCCAACGGCCATCTTGGGTGCTTTGTTGGCACTTAATTTTATTTACAACAGTCCGCCACTTTTAGTCGATTTTCATAAACTTCATATGATCCTCTTTATTTTACTAGCTTGGATTGGTGCAGGACGCTGCATGGGCCTAGACTATTTCTTTTTCAAAAGACGTCGTGGCTTTAGCTGGTAGTATTGCGGAGTGATCCATGAATCGATCGCTGAAATTTTTATTTCTATTTATCCCTTTGGTTTTTCTTTCCTATTTTGCCTGGACTTTGCTGAATAAGACCCCAGAA
>CAYMDP010000021.1:13959-47777 GCA_964389375.1 uncultured Pseudobdellovibrionaceae bacterium | reverse complement strand
TGCGGGTAAATCGGGTGCAGATGCCCAGACCGGCACTCAGCTTGAAGCCGATTCATCAAATCATAACTCTAGCGTGCTTAAAGATCAAAAAACGGCTTACCAGCCAACTGCAAGAAATATTGAGCGGCATGGTTCAGAGTCTTTTGCAAAGGGAGAGCGGTAAAAATTTATTTACCGACTCCACGGCGGGCTCGGATTTTACGGATCAGGGCCCGGGCGGCCATAGTTGCCGGCACAGCTAAGACAGAGATCACGGCGCTTTCTTGAGCACCTTCATACATGCGATTGATCCCCTCGAAGTTACAAATTTTTGAATTTAGAGCGTCCGCGCCGAGGGCTTGAGTCGAGCAAAAATTTACCCCTTGCTGATACTTTTGAAAATCTTTATAGCTCATACTTCCGTAAAGGGCGGTCGCAGTCAGGGCCATCTTGACAGAGATCCCCTTAAAAAATTCACGTCCCAAAATTCTAAAAGGAGCCGTTTGAAGGCTGACGAGACCGCCCATCATGGCGGCGTATTTGGGAAAGGTTTCATATTGAAGGTGAAGATTCCGGTAGACCTCGCTGACAACTTTGCATGCGTCACCCCGCTCGTGTTTGGGAAACTCTAAAAGTGTCTCTTTAAGGTAGTCAGTAAAGAAAAAAAGTTCTTGTTTTGCATCCTCTAGGTTTTCTTTTTGATCGAAAGTATTTTGGTTTTTTTGTTTCTTTAAGGCTTGGTTTAAGCTTTTTGCATCCACCTTTTGATCAAAAAACAACATTGTGGGGGTTGTTGAAAGAAGACTATAATAAATTTTTTCAGCCAATTCAGGGCTAAGACCTTTTTGAGTTAAAAACTCTTCACGAAGAATAATCTCATCTTCATTTAGCGGACTCATGTTTTTCACGGTATCCTTTTTCCAAAGGCTTGGAAAAAAATGAGCATAAAGACCATTGCTGAAGGGTTTGTCGTGCTCGGGTTTTAAACTATTTTGAGCAATGCTTTTCATCACTCGCATCAGCTGAAGTCGCTCTTGAAAACTTGGCAGTATATCTTTGATGTAATTTTCGCACTTTACCTTGTGTTGGGCCGGGATGATTTCTTCTGTGCAAAGAATCCCATTGCCAATGAGGTTTTCTTGGGTTTTAAGATCCGCCTGAATTTTCGCGACCATTTTTTTCTGAATTTTATCTGTCAATAGAACGGCCGCATTGGGCTCTTTGTTAAAGGCACCATCAAACGGAGATTTTTGTGAAGAAGAGCAATGGGCATTGGATTGATGCCAATCATAAAATCGATCGATGCTCACAGAAAATCGATTGAGTGCATCGGCTGGGCGATAAAACTGACCCTTGGTTTTAAGGTCAATAAAGTCACCTGTGGTCCACTGACTTTTTAATCCACGACATTCGGGCCAGGACCAAACCACTTCGGGATCAAGGGCCGCGGCCTGAAGAAAAAATAAGATTTGAAGGAATAGTAAAACCACCTAGGCGTATCGGAATTTTGATTCACAAACCGACCTAGTTCTTTGTCTAGAAGTTTGCGGTTAGCCTTAGGCCAATTGGCCATCGAGCTTCCCGCATGCCGCCATCCGTTCGGCTACTCGGAGTCGACGGAATTCTTAACTTCAGAGGCCTTGTCTTTAACGGCATCAACACCTTCTTCGGTGCGATTCTTTGCCTTCTTTGCTAGACACTGGACTTTGTTATCGCCCGTCAGTGTGCCGCAGGCGGCTTCTTTTGTGCGATTGTAGCCTTTTTTGAGCCCACGTTTTGCGGAATCAGTCGTTGCCTTGGCTTTTTCACCAAGGCTTTCCTCTGCGTGGCCCATTGATACAAATCCAAATACTAAAAGAGTAGCTAATACGAATTTCATGTATGCTCCTGTTTAAAAAACTAAATTGCTTTGTTCTTCGAAGAGAGTTGTCGATAAATAAATAATATAACCATGGCCCCCAGGACAGCTGCAAGAAATCCCGCAGGTTCCCCGGTGTGGTAAATCCCCATGGCGTCACCAGCCCAGCCGGATAACATGGCGCCACCGATTCCTAGAAGAATCGTGATTATAAAGCCACCGGGGTCTCTGCCTGGCATCAAAAATTTAGCGACAATTCCTATTAATAGACCGATCAGTAAAGTCCAAATCATGATTTCAGATTCTCTTTAAGGTTTTTAACCACGTCGTCTTTTTTGTCTTCTACGCTCTTAAGGATACTTGCGTAGCGTTCTTGAAACTTTTCATTTTTTTCGCCATATTTTTGTAGAACAAGGCCGGCAATCGCCTTGACATCACCCTTGGTTTTCTCAAGTTCATCAGAAGTTAATTTTCCCCAGGCCTTTTGAACTTCGCCTTTGATTTCAAGCCATTTTCCTTTAACAGTTTCTTCATTCAATCTCACAAAATCTCCTTATGGTTACTCATTTGCTTAAAAACAAGGCCACAAGTAAACCTTGCGGCCTGAATAAAATACTGAATTTATTTATTCGACAGAGGTATTGGGTGTGATAACCACATCGACCCGGCGATTCTGTGCACGTCCTTCTTTAGACTTATTTGTTGCGATTGGTTTTTTATAACCAAAGCCCTCGGATTCGATTTTTACATCAGACATCCCATTCGTTCTAAAATAAGTCGCAACTGCGTTGGCTCGACTTTGTGAAATCGTCTTGTTGATGGATTCTGTTCCGACAGAATCCGTGTGTCCTTCGACTCTAATTCCAGAGCTATTCAGTGACTTTGCAATTTCCAAAACCTTCCCTAGAAGAGCAAGAGATTCTTCTGGAAGATCAGATTGACCGCTTGCAAAGCTGATTTTCTTAAGACGAATGACTAAATTTTCGCCTTGTTGGTAAGCCTCAGCTTCCGCAGGAGAAAATTCTGAGCGCGCCGTCTCAATGGCTTTTTGAACCTGAACTTTAGAGTTTGCACGTCCAAGGGCTGCAGTTTTAGATGCATTAGCTGAGGATAAGAAGTCGTTCTCAGCCTGCATTGCGGATTGATCCGCCGCGCCCTGAGCCGTGACATTCTCTAAATTCTGCTCAAGTCCTGAGATCGTGGCACTTTGGGCAACCATCTTAATAGCTACAGACTCATCGAGTTCGTTTCCATTTTGTTTAATCGTAGCCATAACTCGATTTAACTGAGTGGCATCTGTTCGAGCTTTTCCCACGGCAGCTTGGTATCCGCTGGGGTTGCGCAGGTTCGAAGAAATCATAGACTCCGCGGTCTTTAAAGAAAGTTCAGCCTTCTTAAAAGAGATTGGGGCCTTTTTAGAGGCCTTTTCTTTTTCTGCGCCATTAACTAGCGCTTGAGCTTTTCCAAGCTGAGAAAGAACAACGGATCGTCTTTCGATATCAACATACTTATCTTGGTAGCCAGACAATTCTTCGACATCTGTGTCTGCAAGCTTATCTGCGCGATCGCTGACGTCTTCATCAAGATCTTCAAGTTCAGACTGTAGTTCAGGAAATGAGCCTGCCCCTGCTTGAAGAGCCATCTGTCGGGCTGCGAAAAGTCCTACGGCATGACTTTCGCGATTTCCAGCTTCTGAGTAAGCTTGGTTTAAGCTTCCTTTTGCGGCTCTTAAGCTATCAAGAACCCTGCTTTGCGATTTTCCCTTCTCAAGTTCTTTTTTCGCTTTATCTAAATAGCTTCTGCTTTGGCGAAACTCTCGAGTTGCAAGAACATCGATATTCTTTGTGGAGGCCTCATTCAAGTCAGCATCAAGTTTAGCGATTTCCTCTCGAGGATCTGCTGTTGTGGGGATGTCGGCCATCTTGACACTGGCGCAGCCAAGAAAGATAGAGGCGCTGAATCCTAAAACCAAAATTGTCTGGAACATTTTTTTTGTTAATAACAAAATTTATTTTCTCCTAAGTCAGTGAACTGAAGCAAATTTGAAGAATTTCAAAAGTGTCTCAGGGGTCATGCTTAGGCCTATCAAGGGACGAATACAATGCATGCTTTTGAAATAGTGCCTTTATCGAGATTAATCTTTTCATTAGGCCTCTGCAGTCAATTGGCCATTTTGGAACCAGCAACGATGTTCACTTTTTCTTTACATAAGGTTCCAGCTCCCAAGTGGTAGCGTCATTACATAAGGTTCCAGCTCCCAAGTGGTAGCGTCATCGCATCAATTCAAATATTACAGGATGGTTATGGCGCGCGATTGCTACCACTTGGGGCTGGGAATAAACTAAATATTATTTGGGAGTCGTCTTGGCTTTAGGGCAGAAGAGCCTTTAAGAAATAATGGCTTCGCCATTTCGAATAAAACTTATTATTTCGAGCCAATTTTCTCTCGAGATTTGAGATAATTGATCCCATGGCGTAGGGCTGCGACAAGAAGCGTATTTTTTGTAACCACCGAGTGACCCGTGCGTTCGTTAAATTTATTTTTTAAACTTCCGAGTTCTTTTTGAAGCCAGATCTTGTCTTCATGGCTTACCCGAAATTCAAACTTAGGGTATATTTCGGAGTCTTTAATCTTTTTCATAGAATAATTGTCGGTTTTATCTATTTTGAGCTCAAGTGAATAATTGTCTGACAAATCAAGCCGTGGATTAGTTTTGGTGTGAAAGCGCTCTGGACGATGTCTTATAGTCGTGGAACAATTGTAGAATGTGTGTGTATTATCTTCTGCCTCTGCTGCTGCTTACGCCCCTGCGCTCTTTTGGGGAATCTCGTTGGGATCCCGAATATCCAAAGACCTTGCAGATAAAAGGGGGGCTTTCGACGCCGAGCTTGGATTTTAGTTTACGCGGACCTGGTCCGGACGTGACCTTGGTTCCGAATTCACCCTCTTTGCCCTATTTGGCGATTTCCTATCGAGGATGGGGACTGAGCCTTCAACTTCCTAGTCAGCCGGATCAAAAATCCATCGAGCAAAAAGGGGCCAGTCAGATTCAAGACTATCAACTCCGATTTTTTGGCCATCGGTCCACGCATGAACTGATATATCAATCCTTTAAAGGATATTCGGTCCAGGATTGGAAAGATCCCCAGGGAAATCCAGTGATTCGACCGGATGTGCGGATTCGGCACGTTTCTTATAATTATATCAACGCTCTTTCCCCAGCCTTTTATTCAAAAGCGGTGGCCTTTGATCAAAAGGGTGTGCAGTTTGAAAGGGGAGGGAGTTTTTTTCTGTGGGCTGGGGCTGGCTACACGCAGCTTCAGTCAAATGAGGCCTTGGTCCCTACCTTTGTAACTCTGGATCGGCATCGCATTAGCGAACTTCAAGATCTAGAAATGTACTCTGCTCTTGCAGGTGTCGGATATGGATACTTAGTACCAGTTTTAAAAAAATTTTACGGAACTCTTTCCGTTTTCACAGGAGCTGGAGCCGGACTTCAGAGAACGAATCTTTCGTCTTCGCAAACATTCGATTTAATTTATCGGATCGGAGTGCGACCGGGGATTGGATACAATTATGGAAATCATCTCGCAGGCCTTCAGTTAATTGTGGATCAAAACACGACCCAAGTGGAAGACGGTGAATTTTCCCAAGCGACGCTTGGAATAAGAGCTTTTTATGGATACCGCTTTCAGGGTTTCGCTTCTAGCCTGTTGGACCGCTGGATGGACTAAGCACGTAAGGTTCCAGGTCCCAAGTGGTAGCGTCACCGCATCAATTCAGAAACAATTGGATGGTTATGCCGCGCGATTGCTACCAGTTGGGACCTGGAACCTTATGTGCATTTTCGTTTTTGCGCGGAAGGTTGGTGTGCTTTGGTTTTGTTCTGAGGGCCGATAATAGAAAATGGAGGAATTTTTGCTGGCGCAAAAATTGGTAGGGATCTTCCGACAACCTGCAATCTAAGCCAAGTGCATGATTTCATTGAAATCAGCATCCACCTAATTACTCAGGAAAACCGTGATCTGAGGGCTTTTTACGAGCAAGGCCACTCAATAAATGAGATCGCTGATCGGCTTGGTTTGTCGTATTCAACGGTAAGAGATCAACTCGCCAGACAGGGAATGACGCTCAGAACAAACAAGTCCGTCAGCTTTTCCAAAGATCAGCGGCAAACTTTTAAAAATTCAGCGCCGCCGCCGTATGGGTTTTGCTACCTAGAAGGTCAGCTTCAAAAGGACCCCCGAGAATATTCCACCCTTCAAATCATAGAAAAGCAGCGTCAGCTTGGGCGCTCGCCAACGGAGATCGCTCGATATTTGAGCGGCAAAGGACTTAAAACCCGACACGGCAAACCGTGGCGGCAAGCTCACGTCTTCAACATAATTCAACGTCTAAAAAAATAAATGAAGTAGCCACAAACCAAAGGAGTTTTGTATGAACCTCGAAAAACTATTCACTTGGATTATAGGTGTCGTCATCGCATTCGCAGCAACTGGTCAGCTCGATGTTCTTCAAGCTTGGGTGTGGCGCGCTCAAGCGAAAGTGATCTATGAATCACGCTCCTCGACTTGGGGATCGCCCCGATTCTTTCGAATAAAACCTGGCGACTCCGCAACCAAAGTAAAATCAAAGCAAAATCCGTAAGGTTTTCCGGACAGCACAGGTCGGCATTTGTTTCTAGCCCCAGCAAAACCGCTGAAAATAGAATCATTGCAGACTCGAATTAATCGAATATCTCTTCCAAAAAAGATTTCCGCCTCTTGTAGGGCTTTTGATAAGGGTCTGATTGCGAGTGGCTTCGAAAGGTGTCCTGCCGATGCGAGCTCTTGTCATCTCTAGATTTCTCTAAAATTTTATCGAGCTCTCCACGGTCGAGCCAAATGCCTCTGCATTCAGGGCAGTGGTCAATTTCGATGCCTTTTCTCTCGGCTATCACTAAATTATGTTCTTTGCAGTTTGGGCATTTCATTTTTGTTTCTCCTTTTTAATTTATTAAACCTTATCGCTGTCTTTTAAATCTGCTTTCGGAAGAATCAGCTTTTGTTTTCTGCGGTCGATAATGATGGAAAGCACAATCGAGCCACCGATTAAAAGAGCGATGATTCCAAGCGACCAGTTGATTGGGAACTTGCCCCCGAAAGCTTCATTAAGCCAAACCATCTTAAGACCTACGAACACCAGTACCGAAGCCAAGCCGTACTTGATGTAAGCAAACCTATCCATCACACCGGCAAGCATGAAGTACATGGATCTCAAACCTAAGATTGCAAAGATGTTTGAGGTAAACACAATCAACGGCTCTTTCGTCAGAGCGAAAATTGCGGGTACCGAATCTACAGCAAAAATAATGTCGCTAATCTCTAGAAAGATAAGCGCCAAAAACAAGGGTGTCACATAGGTCAGTCCATCTTTCTTGATAAAAAACTTCTGACCCTCAATGTGTGGATGGACTCGGAAGACTTTCTTGAGCTGCCGTACCAAAAAGTTGTTCTCTAAATTTTGCGGTTTCGTGCCCGCAAAGAACATTTTAATACCAGTGAGAATCAAAAGAGCGCCGAAAAATAAAACAACCCACTGATATTGCATGAGGACAGAACCCATGGCGATGAAGATCGCTCTAAATGCCAAGGCACCTAAGATTCCCCAGAAGAGAACTCTATGCTGATAAATTTTTGGAATTCCAAAGTAAGCAAATACGACGGCGAAGACGAAGATATTATCGATTGCGAGAGATTTCTCGACGACAAATCCCGTTAAAAATTCGAGTGCTGTGGTCTTTGCTTGCGCATCAGGGTCAAAGTTTGGAAGCGACGTGTATCGCTCGTGAGTTGAAAATCGATGCTGAGCGTAGAGATAGAAAAGGCAATTAAAAAGAAGAGCCATACTTATCCAGATCGTGGTCCAAACAGAGGCTTCTTTGAAACTGACTTCATGAGCTTTTTTATGAAAAACACCTAAATCAAGGGCCAACAGCACAAGCACAAAAGTCGTTAATCCTGCGTAAAACCACCAGTAGTCGTAAAATGGAAATAGAATCATCTAAAAAATCTCCTTCTATGTCTGACTAATATCGTCTAACTCTTCCTATCTATCACATCGATAATGCTATTGACCAGTATCGCTATGAACGATACAAGATAATCGCTGGAGGTTCATATGAATCAGTGGATTAACTACCATCATCTCTTCTATTTTAAGACGATTGCCGAAGAAGGGAGTGTCTCCAAGGCGGCGGAAAAATTAAGTCTTGGCCAACCAACTCTGTCCGCGCAACTTAAGCAGTTTGAAGACACTATCGGCGTGCAACTCTTTGAAAGGCACCATAAAAAGCTCGTACTCACGGAGCAGGGAAAAGTAGCTTTTGATTACTCAAAGAACATCTTCCGGATGGGTTCGGAAATGTATGAGGTTCTTCACGATAGGCTTAAGCCCTTAAAGCCATCACTGCACCTAGGAGCACTTGACAGTGTGCCCAAGCAAATTGTTTTACAGCTGGTGAAACATGCTTTTCGCATCTCACCCTGCCAAATTACTCTGTCAGAGGGAAAATCAGACGAACTCATTCGAGAACTTGTTGCTCACCGAATGGACCTAATGGTGACAAATTTCTTACCGACAGGTACTGATGGCAAAGGCCTTTATCCAAAATCCATTACAAAAAAAAATGTTGCCTTTTACGGAGCTCCAAAATTTAAATCCTTACGCAAAGGTTTTCCAAAATCGATCTCGGGTGAACCGATGATTCTACCGACTTACGACAGCAGAATTAGACAAGACCTCGACCACTGGGCAAAGCTCAATAAAATTGAGCTTAATATAGTCATTGAGAGCCAAGACATCTCAGTTAAGAAGCTTATGGCAATAAATGAAATGGGACTTCTTCCTACGGCGACTCATACTGTGACAGGGCAAGTCTTAAGAGGCGAACTTGTTGAAATTGGCCAGCTTCAAGGGGTTCATGAAGAACTCTTCTTGGTAACCGCCCAGCGAAAGATCGAGAATCAAATCGCTTCTAAGCTTAAGGACCAGTTTGTTGTATAGATTTTAACAGTACAGCTGACTCTTTTTATCCATTTTAACAATTCAATATTCTTCCGTAAAGTAAGTAACAAGTGAAGAGCGAGGCAAGGCTTTCACTAAAAACTCTTACGAAAGGATGCTCTATGTTGAACTCCAAACAAACGACCTTAAAGCCTCTTCTGGAATCAAAGGATGGGGTTCACTTGACAGCTTACCTCGTTAACCGAGGTGACTTGATTGACCTTAAGTCTCAAGTTCGGACTTCGATAGGTGAAGCTTATGAGTGGCTAAGCCATGTCATGACAATTGGTGAGCGAAAAAAGTTTTTAGAGCCGCTCGATGCGCTCTTAAACGATGCCCGAGTTTTTAAACAGATGAAGGGAAATATCGGGCTTTTTCGGAATAAAGACTCTTTTCGAGTGTTAAATATTCCTGTCGATGTCGAACAGAGCTGTCAGGTTGCGACAAGCTTTCACGTTAAACCTCTTCTTCGCTGGCTCCAGGGAGACGAAGAGTTTTTGATGCTTGGCTTGGATAAAGGCTCAGCGAGTCTCTATTTGGGATCTCAAACTAGCTTGAAGCTTATTGATTCTATTTTATTCCCAGAAGGCTTTAGGGCGACCGAATCAGAATACATGAGCTTAAAAGATGCTCGAAAGAAAAAAGCAAAAGAGTCGGAGACCTTTGTGTGGCTTAGCGATTGGATTTCGGATCTCACAAAGATTTCTAAGCCTAAACTTTTCGTTGCAGGAAAGCCGTCGCTCGTTAGTTCGCTTCATCAGAATCTTAATTATAAGAATTTGGTGACGACACCCGTTTCAAGTACTTTCGGAAGCCATAATCTGATCGAGATCTGCCAAAGTATTCGTAAGATCCTAAAGGACGAATCAAAAAAGAACTTAGAGAAATCACTTCTCGAATTTAAGTTTGCTGAAGAAGGAAATCGAGTAAAGAAAAACATCTTTCAAATTTCCAAAGCGGTCGTTCAAGGTCAGGTACGGAAGCTCATCGTAACGGATGAACTTAATATCTTTGGCAAAATTGACCCCGAAACGGGTGGTATCGCACTTCATCCTTTTGACATGGACCACGAGGATGACTGCATCCTCGATGATTTAGCCCAAATGGTTTTAAGCCAAGGTGGAGAGGTTATTGTGGCAAAAAGAGAAGAGATTCCCAAAGGTCGCCCTATCTTAGCAATTCTTGATGACGACGGAGCGGAATTAGAAAAAACCGAAGATCTTCAGTATGAAGTTCTTAAAGAGAGGCGATTATGAAACAACAGATATTTATTGAAATAATACGAAAGCTTAAAGCAAAGCCTCATCTCATGCGGAAAGTAAAAATCTTTGCGGTGGTGGGTCTCGTAGGCTTTCTCATCACAGGTGCTTTAACTATTTGGGCAGGAGTCGCCGCTTTCAATTTTGTCGCAACTAAAGCGACGCAAGCGGTTCAATCTCCAGCGGCTCAGACAAATATCGAAAGCCTCAAGACGGAGCTTAAGAGTTTACCACGGCTTCAAGCTTCAAGCTGTTGGGGCAAAGCTCAGAGTTTGATGGCAGTTGAGCCTTGGCTTGCTAGACCCGCTCTCGACAATCTCATCAATTTGAAAGTGGCATGTTTAGAAGATAAGCCTGCACTTTGCGAAGGTCATGAATGTACTCAAATGAAAAAGCTAATGCATACACCAGAAGGGAAGACGATATGATTCAAGTGAAGTTTAAGAATTTAGAAAAATCGGAGATGGCTCGTGAAGCGGTCCAAGAACGGATTGAAACTTTGATCGAGAAGTTTCCAGATTTATCAAAGTGCAAAATTCAAATTACGCTCGAGATGGAAAACTCCCCGCTTCAGGCGGGTCCAGACCTTTTTAAAGTGAAACTTCATGTTGCTCGTGGAAGATATGACGGCATTACGGTCGAAAAATCTGACGCGAGTCTTTATGTAGCATTAGCGGAAGTGGTCGACCACATGCTTGAAAAGCTTAATCGTTTTGGCGACCGACAGAGGGTTCAAGAGAGAACAAAAGCACGCAAAATTGTTCGTGAGGTAGTGGAAAATTTTGATATGGATGAACAGAATATCGGATGAGTCACTTCGCAAGCTTTGACCTCATCATTTTGTTTTTCGTATTAGGGGCTGTTGCGTCTTGGATCAGGTCCGATTTAGAAGTTCCGGATTCTGTTTCAAAGTTTCTTTCTATCTTTCTGTTGCTGAGTCTGGGTTTGAAAGGCGGGCACGAAGTTAGAGTTGCGAACGATCTATTTGGTTTTTTGCCGTCACTCTCATTAGGTCTTGCTTCGTGTCTCTCCTTCCCGCTGGCAATATTTTTTATTTTAAAGAATCGTTTGGGGGTTGCCAATGCATCGGCCATTTCAGCTTCTTACGGCTCTGTAAGTGCTGTCACATTTATAACGGCTCAAAATATTCTTGAAAACGAAGGTATTGCCTCAAGTGGGTACCTTGTCGCTGTCATGGCCTTAATGGAAATACCCGCAATTCTTATTGGTGTATTTCTCTACGAAAAGTTTAGAGACTCGACCGTCAATACTAACCGCTCAATTATTAAGTCAATTCTATCTACGAAATCGTTTGTGCTACTTATCGGCGGTTTTATAATCGGGCTTTCGATGAACCCAGGCTCGTGGTCCAGCATTGCGCCAGTCATTCAAGGTTCTTTTAAGGGTGTACTCGCATTTTTCTTACTGGATTTAGGAATCGTCGCCCAAAAGCAATTACGAGAGGCTTGGAAATTCAAAAAATTTGTCATGCCCGTTGCTGTAGTACTGCCGCTACTTTTTGGAAGCTTGTCTTTGCTGGTAGGTGCTTTCATAGGACTTTCCCAAGGTGACCAAATTATTATGGCAGTGCTTGCGGGAAGTGCCTCCTATATCGCGGCTCCTGCAACTATCAGGGCATCAATTCCCCATGCAAACCCAGGGTTATACCTTGCTCTTCCACTTGCTATAACCTTTCCGATGAATTTGATTTTCGGAATACCGTTCTACATTGAAGTTAGTCAGTGGTTATCAGCGCTATAAAAAGGCACTACAGAACCGAAGAACCTAACTCAACTCCCTTTAGTGTGATTTTAACAAGGGCGGCATTTAAAATTTGTGTAGCAGTTCGACTCACATCTTCCGACAACTTGCGAACGAAAATGTGACATCACTAACTTATTGAAACCACACACTTAAAAGCTGAAAAAATATAACGGGCGCATTTTTAGTTCGCATGAATAAATGGTAGGGAATGCCGGGCTCGAACCGACGACATCCACCTTGTAAGGGTGGCGCTCTACCAACTGAGCTAATTCCCTGTGATAGATTCAAAGGGTATAGGGGAAATGGGCGCGGCCTGTCAACGGCAAAGCTGGACCTTAGGAAAAACCCATAAAGACAGGGTTTTAGAGAGGTCCAGAGTCGGCTATTTTCGTAATATTTTTAGAGGCTTCTTCCGAAACAGCGATATGACTCGAGCAGGCCTCCTAGCCTTATATCTAGCAAGCTTCAGCTTAATCGGCTGTGGCAAGATCTTTCAAAATACTTTGGCTATTGAGGCCGAGGAGTCTTGTGGATTTGTGCAGGACTCTTACGGGCAAAGAGTATCTTGGAAGCATGCGGCTCCTGCCACTTTGATCTTAAGTGCGGATTGGCCTCAAGAGTTTATCCCTGCAGCTCAGTCTGCGGCAGAGGCCTGGAATAAAATCGCTGGGCGTACGGTTGTCACCATTAGTATTGATTCTGTATTACTAAGTCCCAAGGCTTCTCGAGATGGATTAAATGGGCTTTATTGGCTGAAGGAATGGTCCGAAGACCTTCGAACAATTCAAGCTGTGACGAATCTGATTTTTAAAAACAATTTAATCATCGATGCTGATATCAAAGTGAATGCAAAGTATTTTAGCTTCTATTTAGACACCCCGAACTCAGCCTTTCAGGTTCATATGGAAAGTCTTTTGATTCATGAGATCGGGCATCTGTTAGGTTTAAGACACCTAACGACGACACCCACAGTAATGGAACCAGTTCTTCTTCCAAGCATTCTACGCAATGATATTTCTGAACTCGATCAAAAAGCCTTACTTTGCGAGTACTCAACATGAATGAAATCAAAACGCGATACTTAATTGTTCCCTCTCTTGTTGCAGTCGCCTTAATGATCTTTGCTCTTATAAAAATGAGAGTTTCCCAGGAAGCGCCACCACGGCTTGGTCGCGATATCGCGTCTGTCCAATTGGAACAAGTCCCAGTTGAAATACCGGAGAGTCAAAGTCTTCTTGAGCGTGAGCGCAATATGAAGATTCGTGTGATTCAAAATTTGAAAGTAAATTTTAATTCAGGAGTTTTCGAACTTAGCCCTGGAGCATTTCGATTGGTCGATTCTGAAGGGGAGTATCAAACAATTTGTGATCTTTATTCGGAAGTTGAAATCGAGCTGCGAGCTGAGGGTGTGGTGATCAACGGAGAATTTCCAAGCGTTCGTATTCGCAGACCTTGCGAGTATGAAGTCGGAAACGATGGGCTTTCGCCGCTGTTATTTCCGTTAGCCGAAATTATGAATATTCCAACTTCCCAAAAAACTATGGAATGGCAATCCCATCAGATCGAATTTTTTAGCATCTTTGATCAGTGGCCGGAGGATTGGATTGTGGTTGGACTAAGTCTGAAAAATAAAGAGACGGGAGTGTCACTAGAATTGACCGGCTACGAGGTCAACTTCGTCAATGGTGAGCCCATTGCCCTAAGTCTTCGCCCCAGTACTGAGCCCTAATTCTTTAGTAAGGAATGTGGGCGCAATTTTGAAACATCATCATCAAGCAGCCCAAACTTACCAAAATTAGAATTAACATCTGACGTCCCATACCTTATTTATCGGAGTCCCTGGACTAGACTTAAGCCCAAGACCGCAGTTTACCAACTTGAGACAGCCCAAGCTGCCCTTAACAGAAAAGCCTTCGATCCATGGTTAAGCCGCTGAAACCTAAGGCTTTTTAATGAACTCCAAAGCCCCATATTTATTCCTCTGGGCAAAGCTCTAAAGGCCCCGGCAACTTGCTAAGAATGATCGCGCCTTGGAGGACACGGCATCCATGCCTCACCGCCTGGTCCATCCTGGACCGCAGAGGTCCTCCAAGGCGCGATCTTTCTTAGCAAGTTGCCGGGAGATTAAGAGTCCCTTCAAATTCTCCAAAAAATGAGAGAAGTCCCTTTATCTGGAAAGCGCAAACTGAAGAAAGAGCGTCTCAGTGGACCTCCGCGGTCCAGGATGGACCAGGCGGTGAGCCATGGATGGCGTGTCCACTGAGACGCTCTTTCTTCAGTTTGCGCTTTCCCGAGGAAGGCCTGTGTTCGACCATTCCAAAGGGGCGAGATTTTGGGTTTGGGGCGAAAATTTGGGTGAAATTTGCTTCTTCTGGGGGGCTCTGTTAAGGTTCCTCCAGCTTGGAAAGACAGGTGACCGCCGGCTTGAGGCTTTAGGGTTTTAAGCGGGAGGAAAGTCTGGACTCCGAATGGCAGCGCAGGGGGTAACGCCCCCCCACCGCAAGGTGAGGACCAGTGGAACAGAGAGAATGTCCAGGGCATTGATCCTAAAAACCGGGAACGGGAGGCTTTAGGGGAGCTGCTGGAGTGAAAACAGCCAAACTCTGCGTGGAGCAAGATCAAATAGGAAGACGTTCGAGCGCGGCCAGCGCAAGGTCTTCGGGTAGATTGCTAAAGGGCCTCAGTAATGGGGCCCATAGAGGAATGGTCATCACTTGGATTGGGTTTCGAGGCCCAAACTAAGAACAGAATCCGGCTTACAGTTCATCCAAGTCTCGAATTTTGTGGGGCGAATTTCGAAAGAAGTTCGCCCCTCTTTTTTTCAGCACTCAAAATGACCCGAAAAATCTAAAAATTTCCCTCGGGAAGGTAGGTGTCCAGGATGGGTGCAAAAA
The DNA here is from genome assembly GCA_964389375.1 of uncultured Pseudobdellovibrionaceae bacterium. Lineage (GTDB taxonomy): Bacteria > Bdellovibrionota > Bdellovibrionia > Bdellovibrionales > UBA1609 > CAYMDP01. The sequence goes on along the minus strand of CAYMDP010000021.1, from coordinate 32,978 downwards.
TGGCTTCCCAGGCGGGTTTTGTGACTTCTTCGTTATTGATCGTGTAACGAAAACGAGCTTTGGATTGGAAGGTGCCCCATTCTTTTTTGGCCACAACATCAAATTGATCGGGGAACTTTAGTTTAAGAACTGTCTGCTCGAAGTTTTTTGTGCTCGAGCCATCAAAATTCAATGCGATCTCGATGACTAATTCGATTTCCCCGTTTTCTCGGGACAAAAACTTAAAATCATAGCGTCCAGAGCCTTCAGAAACTTTGCGTTCTGGAGTGGCGCTCATTTTCTGATTGCCGGCGCCGTAAGCTGAGACAATGTCGTTTAGTTTTGCGTACTCTGTGGCCCAAGTTTTTGTCTCGAAGGCGAGTTGAGTTTGCGAGAAAGTTTGAACCTTGCCAGAGTTGATGGCCCCCTGATCTCGTCGGGTTAGCAAAAACTCAACGGGGCATAGTTGCCCTTGGGCCGAGGCGACAAGTGCTGAGTCAAATGGAGGCGATTGCTTAGGAGGAGGTTCGCGGTATTCTTTTGTACAATCCTTAAGGGCCGCTGCCATTTTTCGAGCGGGCTCGTCGACAACTTGGCCGACCAGTTCTTCTTTGTCCGATATTTGCGTGAGCTGAATGGCCGAAAGCGTGCGTCCTATAGACTGAGTTGTGCGATTTAGGCTTTCAAGCTGAGCCGGGCTAAGCCTTTCTACATTTTCATCTTCCTTGGGTGCTGTGACACTAAGGCAGCCGGATAAAAGCGCTGCACCACACAGAACGTATAAAGTACGAATCATTCGGACCTCCGCCGTTTTTTTAGGCATCTAAGACTAGATCACGTCTATGCGGTCTTAGCAAGTGCGAGGAGCTGAGACGCTTTTAAGAGAGGGAGCGAATCTTTTGGGCGTAGACGATCAGCTCTAAGCCAATGCGTCTTTCGATCGATTGACGAGAGCGTGTCCAGTAAAGAGGTTTAAAAGATTTTTTTAAGCGCTCGCGAACTTCCCACTCACTTCCGCCGTAGGGAGGACCTTCTCGTTTTTCCATCACAAAAAAAACACCTAACAAATGTCCCTGCTCTTTTAGCAATTGGCTCCAGATTTTTACCATTTCATTTCGTCGTTTGGGGCGAACCGCGCAGTAGGCCGTGTGTTCGAAAATAATATCGAACTGATTTTTCCACTCAGGTTTTGGTTTAAAGATATCGCCGATTTCAAAATTTAAATTCGGGATATCTTTGTACTTATTCTTAGCGCGCTCAATGGCTTCGGGGCTAAAATCAATCGAAGTCACCAAATGTCCTTGCTGAGCTAAAAAAGCGGCGTCATTTCCAGTGCCCGCACCGAGGCACAAAATTTTACTGCGCGGAATTTTAAGCTGTGGAAGAACAGATTTTAAAATGGGCGTGGCGGCTTCAAGTTCCCAGAGGGGAGTTTCGGTCTGGTAGATATTTGTCCAAAAATCCACATTGTCAATTTCGGGCTTATCGATCAGCCAATTTGGAATTTCATATTTCTGCCCAGAAACTTCAATTGTCTCGTCGTCGAAAGAATCAAGAAGATCAAAAAACTGAAATTGAGCGGGTCTAGAAAAAACAAATGGAATTTCTGTATTGGTCATCCCGTGAAATCGATCCCACTCGTCTAATGAAAGCGAACTAATAGAAAACTGGAATTCAGTTTGATAGGGAAGTTGGATCCACCACTCTTCCCCGCGGCGTTCGACTTGGCGAGCAACAAATGGAGCATCGAAGGTTTCTACAACGGCCCATTCGCCTTCGATTTCTGTTAAACAGCGGCCTCGAACCATTCGCAGGTTTTGAAGCATTTTTTGTCCAAGGGGCTGATCTTCGACACGAAGACCCTGGAAGATCCAATAACCCTCTTCGTCAATTTGAATAAATCGCTTTGGTGCGAAGTCTGGAAGGGGAGAGGACATGAACTATTCGGTTTCTGGCGGATCGTTTGGAGAAATAACGACTCCGTTTTTAAACTCGATTTTGTTATCTAAAACGTAAAGCTCGTCGAAACTCCAAAACTCTTCTTCGGCCGTCTCTTTATCCGTTTTATTCAAAATGGCGTAGCCATTGATTCCCACGCGTGCGGCTCCGTCGTCCTCTGTATCATCGACGAAGGAGTAAGAGAAGTGAGCCTTGATCTGCTTGCTTTTCAGAGTCTCAGTCCAAAAATTATCAAACTGGATTTCTCGCGCAGTGGGAAGATTCTTTTTTATGTAGTCTTCGATGAAAACTCGTAGGTCATTTTGAATCCCGACGTGGACAGAGGTCTCGACTGTAGGGGGAGTATTAATAAAACCCCAGGACACGCGCATTGCGACCAAAAACAAAAGTAAGCTCAAATATTTCATTTTTAATTTTCCTTTTCCTCGAGCCCTCGATCCTATATCACCTTAGGTGAGAGAACAATTGGGTATTAGCTCGAAATGAGGGCCTGAGATGACTTTATTTGACCGCATATTACAGCAGACAGAAAAGTTAGGTCATATTGCAAAAACTCTGAGGGATAACCCTCAGATCGCCTTCACGGCTCTAGAAAAACAAAGCCCGTGGCTTGCGCGTCAGGCGTTAAGCCGCGCGTCAGATTTTTTAGAGCCCCGCTTGCTAGGTATGGGCCTTGAGGTCAAAGAGTGGACGGACGAAAGAATTTGGGTTCGACTTCCGAAAAGGCAGCGCAATGCAAATTCCTTCGGGGATTTTAGTTCGGGCTCTTTGGTGATGGCTGCTGAATTTAGTCTTTTAAGTCTGCTTTCGAGGCATTTTGATACCCGATTTTCTTCTCTCGAGATCCGTGGCTTAGAGCTAGAAGTTCACGAGACCGCGCGCGGAGAGCTTTGGTTTCGCTCTGAGCTTTTAGTTTCTGAACGAGCCCACTGGTTGTCCCAGGGGAAGTCCCCTGGTCACTTCGAAGTTGCAATATTAAACCCTTCCGAAAAGCTAATCGGTAGAGTCCGATTTCAGGTCATATTAAACTCATCTCCGGCACTGACCTCTTCAAGGGGTTCTTAAGTATTGTCTTTTGTTTCAGTCCTGGCTAAAAACTAAGATCAGCAGGGGTAATCATGTCTGTTTTAGAGTCCAACATCGATGTTCGCTCAGAAACCTTTGAGCGTAATAAAAAGGCGATGCAGCAGCATCTTAATCTTTTAAAAACTCGAAGAGAAGAAGTCCTTCTTGGCGGTGGAGCGGATGCCATTGCTCGCCATAAATCTCGCGGCAAAATGACGGCTCGAGAAAGAATCGAAGCTTTAACTGATCCCGGAAGCACATTTCTTGAATTTTCGACTTTTGCGGCCTTTGACATGTATGAAGGCTCAGCTCCCGGCGCCGGAATTGTTACTGGGATTGGTTTGGTCTCGGGACAAGAGTGTGTGATTGTTGCCAACGATGCCACCGTAAAGGGCGGAACTTATTTTCCGATGACCGTAAAGAAGCATCTTCGCGCACAAGAAATCGCGATGGAAAACGGTTTACCTTGTATCTACCTTGTCGACAGTGGCGGAGCTTTTTTGCCCCTTCAATCCGAAGTTTTTCCAGATCGCGACCATTTTGGCCGGATTTTTTATAATCAGGCAAGAATGTCTGCAGAAGGCATTCCTCAAATTTCTGTAGTGATGGGCAGTTGCACGGCTGGTGGAGCCTACGTTCCTGCCATGAGTGATGAAAACGTGATTGTTAAAGAGAATGGAACAATTTTTTTAGGCGGTCCTCCTTTGGTGCGCGCGGCGACAGGTGAGCGGGTCACAGCACAGGAGTTGGGTGGGGCCGAAGTCCACTGCGAGACTAGTGGAGTGACGGATCATTTTGCAGAAGATGATCAGCACGCAGTCGAGATCACTCGAAGTATTTTAAATCACCTCAATCGTAAAAAACAGATTTGGTCAGCCTTGGCTCCGGTTGAAGAGCCTAAGTATAGAGCTGAAGAACTTTATGGCGTGATTCCCAGCGACTCTAAAACGCCCTTCGATGTTCGTGAAGTTATCTCAAGATTAGTCGACGGCAGCCGGATGCATGAGTTCAAACAAAACTACGGCAGTACCTTGGTGACGGGCTTCAGCCATATTTTTGGCTACCCTGTGGGGATTCTTGCAAACAACGGAGTTTTATTTAGCGAAAGTGCCTTAAAGGCCGCCCACTTTGTCGAGCTTTGTGATCAGCGCGAAATCCCCATTTTATTTTTGCAAAACATTACGGGATTTATGGTCGGCAAAAAATACGAGAACGAAGGGATTGCGAAGCACGGAGCAAAGATGGTGATGGCGGTCAGCAATGCTCGCGTACCCAAATTTACTGTGATCATTGGCGGATCTTATGGAGCCGGCAACTATGGGATGTGTGGACGAGCCTTTCAGCCCAGACAGCTTTGGATGTGGCCGAACGCCAAAATCTCGGTCATGGGTGGAGAACAGGCGGCGAATGTCTTATTGACGGTCAAGCAAGAGCAGCTTGAGGCCAAAGGACAGCAGCTTTCCGTCGATGAGCAGAATAGTTTTAAGGCGCCTATTCTAGAAAAATATGATTTTGAAAGCTCTGCTTATTTTTCTTCGGCGCGACTTTGGGATGATGGAATCATCGATCCAGCAGCGACTAGAAAAGTTTTAGCGATGGGCCTTAGTGCTTCATTTAATAAGCCTTGGGACAAAAGTAAAAAAGGCGTGTTTAGAATGTAATAGACCCTTTTTCGGGGCTTGGGAGATTTTGATTTTGAATCGTTTGCGAGTAGAACTAGATAAAAATAAAATCTGTAGTGTTTATCTAAATCGTCCGGATAAATTAAACGCTTTTGATTCAGAGATGATTCAAGAGCTAAGCCAAACTTTTGAGGACCTCAAGAGTAATGCCGATCTTCGTTTGGTCATTCTTCGCGGCGAGGGCTTCAGCTTTTGTTCTGGCGCAGACTTAGACTACATGCGCTCTATGGCGAAGTTTTCGATGCAAGAAAATCTTGAAGATTCTCGTAAACTTTTTCAGATGTTTTTAAAAATTCGGCAGTGTCCAGTTCCAGTCCTTGCAAAGGTTCACGGAAAAATTTTTGGTGGAGGCCTAGGCCTGTTGGCGGCTGCAGATTTGGGCTTTGCCGTAGAGGGAAGTCAGTTTTGTTTTTCCGAAGTTCGTCTGGGGCTTGTGCCTGCAGTGATTAGCCCCTTTGTAATGTCAAAATTAAGCCCAGCGGCCGCTCGAGATTGGATGATGTTTGGAGATTTGTTTTCTGCTTCAGAAGCAGAATCAGCAGGATTAGTGCGACGGGTGGGAACTGAAGCAGAGGTTGAAGAGTGGATTAAAGCTTATTCAAAAAAAGTTTTACAGATCGGTCCCGAGGCTGTCAGAAAAACGAAGACTGTGATTTCTGAGCTTGAAGACATCAACTGGGCTAAGCTTGAATCCTATTGCAGTGAAGTGATTAGTCAAAGACGGGTCAGCGCTGAGGGCCAAGAGGGCTTAGCAAGTTTTTTTGCAAAGCGAACGCCGAGTTGGACCCTATAAATGGAAAGAATAAATGGGAAGTAAGAATCAAATCGAAACCATCGGAGTTGCAAATCGTGGAGAGGTGGCTGTTCGAATTATTCACGCCTGCCAAGAACTGGGTTTAAAAACGGTTCTTCTTCATTCTGAGGCAGACCGACAAAGTCTGGCCTACCGCTTAGCCGATGAAAGAGTTTGTATCGGACCCGCTCCTTCTTCCGAGAGTTATTTAAATATTGAAGCCAATATCCAAGGGGCCCTTTCGGCCAATGTCGATGCGATTCATCCGGGCTTTGGCTTTTTATCTGAAAACGCGGATTTTGCGAAGGCCTGTGAAAGCGCCAGAATGGTTTTTATTGGGCCGACTCCCGCATCGATTAAGTTATTTGGAGATAAAATCTCGGCAAAAAATCTGGTTCAAAAGGCAGGCGGCCCTACAGTCCCTGGTTATCAAGGTTCTGATCAAGAGCTTTCTGTTTTGCTTCGAAAAGTGGAAGAGATTGGCTGCCCCGTGATTGTCAAAGCCGCGGCCGGTGGTGGAGGGCGTGGGCTTAAGGTGATTCGCGAGATGGATCAAGCAAAGGCAGCAATTGAAGCCGCTCAACGTGAAGGGCTTTCTGCTTTTGGATCAAGTCAGGTTTTTTTAGAAAAATATTTAGAGCGAGCAAAACATATCGAGATCCAAGTTTTTGGCGATGCCCTTGGGCGAGTTCGTCACCTCGGTGAGCGCGAGTGTTCGATTCAAAGACGACATCAAAAGATGATTGAAGAAGCTCCCGCTGCAAACTTAGATCCCGACCTCAGCGCCCAGATGGCTCAAGTTGCCGTGGCCATTGCTCAAGAGGCTCAATACCGAGGAGCCGGGACCGTCGAGTTTTTGCTTGAAGGAGAGAATTTTTATTTTCTTGAAATGAATACCCGACTGCAAGTGGAACATCCGGTAACAGAGCTTGTTTATGGAGTGGACCTAGTCAAAGCACAACTGCTGACAGCAATGGGCCAGCCGCTAGATTGGCCCGAAGTTCTTCAGCCTAGAGGACACGCCATTGAATGCCGAATTCTTGCAGAAGATCCTTATCAAGGGGGAGTTCCAAGCTTAGGAATATTGGGATCTTGTCATTGGCCTCAGGGACCGGGACGCCGCTTTGAAGTTGGCTTCGAGCGAGGAGATGAGATCACACAGTTTTACGATTCCATGATCGCGAAAGTGATTGTGTGGGATGAGAATCGTTTGCGGGCCATTCAAAAAATGAAAAGAACCCTCGAAGAAACTGTGATTTTTGGTTTGAAAACAAATATTCCTCTTCTTCAAGAGATTCTCAAAAACGGAGAGTTTGTTTCGGGTCGTATGAACACGCGTTTTATGGACCAGAATTTCCCGAAAGGCTTGGCTCCCGAAGAGCTAAGTCGCAAAGGTCAACGGGTTGCGGATTATTTGCAAAAAAATCTTTCTCACGGCTTTGCGGCGTCTGTGGCCGAGGGCCAATCCACCCCAAACCCTTGGCAATATAACTGGGGCGAGCGATGAGACAAATTGAAGTTGAATTAGACGGGCAGGTTCATCGAGTATGGGCCGAGAGGATTGGAACTCAAGTTTGGTTTCACTTTCAGGGTCAGACCTTTGTCAGTGAAAGCGAAGAGTCGTCTTCTCGGCGGTCAGGAAAAAAGGCTTCTAGCCATCCGGGAGAAATCTTTGCACCGATGCCAGGAAAAGTAATCAAAGTGAATACGAAAACAGGTGCACAAGTCAGGGCAGGCGAAGTCCTCATTATTTTGGAAGCCATGAAGATGGAATACAGTCTTCAAGCGGACATGGATGGGGTCCTTGAGTCTTTGAACGCCAAAGAAGGTGAGCAGGTTCGTCTGGGACAACAGCTTCTAAAGATTAAGGCGGGACGGTAAATGAGTCAGCCGGTTGTTATTGTCGAAGTCGGAGCGCGGGATGGATTACAAAATGAAGCAAAAAGTTTAAGCCCGGACCAGAAAGTCGATTTGATTCGGCGTTTAGCACAAGCGGGCCTTCAGCGTATCGAAGTTGCTGCTTTTGTGTCTCCGACTTGGGTGCCGCAAATGAAGGGATCAAAAGAGGTTACGGATAAAGTTTTTGCTCTCAAAAAATCTGGAGCGATCAGTAAAAAAGCCAGTTTTTCAGCCTTAGTGCCAAACCTTCAGGGAATGGAAGCGGCCCTTCATACAGAGCTTAAAGAAGTTGCGATCTTTGGAGCCTGCTCAGAGAGTTTTTCACAAAAAAATATAAACTGTTCTATTGAGGAAAGTTTTGCGCGCTTCGCTTCGGTGATGAAGCTTGCGAAGGCAAAAAAAATTAAAGTCAGGGCTTATCTCAGCACTGCTTTTGGTTGCCCTTATGAGGGGCATGTTCCTATGGCCCGAGTTGTAAGGTTGGCCAAACGAATGATTGCTCTGGGTGCTTACGAAGTTTCTATAGGAGATACAATCGGAGTCGCTACACCTCTTCAGGTCGAGCAACTGTGTAAAAAATTAATCACTGAGCTTGGAAAAAAGAAGCTTGCGATGCACTTTCACGATACTCGAGGGATGGCTTTGGCCAATGTCCTTTGTGCCTACCGTCTTGGCATTCGTGTATTTGATTCAAGTGTGGGTGGTCTTGGGGGTTGTCCTTACGCGAAGGGGGCCAGTGGGAATTTGGCAACGGAAGATCTTATTTACATGCTTCATGGCATGAAAATAAAGACAGGGGTTAATATAAGCGCTTTGATCGATATTAAGTCACAACTTGAAACCTTCATGGGAAGAAAGCTTCCCTCGCGGGTCGGCGCGGCTGGCCTTCCCTTGCCCGGAACAGTCTTTGAATAGAGTCAGATCAAAGTAACCGAAGTGACTCCATTTGGAGTCTAAGCTCTGGGGCATTTGATCATGAACTTTCGTTTTCTTGCCATTTTAACTCTGTTTCTTCATTTGCTGCTTTTTGTATTATTGTCAGAGTCTTTACGAACCGATCCTCATTGCTTGTCCACCGAAATCATCTCAGAAATGCGCCTAGTTCGGCTTCAAGGGCAGGCCCAGGTTCGGACTTGCTCGAGAGGATTTTTAGCTCTTTTTACTGATCCTAAGGTCCACTCCGATCTTTGGCCCTTTATTCGAAGAATCAATAAACTTAAAATTTTTGAAGGCCTTCTGCCTTTTCCCAAAGACCCCTTGGTCTTGCGCTTGACCTTGGGTGAAGCTCCGGATCTTAGGCTGCTCGGAAATCTTGCGGAGCTAAGTGAAAGTGAAGCTCAGCTTGAGGGAAAGCTCGAAAAGCTTGTGCTTATGTCTTGGCTGAAGCAGCTTGTCCCTTTGGCTGAAGAGGATCACCTGAATTGGGAAATCGTCGCGGAAGCTTTGCTGAGACTTAATGGCCCTCATAGGATTCAAAGACAAGACTGGCTAAGCGGCCTGATGAGCTTTCGCGAGTACTGTACTTCTAAGCAAAGATCATTTCAGCACGCTCAGTTTTGCGAACACAAAATTAAGTCCGATGCTTCGGATTTAAAATACCCCTCGATCTGGGGATTTCGGGAAAGCCTCGCCCAAGAAATGTCCCTTCGACTGTCGCAACTGACTCCTGCGGATTTAAGAAGAATCCTATTAAACCCAAAGCTCTATAAACTTCAGTTCACGGATCCACAAACCCTTCCCCAGGACTACTCGAGCCTTGCCAGCTTTAAGCTGTGGTGGCTTCATCAAGTTCAGGTTTTGGATCAGGTTTTTGGTCTTGCTGCAAAAGACCCTCTTCAAGAATTGGATAAACCAGAAATCGATATCCTAGTTGATCTTGTCGAGGGTCCGGCTGGCCAGCTTCGCAAAAATCTAATTCAGTCTGTCGAGCTTGGTGGCCTGAACGAGAGGGCTTTGGGTCTTGTCGAAGAGGGTGAGCTGGTCAATCTGAAGAGCAAAAAGAGAACCGGTTTTTGGGCCGAAGGTGTGCGAACAAATTTGTATGTCATGCTTCGCTGTGGAGTCCCGCATCTGGAAGAGGTCTTAGATCTTAAGGCCGAGAAATTTCTATTTATAGACCACTGTGAAGAGAAAAACCTAAGTTGGAATTTGCTACTTCTTGGGGGCCTGCAGTCCTTTTTATCCCAACACTCAAGTCTGGCTCATGTTTTAATTCATCTTCCAAGTCTTAGAAAAGTGGCGCTTCAGGCAGATAGATCCGAGGATCTTCAGGCCTTGATTGATCGTATCCCACTGATCTGGGATGGAAAACACCAGTCCTATAAGTCTCAGCTCGAATGGCCGCTGTTGTTGTCATTAAGGGGCTTAGGTTTTTCGAAATCCAACTAGCCGCAATGGGCGAAGATTACTTCAGAATACATTCAGCAGATGAAAGTTCTGATTCCATTTTTGACTGTTTAAAGATGTACACAGAGATTTTTCCAGAAGAGCTTTTATGGAAAGAGATCGTATTTAGATAAAGATCAATTCCTTGGAATGTCTCTTCAAGTTCAAGCACCTGCACACTGCTGCGCATGCTGGAATAGGTCTTAAGAGCCAGCATGGATCGAGCTTTCGAGTCCAGTGACAGGTTCAGCTCAATGGGTGCAGAGTCTTTTGCGCGAAATACTTTTAGCGAGAATTGAAGCCCACTTTCGGTCTCTTCCCGTTTAAACTCACAAAGGTCGCCATTTTCCATCTGTCCCTGATAAGTTCCATCGGGAAGAAAACGTTCTAAGCAGCTCTCCATTACGACGATGTCTTTTGTAGGAATACCTTTTAAGACTTTTGCAGAAATTTCGGTTTCAGAGATGCCAGAAAGTCCATCTGAGTTCATCGATTGGTCGCAGCTTAACAATCCGGCTCCAGCTTCATCATTGTTTGTCTGGTTTGAAGGATCCCCACTTGGAGGAACAGGCTGAGATTTCGGGCCGCAAGAGCACAAAAGGCACAAGCCGAGTCCTAGAATTAGGCTTAAGGCAGAAAATTTAAAAGGTCCCATGGGCCTCCCCCGGCTTGTCACTTCGGGCGGACTCTAGCCTGCTTCCGGGCCGAAATAAACCTTCCGCTGGACCATGAATTTCTTTTAGACTCGGATTTCTCCTGCAGTCTCGGGACGAATCTGATTTTGCTCATCCACCATAACTAGGCGAGGTTTATGGGTAAATCCGCTTTCGGTGCTCATTTGGGCATAGCTTGCGATGATGACAAGGTCCCCAGGATGCACCAGACGCGCCGCAGCCCCGTTGAGACAAATTTCCCCGGGGCCACCGTAAATTACGTAGGTGGCAAAGCGTTCTCCGTTATTGCAGTTATAGATTTCGACTCTTTCAAAAGGAACCAACTGGGCGGCTTCACAAAGTTTCGGATCAATCGAAACGGAGCCTTCGTAGCTTAAATTTGCATCAGTCACTCGGGCACGATGGATTTTTGATTTCAATAAGGTGATTTGCATTTTGTGGCTCCTTTTTAAAGATTCATTTGAAGGGCAAAGTACAATCCAAACAAAACAAGATCCGGCTCTTCTCGATCAAATATTTTTGCATCTTGAAAAAGACTGGCCAGTCCTCCGGTGCCGATGACTTTTGGGATTGCACCTTTAAAGGCATCTTCGCTAATCCGACTTCGGAGTTCCTTAACGAGGCCAATATTTCCATAATAAAGGCCGCTTTGAATGCTCTCGACCGTCGAGCGTCCAATAACCGCGCCGGGTTTTAGAATTTCTACAGCCGGAAGTTTTGAGGTGTTGGATTCAAGGGCCTGCATCGAGATCTTTAAGCCCGCGGCGATCACTCCGCCAAGATACTCTTTACTTTTGGTGACCGCACAAAAGGTGGTCGCTGTTCCAAAGTCAATCAACAGCAGGTCTGTCTCGGGATACATCTTGGTTGCTGCAATGGCATTGGCGATTCGGTCTGCACCGACTTCCAGGGGATTGTGATACTTAATTTTTAATCCGGTTTTGACTCCCGCCTGCAACACAAAGGGTTGGCGTTTAAAATACTTAATGCAGCAGTTTCTTAAAGAGTGAAGAACTTCGGGGACAACGGTGCAGAGTGAGATCTGTTGGACTAAGTCTGGGTCAAAGCCATTTTCTCTTAAAACGCTCCTTAAAAACAGGCCTAACTCGTCCGAAGAAGCTCCTGTTTTGGAGGTTCTTCTAAAGCGAAGTTGGATCTCGCCTTGATCTGTAAAAAGACCGCCATAAATCTGTGTGTTGCCTACGTCTAAGCATAAAATCATAAAGAAACCTCCATTGGAGAGAACTGTTTAATAAGCAGTTGATGTAAAGCCGTACTCATTTCAGTTTTGCTACGACCTTGAATCCGAGTTCCGTCTTGTGAGTAAACTTGAAAGGGGTGATGGTTTAGTTCAGAGTTTAAAGTCGAGGCTTCATTGTGAACCACGGCGTGAATTTTTTGGCTTGAGAGCATTTTGTGAATTGTGGTCGCCAGTTGCGAGTCGGTCTGGTTGACAGTCAGTTTAAAGCCCACAACAAAAATCTTTCGGTTTAAAGACCAATCTTGAATTCGGTCGAGTAGCTTGGGGTTTGCAATCAGTTGAATGCTGAGCTCTTGATCTGAGGAGATCTTTTGTCTTTTTACTGAGGCAGAGATTTCTTTTCCGTCTTGAAATATTTGTCCTAAGTGAAAATCGCTGACAGCGGCCAAATGAATCGCAGCATCGAAATGATTTTTTGAAAGCTCCTCTTGCATGCGATCCGCAAGATCATCAAAACTAGTAAATTCAATCTGCCGAGGCACAAAACGCTTAGGTTGTTCCCCATGTTTTGCGCGGAGTAGAGTCACATCCCAGCCCATTTCGGTTAAAGTCTCGGCAAGAGAGCAACCGGTTCGTCCGCTACTGATATTGGTGAGGCAGCGAACTTCGTCTAACATCTCGCGGGTGCCTCCCGCGGTGATCAGGATCTGGCCCAGTTTTCTGTTTAGTTTATAAATGTGAGACTGGATCTCGATAAGAATCTGCTCGGGCTCAAGCAGTTTTCCAAATCCGATGTCCCCACAAGCAAGTCGACCACTTTGTGTGGGATAGACTTTTAAACCCCAGCTTTGCAATCGGATTAAGGCTTCAGTCGTTGCCGGGTGTTCAAGCATTTTTGTGTTCATTGCGGGAAAAACTAAAAAGGGCTTGGCTCGATTCCAAGCCAAGGCAAGACTCGAGATCAGACTCGAAGAAAGCCCTGCCGCTATTGTATTTATAGAATTAGCGCTGGCGGGACACAGGACCGCAAGATCGGCCCAGCGAGTCCACTCGATATGATCCATCATATGTCCGTCTTGAAACATTTCCGAGAAGACGGCTCGACCACTTAAGCCTTCCCAAGTCGCAGCTCCAACAAACTTTAAGGCCGAGGGAGAGGCGATGACCTGAACCTCGTGTCCTTGTTGAACAAGTTGGGACAAAACGTTTGCGCACTTATAAGCCGAAACGGATCCAGAAACGAGAAATAAAATCTTTGCTTTATATTGGGACATTATCAATTAACCTCACATCTCCAAGTTTTACTGCAGCAAGACGTCGGTGAGAATATTCCTCGACGTAGTCAACCTCAAAGCCAAGAGCTTCAAGCTTTGTTTTGATTTCATGATTTGATTTTGAAGTCGAAAGTTCTTTAAAGAGTTCTGCAGCTTTAAGATTTTGGTCTTTGGTCAGTCGCTTATTTCTGGAGCTTAGTGCTAAACCGCTGGGCTCGCGAACTGTCGGCTGCGGGCGAATATCTGTCTCTAAAAAAAAGCTTTTCGCAAGATCTTTGACCAAAAGGTATTGCTGATAATCTTTTTCACCAAAATAGGCCCTGTGGGCCCCTGTTAAAATAAGGAGCTTTAAAACGATCGTCAGCATCCCTTCAAAGTGTCCGGGTCGGGATTTTCCTTCCATAGAAAGGCTAAGCTCCGTTTCGCGAACTCGGTATCGATAATGATCGGGATAAATCTGATCCGCACTTGGGGTAAAGACATACTCAACACCCTGGCTTTGAAGAAGTCTTAAGTCATCGTCTAAGGTCAGCGGGTATTTTTTAAAATCTTCGGGATCATTAAACTGTGTTGGATTTACAAAGATGCTGACGACTGTATGGTCGTTTTCTTTTTGGCTTTGCTGGATCAAACTGAAGTGTCCCTCGTGAAGGGCCCCCATTGTTGGCACAATTCCAAGGCTTTGATCTTTCTTAGTTAAAGATCTCATAAGTGATTTCCATTCTAGCGGAGACGAGACCTGTCTCATGAATAGCTTTCTCCGTTTGAAGGAAAGCTTCCGTTTAAAGTCTTCTGGTGAAATTCTTCAAGTGCGGAGCTAATTGGTGCGTCCAGTTTTGCGAAATGGCGAACAAACTTTGGTTTAAAATTAACATTTAAGCCCAGTAAATCATGAAGGACTAAGATCTGTCCGTCCGTGTCGGCGCCCGCGCCAATTCCTATCGTCGGGATGCTTAATTCGAGGCTTATCTGTTTTGCGAGCTCTTGAGGTAGACATTCAAGGACAATCGAAAAACAACCTAGATCCTGAAGTTTTTTGGCATGATCCATGATCAGACGGCCCGCTTCGGGACTTCGTCCCTGAACCTTGTATCCTCCGAGTTGGTGCAAAGATTGAGGAGTCAAACCTAAGTGCCCCATGATCGGGACCCCAGATTGAACAATATGTCGGATCAAGTCTTCGTTACCCAAAAGTCCTTCAAGTTTAAGTCCATGGGCTCCGGCTCGCATCAAGGTCTCCACAGCGTCCATCGTCGGCTTTAGACCTTTTCGATAACTTAAAAAGGGAAGGTCCGAAATCAAAGGCTTAGACTTTAATCCTTGAGCCACAGCTTTTGTATGCAGTCGCATCATCTCAAGGCTTGCAGTCAGGGTTGATGTCTCGCCATACATCACCATCGCAAGACTATCTCCAACCAAAATAGCATCAACGGGACTTTGATCAATCAGTTGCGCGGACCAATGGTCGTAACAAGTCACCATCGAGATTTTTTCACCGGATTTTTTCTTGGCAGCGAAAATGTCTAAGCTCATAAGTGAAGACCTTTCATCTTTTGTTCTTTATCAAAGAGTTCCAGCATCGATTGGTAAGAGGACTCAAGTTTATGTTGCTGAAGCGAGCGCAGATTTTTATCGATACTGTCTTTATCGCCGCGAACTAAGGGTCCAGTCAGGGCCTTTGAAGAGTCGAAAAGGAAATTTTCAAAAATGGATCTCATGTAAGGTTTCAAGGCTTCGGGCGGAATCCCGAGATCTTTCTTAAAAGAGCTCTCGACGTTTTGCCAAAGCAAGGAGGTATAATTTCCGGAGACGACGCAAAGGGCGTGATAAAAGGCCTTCGCCTCGCTTGGAATCTCAAAATGTGGATTCTCTAAATCAGGGAACAGGTCCTTAAAGGCAAGATCACGGTTTTGCTCACAAACGAAAGAGATGCTTTTATAAAATTCTAAATCGTAGAGTGGCTCTCCAAAGCTACATAGGGGATGAGCCGAATAGGCAAAGGGGAGGCTGGTGGCCCCTGAGAAATGAACGCACCGTAGGCCCTTCATTTGGCGACTCTTCTCGACCCAATCGGCAAGGGCTTGGTCCGGGATGGCTAATAAAACTGTGTGAATACCCTCAAGTAAGTACGCAAGATCTTCATTTTTATGTCTGTCTCGCGACCATTGACGGAAGGGAATACCCAACAGGGAAAAGTAATGGGAGAGATGTTTAAACAGCCTTCCATTTCCAATGAAAAGGAAGCCCGGATTTTTTTTGCACTTCATATGTGGTACCTGTCCTATGGATCAAGTCCTTAAGTTCTGGGCAAGATAGCACAAATTCCCCAATCTGAGGCGAATTACGCAAATCGTCGAAGCCGAATTCCCTGCCTTAAGCTTATTGGATGACCTCTGAGGCCGAAACTGCTAGCAACTGAGCTATGCAAAAATGGTTATGGCTACTAGCAAGTTGTTTGGTTGTTGCGGGGCTTCTGCTCAGTTTTAAATACGGTATGGGGCCTAAGCCCATTCCGCAGATTAATTCTTCTGCTTTTGAAGAACCTGAACAGATTGGAGCGGTGGCTTACCGTCGTTTACGGCAAGTCATTCGTGAAAGCGGCGTTATTGTCTTAGGAAGTTCTCCCTTTCTTCAGAACTCGGACCGCATTTGGACCGGATTTATTCGTACGGCTCAGGCTGACGGAGTGAAGTTTTTAGGCTTGGTCGAGCAAGAAGGCCTAAATCCCATTCTAAAGATCTCTCCGCTGTTTGGTAAATTTAAAGCTGTGGACTTAAACCAAAGTGCAGAGATCGAAGCACTGAGTGAGGCAAAGCCCATGGCCCCTTTAATTCTTCACTTGGCCTCGGCATCAAGCGCTCATTTGGTAAATCCCGATGAACTTCTAGCATTCAGAGGGCAGGTGTCTTCGCCTGTGACGGCGATCTCTTTGACCTCTTATGTCGTGGCCCGCGATCAATTGGACCAGGTTTTGCCTCCTTGCCCGGAGGGCGCGACTCAGCCCGCAGGTCAAGAATGGGTCAGTTGCGCTGCAGTCCGAGTTTCGAAGAAATTCTTTAGAAAAAATATTTCGAAGCAAAAATTATCTGCGGTGATGGAGCAAGTGGGACAAAGAGATTACTTGCTGTATGTTCACGAACCCCGAGAAAAGAATTAAACCGGACAATTGAGCCTGCTGAACAAGGTCTTCTTCCGAGATACCCGGCAAAGGCCGGATGTCCTAGGGAGAGACTTCGTGGGCCATGGGACGTCGAGTAGAGCGAAAATATGTTCGCGGAGAAAGATTTAATAAATCCGAAATCCGAGTCATATAAACGCAGGCGAAGCGCTCCATTTGATAAGCAATGTAGCTTTCTTCATTCCCAACTCTCATCGTTTCGCCCCAATAAGGGTTAAACAGTTTTTCGTGATCTTTAATTAAGGGAGAGATTTGGTGATCAATCGCAGAGATTTCTCCCATCAGCTGATCAATTTTTTCTTGAGAATCATTTTTTCCAGTTTCGATTTTTTCCGAGATCAAATTGTCGAGCTCGGTCTCAAGGGGGCGCTTTTGGTCCATAAGATTCTGAATTTTTTCAGTAATACTATGAGCTTTTGCTCCAATTAAGACCTCTGTTTCGAGCTCTTCAACGACCAGGGCCGTTCTCCAGGCACAATCCTTTTTCAATCGAACAATGTCACCGTAGATATGGTCGCCGATATACAAAATCTCATCCGGATTTAAATCCAAATCATTGGTGAATGTGTTTGCACAGCCTGACTGATAAACTCCGGGGGTGATTTTAGAGTCGACATTCGTCATGCTACCGTCAGCGGGGTTAATTTTTAAAAAGTTTAGACGATCATAAAAAAACCGCGGTTTCTGAGCTGAGGTGATGACGAAATCAAAAAGCTCAAGCCAGCTCTTATGGTCTTTAAGGAAAGGGGTGATTGCGTAATCTAACAGAAGTTTAGTGTAGTGAAATTCTGAATTTGTCAGAATAAATATTTTTTTTCCGTGTTTTTTATAGCGCTCGAGTCCGCGGACGATCTCTTCATCTTTAATGATGTATTTATCTAAATTATCCCGAACGACATTTTTTATACTGCCATCTCGATGTCCACGATCTAGGGCTGCAGAGAGGTCCTCTGCGATTTGTAGGTAATCTGGAAGAGTCTCCTTCTCGGCGCCATCTTTGAGATCGATCAATTGCATAAAAAGGCCGGCAAAGGCGATGGAAAAGGTGGTGTCAACCGCATCGTATTTTGGATCGCCCAGATCAATGTAAGTGCTTTTGTAGAGCTTTTTTTGTTGTTTGAAATCGATGGGCTTTAATCCGTGATAGCTTCCGCGAATAGCAGCGTAACGACTTAGCTTTAGAACATTGCCGAGGGATTTATCGATGACCAGACCCCGAATGGCTCGGTCAAAGCTAAATTTTAAGTCTAAAATAGATTTAGGATAGCCCTTGTCGTGAACCAGTTTTTCGACCATCACTCGATGGGCAAGGGCCTCAAAATTTTCGCTTTTGTAGCGCACCAAAGTGTGGTCCATATCCAGACCGATATAATTAATTTTTTTTAAATTCAAAGTACGATTGCAATAGACTTGAGACATTTTTAAACCTGCCTTCCTTCGACTTCAAACTGGAGCTGATTCCAAGCCATCATGCCTCCGCGCATATTAAAAACAGATTGATATCCATTCTCAAGAGCAAACTGGGTTGCACTGGCCGAGCGGGCCCCGCTGCGACAAACAAAAATCACGACTTTCTCTTTAGGAATTTCGTCCAAACGCATCGGGAGTTCATCAAGGACGATCAATTGAGATCCAGAGATGTGACCCAGCTCTCCGACATATTCATCGGGTCTTCGCACATCAATTAAAATCAATTCATTCGCTCGCTCGTGCACTTCCTCAGGCAGGACGTCAAAAACACCGGGGATATTTGGGTTTGGAATTTTAGATTTCATAAAAGTTTATCCTAGTTTAGCGGTGTCGGTATTGTCGATCTCAAGAATCATCTCAACGGCGGTGCAGGTGCAAGGAAAAACCCTGCAGCCGGCGCAATCGTAATCCACCTCATGCCAATATAAGGGGTGTTCGCCAACGACCTTAAAGCCCATCTTAGTTAAATAGCGGAGCGAAGCATTGTGCGGAGATTCTTTCCAAGAATGAACCAGAATTGCTTTTGCGCCGTAGGCCTTCATTCGTTCGGTTGCGATCTCTGACAAGTAGGGTCCAAGTCCTCGTCCACGGTAATTTGGTGCGAGAAAGAGGCTTTTAAAGTAGCCGACCTGCTCTTCCGGAAAGCCCCATTTGTCTTTCAAGGTCCCTTCGCAGTAGTCGTTAATCCAGGTGCCCGGAGGAAACGAAATTCTAAGAGCTACGATTTTACCTGAAGTTTCATCCATTAAGCCAAGGCAGGTCGAGGGTCCACGATCTTTGAAAAGACTTAAAATTTTCCTTAAAGAGTCCTCGTCATAGTAGCGGGGGCCGATGTATTCATCTGCAAAGATTAGGATTTCTGGAATGTGTTCGAACTTAAGGTCGATCAGCTTAAGTCCGTCTAACTGAGTCATTGCTCTCCTCGGCCTGCCTGGGACATTTTGTGTATATCTGAAAACACGGGTAATTCCAAGGGATTACTTGGTTTGAGCTGGGGGAGAAGGGGCTTTACTTGCGCCCTTTTTCATGTTTTTTAGAGGGGATATTCAGATCAAGGAGAGACTATGCCAGAAACAAAACATCAAGAGCTTGCATCAACCGAAAATCCTGTCGGTTTGGACGGAATCGAGTTTGTGGAATTTGCGGCCCCTCAACCCAAAGATCTAGAGGCCTTATTTTTACGTTTTGGATTTAAAGAAGTCGCAAAACATAAACGAAAAGACGTTCGACTGTTTCGGCAAAACCGAGTGAACTTTATTATCAACAACGAGCCTGGGACTTTTGCCAAAGAATTCGCAAAAACTCATGGCCCTTCAATTTGTGCGACAGGTTTTCGAGTTAAGAATTCAGCAAAGGCTCTTCAAGAGACCACCTCTCGCGGGGCCAAAAGTATCGACATCAAAGCGGACTCTAAAAGCCACAGTTTTCCGGCGATTTACGGCATTGGAGATTCGGCGGTC
>CAYMDP010000021.1:0-13949 GCA_964389375.1 uncultured Pseudobdellovibrionaceae bacterium | reverse complement strand
TTTATCGATCGGTATCAGGATGAATCCCATTTTGCGGAAGATTTTGATTTTATCGGATCAGAAAAAACTCCCAAAGGTTTTGGTTTAGAAGTCGTTGATCATTTGACCAATAATGTTCCCAAAGGGGATATGCAAAAATGGTGCGATTTTTATAAGAACATTTTCAATTTTAGAGAAGTTCGATATTTCGATATCAAAGGCAAGCAGACTGGTTTGTTTTCAAAAGTGTTGAAGTCGCCTTGCGGAAAAATCATAATTCCAATTAACGAGCCGACGGACGGCAAGTCTCAGATTCAAGAGTATCTAGACGAGTATAAAGGATCCGGAATTCAACACTTGGCGATGCTGACTGGAGACATCGTGAAAAGTGTTACTGAATTGCGATCCAAAGATGTGATGTTTTTGGATACTCCAGACACTTATTTCGAGCTTCTTCCCGAAAGGCTGCCGCAGATTTCTGAACCCTTGTCGGATTTAAAAGATCTTAAAATTTTGGCGGATGGGGATGAGGAAGGCTATCTTCTTCAGATCTTCACTCAGAATCTGATTGGTCCAATTTTCTTTGAGATCATTCAAAGAAAAAATCACGATGGCTTTGGCGAAGGAAATTTTCAGGCTCTGTTTGACGCTATTGAGCGGGATCAAAAGCGCCGAGGTTATCTTTAGTTTTTAAGCGGGAGAGATAGATCATGTATCATTTTTCACAAGGCCAAGCGACAAGACAGGGACATAAAGGCATTCCAGAGGGTCACTTCGAGGAAGAGCAAGGCTTGCTCGGTTTTTTTGGAGCGGTTTCTCATTTGATTCGAAAAAAGCCAAGTACCCGGTGGGTGTCAATAGAGGGGCCCCTTCGTCCTCAGATGTTTGACTTGGTCGAGTTAAAGGCAAGCTCCCACAAACAGCGTTTACTTTTTAATTCGACAATCGGTATATACACCCATTGGATTCAGCCGCTGACTTCTGCAACACAGCTTAAAGCCGAAAGAAACGCCGACGGGGACGTCTTGTTGTTTTGCCATCAAGGCTCTGGAGAAATTTTTACGGAATATGGTCTTCTTAAATACGATAAGGGTCAGTACATTGTGATTCCAAAGTGTATTGCCTATTGTGTTTTTGCCAAAGAAAAAACTCAATTTCTGCTGATCGAGAATCGCAACAGCCACTATCAAGAGCCCGACCGCGGGATCGTTGGACGTCACGCTCCTTACGATTTAAACGCCTTAGTAAAACCCGACTTAGAGGCGCAGCAAAAGCGTTTTAAAGAATTGTCCGCAGCGGTCTTAAAAGTTGAAGTGAAGCGGGAAGATCAGCTGACCACTTTCGGATATGAAGAATGTATTTTTGATATCGTTGGCTGGAAAGGCGACCTTTATCCTTTTAGCTTACATATGGATCATATCATGCCCCTAATGAGCCATCGCGTGCATCTTCCGCCGAGTGCGCATAGTACATTTGTTGCGCGGGATTTTGTGGTGTGTAGTTTTTTACCTCGTCCTCTCGAGCAAGACGAAGATGCTTTAAAGGTTCCGTTTTATCACCAGAATATCGATTATGACGAAGTTCTTTTTTACCACGAGGGCGACTTTTTTAGCCGAGACAACCTTCATGCAGGCATGATGAGTTTTCACCCGGCAGGCTTTCCCCATGGACCTCATCCGAAAGCTGTAAAGTCTATTGGAGGCAAAACTCATACAAACGAGAAAGCCGTGATGATCGACACAAGACTTCCTCTGCAAAGAGATCCAATTTTAGATTCGGTCGAACTTAAAGACTATTGGAAGTCTTGGAGGTCTTAGTTGGAAGGATCTCGCCCCTGGGATAGTGAAATGGCAATGCGAAGAGCCATCGAGCTTGCAAAGCTTGGACTTGGCTTCGTTGCGCCAAATCCTCCAGTTGGATGTGTCATTCTTGACCAACATGGACGCCTTCTTGCCGAAGGCTACCATACGGCTTGGGGCAAACCTCATGCTGAAGTTGAAGCCTTAAGAAAGGTAAAGGATCCCTCAAGCTTAAAAGGGGCCCATCTATTCGTGACTCTCGAGCCTTGTTCGCATTTTGGCAAGACTCCTCCTTGTGCTGAAACACTTGCTCGGCTTCCTTTGGCCTCGGTTACATATGGTTTGTTGGATCCAAATCCCAAAGTATCGGGAAGAGGAGTTCATATTCTTCAAAAGGCGGGTCTTCACGTCATTGAATCTCCCATCTTAAGAAGTGAGCTCCAAAACTTAGCTGAGATTTTTTTCTGTAATATGATCGAGAACAAAGCCTTCTGCGCTTTAAAAGTCGCAAGTTCCTTGGATGGAATGATAGCGCTTAAAAGCGGTGAAAGTCAGTGGATTACGGGCCCCGAAGCTCGGGAGCATGTTCACTTTTTAAGAGCGGTTTATGATGCTGTTTTGGTGGGAGTTGGAACCTTGCTTGCAGACAATCCAAATTTAAACTCACGCTTAGATCAGTTTAAACACAAGTCAAATTCAGTTGTCTTGGTCGACCCTCGCGCTCGGAGTGCTCCTTCATTAAAATCCATGAAGATCTTTGCTTCTCGTAAAACCCAGCAAGTCTATTTTGTGACCCGCCCGGAGTATGCGACAAGTCTTGGACTTGATTCAGAACAAGTCATCACTCAATGTTGGGATGGAGAAACTCTGGATTGGATGCGGCTTAGGGAAGAGTTGTACAAGAAGAAGATCAACTCCGTATTGATCGAGGGTGGCGCGAAAATTCACGCCTCTTTGATTCAGCAAAATCAGATGCAAAGAATCTATTCTTATATTGCACCCAAAATACTTGGTTCGGGTCTTTCCTGGACACAGGAGTTTAGTATTTCTGAGTTAAAGCAGGCTCCGGTTCTTCGAGATATAGAAACCACAAGCCTTGGCCCAGATATTCTAATTTCCGGCCGGATTTAGGACCTTAATTTCAAAATCGAGAGGCTCTGACCAAGCCCAGCTTCCGGATGAACCTGTCTCACCAACGCGCCAGAAGAACCGGCCTTCTGAAAGTTTCGGTTCAATCTGAATGTATTGCTTTTCTGTATCGATTTGAAAATCTGGCTTTGAAAAATTTTGAGTTTTAGAAATTTGAAGTCGATATTTTTTTGCACCTTTAGGTGAAGCCCATTTGAAGAAGGCTTTCATGCTTCCTTCTCCGACAAAAACTATGGACCGTCCACTGGTGGGGAAGATTCCCATGATTTGCGATAAATTGGCTGGTGCCCGATAGGTGCGGGTGACATCAAGTGCTTGAACTGGGGAAAACTCAGAGACCGGAGTGTTGAAGTGGTCTAGGGATTGAATTCTCCAGAAGTAGATTCCATACTTCGCAAGTTGGATGTCTTGAGAGGTTTTTTCGGTGACCACAACTTGAGGTCGTTTGAACTGGATGTCTTCCGAAACTTCGAGGCGATACTTTCGTCCGAAGGCCGCCGAACTCCAACTTAAAGTAAATCTGTCTGGAGAAGCCGCAGCCTCTCGCGGATCGGTATGTTCCTGAACAATAAAAGTGCTGCTGATCGGGCGAGGGGACTCTGCAAGAAGCCGGACTTCAAAGGCCGAAGAATAAAGGCTGTCGTTAAAGTTTTCGCTTTTTGATACGGCCCGAACGCGGACAAAATATTTTCCGGGGGTCGCTGTGGTCCATTCGAAAACGGTTTCGGGTGTTGTTGTTTTAAGAACATTATCCACCATTTTGGGATCTTTCGAGATCAGCAAAGTGTAGGCTTCCGAGTCTTTCACTGGATTCCAACTGAATTTTGGCCAAGACTTAATTCCGGCCACGGTGGACTGGAGAGGCATCTTTTCAGGAATAGGATTTTCTCCCAAAAATTCAGAGTTGTATTCAAATTTAAAAGGACTAGAAAGCATCAAATTTTTAGGAGCGGGTAAGTTGGGCGCGTCTTCTAACTCGCCAGTGACAAGACGTCGGGTCTTCCGATTTGATGCTGCAAGAAGGTTTTCATTTGAGAACTCAAATCCTTCTCCTTCTAACTGGACTTGAAAGCGGCTTGGCGAAGTCCAAGGAGAAG
Organism: uncultured Pseudobdellovibrionaceae bacterium; assembly: GCA_964389375.1. Lineage (GTDB taxonomy): Bacteria > Bdellovibrionota > Bdellovibrionia > Bdellovibrionales > UBA1609 > CAYMDP01. The sequence goes on along the minus strand of CAYMDP010000021.1, from coordinate 9,925 downwards.
TAAAGTATGGATTTTCAGCGCGCACTCGCCAAAACATCCAACCTTTCGGTAAAGACCGGTCAAGGTAGTAGACATTCTTTGGAACAACAATGTCGATTAAGGGACTTCTAAAATCGCTTGCATCCGAAAATTGCAATCTATAGGGGGATTTTGCAAAGGGGTTTGACCAAAGAAACCGAAGGTCATTTTTTCCTTGGCCAACAAGGACCAGAGTTGTTCCCGAGGCCGGAGAAAGAGGGATCAGCTCTTTCATCTTGTCCGGGTTGCGGTAAATTCTTTCAAACTTAATGGAAGAGGTTTTAGAGTAGGCAGAAAGGGCTTGCTTGTCTTTGGATATGGCTCGCACTCTCCAATAATAAGTGCCGCCTTTTTGCACTTGAATAGATTTAAAATTGGAATCCGTCACCGAAACTAAAGAATTCTTAAGATCCTTGTTGTTTGCAAATTCGACCTCGTAAGAGTCGATGTAAACCTGGGGCGTCCATCGCAGCATGAAGGGGGGTGGGGGAGTTTCCATAAGTGCAATTTCAGTGGCTTCTTCGGTGATTTCGCTATCCGAGGTGGGCATCGGTGCAGGGCTTTGAATAATGAGTTGCTGCGTATTTGTATAGGGCCCTTTTAAATCTTTTTTTCCAATCGCCCTTAGACGCCAAAAATAATTCCCTGGCCTGGCATTGGCCCAAGTAAAAGTTTGAGATTTTGTTTTTCCATTAAGCAAGATTTGCTCGAAGTCTGAATCTTTTGCGATATCAAGTTCATAGCTTTCTGCAGAAAAAACTGGACTCCACGAAAACTGTGGCTGCCCCTTTACCATTTTTGCAAGATCTTCTCTTGGCAGTTGGTTGAGGGACTTTTGATCTAAATCTGTAGCCTTTGAAACAAGAATCAAAGGAGACTTTAGCGGACGGACCCGTGGCACTGGAAGTTTAAGATCTTGACGAAGTCTAAGAGAAAAGGAACGGGCTTCGCTCCAAGGCGCCTTGGCGAAGGCTCCGGACCGAACTCTCCAGTAGTATCTTCCTTGTTTTAGGTTTTTGGCTTTGAAATAAACTTGTTCTAGCGTTTCTTCGATTAAGACTTTCTTGAAGCTTGTCTCCTTTGAAATTTGAATCTTCCAAGATGGACTTGCCGAAGACGTTTTCCAGTTTAGGTAAAGGTCTAGACCCTCGTCTTTATCTGTCCAGCTTGGAGTGTAAGTGAGGACTTGATCGGGCTCTGGAAAGATTAATTCTGGAGCGGAGAGCGAGGCAACGATAAAATCCATAGATTCCGACTGAGCCTCGGCGCTTTTATCTTCGGCAAGCCCCTTGACTCTCCAGTAAATGGGCCGATCTTTTGGCAGTGACTTTGGTTTTATAAATCGATTGCTTGTGACCTCTTTTTCAAGCACGCGACTAAAGTTTTCAGTATCGCTAAACTCCACCTGGAACTGATCAAACGAATGTTCAGACTTCCAAGCGAAGATGGTGTTGCCGAGATCGGACTCGGGAATGGTTTTTTTTGCAAAGGGAGACACCAGTTGGATCTGCTTTTTATCTGGTTCGCTAATCTTTCCGCTTGCGCCAATTTCGGCGGCTTGGTTTGCTCCAAGGGTTTGAACGGACTCTCCTGCCTTCAACTCGACTTGTCCTTGAATCACGTTAACGACTAAAGATTTTTCGCTAGAGCCGACGTCAAACTGAACCAGTGCATTTTCTCCTGTGAATTCAGTAAAGCTTCCACGAGATCCAATAATTAATTTTTGATCCTTTCCGACTTTTCCTAAGACCGATCCATAATCGATATTTAGCTGAATTGAATTCGCTCGTGCCGAAATAACCACAAGAGAATTTGATGCAATCGATATCTCTTCACCACGTTCGGTGATGATGACGGCTTCCGACTGATCTCCCGTAAAAATGCTGTCATCTTGAAAGACGGTTTTTTCGACTCGAAGTGGAAGCCAGGAAAATGCAGATTTTGTTCTTCGGCGCACATCTCGAAGACTTGTTTTAACGCTTCCAATGGGTTGAAGATTTTCAATTTCTGAATCGCTAAGAGTAAAAAGCCAGTCGTCGTTCAGAATAAAATAGCCGCTGATCAGAAAGGCAATTAAAGCCGCTCCGATCAAAAACCGGTCAAATTTTCTAAACTGGCGTAAAAACATACATTTATCCTTACAAAGGCTTATCGGCTGGTCGGACCATCTATTATTAGGTGTCGAGGTCTAGTTTTAAGGTGAAACTGTCAAATTATGACCCTAGATCTGCCGAAGAGTCGGGGTGATGAAGCAACAAGGGATAGGTCTATCTCTAAGGTATAAGTTATTGATTCTGCTAACGGCGCTGCCCTTAGTGACTCTTTCGCTTTATCTTTTGATGGCCACAAAAGAATTCGAAAACGACAAGATGGCTTACGTTTATGACTCAAGCGTTGCCGTCTCTCGCTCTCTTGCGACTCAAGTTCGTTCTGAGTCTGAAGCCCTATTGGCGCGTACGAAGCCCATCGTCGAAGGATATGAATTTTCAAATATGGAGTTCTCGGTAAAAGCCCAAGAGCAGTTCTTGACCGAACCAAAGCTGGGCGGTCTGATTCTTTTTCGATTTCGTGAAGGAGGTCCCGCTGAAAAATTAGGGACCCTTATTAAAACAGATACAGAGATCGATACCTTAATGCGCGACGAAGCTTGGATCGCGTCCATTCGTGACCGAACACGTGAAAAAGGCCTGGTGATTCAAGAAAGCAGAAATTCTGAGCGTTTTTTAGCGATGGCCTATCGTCAGTCCAACGAAGCTACTGCGACGGACCTGGTTTTTGTGACAATTTTAAGGGCTGAAGAATTAATCCAGGCATTTCGAAAAAATCTTTTGTATTCGAGTTTTCTGATGGACGACAAAGGGACGATGTCTTTGGCGCCTGAAAATATTCAGGCCACGCCAGTAGGACGAGATGTTCCTCAAGACTTCTTTTCTTCAATTTTAGGTTCTGGACGACCGGAGGGCACGGAAGAAGTGCTTTCCTCTGAAGGGACCGAAACCATTGTCTCTTATTACGAAACTGGAGTGGGCTCTACTCGAGTCGCTTCTGTGGTTTCGAAGCGGGCCGCACTTAAGGCCGTGGATATTCTTCTTGCAAAATCACTTCTATTTTTTATGGCCCTATTATCTATTACATTGATCATCAGTGTGGTGGCTTCGACTCAACTGACCTCAACCTTAAGTGAACTTTATGAGGCGACTCAAAAAATTGCTCAAGGAGATTTTAATGTGCGAGTCGAGAGCCGATCTCGAGACGAGGTCGGAGGTCTTGCGACAAGTTTCAATTGGATGGCCGGCGAAGTCTCGCGTCTGATGTCCGAAACCGCAGAAAAAGCTCGACTTGAAAACGAACTAGCAACGGTTAAGACCGTCCAAGAAACACTTTTTCCGACCGCCTACTGTAGTTTTGGGGATTTCAAGATTTTTGGTCACTTCGAACCGGCCTCCGAGTGCGGTGGAGACTGGTGGAGTTACTCGAAGGTGAATAATAAGGTCTTTTTATGGATCGGGGATGCCACGGGGCACGGGGCGCCCGCAGCTTTGATCACGAGTGCCGCACGCTCTGCGGCAGCCATCATTGAAATCCTTCCAGAGATGGGGCCGGCCAAGGCATTAGAGATTATGAATCGTGCGATTTATGAAACCTCGAAATCTAAGATTATGATGACTTTTTTCTTGGGGATTTTAGATCTTGAGACGGGGAAGTTGATCTACGCAAACGCGAGTCATGATCCTCCTTATGTGATCAGACCAAAAAAAGATCGACCCCTAACAAAAAAGGATTTGATTCCTTTAATGGAAGAAGTGGGCGCTCGTTTGGGAGAGAAAAAAGATTCGACCTACCAAGTGACTGAATTCCAGCTTCAGGCCGGAGACACCTTATTTTGCTACACCGATGGAATTATCGACGTGCAAAACCCCGAAGGGGAAGCTTGGGGAGAGAGAACTTTTTTGAAAACCCTGATTAAGTGTACGGCAGACGGAGCCTCCGTTGAAGAAAAACTAGAAGGTTTAAAGACCGAAATTTCGACTTTTAGACAAGGATCAGCCCTTATAGACGATGTGACCATGTTTATGTGTCACTACGAGGAGGCCGCATGAGTGCCGCAGTAAAAACCGATCTGGATCTGCAGGCGATCCGGATGATGATCCACGAAAAGTGGCGTACAGGAATTGATATTATCAATTCTCTGACCACTGTTCCGGGCGAGGGAAGATCCGAATTTACGATTGCCTGTGCGGAAATTTTAGATCCCCAAACCCTTCTTAATCTTGCTGTTGATTTTGGAGTTCAACATCTTTGTCATACGGGAAATATGTATTTTGAAGCCGATTTAAACACAAGTGCTTTGATGATTCATCAGCCCTGTGATTTTGTAAATGATCCTGTAAACGGAATTTTAAATCCAACAAAAGATCTAAAAAAGCAGCAGCAGATCCAAGGTCTAGATTGGAGTTTTAGTAAAGCGTCTGACAAGGAACATGTTTTGTCAGAACTTGAGCAATACCTCGGTTCAGTTTCGAAGTCTGCGACACTTTTGACTGAAGTTCGTTTGATTGCCGATGAGTTGTTTACGAATGCCGTGTACAATGCTCCTTTTGTGAATATTAAAACGGGTGCAAATCAAGAGAAGGATCGAAGAGATCAAACGGTGCAGATGACGGACGGGAAAATGGGAAGTCTATTTGTTGCAAATGATTCCGAAAGGATTGTGATCGGATGCAAAGATCTTTATGGGGCCTTAAACGTCAGGTCATTGATTAGACGCATTCGAACTTGTCTGACTGATGGCTTAGGACAAAGCATGAATATGGAAGGAAAGGGCGGAGCCGGAATCGGAAGCTATATGGTTTTTGATTCGAGCTCGAGCTACTATGCCGGTGTGGTTTCTGGAGAAAGTACAATCGTGTGTTGTGCCCTCCCAATAAAGATGAGTGGAAAAAAGCGATCTCAGGTGCCAAAGAATTTAAGTTACTTTCATATAGGAGGAGAAAAATAATGGGACAGTTCAAAGCCGAACAAGTAGGAACTTCGCCTAATGCCAGTTTCAAATTTGCAGGGCACATTGATGAGGATGCAACCTTTTCTGTTTTAGATCTAAATGGAGCCACAAGCTTAACCCTGGATCTTGAAGGGATTTTAGCGATCAATTCCTGCGGGATTCGAGAATGGATAAAATGGATTAAGACCGCACCCGCAGGCTGCAAAATTACCTATCAAAAATGTCCTAAGGTGATTGTTGATCAAATCAATATGGTATCCGGATTTCTTCCCGAGGGAGCTGAGGTCGAAAGCTTTATGGTCCCTTACTATAGTGATGCAACTGATACAGAGAAGATGGTTTTGTTTAACAAGGGCAAAGAATTTAAAGATGGAGAAGTTTTTCCCCCAGAAGACATTAAAGATGAAGGTGGAGAGCTAATGGAAATGGACGTTATTGAAGCCAAATATTTTAAATTTATAAAGAAGTAATGGACTATTCAGTTTTTGATTCTCTTATTGATTCAGTTTTTGTAATCAACGAAGAGAAAAAAATTATTTATTGCAACAATGCCGCCGCAACGATGTGCGAGTCCTCGATCCGTCGTTTAAGTAAGGCGGTTCCGATTTATAGTGTCCTTGAGTTTAGTGACAAACAACTGTGGTGCACCGAAACGGGCGAAGTGGGTCGTGATGAAGCCGCCCCCTTAAGCGAAATTGACTTTAAGGTCCTTTCTTCGGGAGTCCAGGGTAAAGTGCAGATTTCGATTCAGCCTTTCCTCGAAGGAGAGGGTCTCAAAAGATGGGTCGTCATCACCCATGATGTGACTTTGGAAGAAACCCTTCATACAAAATATCATGGTGAATTGAAGCAGAAAGAGGATTTCATCAATCAGCTGCAAGACGCCAAAGAGCAGCTAGAAAACTATTCTAAGAATCTTGAAAAAATGGTGGAAGAGCGTACAGCTCAAGTGAATCAAGCAAACCGAATGTTGAAAGCCATTATGAATAGTCTGGGCCAGGGATTTTTAGTATTCGATGAAGAAGGTCTTTGTGGAGACATTTACACCAAAGCCTGTGAGACGATTCTAGAATCGAATCCGCAGGGTCAACGAATTACAGAGGTCTTAAAACTTCAAGAGGCTGACACGGATCAGTTTAAAATGTGGGCCAAAGCGGCTTTTTCGGAAAGTTTACCCTTTGAGTCGATGAAGGACTTGGCGCCGACTCAGTTTTCATCGAGCACGGGGAAGCACGTCACCTTAGATTACTATCCAATCCGCAATGAAGAAGAAAGCATTAGTAATCTTGTTCTAGTTGCGACAGACCGAACTGCGGAATTCGAGGCCAATCTTGCTCTTGAAAGAGAGCGTGAACATGCTCGAATGGTCATTAAACTAGTTACGAATAAGGACCAATTTCAAGATTTTATGTCTTCTTTGGATAAAAATATATCCGAGACAAAAGAGCTTCTTGTTCACTCCCGTCCCGAATCTTTAGATCATGAAAAAGCCTTCCGTTTGCTACATACCATAGAGGGTGAAGCGGGTGCTTTTGCGGCTTTAGAAATTCGAAAGGTCGCCCGTGAAGCCCAAGAAGCTTTAGAACCTTACAAGTGGGAAGAAGCGGCAAAGTACTCGGACACATTCATTCGTCTTGGAGAGTGTTTAAAAAAACTTGAGCAAGCAAAGTTAAATTTTTTAGAGCAGAATCAGCCCATTTTTGAGGCTCTCGGATTTGGCCGAGAACAAGTTTTAGAAGTGCCCAAAAAGAATATTGAGCAATTTTGGGATCTTTTGAAGAAGTCCAAAGTATCCCCGGTTTTATCCACCGCTTTTGTAGACCGCTTTTTAAAGACACCTTTTCAGCAAATGTTAAAACATTATAACGATGTTTTAAAAACGATTGCCGAAGCCGAAGGCAAGAAGATCGCACCGATTGAGTTTCAGGGCGAGGTTCGAGTATTTAAAGATCAGTTTAGCGAGCTTGCCGGTGTTTTGGTTCATGCCTTTCGTAATGCTGCCGACCACGGCGTTGAAACTCCGGACCTTCGACTTGAGCGAGGTAAACCTGAAGAGGCAAAAATTGTTGTTCGGTTTGAAGAGTTCTCGAAAGAGGCCGGTCTGTGGTTTAGAATTTCGATTACAGACGACGGCGGAGGAATCGATCCGGCTGTGATCCGCAAGAAGGCTAAAGAAAAGATTGCGGGTCTTGACGTGGAGTCATTGTCTGATGAGGAAGTGCTTCAGGTTATCTTTCACCCCGGTTTTTCAAGCCGTGAGGGTATTGGAGAGTTCTCTGGCCGAGGCGTTGGGATGGATGCGGTGCTAACTGAAGCCAAACGTCTTGGAGGAAAGGCCTTTGTGACGAGCCAAAAAGGCAAAGGCACAAAGTTAGTCGTCGAAGTCCCACTCGAAGATGTTGTCTGGTTTAAAGCTGCGGGAGCTTGATCTTATAATTTTGAAGTGAGATAGTCTTTTTAGGAGACCTAAAATGTTCGCAAAAGAAACCCACATCCTTGTCGTAGACGACTCCTTAAATATTAGACGTGTGATTGTTGATAATCTTCAGAAGTTGGGATTTATAAAAATTTCGACTGCAGAAGATGTCAATGAGGCGATGGGGAAGCTTTCATTTTTTCGCGAATCGCCGACCCCGGTGCGCTTAGTTCTTTCAGATCTGAACATGCCTGGTCCCAGTGGTTTAGATTTCTTAAAACAGATCCGCGCCAGCGAAATCGATAAAGAGCTTCCCTTCATTCTGATCACTACAGAGAGCGAAAAGGGCGCGGTGATTGAGGCCGCGGTCAGTGGAGTCAGTGGTTACGTGGTTAAGCCCTTCAATATGGAGACGCTGACCAAACGACTTAAAGAAGCCTATAAAAAACATAATCCTTAAGGCCTCCGCTAAAACTCAAAATTTCCACCTGGCTCTAGGTCTAGTTCAGTAAACTTGTGGCGAAATTCTTCCGATAAATCCTTGATATGAAAAAGTCCGAAATCAATATTCTAATCGTCGAGGATGATGCAAGTCTTCGCGAAACGCTTGGGACTGCCGTCAAAAAATTTGGCTATACGCCAGTTCTTGCCGGACGGGTTGATGAAGCGCTATCTGCCGTGAAGCTTAAGCCGATTCACGCCGCAATTATCGACTGTTTATTGCCTAAAATGAACGGCGTCGACCTTGCGATCAAGATGCGAGAAAGTCGCTTCGGAAATGCACCTATTATTTTGATGAGCGGAATTTTTAGAGATCGAGCCTTCGAAAGCGATGCTCGATCAAAAACCCAGGCCATTGAATTTCTTCACAAGCCATTCGACATTTCTGTTATTCAAAGTTCTCTTCAACCCCATTTGGCTGAATTGTTTGATACGGGCCAAATGCCTTTGAACGTCTTGGTTTCTAAGCCCTTTTCGACTCCAAGAGAGAGAACAAAAATTATTGAAGCTCTCGAAGAGATCAATGGTTATGATCTTCCCTTTGTATTGAGTATCTTGATGGACTCTCAAGTGAAGGGTCACTTAAACTTAGTGAATTCGGATCAAGAGATCTACGGAATTACGCTGCATTCAGGGTTCATTTGTAAGGTGGATAGCAGTGAGGCCTTGGCAACTTTAAGTATGATGCTTTTGCAAAAAGGCTTTGTGTCGGCGGATGATTTAAAGGCTTTAAGCCAAAATAAAGGACGGGGAGATATTCTCGCAGAACTTATCGAGCGCAGCCTGATTAGCCCCCACGCAGTGCCCATTCTTAAAAATGGGCAAATGATCGAAGATCTAAAGAGAGTCGTTTTAAGTGACAAGCTGAATGTTAATTTTGTTCCAGACAGAAAGCTAAACGAAAAGGCTGAAGGTTTAAATCTTGAATCCCTAACGCCAATATTTCACGAAATTGCGATGGCTGACATTCCAATTGAATATTTTAAATCCTTCTTTTCGGATTGGTACGAGTATCCGATTCGCTTAGGAACAGGCTTTTCTGAGTCCCATTCTATTTTTAATCTCTCGATTTTTAAAAACCTCTCAAAGCTTTCAAAAGAGTTAAGCGCCGAGCCAACCTTAGAAGAACTGATGAAAGCCCATCCCGGACAAGAGGAGATGGTCTATCATGCGATCTATGTTCTAAGCCTTAGACGTCTGGTGATCTTTGATGATGTTAAGAGAACTAAATCGGTCGCCGAAAGCGCTGAGCGAATGAGAGTGATCTTAAAAGACATTCAGGGCAAGAATCCGTTCAAGGTTTTTGAGTATTTCGGTGCAGCTCCGAATGCAAATATCGAAGAAGTCATGAGGGTGTATAAGGAATTTGCCAAAGAAAACCACCCGGATACACTTCCTCCGAATGTCGAAGAAGAGATTAAGACCGTATACAATGGTGTATTTCAGCAAGTCAGCGCGGCTTACGAGATTCTTTCGAACGAAAAGAAAAGAGCTCATTTTCTATCCGAAATTAAACAAAAAGAAGCTGAAAAAGAAATCAAGGCAGAAGCTCTTGCCGAAGAAGCACTTGTGGTTCTTCGACGTGGACGCGCTAAAGAAGCTCTAATTAAACTTAAAGAGGCTTACAGTATTTATCCTAGCCGCATGATAACGCTTTATCATTGTTGGGCTCTGCTTAAAGCCGCTGGGGATATGACTCCCTTACCTGTGATCGCAGAAGTGTCAAAGATGCTCGAAAAGATCCCTTACGAGCAAAGACGAAATGCTTTATTTTATCACGTCAGTGGATTGTTAAAGAAGGCTCAAGGTGACTTCGAAGGTGCCGGAGCCCAGTTTGACAGAGGCCTTATGGATGATCCCGATTTTATTGACTCTAGAAGAGAGCTTTCCCTTTTACAGGGCGAGGCCGACAGCAAGACGAAGAACACGGGAAGCATTTTTACCGGTGACATCAGCCAAATCGTCAGCGGCCTCTTCAAGAAAAAAGC
>CAYMDP010000020.1:4022-47903 GCA_964389375.1 uncultured Pseudobdellovibrionaceae bacterium | reverse complement strand
GGAACTAGGAGCTTGGAACTAGGAGCTTGGAACTAGGAGCTTGGAACTAGGAGCTGGAGCTTGGAGCTTGGAGCTTGGAGCTAGGAGCTTGGAGCTAGGAGCTTGGAGCTAGGAGCTTGGGGCTAGGAGCTGGAGCTAGGAGCTGAAAATGGGAATTGGACTAAGGACGCCGGGTCGAATTTGCGACGGAGAAGATGGCCCGGGTTTTGGGTATCAAGGTGAAAAAACTCGAGCCTGAAAATTTAGAAAATGGGATTTCAAGATTTGGTGGAGGCAACAGGGATCGAACCTGCGACCTTCTGAATGCAAATCAGACGCTCTCCCAACTGAGCTATGCCCCCACGGATTCGAAGGGACGAAAATGTCTGAATATCTATTCCGGGTCAAGCGGGAAAATTGAAATGGGCCTAGGTCCTCCGAAAGCCTTAGAATTTTTTGCTCATAATTGAGTTGCTCAAATTGCTAGCAGGCCATGCCGAGCCTATATTTTAAGAGCGACTTTACGATTTGCGAGAGGCTTATTTTCCAAAGATTTGCGAGCCGCTGAGGAACCCAAATTTGGGACTGAGGAAGAGAAGGCCTATTATATTGCGGATTTGCTTCGGAGGCCTAAGACCACTGGAACTTAAGCTGTCTCTTTTTCTTTCAATCGGATCAGAGGTTCTATGCTGAAGCTTTGTTTTGGGTCTGGAAAAGGCTTTGAAGCCAAAGTTTTTCGGGCTTCAAGTCAAAGCCGACCTGCTCGCCGCCTCGCATAACACATTCGAAAACTTTTTTAAGGACTTCGATCTCTTCGGGAAGGGTACCTTCCGCGGACATAGCGTCTTCTATGGCTTCTACAACGCTAATTAGATCAGGAGTGGTGACTACTTTCGGAAGCTTACCCATATCCAAATCCGCGCGGTGGGCCGGCTTAAAACCGATCAGGCTTTCGGTGACCAAAATCTTGCGACCGGTCTTAAAATTGACCTGAAGAAAAGTCTTTTGGTCCCCATCAGCACGCACAAGGACTTCTTCGATCTGCTCTTCAGGAATGCAAATAAACTTTCCATCAACGGACTGAGAAATCTTAACTTGGCCAGGTCCACTGCCGACGGCCTCGAGTCCCTTGCTTTGCTCTACGAAATCTAAAATCTGTGAGAACAGCCCCAGTTGTTTATCGTACTCGCTTTTGTTCTTCAAAATTTCCCTCGTTGGTGGTCTCTACACTCTTCTCTTCGTCCCAGACCCAGAGGGACTTGAGCGCCGACCCCATATTTTGGGTCATCGTCCTGTATCACATTTGGAATCCTATTGAATCTGTCTACGAGTAAGACACTTAACACCCAAGCGCCCCCAACTTCCGGACTTATGAAATTGAACTCATCCCGTCTTTTTCAGTCCTCTGCTGAATAAACCGCAGCCCCATGCTCTTGGACAAGCCGAAGATCCATTTTAAATAGGGCCGCCAACTGAGAATAAAATTGCCGCAAAAAAGCCTTAAACTCCTATTGGGTTTATCATTAATTCAAATAACTCGAGCTCGATTTGATGACCTAAGTTTACGCACTTTGATGAAGAACTATCTTTCGAATGAGCCCGAGGTGGTCTGAGGTCCGCATCTGAAGCGAGTATTTTGCAGTCGTGGAAGTGATTCTATTAAAAAATGTGGGACAAAAAGGCGCCTAAAGCGCCCCTCCTTCGAAAGCAAACAATTTGGGAGATTTTGGCGAGACAGGGCTTTGGCCAAAACGTCCGGGACAAAACAAGCTGAAGTCCTATTTTAGTTGTTGGTGAATCATATTTGAACTATTTTGAGTCTGGTCTTATTTTTTGACTCTGGTCTTAGTTTTTAAAGCATGAGGTTCTCAAATGCTCGTGATGAGGTGGCAAGCTCCGATCCTTCCAGACCGTCAGCAGATTTTGCTGATGTTTGAGTCTGAGGGTCTTCAGCCGAGTGAGGAAGTATTTCCTCCAAAAGCAATGATCCAAGATCATAGGCATCCCTTTGATGAGGTTCGTATGGTGGTCTCGGGTCAACTTCTTTTAGATATCGCGGGCAACCGTTTGTTACTTCGTGCGGGGGATAAAATTGTGATCCCTTCGAACACGAAACATTCTAAAAAGGTCGAAGGCGATACTCCTTGCGTTTCGTTTTGCGCGTATAAAAGTTTTTAATTTGATGAGGTGCTCGACCCTATGTTTTCTTTGGATACACGAATTCTGATCATAGATGATTCCAAAACAATCCGCAGCCTTCTTAAAGATATCTTGCTGAATCTTGGTTACAGCAAAATTGATGAGGCCGAAAATGCAGAAGTTGGCCTTGAGAAAATGAAGACGGCAGATGGGTCCAAAGAGGCTTATGGCTGTATTTTTTCGGATTGGAACCTTCCCGGGATGTCTGGACTTGAGCTTTTAAAAATTCGCAACGAAGACCCGCGTTTTAAAGATGTTCCTTTTTTAATCGTCACAATCGAGGGCGAGAGAGACTATGTCCTTAAAGCCGTTTCAATGGGTGTTTCTGATTTTATCGTAAAGCCATTCAGCGAAGCCACGGTGAAGTCCAAGATGAAAAGTGTCTTTAACCGAAGAAAAACTCCCTGATCGCTTAATCCTTGGACTTAATTCTTAGGATTTCATCCATTTTAGGTATTCTTTAATGTTTTTTTCGAAGCCTCTATCAGAGGGCTCGTAGAGTTTTTCTTCTTTCAACTCGGGAGGAAGAAAGTCCTGATCGACAAAGCCTTTAGGCCCATCATGAGAGTATTCATAATCCCGTCCATAGCCCATGGACTTATTTAATGCCGTTCGGGAAGACCTTAATGCCAAGGGAATGGGCAGACGTCCTTTTTGCCGCACAAGGTCTTGGGCTTTCTTTAATGCCTTGTAACTTCGGTTGGATTTCGGAGCCGATGCTAGGTAGGTCGTGACTTGGGCCAAAGAAATTGCGGCCTCTGGAAATCCAATCAACTCGACGGCCTGAAGTCCAGACACTGCAATCGATAAAGCTCTCGGATCCGCGTTTCCAATATCCTCACTCGCCAAAATGACTAGGCGTCTTGCGATAAACACCGGGTCTTCTCCACCCTCTACCATTCGCGCCAGGTAATATACCGCCGCATCCGGATCACTTCCCCGCACACTCTTGATAAAGGCGCTAATGGAGTCGTAGTGCTCATCGGAAGCCTTGTCGTAGGACATCGGGTTTTGCAACTGAAGCTCGGAGAGACGTGAGGAGCTTAAGGGGAAATCTATTCCATTTGAGCTTCGCCCCTCATAGAGTCCAGATAGAGTTTCGACCAAATTCATCAAGCGTCGGCCATCTCCATCCGAAAGAGAACATAGAAGTTTTATGGCCTCTTCTTCTAAAAATTCTGTGGTCTGAATTTTTAGATGGGCCGAGGCGCGCTGAAGCAAAAGCAATAGATCTGACTCTTCGAGCCGCTCGAAGACCAAAACCCGGCTGCGACTGAGCAAAGCCGCGTTGAGTTCGTAGCTTGGGTTTTCCGTAGTTGCTCCAACTAAAATCACGTCGCCTTTCTCGGTATAAGGCAAAAGAACGTCTTGCTGGCCTTTATTTAACCGATGGATTTCATCGACGAAGAGTAAAGTCGATTCACCACGAATCAACTTGTCCTGGTGAGCCTGGGTGCCGATCTCGCGAAAGCGTTTCGCTCCGGTATCGATTGCGCTGACCGAAACCCAGCGAGTTTTAATCCTTGTCGAGAGAAGCTGAGCAAAAGTGGTCTTTCCCGTTCCCGGTGGGCCCCAAAGAATAAGATTTGGAACAGATTTGGTTTTATCTATGAGGGCAAGAATTCCGCTTTGACGAAGAGCCCTTTTTTGCCCCACGAAGTCTTCTAGCCGTTTTGGGCGCAAGCGCTCAGAGAGTGGCGTATTGGACTGGTGTTGAATTTGTGTTTCAAAAAGATCCATGGCGTCTTTTATGCCCGACCATGGTCTCGAGCAAGGACAAAGAAGGAATTTTTTTTGAAGCTTTCTCAGTTTGGGCCTAAGATATTTAGGAGGGAACATTGATGAAAAAAGCCTTGGCATTGGTATTTATTCTTATAGCCACAATTCAGTGCTCAGAAGATCCCTTAAATAAAAATGTGGACTTTGCGATCGCGCCCAAAAATCCAATCGTGATCGATGCTGACTACACCTACACGAGGACTGTTGGAGACGAAGTCAGGGAGATCACTGTCGGAGGCCCTTGGTTTCAGTTTAGCTATACCATTACAAATAATTCAGATCGAACACTGGTCTTGGCTTCGGTTGCCTATACTGTGGAAGCTACGGCTAAGGACGGCGGAGAATTGGTTTCGAGCACTGGAAATATTGATCCCGGAGAGCTTGATGTTGATCCGGCTCAGACAGTTCTTGCACGTGTTCCTCCCGGGGGCAGTTATGGATTTACCCCTTCAGAAAAAAACCTCGCTACTTGGGTTATTCACAGCCTGCCGGATCTAGAGATCGTTCGATCCTTGGCCTATAAAGTAAAATTTGAAGGTATTGGCTGGTTTGAGGATGCTGAAACCGGCAGCCCATCTAAAACCATGAAGAAGCGAGTCCAGGTTACAACCCAGTTCTAATTAAAGTAGGAATCCTAACCTTTTAGTCTTGGCTCGAAGAGCCCATAGATCTAGCCAGAGGCAAATGCTGATTTAAGTCTGACAAATCTTTGGGCGAACAGACCTCATCAAAATTGTCTTTCTTACGCTACATTTTTTTCAGATTCTCAAAATATTTTAGGCACTCTGAATAAAGTCCGCTTGGGCATAACTCTCAAAGATGCCCACGATGTTCAATCAGGACGCTTGCATTTGATTCGCAATCTGCCTTGTGACCAAAGAATATATTGAAGGAGCTCTTTCTATTGAACAAACTGATTGAGTAAAGTTGAAGTCAGAGAATCGAAAATCGGGACCTCTTTATCTAGAGAGGTCCGCGACTTGGTCTTTCAGATTTAGGATCTTCGGCGTTAAGAAAATAAGAAGTTCGTTCTTAGAATGTTCTTTGGACTTTGATTTAAAGAGCCAACCAAGGACCGGAATATTCTTTAGGACAGGAACTCCGGTCTCGGCCTCGGCCTGATCGCTTTGGTAGATTCCTCCGATTACTGCTGTTTGTCCGTTTTTAACCATAATCTTCGTTTTTGCTTTTCGACTATTAATTGCTCGAGCTTGGGTCTCTTGATCTAGAGTTGGGCCCGTGAACTCTCGAGTCATATCAACGTCCATAATTACACTTCCATCGGCGGTCACCTGTGGAGTGACAATAAGTTCGATGATGACTGGGTCACGTTTAACGGACTTCGTTCTGGTTCCAATATTATCAACAATGTTGACGATGGTGACGTTTTCACCCTTTTGGGTGATGGTCGCTTTCTCTCGGTTCATGGCAACGACCCGAGGACTTGAGAGAATCTTTACCAAACTATCTCGCTCTAACAAGGAAAGTGTCGCAGCAAGATCTCCGAGAACATCGAGAGTCCCAAGCTTAAGATCCATATTAAAAGGGGATCCTGCGGCTACAGTTGGATCCAAGTTCGTGACACTTAGGCTTGGAGTCAGGGTCACAGGACCGCCATTGGCTCCACCGCCACTGCTAAGCTGAATATCACTTCCCGACATACTCCAGTTGATCCCGACATTCTGCGCGAAGGTCTCTCCGGCCTCGACAATTTTTCCTTCGATCATCACCTGTGGAGGTGGGATATCGAGTTCTTTAATAAGACGACCGACCCGCTCTAAAACTTCATCTGTATCGGTGACAATAACTGAAGAAGTTCTTGGGTCGGACAAAACACTTCCGCGATCCTTTGTTAAAAAGGGAGTCACTTGTTTAGCCAAGTCATCTACAGAAGCGTAGCTGACTGGAACGACACGGACCCGAGTTGGAGAAATTGTTTTTTGTGAATCGATCATACGCTTTGCAGCGTCAGTTTCTTGCTGCAATGAATTGAGAGTCGAAATTCGTATAACACTCCCCTGACGAACGTAGCCCAAGCCTTTGGCACGCATTACTGTGACGAGCGCTTGATCCCATGGAATTCTTCGTAGCTTCAGGGATATCCGACCCTGAACATCTTCAGAGATGACCATGTTCATCCCACTCTCATCGGCCACAAAATTTAAGACATCGCGGATGTCTCCATCTTTAACTTGGATAGAAATTTCGCGACCGTAAAACCGGGTTTGACCAGTTAAGAATTCATTTAATGTACGGGCAGCTAAAATCTGATCTTCTTTGGCCTGAACATTTTTTGCCGCAGAGGCCTGAGAGGCCTGCGCTGCTGCCGCTTCAGCAGGTGCTTGCGCCATCAAATCTGGCGAGCCTTCACTTGGAATGACAACCAATGAGTTGCCTTCGACTTGAACAAATGGCTCGGCCCCTTTTCCTTTTAACTGAACAACGACTCGAGCCGTTTCGCTGCCAGGATTTTGATAGGAATTGATGGCGCCAAAGGCGGCATTAAATTCTTTTAGAATATAAGGA
Source organism: uncultured Pseudobdellovibrionaceae bacterium (assembly GCA_964389375.1). GTDB lineage: Bacteria > Bdellovibrionota > Bdellovibrionia > Bdellovibrionales > UBA1609 > CAYMDP01. Next base: position 41,420 of record CAYMDP010000020.1, on the reverse strand, counting down.
CGCTTTAAGGACTCGGGCAACCGAGCCTTCGGAATCTCGATGATAAATTGGTTCGTGCTTGGGTTCAGTCGAGTTTGATAGGTCAAGGGACCGGAAGCCTCGATGACGATCGATCCACCACTTTGGTTTGCCAAATACTTGATGTCACGAATGTCTGCGCTGGGACCACTTGAAGAACTGGGGGCATCTGTCACAAATTCCTGAAGAGGCTCTTCGGCCACGGGCTCTTCTAGCAAAGGCTCTGGCTCTAAAGCCAATTCTTCCTGAGCCACTTCTTCTTCGACGAAATCGGACATGTCTTCAGAAATTTCTTCTGAAACGGGCTCTTCTAAAGCCTGCTCATCGACTTCTGCAAAATCGGATTCAAGATCTTCTGAGGCCGCAGTCTCGGAAGGCTCTTCACCGAAGGTACTTTCTTCGAATTCATTTTCATCCGCAAACTCATCCGCTGAATCAGAATTCTCTGCACCCGCATCATCAAGCGCCATCACATCGTCTTCGGTCTGCGTGTCGACAGAGGTACAAGAGATTGTTGTTGCGGCAAATAGCGCAAACAATAGAGAAAGAAAAATATTACGCATCATCCTTGACACCTCACTGTTGTTTCAACTCGCTTAGCGACTCATTCGCACAATGCGCGTTGAATAGATCATTTCCCCACGAACTCGAGAGGACTCAATAACCACAATCTCACCCTCACGAATGGAGGCGATATATCCATTTTTACGTCCGATTCTTTCGTCCTTGCCGACGGTATAGACTTCGGAATTTGGATCTAGAAACATCGCCTTTGGGTCATTCACATCCCATATAATACCAATAAGTCGAAGTTGGTCTAACTCAAATCTTTGTAAAGGAAACAAAGGAACCTGAAGGTCCCCTTCTTCAACTTGTCGAAGCTCAGTATACACTCTAAACGGATCTCGCCGACCTTTTGGATCGTAAATAAATGGCTCCAGCAAACTTTCAACAGAAGTCACTAGGTCTGCTGTCGACTGGGGCACTAGACCTTGGTCTGCGCCAGTAGGGGCCTGGCCTGCTGGATTATCTGCAGAGGGAGAATTTGTAGAGTCTTGAAAAGTTGGCAATGGAGGGAGAGCCTCGGCTGAATTTTGCGCGAGACTGGGTCGCATCCACATGGAGCTAACCCAAAATGAAAGAGCTACAGCGCTGATTCCGACTCCTGTATAAAGTAAGACAGAAACAAGAAGTGTTTTCACTTTGCCACCTTCTGATCTGCGCTAGCTTCGGGAACGTAACGATAGCCAACAATGGTTGCAACCATTGTTACGGGCGGAGAAATTCCTGGCTCGGTCGTCTCTCCGGATCTCATCGAAACTTTTTCGACCATCAAAATCTGCTCCAACCGAGTCAAAAAAGAAAGAAACAACAAATGCGAGTGAAAGGTCCCATTGAGTTCAACCTCAACCCTTAAGGAATCGTAAAATTGCCCCTGAAGAGATTGAGCACTTGGCACGTCTGCGACTCGATTAATGCTTGCTCCGGCGGCCTTGGCCTCAGAAGTGATTGCTCTCATCAGGTCAGAGACCGACATTTTTTCCGGGAGATATCGAACAAGAGTATCAAAGCTGCCACCCATAGAATTCACTAACTCCTGATAGCGTCGGGCCTGTTCGGAGGCCACCTCTTGGGCACGGATTTCTTTACGAAGGGTTTCGATCTGCGATAAATTGGTCTGTATCTGAGCAATCTGAATCTCGCCATGATCAAAAACCATCCAGTAATAAAAACCCGCAAGAGACAGCCCTAAGAGCAGGGCTCTTGCATTTGTCATCCTGTTGATTTGCAAGATTAAATCCAACTATTTCCCCAATCGAGCTTTCATCTCAAAAATCTTATAAGTTCCCTTGGTCGAAGAACTCTCCTTAGCCTGAGTTAAAATCACATCCGTAAAAAATGGAGTCTCCTCAAGCCCACGAATAAACTCTGAAAGATCATCATCCGTAACCGACAGACCAGCCAATGAGAACTCGCCTTTGTCGTAAACTAAGTTACTTAACCAAACACGCTCGGGAATCAAGTTCTGAATATAATCAAGCATCTTCACCATCCGAAGACGCTCGGAAGAAAGCCCTTTTAGAACTTCCAATTTTTGTTCGAGAACTTTGGCGTCTTTTTCGAAGTGAGAAATCGCTTGATTGGCGGCTTTCTTTTGGGCGAGCTCAGCTTGAACCGCATTTAACGCGGCGACATTTTGATTAAGCTGCTCGTTCATTCCGTCGATATGAAATTGCTCATAAAAATAAACCCCTACGCTGAACGTAAAGATCAAGATCAGCTTGACCAACGCTTCTTTTTTTTCTTCACTGCCGGCCTCTTCTCCACCCGAAGCAAATGTCTGTGCCGTCTCTTGCTGGGTCCCGACGGTGCGAGCGGCAACTCGATTTTTTAAGAGATTGACCCTAATCATGAGTCCCCATCCTTTCGAAGACCCAAGCCCATCGCAACAGCCGCAAAATCTTTGATCTGGGAAATATAGCTCATCGAAAGAGATTGATCATTAAAACCAATGTTCTGAAAAGGATTGAACATCTCACACGAAAGCTTAGTTTTCTTGGAAAGTTGAGCAATCAAACCGGGAGTTCGAGAGCAGCCCCCGGTGATATAACAATTTCCTAAAGAGGTTCCCGGACTTGTATTCAAATAAAAATCAATACTTCCCTGAAGCTCTTCGATCATAATTTCATGTGCGGTTTGAATGATTCCTGCAACCTCTTCTGGAGCCGGCTGGCCCGTCGAAACGCTAATTTTCATCGACTCGGCTTCCTCGAAACTAATCCCCATCGCCTTTTGGATCTCGCCCGTATACGTTAGACCCCCGACCGGGACGTCCCGACAAAAGACAACTTCTCCGTGTTCAATGGCCACAAAGTTTGTAACACTTGCACCCATGTTCAACAAAATCGCATTGCCCGATTCACTGTTCGCATAATTTTTAAAGTAACAGTTGGAAAGAGCAAAACCACCGACATCTAAGATCGAACAATTCAATCCCGTAGCAGCAATAATTTCTGCATACTTGTAAACGTTCTCACTGCGAGCAGCGACCAGGAGAATATCCATTGCCTCCGCACTTCGAACCGAGCCTTTCAAAATTTCATATTCGATCTGGACTTCGTTAATATCAAACGGAATGTACTGCTCAGCTTCCCAGCGGATCTGATCACCGATGAGTTTTTCATCCATCTTTGGAATGCTAATTTTTTTTACAATGACCGATGTTCCCCAAAGACCTGCAGCAATATTTTTTCTTTTGGTGTTCAGTTCGCGGATCAGACTTGAAACAGACTCAGCAATAGCCTCTGGATTGATAATGTCTCCACCGACTACGGCCTGGGGAGGTGTCGGAGTCATCGCAAAGCCAACCAAAGTTCCACCGCGCTTCGAAACGTCGAGTTCTGCGACCTTGATCGTGCTGGTCCCAATATCAAGGCCTATTAATTTGTCAGACTTAAAAAACATTTCGAATTGCCCCATCCATACGGCTTGCCTCAGCGCGAAAAAACGCTCTATCCCTTTGAAATTAAATCGAATACGACATCAAATGTCAAATCATGGGGTGGGAAGAGGAAGAAACATTTGTAAGTACCAATGTCCAAGCTCCTGACCGAAGAAAATATAAATCAAAGCCGCTAGACTTAAGTAGGGCCCAAAGGGAATAGCCGTCTTAATTCCTGAGCCCTTAAATAAGCCAAATAAAATTCCAACCACGCTTCCGACCAGACTTGCCACTAAAATTACGAAAGGCACCGAGGCCCAACCCAAGACCGCACCGATCCAGGCCAGCAACTTAATATCGCCTCCTCCCATCCCCTCTTCTTTACGAATTGCAAAATAGATCGCAGCAATGGCCCACAAAAATCCCCCGCCCATAAGCACTCCACCTAGAGCTGACATAAAGCTGCGATCAGGGTTAATCAAACTCCCCAACAGGCCCAGAACAATTCCGCTTAAAGTAAACACATCGGGCAAGATGTAGTGATCAAAATCGATAAACGAAACAACAAGAAGGCCAAAGCTAAACAATAGAAGTTCAATAAGAGTCAGGCTCCAGCCTGCGTGATAAAAACACATTGCAAACAAAACTCCACCCAAAAGCTCAACGAGGGGATATCTCCAGCTAATTTTCGTCTTGCAGAATCCACAGCGGGCGCGCAAGAAGACCCAAGAAAAAACAGGGATATTGTGAAACCATCGCAAGGGAGTCTTACAGTGTGAGCAGCGACTTCCTGGCCGCACAACACTTAAACCTTCTGGAAGCCTGTAGATGATGACGTTTGCGAAACTTCCAAAACACAAACCCAGAACAAAAAATAGGCCCAACCAAAACTCCTGGGGCAAAAGAGCAAGGGCCTCAATCAAAATCTCGTCTCCCAAACAAAAATGCCGAGAGACTTATGAGCAAGACAAACCAAAAAACCGCGTAGACATTCACTTTCGCGAACTCGGACCAGGGCACAAGATCATCGTAAATCACATGAGAGCGCCAATTAAAAGCCTCGAGATTTGGCATGATGGTTTCTAGGAATTTAGCCAACAAGGACAATGATGCATCCTCACGCTTGCCCAAGAAATGACTTAAGCTGTTCATCCAATGCCCAATCAAAAAAATGCCAATACAAAAAGGCACCACCATCACCGGGGTCGCGAAAGAGCCGAAAAATAGGCTGAATGCCAAAAGAATTGCTGACTCAAGAAAAACTCCATGAAGGGCAATGAAAAAACTCAAATTTAAATCGGCACCCAAAAGCAAAAATGTAGAAATCAAAATAAGAGCCAAGCAGCTGACGACAGTGATATTAATGAAAATAAGTCCCAGCCCCTTGCCCAATAAAAATTCAAGGCGACTGATGGGTCTCGCAAGAAGAGTCAGCACGGTTTTTTTGTCGACCTCTTTGGTTACAAGAGTGCTTCCAACAAACACTGAAATAATAACGGCGCTAAGATGAATCGCAGTGAAACCAAAATTAATTGAAATCCGAACCTGCTCCGCAAAACTGAGTTGGCCAAGTGCCAAGCTCAGCCCAATTAAAAGTAGAGCAAAGACAAGCATTCCATAAAGAATTCGATCCCGAATAATTTCACGATAGGTATTGCTCGCAATAACCCAAATACTTTTCATCTTGGAAGCCCTCGCTCGAGAGCCATCTTGATGAAAATCTCTTCCAGGCCTTGGCGAACGGGCTTCACTTCAAGGACTGCTGCGCCCAATGAACGAAGACGGTCCAATTCTGATTGGACACCGGACAGATCTGGGACTCGCAAGGACTGAGGTCCCTGCGGTGTTGAGAACACCACCTCGTAATGACTTGCGACCTGACTTAAAAGATCTAAGGTCGTCCCCTGATAAATCACCACTCCAGCCTTCATGATCACCAAGTACTCACAAAGTTTTTCTGCGTCGTTAAGCAAGTGGCTCGAGAAAAAAACTGTTGTCCCGCGACTTGCGGTCTCTTTTATAATTTCACTAAGATCATGACGACCATCGGGATCAAGACCCCCCATGGGCTCATCAAGAATTACAAATTCAGGATTATGAATTAAAGCTTGGGCGACGCCCACTCGCTGGAGCATCCCCTTTGAATACTCTCGCAACTTCTTGTGTTTCGCGTGACTTAAATCCACTTGGCGAAGCAGATCATCAATCCTCGAGTTGAGAGCCTTAGAACTGAGACTTGTAGAAAGTTGACCGTAGAATCTTAGGAACTCGTTTCCAGTTAAGTACTCGTAGAAATAGGGCCGTTCGGGTAAAAACCCAACCCGACGCTTCACTTCCTTATTCACGGACTCTTGACCGAAAAACTGGATCTGCCCAGAGTCCGGAAATGTCAGGCCCAGCAAACACTTCATCGTGGTTGTTTTGCCAGCGCCATTGGCGCCAAGAAAGCCGGTAATTTTTCCCGCCGGGATTTGAAAATCAACACCCTTAAGGACTTCAATTTTTTTAGGGATAAAGCCTTTGCGATAGCTTTTAGTTAAACCCCGAACAATAAGTGCCGACATAGCGAAAATCAGACCACAAAACAAAATGCTCGTCAAATAAAGAGGCCCCGGACAGAGGAGGCCTTTAAAGGAAGCTTAAGAAAGAGGAATCATCTGAGACACCGGGCGAACCAGAAAATTTCCAGAGCGACTTTTTTTAAGTGCCATCACGAAAGCCTGAGCGGCATCAGACTCGGTCAAACAGGGAATCGAATAATCTACACAGCTTCGTCGGATTCCAAAACTGGCTTCAATCGATAAACGCCCCGAAGTCGTATTGATGACAAAAGCGACTTCTCCAGAGCGAATGCGGTCCACACAATTTGGTCGACCTTCGTGAACTTTTCTTAAAGTTAAGCAAGGGATTCCCTTCTCCTCAAGAAAGCTTGCAGTGCCCCCCGTTGCAGAGATGGAATAGCCCATCTCGATCAACTCTTGCGCCAGAGGCAACAGCTCTTTTTTGTCCTTATCTCGTAGGGACATAAAGACCTCGCCCTGACTAGGAAGTGTCAACTGTGCGGACACCATCGCCTTAATCAATGCTTCCCCATAATCTTGCCCACGCCCCATGCTTTCACCTGTGGACTTCATCTCTGGGCCCAAGATCGAATCTGAGTCGGGGAATTTTTTAAACGGAAATACAACACCTTTAACCGAAACCAAGTCGGTCTTCTTCCAATCAAAACGCTGAGGCTGAATCTGTGACCGAGGGACTCCCAGGATTGCCTTAACACCAAGATCGACCAATGGAATCGAAGTTGCTTTCGCTATAAACGGCACACTTCTAGAGCTTCGAGGATTCGCCTCGAGCATGTAGATTTGATCTTCTTTGATCGCAAGCTGCAAATTCAAGAAGCCATGCACACCAAGGCGATCGGCTAAAGCGCAGGCCAGATCTTCAATCTTTTCAAAAATTTCTTCTTTAAGCCGTTGAGGTGGAAGGACCCCCATACTGTCGCCGCTGTGAACACCGGCCGCTTCGATATGCTCGACAATTCCACCAACCACGATCCAGTCGGGACCACGCACCAGGTCGACATCGACTTCTAGAGCACGATCCAAGAACTGATCCATTAAACAAGGATTTTTTTCTGAAATATAAGGGCCATGCTTCTTAAAATAAAGTTTTAGATCTTCATCACTCTCAACGACTTCCATCCGACGTCCACCCAGGACATAAGAAGGTCTACAAATCATTGGAAATCCCACAGAAGAAGACATTTCCATCGCCTGCGCAAGTGAGGCCGCCATCCCGGACTTTGGAATCTTAAATCCAAATTCTTGGCAAATTTTGACAAAACGCCCTCGGTCTTCCGCAAGATCCATTGAATCTAAACTGGATCCGAGTAGTGTAAATCCGCGTTCGACAAGCTGAGGAGCCAATTGAATCGGAGTCTGGCCACCGAGTTGAGCCACAAATCCCTTAGGTCCAACAAACCTCATAATTTCTGTGAGATTTTCAGTTGTAACGGGCTCGAAGAACAAAATGTCTGAAGTGTCATAGTCCGTAGAAACGGTCTCAGGATTTGAGTTCACCATAGCCACTCGAAAACCAGACTTCTGAAACTGCCTTACACTTCGAACACAGCTGTAATCAAATTCAACACCCTGACCAATGCGATTGGGCCCGCTCCCCAACAAGACGACAAGCTTTGAATCTAAAGTTGGAGACTTCGCTTCGCCCCAGTAGGTGGAATAATAATAAGGGGTCTCCGAAGGGAACTCTCCAGCACAGGTATCCACCTGAAAATAAGCTGGATGAACCGATAACTTTGTTCTTTGATCAAAAATCTCACTTACAGGAACATTTCTTAATTGGGCTAAAGCAGCATCAGAAAGACCGTTTCTCTTGGCTTTTAACATTAGCTCTTTAGTTAGAGCGGAAGCATTCTTAACTTCCCCTTCGACACGAACGAGGCTTTCGATCTGCTCTAAAAACCAGGGCGTGATCAAGGTGACCTCAGAGATCTCATCTACGGACCAGTTCTCTCGAAAGGCCTGAAAAATATGGTAGATTCTTCGGCTATTGGGAGTCATTAGGAGCGGCTCTTCAAGAGTTAAGGTGGGTGCCGCAATTGGCCCCTCCTCCATCGAAAGGAGTGCTTTTTGCAAAGATTCTTTAAAAGTGCGGCCAATACCCATTACTTCGCCGACGCTTCTCATTTGTGTCGTTAAAGAATCTTTTGTGCCGTTAAATTTCTCGAAGGCAAACTTTGGGATCTTCGTAACAACATAATCTAAGGCCGGTTCATAACAACTCGGGGTTGAGCCCGTAATGTCATTTTTCAATTCTTCAAGTTCAAAGCCAATCGCCAGAAGAGCCGCAATCTTTGCAATAGGAAATCCCGTCGCCTTACTGGCTAAAGCCGAGGACCGACTGACTCGTGGATTCATCTCGATCACAAGTCTTTCACCTGTCTGAGGATGAACCGCAAACTGGATATTTGCTCCCCCAGTTTGAACTCCTACTGCATTAACAATCTTTTGCGCCTCATCCCGCATATCCTGATACTGAGCGTCCGTAAGAGTCTGCTGAGGGGCAACGGTGATGCTATCTCCGGTATGTACCCCGCAAGGATCCAAGTTTTCGATCGAACAAACTACGACAAAGGTTCCGGCCTTATCTCGCATGATCTCGAGTTCAAATTCTTTCCAGCCCCATATACTTTCTTCGACCAAAACTTCTGAGGTGGGGCTTTCGTGCAAGGCTTGAGCGATTTTTCCTTGATACTCTTCTAAAGAGTAGGCGACTCCGCCACCCCCGCCACCGAGAGTGTAATTCGGGCGCAAAATTAGGGGGAAACCTAGCTTGTCGGCAACACCCATCCCCTGCTCAAATGATCGAACCATTTCACTTTTAGGATACTTTGCTCCGACTGAATCCAAAATCTTTCGAAATTCTTCGCGATCCTCTGCCGCTCGAATGACCTTTGGAGTGGCGCCGAGCAATTCAATATCGAGTCTTTTAAGAATCCCAAGGCGATCCAGCTCGAGAGCCAAATTGAGGGCCGTTTGACCACCCAAAGTTGGAATGACAGCGTCGGGCCTTTCTTGTTCTAAAATTTTCTCAACATAGTCGGCCCTTAATGGCTCGATGTAAACTCGACTTGCAAGCTCGGGATCCGTCATAATCGTCGCCGGATTCGAGTTAATTAATATGACCTCGAGCCCCTCTTTCATTAAAGCCTTGCAGGCTTGGGTCCCCGAGTAATCAAATTCACAAGCCTGACCGATGACAATCGGACCACTGCCTATGATCACAACTTTCTGAATATCTTTACGTTTCGGCAACTAAACTCTCAATTTGGAATCGTTAGAGTAAATTTCTTTTACATTCACGTGACGATACTGCTGATGTTTATACTTCATTCTGAAAAGCCGCAAAATCAAGGCTTCACGAGCGGCGGCCTGCTCAGCCTCTGGCAATTTTTTAACCAACTTGGCTTCTTTTGCAATAAAGCGACTGACTTGCGCTGGATGAAAACAAAAAGATCGACCAAAGATTAAGGCCTCGCCAATCTTAACAACTCGCGCTTCGAAGTATTCAGATTTATCAAAGCCCAAGGTGACCTGTGAATCTTTGATAATATATTTTTCGCCGGAGAAAATGTCTTTAATGTAAACATCCTCGCCCTTGGTTTTCGAAAACTCAAAAAGGCTATGTCGACTTTCTGCAAAGGATCTTAAATATTCTCTTTGCTCTGAGGAGAGCAAAAGCTCCCCGCCCTTTAAAGCGGTCGCAATTGGAGTTTCGCCAGACTTATTTAACTTTCGGGTAAACAAATACCAATCCACATACTGGGACATCTTCATTTCAAAGTCGGCAGAATCCTCGTCGAAAATTCCTACTCGATCAAAGAACTCTCGCTTCGCGGATTCGACCTCTTCAGAAAAACTCTGAGAGGTAAAGTGGTTCATTAGAAGTTCTGTTAAATCATCATATGTCATTGAATCTGCCGTATAAAAAAATCAAATAACTCGACGGAATCATTCGGGCCCGGATGACTTTCAGGATGAAACTGCACACCCAGGCATTTTGACTCTTCACAAAATATCCCAGAAACGGAGCCATCATTCAAGTTGACATGAGAAACTGCCACTTTTGAAGGCAAAGTTTTCGAATCCACCACATAGCCATGATTTTGACTGGTCACGTAGATCTTTTTTAATAACTCATCTTTAATGGGGTGGTTGCTAGCCCGGTGTCCAAACTTAAGGCGATGGGTTGTTCCGCCCAGAGCTCGGCCTAAAATTTGATGTCCCATACAAATCCCAAAGATAAAGCGCCACCCAAGGAGGTCCTTTACCGTCTCGGCGGCGACTTGCACATCTTCCGGATTTCCTGGACCATTCGATAATAGGATGCCATCGGGCTTCCAGTCTCTGATCTTCTGACTTTCAGTTCGGCTAGGAAAAATCTGAATTTCAGAGCAGCGCTTTTCGAGCTCCCGAAGAGTATTCTCTTTGCATCCAAAATCCAGTACGGCCACTCGTGGACCTGAGGCTTTTTGCCCTTTGCGAAGTTCGGGGGACTTTCTAGAAACGGTCCATGCCCAGTCTAAATCCCCAGATTTTTTTTTCTGGATCAAGCCTTGGGCCCGCTCGGCGGCGGCTTTTGGATTTGCAGCCTTCACCATTGCTCCCCAGGGAGTGCCCTTGTTTCTTAAGTGCAAAACAAGCTTTCTTGTGTCGATGTCCGTAAGGACCGGAATTTTAAATTCATTTAATCGATTTAACCAGCTTCGATCTCGTGGACTATCCTGGATCTCTAGACTGATGAAGCCTTCAATCCAAAGAGAGCGAGATTCCCAAATGGACAGATCGGCACCATAATTCCCTTGCATGGGCGCACTTAAAACCAGAATTTGAGAATAATAGGAGGGGTCGGTGGCCATTTCTTCGTAGCCCGAATGACTGGTGTTAAACACGACTTCGCCTGCGCGCTCTTCTCCCCCGCGCCACGAGCCAGGAAAAACTTCTCCCGACTCAAGCACGAGATAAGCCGTGTCCATCAGGTATTAACCTCAAGGCCTAAAATAAAAGAAAGTAAGGCGGCACGTAAAAAGACCCCATTCGTCACCTGATCAAGAATGCGGTTTCGCGGATCGATCATCACGTTTGGAGAAAATTCCACGCCACGAATAACTGGGCCTGGATGTAAAATGATTCCATCATTTGAAAACAGCTTCAGCTCGTCTCCGCCAATTCTGTAGCGTTCGCGATACTCGGCAATAGACAAACCAATTCCGGATTGATGACGTTCTTTTTGAATGCGAAGGCCCATGACAACCGTGGCCCACTTCATGCCTTCATTGAGCTCGGCAAAATGTTGGACACCTTTCCACTGGTCTTCTCGTGGAGTAAATTCAGCAGGGGTACAATAAGCCACCTCTGCGCCAAGTTTTTTTAACAAAATTAAATTTGAATTTGCAACTCGACTATGGAGCACATCTCCAACCAAGAGGACTTTTTCTCCAGAAATCTTCTTCCGATTTTCTAAGATGGTAAAGGCATCCAAAAGAGCTTGCGTGGGATGCTCTGATGTTCCAATTCCCGCGCTAATTACGGGGCACTTAAGTTCAGAGATCATGTCCGGCGTCTCTACGGATCCACCATAACGAAGAACCATTGCATTGGGCCACATTGAAGCGACATTGCGAAAGGTATCTTCAAGGGTTTCGCCCTTAGAGACAGATGATACGGCCATATTATCAAGAATAATGGTCTTCATCCCTAATCGTGCGCAAGCAACTTGAAAGCTAGAACGTGTCCGAGTACTTGGCTCGCCAAAGACCATTGCAACCAACATATCCCGATGAGCCGTTCCAGAAATTAAATCCTCGATACGTCCGTGCTTTTTAAAATGATCTTTAAACAAAGCCGTTCGGTTAAAAAGAAGATCGACTTCTTCTGATCTAAGCTGAGATGAACTGATAAAAGATTGGCCTCGTAATGACATCGACGAGACTATATAAGCAGGAGATCCGAGGCGTCAACGGGGCCGAAGAAAAAGCCTGTCGAATCGAATCCCAAGCCACCTTTTCTCCAGACTTGGCCGCCCCCAGTCAAGCGCGAGCCAAATCAAAAAGGGTCTTGCCTCTATATCGATCGATGGCACAGGACCCCACAGGCGAGAATCAACTTCAATATCCCGATTATCTGAAAGCATAAACACTTGCCCCGGCGGAACGATCATTGGAGGAATGTCCGCAAAGCGAGCGTCTGCGAGAATCTGAATTTCTCTAGCGCCTGAACCCTCGCAGGACTCTTTTAAAAGAACGCCACTGGGGTGATCCCCAGCCTTTTCATATTGGCAAAGCCGGTCGTTAATTAGCAGTCGTTGAGCCTTCATTTCGATCCGGTCCCCAGGAAGTGCAACAACTCTTTTTAAACACATTTGCGACCGCTGCTGAGGACAGCGAAAAATAGCAATCTCCCCTCGCTGAGGCAGACTTCCCCCTAGCTTCGAGCCCGTCAGTGGAACTTTAAATCCATAGGGCGGGCGCCAGGCTAAGACAAAGTCCCCACGCTGTAGGTTTGGCTCCATAGCTTCAGTTGGAATATGAAAGGCACTGACAAAATAGATCCGTAGAACAAAGGCTAAGACAATCGCCAAGGCAAGAGTCTCTGCATATTCTCGCAGCAATGACCGAAGAGCATTTCCGAATTTATCAGCAGACTGTCTCTCGAAGAAGAGCTTCATCAATTCGCCTAAATGATCTTTTGGATCAGGCGCTTCCAACGAATTTTTAAAGGGTTGCACAAAAAGGGTAGAAAACTAATTGTCTCTTCACAGGTCAGCCAAACGTAAGTTGCTCTTCCTAAGATATTTTCTTGTGGAAGAGGGCCCCAATACCTGGAGTCCTTTGAGTTATCCCGATTGTCTCCCATCATAAAATAATGCCCTTCGGGAATTACCGTCTTCGAATATGGAAATCGGTATGCCTCTCGTCCAAGAATGATGCGATAAGATCTTTCCCCCGCCTGCTCTTCGAGGAAATCAAATCTTTCGAAACGCCCCTGAAGATCGCCTTCATTCACTTTGTAATATGAACCCTGATCTTCTTCTGTACCAGGCAAAATCTCGGTCGCAAGTGGCACTCCGTTAATTTGAACCAATCCAGCTGGCGTAACTTCGACTTCTTCTCCAGGAAGTCCAATGACTCTTTTAATCATAAAATAATCGGCATCATCTACGGCGCGGAAAACAATGACGTCACCACGATGAGGCTTGGCGAAGCGCCACAGCCACTCCTTTGTAAAAGGAACCCGAACGCCGAAGGCCAGTTTATTTACGATAATATGATCGTGAACCAAAAGGCTTGGAATCATACTTCCTGAAGGGATGACGTAGGGTTCAAAAAGAGCCCAGCGTATACTTAAGATAAGAAGCACGGCTCCGACAAATGAGGTCATGGATTGACCGAAAGATGCCTTCTGACCTTTGTTGGACATAACAAGCTCCTAATTCACAGCGTGAAAAAACCGACTCCACCGAATAGCAGCAGGATTGCATAGAAAAGAAAGGAGTGGAAGCTTCTCTTCGCAGCTTAACCAAATAAACATTCCCCTTCCAACAAGATAGTCCCGAGGGACAAAACGCTTATCTTCTCCTCCCGAAAAACTCTGGGGATTAGAAACCTGAAGCTCTGCTCCAGCCACCGGCGTTTCAAGTATTTCAATAGCGCCCGCGGCAATATTTCCCGAAAGCCCTGGCTCCACAGCTCGCACTTGTACTGTGACTGACTCACCCCTTAGACTTACATCTTCGGTGGTCCTAAATTTCTGAATTCTCCAATCTTGGTCCCGGGTCGTCACCACACTGCCCTCCGGAATCACAACTTCTCCTATGGCCGACTGTCTGCGGAACACCACCTGACCAGAGGCTCTACTCGAGCGCGGATCCCAAAGCCGACTATCCACAGAGTTGTCCCGATTATCTCCCATCACAAAATAGTGTCCATCGGGAACAAGATAGGGGCCAAAGGCGAGTTGTGTCCGATCTCCCTTTCGCAGCAAAACCGAATAAAAATGTTGGTCTAAGTTTTCTTCCCAATGAACATAATCTTGTAAACCAGAATCTCTCCCCAAGAAATCCTCATCTCGCAACCAGATAAAATCAGTTTTGCGCAACTGGGGAACTGTTTTGTCGACTAACTTCTCGTTGACGTAAAGATTGCCGTTTTCATAAAAAACTCGATCCCCCGGCAGACCCACAATGCGCTTTACGTAATAGTCCGCTTTGTGCTGAGGATTTTTAAATACGACAACTTCGCCGCGCTTTGGCTCCATAAACTGAACCAACCATTTTTCGGTAAAGGGCGCACGGACTCCATACACAATTTTATTAACAAAAATATGGTCGTTCACCAAAAGCGAGGGAAGCATACTTCCTGAAGGAATAACGTAGGCTTCCATCAAGGCCCAACGCACCACCAGGGCCGCCAAAACAGCGAGCCCAATCGAACCCCACCCCTCTGTCCAAAAACGTCGGTTCAAAATTTACTCCTCTACCTTTAAAATCGCCAAAAAAGCCTCTTGGGGAACATCCACCCGCCCGATCGACTTCATTCGCTTTTTCCCTTCTTTCTGACGCTCGAGAAGCTTTCTTTTTCGACTGATATCTCCCCCATAGCACTTTGCAGTCACATCTTTCCGAAGAGCTCCAACCGTTTCGCGCGCAATGATCTTGGCTCCAATTGCGGCCTGAATTGCGACTTGGTATTGCTGCCTGGGAATTGCCTCTTTAAGTTTTTTCGTCAGAGCTTGTCCGCGGTGAAAAGCCTTACTTCTATGAACAATTACAGACAGAGCATCCACCGGCTCTCCGTTAATCATGATGTCCATTCGGACGAGGTCTGCATCTTCATAGCCCGAGAGTTCATATTCCATTGAAGCATAACCCTTGGTCAAAGACTTCAAACGATCATAAAAATCCATCACCATTTCATTTAGAGGAAGCTTGTATTCGATGATCACTTTGGTATCGGAGATATATTCCATTTTGACTTGGATTCCCCGACGATCTTCACACAGCTTCAGCAAAGACCCAATATATTCTGAGGGTGTATGAAGGCTTAATTTCACATAAGGCTCTTCAAGGCGCTCAATTAAAGTAGGCTCCGGAAGATGGGCTGGATTTTCAAGTTCTTTCATTTGTCCATCGGTCGTGTAGACTCGGTAGACAACTGTTGGGGCCGTCGTAATCAGTTGAAGGTTAAACTCTCTTTCCAAGCGCTCCTGAACGATCTCCATATGTAAGAGCCCCAGAAATCCGCAACGAAATCCAAAGCCAAGAGCTGCAGAAGTCTCCGCCTCGAAGGTCAAACTGGAGTCATTTAAAGCAAGCTTTTCTAAGGCCTCTCGAAGGTCGGTAAAATCTGACGAAACAACCGGGAAGATTCCAGAAAATACCATCGGCTTCATCTTCTGAAAACCCGCCAGCGGGGCCGCCGCAGGTCGCTTTACAGTCGTAACTGTGTCCCCAACTTTAACATCCTGAATGTCTTTAATTCCGCAGATCATAAAGCCCACTTCACCCGCGGAAAGCTCTTCCAGATTTTGGGCAAAGGGCGCAAAAACTCCGAGCTTTAAGACCTCATACTCTTTTCCTGTCGCAAAAAACTGAATGACTTCCCCAGTACGAATCAAACCATCGAAGATCCGGCACAAAATGACGACGCCTTGGTAAGGATCAAACCATGAGTCAAATATCAAAGCCCTTAATGGCTGATCTACGTTCGCAATCGGAGGAGGAATTTTTTTAACAATGGCTTCAAGAATCTCAGGAATCCCTTTTCGTTCTTTCGCACTTGCTAGAATCGCTTCACTGGCGTCAAGTCCAATAGAATCCTGAATCTGTCGCTTGACCCCTTCTGGATCTGCAGAGGGTAGATCCACTTTGTTAAGAACGGGGATAATCTCTAAGTTTCCCTCAATGGCTAAATAAACATTCGCCAGAGTTTGAGCTTCAACACCTTGAGCCGCATCCACCACCAAAATCGCCCCCTCGCAGGCGGCCAGAGAACGAGAAACTTCGTAAGAAAAGTCTACGTGGCCGGGAGTATCGATCAAGTTCAACTGATAAGTTTGACCGTCCGAAGCTTTGTAAGAAAGGCGAACTGTTTGGGCTTTTATGGTAATCCCACGTTCACGCTCAAGGTCCATGCTATCTAAAAACTGCGCTTTGCTTTCGCGATTCGAAAGGGCGCCAGTGACCTCTAATAGACCGTCTGCCAGAGTCGATTTCCCGTGGTCAATGTGGGCAATGATCGAAAAATTACGAATCAATTCTGAGCGCATCTAGGGCTTCCCTCATTTGTTCTCGCTGAACTTGGGCTGGCAGCGAAAGCTGCCCAGGCAAAACATCGCGATATTTCTCGAGCGCCAGATCAATACCTTGACGAACAAACTCGGCAATCGGAACTTTGGTTCGATGATTTAGTTCCTTCAAACAGTTCTGTTGTTCTTCGGTTATATAGATGGTGGTCGCGATTTTTTTTGGCACGAATTGGTGTTAACCTAAGTTGCCATACCTTGCAATAGCATTGGATTCAGATCAAAAAGCCAAGGAAGAAGACGCAACGCTTCTGAGGTCTGCGTCTTCATAATTAAAACTATTACCGATTTGCTAGAGTCTTTACGACATCCTTGAGCTCTTCAACTTTATCCACCTTCTCCCAAGTGAACTCAGATTCCGTTCGCCCAAAATGTCCGTATGCTGCTGATTTTCTGTAGCGTGGCTTTAACAGGTCAAACTGGCTAACAATTGCGGCAGGCTTTAAATTCCACACTCGTCGAACAGCTTTTTCTAGAACCTCGATGTCGACAGTCCCAGTTCCATAGTCGTTCACCATAAGACTTACGGGCTCTGCAACCCCAATCGCGTAAGCGACCTGAACCAAACACTTCGAGGCAAAACCTGCTGCAACAATATTCTTTGCCACATGTCGAGCGGCATAAGCAGCAGAGCGATCCACTTTTGAAGGATCCTTACCAGAAAAAGCACCACCACCATGTGCACCGTGGCCACCGTAAGTATCCACGATGATCTTTCGGCCGGTAAGACCACAATCTCCGTGAGGCCCACCAAGTACAAATCGTCCGGTTGGGTTGATATGAATTTTTGTCGAGTTGTCGATCATGTTTTTAGGTACAACTTTAGGGAAAAGCTCTTCAAGAACAAAAGAACGAATCTGATCTTGGTTGACGTCTGGAGAATGCTGAGTCGAGATCACCAAGGCTTCGATACGATCCACTTTATTCCCATTATATTGAACCGTGACCTGACTTTTTGAATCAGGGCGAAGAAAGGGGGCCTTGCCGCTTTTTCTAAGCGTCGCAAGTTCTTTTAATAGTTGGTGCGAGAGTTGAATCGAAAGAGGCATAAACTCAGGGGTCTCGTCACATGCGTAACCAAACATGAGTCCCTGATCGCCAGCACCTTGCTCGCGATCCGCACTTTCATCAACACCCATAGCAATGTCGGGGCTTTGACGATCTAAACTTCCGAAAACGGCACAAGAATTATAATCAAAACCTTTTTCAGCTGCATCGTAGCCAATTTCTTTAACGACCTCGCGAACGATCGACTGAACATCCACTTGGCCCTTAGACGTGACCTCTCCTGCAACCAATGCAAAACCCGTTGAGATCATTGTCTCGCAGGCGACACGGCTTTTAGGATCTTGAGCTAAAAAGGCGTCCAAGATGGCATCACTAATTTGATCCGCAACCTTATCCGGGTGACCTTCAGAAACAGATTCGCTGGTGAAAAGATAGTTTCGCATAATTGTCCCTCTTAAACAGGCTTGTTCTTCAGAGGGACTGTGTTAGCAATGCTTAAGGGTCGGGTCAACCCGCCTTTTTAAGGCCCCGAGGCAAAATCTCAAGTTCCTCGTTGAGCTGGTCCATGCGTCCCAGCTTAGATTGCTCCAAAAACTTGTGCTGTTTGATTTTGGCTTTCTTCTTCTGAAGTTGTCGACTAAAGCGGCTGACTGCAGAGTCCATAGCTTGATAAAAATCCTCCCCCTCGCCGGAGGCTCTAAAGTCTTCCTGCATACCTTGAGCGTAGATTTCTACCTGGCAACTTTGGCGCCCCGCAATAAAGGTGGCGCGAACGGCCATCGGCTTTTTTTCGAAGCGTTCGACTTTGTGGCATAGCTCCTCAAAGTGCTGCTCTAACTCTGTTGAGCGCTTTAGTTTTTGAAAACGATAATTGAACTTCATAAACTTGTCCTTTCGAATAAGGCTTTAGACCGATGATTTTTATGTTTTTAGAGGTGAGGGTGACACAGCGTGCCCGTAACTTAGCCATTCATAAAACCTATCGGATGTTTTTTCCTGTACCTTCAGCCCAAGCTAGGGAATTCTCAACTTCAAACGCGTAGCTTTGAGACGGTTTGGACTTTAAAACCGATCTGAAGGCCATTACAATTTTAGGGTATAGCCAAGGCCAAGCCGGAGGGCATGAGGATGTCAGACAATAAAATTGAAAGCCAAAAGCGTATTGATTGGGTTCCCGCCATATTTTTAATAGCTACACCGACTTTTGCGGTTCTTCTGACCACACTTTATTTTTATCTTTACGAATTTAACTGGTGGTTGGCTTTTTGGTTTGTCTTTTTTTACTCTGCAAGTGCGCTGTCGATCACTGCGGGATATCACCGTCTTTTTGCTCATCGAGCCTATGAAGCAAACTCGGCCCTTAAGGTCTTCTTCGCACTTTTTGGAGCGGCGGCCTTTCAAAATTCAATTCTTAAGTGGGCTACGGATCACCGAATTCATCACCGTTTTGTCGATCACGAAACCGAAGACCCTTACTCGATTAGCAGAGGTTTTTTTCACGCTCACATTGGCTGGATGCTTTTTAAAAGCCCACCACACCCAATGGAAAAATCTTATTCACGAGACCTAGAAAAAGATGCAATCGTGCAATTTCAAGATCGCCATTATCTGGCCATTGCAATTCTTATGGGATTTTTTGTTCCGGCCTTGTTGGGCCAAATTTTTGCCGGCTCGGCGCTGGGTGGGCTTGCCATCATCGGATGCCTTAGAATGACCGCCCTTCATCATGGCACCTTCTTCATCAACTCTTGGTGCCACATGTGGGGCAAACAAACCTACACAGATAAAAACTCTGCCAAAGATAGCTTTCTAATGGCCGTGGCCACTTTTGGTGAGGGCTACCACAACTTTCATCATCTGTTTGCAAACGACTACCGCAATGGAATTCGCTGGTACCATTGGGATCCAACCAAGTGGATGATAAAAGCCTGCGCCCTTCTTGGCTTCGCAGAAAAGTTAAGAAAAACTCCAGACCTAGAAATATTGAAAGCCAAAATGGAAATGGATAGTAAAGCCCTTCAGGCTCACCCTCACGCCCTTTCTGTTCAAGTGCAGGAGCGCCTTCAACTTCTGAAACAAAAAGTACAAGACGCTCAGGAAAACTTTAAGAAGATCCGCGAGGAATACAAACGCCAGTCAGGAGAAAAAGCTTTAGCAACCCGTCACCAAATTGCTTTGCTTCAAGCCGAACTTCGCCTAGCACGCTTAGAGTTCTCGAAGTCCTGGGCGCAATGGAAGGCCTACAACAGAACTTTACAAAGATCCTTTTCTAGAAATACTTCTTACGTTTAGAAGAGGGTAATATCTTTAAAACGTCACGATACTTGGCAACAGTTCGGCGAGCGATCTGGATGCCTTCTTTTTTCAATAATTCTACGATTTTTTGATCCGAAAGTGGGTTCTTTGGATCTTCTTCAGACACCAAGGCTTTGATCTTAAGCTTTACGGACTCACTTGCCAAAGAGTCTCCATCCGTTCGATTAATTCCAGAATTGAAGAAATACTTCAGCTCAAAAATTCCACGCGGAGTGTGGACATACTTTGCCGTGGTCACTCGACTTACTGTGGATTCGTGCATTCCAATATCATTCGCAATATCTCGCAGAATCATGGGCTTAATAAAATTAGGCCCCTTTTCAAAGAACTCCTCCTGATGCTTCACGATACTTTCAGTGACCTTGTAAATCGTGCGCTGGCGTTGGTGAATTGACTTGATCAACCAAACCGCTGATCTCAGCTTATCCTGAATGTACTCTTGGGCTTTGCCCTCTCCAGGATTTTCGGAGCTTTTTAGAAGACTCTTATAAAGATTAGAAATTCTGAGGCGCGGAAGGCCATCTTCGTTTAGAGAAACCACATAGTCTTCTCCAACCTTGTAAACATACACATCCGGTGTCACAAACTGGGTTTCTCTGGACATAAATGCGCGGCCAGGTTTTGGATCCATTCCGTAGATGGTCTTACACATCTCAATCACATCGGCGAGTTCCAAATTCATGGCTTTACCGATGGCATTGTAGTTTTTCTTTTCAAGATCCTTAAGGTGTTCGTTGATCAACTTCACCAGATCATGCGTATCTTCTTCGATGTGCTTGGCCTGAATTAATAAACACTCTCGAAGCTCGCGGGCGCCCACACCCGCCGGATCAAATTCGTGTAAGAATGGTAGCATTTCCTCGAGCTCTTTAAAATCAATGCCTTCGTCCGTTGCAATAGTTTCGAGAGGTGTTTTAATGTAGCCATCGTCGTCGACATAGCTAATTAAAACCGAAAGAATATTTTCTTCCTCTTCGTTAAACCCGCCGAGCCCCAATTGCCAATTTAAATAATCGTGCAAAGTCTGTTCGGTTGAGATCAAATTCTCATAGTTCATGATCTCTTCGTTGCCACCGCCTGAGCCCTGGGGTGGCTTGTAAGCTGTGTCGACGTAGTTTTCCCACTCGAACTCGTCTGTCTTTTGCGGATCATTGTCCGCGCCCTCTGAGGTGTTGGATTGAACATCTTCAGCGACCTGACTGTCGACTTTGACCACATCGTCTTCGACTGTATCTTGCACTTCTTCTAGAACCGGATTTTCGAGAATCTCCTTACGAACGACATTTTCAAGCTCAAGCCGGGACAGTTGAAGAAGCTTAATGGCCTGTTGCAATTGAGGAGTCATCCGCAATTGCATCGAAAGCTTCATACTGGTTTTCAACTGCATGGCCATTTCAAATTCCTCCTAGAGCCTAAAGTTTTCGCCAAGATAGAACTTTCGCGCAATCGGAGAGTTGGCAATCTCCTCAGCAGATCCTTCGACTTCGATGCGCCCCTCTTTTAGGATGTAGGCGCGATCACAAATTCCTAAAGTCTCGCGAACATTATGGTCAGTAATCAAAACTCCAATTCCCTTTTCTTTTAACTTTCGAATGATCTCTTGGATCTCGCCAACTGCGATGGGATCAATTCCCGCAAAAGGCTCGTCAAGAAGCAGAAATTTTGGTTTTCCTGCAAGTGAGCGAGCAATCTCGACCCGTCGTCGTTCACCACCAGAAAGTGAGTAACCGTAACTCTCTTTAATATGTTCAATCTGAAAATCCTGAAGAAGCTCATTGAGGCGTTCTGCTTTATCCGAATCGCCGTAATCTTGCGCCTCGAGGGCCACCAAAATATTTTCTCGCACAGTCAGCTTTCTAAAAATACTGGCCTCTTGGGGAAGGTAACTCAGGCCGTTACGGGCCCGTTGGTACATCGGAAGCTGCTGAATCGGTTTGTCATCAATTAAAATCTCACCAAAATCCGGAGAAAGTAAGCCCACGACCATGTAAAAGCTGGTGGTCTTTCCAGCGCCATTCGGACCCAAAAGGCCAACGACCTGGCCGGACTCGATATCAAAAGTCACCTCATCAACGACTTTACGAGTCTTAAACTTTTTACTAATTCCACGAATCGACAAATGGCTCAATTTGTTGTCTCCACTCGGCTTTCATCCACACGGGCTCGCGCTTTTCGAACTTGAACCTTTCGGCCACGATCTGTGAACACGATTTCTTCTCCGTGAAGCTCGTCATTATTTTGCACAACCTTTGGCTTTCCTCGAAAGACCGTTCGGTCTTGGACAAGGTCCATATCGACTCTTTGAGAAGTCGCCCACTTATCCAGATCACTGACTCGAACTCCACCCATAACAGCTAAAGACTTTAAGCCCTGAGTAGCCGAGTCGTATTGAAACTGAGCATCTGGCCCGGTCACCCGCATCGAATCATAATCGATTACAACTCGGTCCATAAAACGAGCCGACTTTGTTTTTCCACTTAACTCAGAGCGGTCACTGCGAACCACCAATCTTCGCGCATCTTCAAAAACTCTTTCCGAGCGCACATTCTGATTTACTTCAATCCGTGAGTCGGTCAGATGAGCGATCATACTGTTTCCACTCATTCTCATTAAATCCACACCCTTCTCTTTAAGGCCCGTAATCACAACGGGCTGTGGGCTAACAAGCCTGCGATCTGCAGAACTATAAGAAACCTTTTCTGTTTTAAAAACGTAACCATTCGAAGATCTTGTGATCACATTACCCGTCACGACCATATTCTTGGAATGCGTTTCAACCAGACCCGTTTCTCCTGTTACAACGAACTCAACACCATCATCACTAAAAAAAATCGCCCGAACTTTAGTAAGACTCCATTCAGCCTTTGCCTTAAAAGCGACCGCTTGGTCCGCCCAAAGTTCCCACTCCTTTCCACCATCTCGAGTTTCGATCAGGTGGACGCCCTTCATGGACTGTGCAACATCCTCAGGAAGGCTAGTTTCGGACAAAGGCTCAATACCAGAGTCCTCCACTGTAGAGGTTGGAGCAAAAACCACCAGCTGCACGATCAATATTGAAAAAAGGGCCACAAGGGCCAACTGTCCAAGCCTTTTCATTATTCATATCCTATAAGATTCTAACACAAACTTTGGCACGTTCTTAGCACAGAATCTTGTTTTTTTATGGGGATATTTTTTCAAAACTGTACTCAAGTCAGGTGCTTATCAATCCGAAACGAAGACTATGAAACTCTGGTTTACATGTGAAGATGAGAAGGTCCGCGGGCCATTCTCCGCAGATGAATTAAAGGAAATGATTTCTTTAGTTCAGCTTGATCCCGAGACTTTAATCTGGGGTCGTCTTCTGGACAATTGGATTTCTCCCTCGGTTTGGCTCGAGAAACACACGGATCTTCAGGCCAAGGTCACCCATATCCAAGACCATCGGTCCTGGCACTTTGCATTTGAAGGCCAATCCCATGGACCCTTCCAGTGGGATGATCTGATTACCGAGCTAACTGGGATTAAACATGCCAATGAAATTATGATCTGGACTAAAGGAATGGCCAACTGGGCTCCAATTTTCGAATTCCATGACATCATGAATAAAGTGGGGATCAGTCGAAGACTTCACCCCCGCGTGGATGTTCATGGCGAAATTTCTATGAAATGGGGCGAGAGCATTGTCAAAGGGGAACTGAAAACCCTAAGTGAAGGCGGCTTTGGCGCCGAAGGCCTTCCACAATTGACAAGTGGCGAATCGATGTCAGTGGACCTTCAAATCTATGGTCAAAGCCAACCGATTCGTGTGAAAGCTCAGGTTCAGTACACGTCTGAAACTGGATTTATTGGCTTTCGCTTTCAAGGCCTTTCAAGTGAAGCACGAAACACTGTCGTGCAAGCCATCAAAACTCAATCGCAAGGTAAAAAAGCCGCTTAAGGCTTTTCCCCCTAGGGCCTTCAACTAAATTATAAAATAGATTTTAAAGAGGAACTGACTTTAAGAGTCGAGAAACCCGGTCTTCGGTTTTTTAATTCGTTGCAACTGGCTCTGGCTTTTTAATGACCGCAAAATTAATTTCGTAAACTCCGGCCTGAGTCACTGTGTACATGATTTTTTTAACCGTTAAGAAATCAATTTCGCGATCAGACTGAATTGTGATTTTGCGAAAGTCATCGATTTGCTCTTCGCCTTCTCCCGTTTTTGCCTCGGTCACCGCGCCACGAATTTGCGCCCCTAAAGTGCGCTTTTGCTCTTCACCCTCTTTAATCAACTGCTCGATACCTTGTTTTAAAGGCTCAACCAACCAATCCTCTTGCTCTTTGACCACTCGAAAGTCAGTCACCACGGAGCTATTTAAAGACACTTTATCTTTAGCGATCACCACAACATTCGATGGAGCAAGTTCTTTAACAGTCATTGCTAGGGGAAGTTCTACGGAATCAGCAAGTGGTAGAATCTGGTTCGTCGTCGCGTAATTCTGAAGAAGGAAAACGCAAAGAACTGTAAACATATCAACCATCGCTGTCAGCTGGAGGACCGCCACGGCGTTTCGTTTGACTGATTTGACCTTACCTCTTCGCGATCGTATTCCTGGCACATGAATTGGCATTACTGAGCTCCCCCGGTCGCAACCGAGATTAAGGGAAATCCGGCGGTCAAAAGTGCATCCATTCCGTTGATCAAAGTATCATAGGGCAGTTCATCCATGACGGTAATGACTGCATCTTCTTTTTCTGGATAAAGTTCTTTTACCTTTTTTAATTCGTCGAGAAGGCGAGCTGTATCAAAAGCCCCATTTACTTTGGATATCGTATTCATCTCGCGACCCACAAGAACTCGGTAACCGTCTGTTCTGACATCAAGCCGAAAAGGGATCTCGGCTCGAGGAGGCGGCTTACTTTGCTCTTGCTCTGTCTTTTGCCCGTAAATAGAACTTCCAATTTGAATCATGGAGACTTGAGTCCAAACGGCTGTAATCAACAAGAAAATGATACATACACTCATCAAGTCAATAAAAGGGACGAGGTTTAGATCCACCGCCGCACTTTTATTATCATCATCGCCATCACTTATGTGAGCCATTTCTGCATCTCCTTAAAATTCGTCAGATGCCTAGTCTTTAATTTTATCTCGGTTCGCGACGACCATGTTCATCATGCTCATGCTGCTTTCCAACATATCGTTAATAGAGCGTCCAATTCGAATTTGGAAAAATCCGTAAGCCACAATCGCGGTGATCGCAACAAGCAGTCCGAAAGCCGTACAGTTTAGAGCTTCAGAAATACCTTGTGATAAAAGCATCGCTTTTGTCGCAGCATCTGCCTTTGCAACACCCGAGAACGAAATAATTAGACCCACAATCGTTCCGAAAAGTCCGACGAGAACCGCCACGTTTCCGAAGACCGCAAGGAAGGAGTTCCATCCCTCAAGCCGCGGAGTCTCACGCAACACGGATGCGTCCATCGCCACCTGAACTTCTTCATCTGGACGACGGTTCAAAACCTGAACCAATCCGGCCTTTAAAGTGTTCGTCAGTGGAGTCGGCCGACTATCACAAAATGCGATGGCCTGCTTAATGTCTCCCCGAAGAAGCATCCCAAAAAGCTGCTCATTCAGATTATTCTTATCTACTGAGAGCTTTGACAGATTTGTAATCCGGTCAAAGATCAAAAAGATCACCAGCAACCCGATCAGAGCGATGATGTACATTACCGGTCCGCCCTGACAAAAGGCTTTCGCGATAAAGTTATTAATGTTTGCGCACTTGTCTACCAATTCTGGCGTTAGCTGATCCAATTGGATACCCTCCCTTTATAGATAACAAAAATTCTTAAAACCAATTCAAAACTATTCTCTAGCATCCGCTTCACCCTACTGAGACGTGAAGACAAACGGATATGTCACACGTCCTACCTGATCTTGAGGTGGCTCTGGGAACCTCCATGTTCGAAGCCGATTCACAATACAGGTTGCCACTTCATCATCACCTAAAGAATTGCTCTTCACTGCCGTTCGAGTGACTCGGCCACGTTCTTCGATATCCCACTCAAGCACCAGCTTTCCATAAAGATCTGGTTTTCGCTGTAGCACCCGCTCGTAACAACTTCGAATGGCGCGCTTGTTTGCGATGATCACTCGGCGAATCGCCTCGCGATCAATAGATCCGGTAAACTCAGCTTCTTGACCGCCGACATTGATATCGACGCTCCCCTTTTTACCAATTCCACCTTCTCCATAACCATAAGTGCCAGTACCTCGGCCTTGAGTTCCAACTCCACTAATGCCCACCGTTGCGGAACCTTTTCCTCCGGCTCCCGTATCCTTAAGTTTACTTCCGATTGTGTCTCCCGCGCGGTCTTCGGCTTGCCCGGCATATCCGGTTGCGGCTCCCGCAAGACCTTGAAGCTCTCCGGATCCTGAGTAGGCTTTATCCAGCTGACTTTGCGCACCCTTCGATCCAAACACGCTAAGTAATCCAACTTTTGTGGGGTCCGGCTTTTCGCTTTTTGCGTTTGCACCTTCTTTGCCAGTCTTGATCGCTCCACCAGGACGAGCAGAGGTCAAAGTCTTCGCCTTGTCTGGAGTTTTCTTCGGTGCGACTTCCGCAGCTTTACCAGGAGCTTCTTTCTTTTCTGGAGCTGGCGCCTTTGTCTCACGAACCTTATCAACAACCTTTACGACCTTCTTTTCGGTCTGAACTGGCTTGTCTTCGACAATGACGACGGTTTTTTCCTTGGGCTTCGGAGGATTAAAAGTGACGATGGCTTTGCGTATGGGCTCTTCCCGTAAAGCTTCATCTTCAAGCCCTGAGGGAGAATAGATCATCATATAAAGAGCGAAGATCAGAGTGATCACAATTGAAAGAATGATTCCCGTCGCTTCCGAGGCGGTCAGGTCCAAAACCGGCGCCACCATAGGCTTTGTCGACTCTGGGACAAATCGGATGTAGATGGAGATAGTATCTCCCCAAAATCCAACCCGGATCATTTCATTTTGTTGCAGATCAACTTCATATCCGTTCCCAACAGAACGCATTCGATTTTGCCGATGCAAATCAGAAAAAGAAACTTTTGAACCTTCGACAAACAGGTCCCCGGTCATTTCTGGCATGACCCGAACTGAAACTAAGGAATCCACTTTTAGAATTGGAAACTTAGAAATCGTGGTGGATACCGGGATCAAAATGTCACAAGAGGGATCAGAACCAATTGTGACGGCTTGCTTTTCGTTAAAGTGATAGCTTGAAAGAACGCGCTCTCTCCAAGCCACAACAACCTCAACGATTGTTCCTTTGCTAGGCTTAAGGATTTCAGACACATCTCGGTAATGGCTTCCTGGAGCAAAAGTCGAACCCTTTTTTCGGTGAGCCTTCGCAGCTGGAGCACTTCCGGGGACCTTTAGCTGAATCGGGCCTTGGCTGGCAGCTTTTGGAGTATCAATTCTTGGTGCGGCTGGTTTAGGTACCTCGACCCTTGGCGTCTCAACCTTGGGAATTGGCGGAGTAACCGTCGAACTTGGAGTCGAAAGATTCGGCGTTGCAACCACTTTAAGATTTGGATTCTGGGCCTCAGGAATTGGCGGAGTTGCTTGCGTCGGAATCGGAGGAGTTGCGAAATTCTGAGGCGGAGCTACGGGCTTTGGCACTCCGATAAAAAACTGCATGCGGTAAGGGCCGACGCTAATCTCATCGCCGCTTTCAATTTTTTCATCCAATACCTTGTTCCCGTTTCTGAGAGTGCCCGTAAGGGAACCAAGATCTGAAACGTAATAAGCTCCGTCGCGCTCTTCGATAATCGCGTGAAGCGGAGAGACGGCTTCATCGGCCAAACTTAACTGAAGGTCCGGATTTCGCCCGATGACGATCTGGGTCTCAGTAAACTGCTTTACACCCTCAAGCTGACTTTGCTTGTAGATCCGAAGAAGAACTGGTGGTTTCAATTGCCGCCCCCGCTATGTCGTAAATCTTCTGACGTTCTTCTCATTTCAGGAAGAAAATCTTCCCGCAATTTGATCAAACGTTTAAAGTTAAATTGCTTCTTCTGTAGGAGATAGAAAAGTTCTGGCTTCTTAAGCTCACCTTGAATCAATTCATCTTCAAAATTGATCGAGGTTTTACGCTTGTCGTCTTTAGGTTGAGCAAAGACCGCAGAAGAAAAAATGAAAAGAACAAGCAGCTGAGGCAGGCCTATCTGAAAAATCATTTTTTTAACATTCCAATTCATCTTCTTCATCCTTAGCTCTAATCTTTCATCGCACTGACAGACTTTTCTAATCTCTCAACTGCTCGAATGGATTCCGGGTCCTCTGCAACAAACTTTAAACGACTGATAATTTTCGAAGCTTCAGACTTCTCTTTCAGTCGATCGACTAATAGTACCGCGTAATTAAAAAGGACTTGAGAGTTTCTTGTGTTGTTGTCCAAAATTTCTTTATAAACCTTCTTTGCATCCGACGAACGTCCAGCTCCAGCAAGCGCGACGGCATAATTGTTTGCAACTTCAACGGCCTGGGGATTTGATTTTAACTCTGAACGTAAGGCTTTGTAGCCTTGCTCTAAGGGAGCAAGTGCCTTTTCAAAATCTTTGTACTGAACAAGTATCGATCCCAAGTTTGCGGCTCCAATGCGATAGTCCCGCTTCAACTCAATACTTTTGCGAAAGGCCGCAAGCGCTTGTCGCTGCCGGCCTTCAGAAAGATAAACGATTCCTAAGTTATTGTGGAGAGCGGCCTCATTGGGATGTGCCGCCAAAGCCCGGTTAAATATAAGCTTCGCTAAACCGACCTTGCCTTGCTCAAAATAGAACACTCCCAAGCCATTTAGAGCGATCAAGTTGGTCGCATCAGCTCCCAAGATCTTCGAAGCCGCTTCGATAAAATTAGCTTCACTTCGAGTCTTACGAGCTTGGGCGAGAGCATCGATATCGCTCTGACTGACTGTAGTTTTTGGCCGCTCGGCGCGATCTCCACTTGATTCGTCAAACTGAGCTTGCACCCGCAAGGACAGCACCGTCAGCAAGCATAAAACAAATTTCATATGGTATAACCTCATAGCTCCAACCAATCAGGCACCTTCGTTAGGGAGACTTTCTCGTCTCCGTCCGAATACTTCTCTGGATCGATGTTGCTTAACTCTTTCGCGGCGGTCGCAATCCACTCATTGTACCCCTCAAGGGCTCGACCACGTTCAAGGGCAGAAATATAGTTATTGCGAGCCTCGTCTTGAAGAGGCTTAGCGATCTGCTCTACTCCTGCTTTGTACTGTTTGACACCCTCTGCATCAAGTCCTGCTGGAATAGGTGTATTGTAAATTGCAGCGCTCATATGTTGGTAAGCTTGTCCAAGCAATGCCAGGGCCGCGACAACCATGTGGCCATCATCGTAGGCAATCACAGACTTCAATTCTTCTTTAAGTCGATTTAAGTAGTTCAGTTTACTTTGAACTGCTTTGCCTTGAGCCGCTGGATTTTTAGGAATCGCAATCCGTCTAAACTCTTCATAAGTTTTATAAACAATCTTAAAGCGGGATTCTGCCGCGTAAGCCACCCCAACAGCCTCACCACGTGCAGATAAGCGCCTTTGGATGGCAATCGTCTTTTGATAGTTTTCATCCGCGGCTTTCTTTCGTCCAAGTCGCTCACTAAGCTGAGCGATTAAAAATGAGGCCTCAACAACACCAGCTGCATTTCTGGGGTTTGCGTCCATATACTGCTTATAATAGCCCATCGCTCGAGTGAGATTTTTTCTTCGTTCCCAGATTTTACCCATCAGAAAAATCGCCTCGGTTCGTTCTACAGCGCGACTCATATCG
The DNA here is from genome assembly GCA_964389375.1 of uncultured Pseudobdellovibrionaceae bacterium. Taxonomy (GTDB): domain Bacteria; phylum Bdellovibrionota; class Bdellovibrionia; order Bdellovibrionales; family UBA1609; genus CAYMDP01. The sequence continues at coordinate 11,964 of CAYMDP010000020.1, read as the reverse complement.
AAATATTTTTGATAGTTCGCAAGGGCAAGATTATAGCTATTCAAACCATCGCGAATCACCGCAGCGTTGAAATAGAAAGTGACAGACTCTTTATCTTTGGGATTTTGCTTTGCGTAAGCTTCAAATGCGCCAGCAGCTTTTTCATATTGTCCGGTTTTTTCATATAGACTTGCCAGAAATTTGCTCGATCGACTTTTTAGATCTGCGGCCTTTGAGTCCCTTGAGGCCAAGACTAAGGAGTACATTCCAATTGCTTTAAATAAATCCCCGCCACGCTCGTAGTTTACGGCCGCATTAAAATGGGCACTTGTGACAAGGTCCGAGGTCGGGTTGTTTTTGGCGAACTCTTCATAAGAAAGACCACTTTTCAGATAGTCTTTCCCCGCTTCAAAATCCTGCGCTTTCTTAAAAGACGCCCGTTGAACAATTCCTTTGATCTGATTTCCTACGCCAGAACTTGCCAAGCTTGGAATTGCCAAGATCATGGCCCCTGCGCGCTCAAGTCCGTCATAGTCTTTTCGAATATTATAAATGTCTAAGACTAAGTTTGCAGAGTATTCGGCATATTTTGTTTTCGGGCTTTCTTGAATGATTTCGTTAAACAGAGCCAGCGCGCGATCGAACTGGTTATAATAGTAATAGAGCGACCCGATTTTGTATTTAATCGCAACAGTATCCTCGCCCTTGGGAAAGGACTGAACATACCGAAGTCCGACTTTTTCAAAGGCCTTAATTGTGCGATCAAATTCAACTGGCTCGGTCGACTCACCCACGATCTTTTTAACTTCTTGAGGAGTGGGAAGCTTTTTTTCTAAAGCCAGCAATGAATTCAACAAAGACTTTTCGTAATATGGACTCTTTGGTGCGTTATCTGCAACCCAAAGATAATGAAATGCAGCCTTCTCGTGCTCGTTCATATCAAACAGAAGTTCCGCATAGAAAAAGTGCATTTCATCAAGCTTTGCGGATTCTTTGAAAGTTTGAAAATACAATTCGTAGCCACTTCGCGCAAGCTGCCTCGAAAATGGCGCCTTGGAGTTTTGAGCCGTTTGATGCTGCTGAAGAATATAATTTCTTAAGGTCGTCTCGATCAGAAGATTTGCCTTAGAAACAAGTTCGACACTGGACTTATTCGACTGACTCCAAACACTTGTCGGACCATAGCGCTCGATCCACTGATAAAGTTCTTCACGAAAAACTTTATCGTTTCCAGCGGAGGCATACATACTCACAATCTGATACTGATAGTCATAGGCTTTCGGTGCATTCGGACGCTCATCAATCATATCTTTAAAGATCAATCGTGCACCTTCGCGATTTCCTGTGTCCGCATAGTAGTAAGCCAATTTGTCTAATAGGCTGATTGCGTTTCGTCCGCCGACCACTTTCTCAAAGTAAGCTCGAGCTGCTTTTGGCTCTCCAACTTCGGCGTAGAATATCACTAGATCTTTAGATGCTTCACTTGCAAGACGGATTCGCGACACTCCGCCCGTCGAATCATCGCTTTGACCTTTGGCAACTCGGCCCGCGCGAATGACCGTTTCCATCGAGGTTAATGCCGATTTGACCTGACCCAGTTTATACTGACACCATGCCGCTTTATAAAGTGCAAAAGAGAACAAACGAGCCCGTCTGTTTCTGGCGACTTTTCCATAGTTCCCAAGTGCAGTTTTCCATTCTTCTTTTTCGAAATAGAACTCACCCAAGGCGAAATTGGATTCATCGATAAAGGGGCTCTTTGGAAACTCTTTAGTCAAACGCTCGTAGAACTGTTTTCCCTTTTGCTCGTTACTCAACTCGAAGTAGTTGTAGCCAAGAAAGAAGAGGGCTTGATCGACTTTGGGATCTTTTGGGAAATCTCGAATAAACCACTCATAAAGCTGAATCGCTTTTTGATTATATTCTTTCGCGGGCCCTAAGTTTAATTTTGGCTGAGTTTTAGTTTTTCCCTCTTGGACCTCTACTAATTTTTTATCGTAATCCTGCTGAAGGCGGTATTCGATCAGCCGAGATTTCTCGACGTAAAGCTCAGCAAGCCTCATCCATAGTTCGCCTCTTCGGGTCGAGTTTTTAAACTGCTGAGTCAGCCGATAGAGCTGGTTAATCCCTTGGTCTGTGACCTTTTCTAACTCGGCCTCATCGCTACCCTCTTCGTAAAAAAGCTGAGAGCTTGCTGGAGGCTTAACTGAATACAAATTCACTTGCCGAGGAGCTAGAGCCCTAAAAGTTGGAAGGGCCGAGCCTTTCTTCTGAATCGTCACTTCTTTGGCATTTTTTTGGATCCCCTGAAGAAGGTCTCCAACGGTACGCTGACTTTTTGCTTTTCCTTTTTGCGCATCTGCAGAGGGCAAAATCGCGCAGGACAGCGCCATAAGAAGACCGAAGCAATAGATTTTTCGTTTATGAGTCTTATTCACAACTTTGAGTTCCTACGTAATGACTATTTCCCAACTCGTCCAACCAATACTCCCCTTGGAAGGGCCAATACTCATACCCATTTTGAACATAGTAATCTCGAGCCGTGTCTTCATCGACTTGAGTCGCTGGAAGCTCTTTACCCGCAATTCTCTTTTTAAGAGTTTCTTTTCGTCCATTAATCATCTCGTAGCGGATGAAGCCTTCTTGTTCAAAAAGATCAAAAAGTTCGGCACGAATATCTTCTAGGTGAGCTTTGACCTGGCGACCGGCTCTTTGCCGCGCCTTTAGCATTCTGGTGTTTACGACTTTCAGAGAATATTTTCCAATCGCAGACGACTTCCAAGCTGCGGGCATAGCGTCGATGCGTTTGCGCTCTTCGATCAGTTTCACGACGTAGTTGTAAGAAGTTTGAAAATCTCCCTCTTTAAAAATTCTTCGCGCAACAAGAAATGGAATTTTGTAAGAGGCGCGGTCAATATCGTCCCCTTTTATCTTATAGTCCCTGATGATTCGCACCACTTCGTTAAAATAAGAGATCGGATCCCCAGAGGACTTCACCAAAGTATCTATGTCTTTATAAACTGGCTTATAGATCTTTCCGAACAGATTGAGGACTTTTTCCATCTCATCGTATTTACAGATATAAAGATAAACGATGGATCTTAATAATAATGACTCCGGAAGATAAAAATCTTCATAAAATGCCGAGTGCAGGGACTGAAAGTTACTGATCGCAGAACGAAATCGTCCCGACCGCAGCATCGCCCAGCTGGATTCGAATAGGGTCTCATGCCACGCTTCGGTGTCTCGCGGAACTTCACGGTAGGCAGCGATCGCTTCGTCCCATTTTTTCATTTGATAAAGCGCACGAGCCTTCCCCATAAGGCCTGTCACTCGAGCCTTATCGGTCACGCCCGCGGTTCTGCGACTATCAATTAAATCTTCAAAAGAAGACACCGAAGACTGCACTTTGCCAGCTTCGATTTTTGCAAGGCCCTCAAGGTACTTCGCTGAAGAAGCTAAGCTGCTTGTTCGAGACACTCTCGAAAAGCTATTAGCCGCAGCCTCGAACTGACGGTTTCGTCTTTGAAATTCGCCAATTCGATAGAGAAGCATATCTCGGTGAACTTTTGGAAACTCATCGACCTTTACGCGAGAAAGCGCATAATTTAATAGTGTGTCGTCTCCGAGTGAATCCGCCGCCAAGGACAGCTTCTCTATGGCTTGCTTTAAGTACTGATTGTTTCCATCCCTTACGACGCTAATAAACTGAAAGGCAGAAACCTGGTTTAACTTCATCTGGTACAGCATCAAACCCAGGATATATTTAATCTGCATTCTTCTTTCACGAAAGCGCGGACTATGACTTAGTTGAAATAATCGAACCGAGGCTTCCTGATATTGGCCAGCTTTTGCCATCTGAAGCGCTTCGACCAGGGCGCCCTGAGGGCCTCCACCCGCCGCCGGACGAGCTCTTTGTGTCCGCTGAGCTCCGCCTTTTTTGGCCGGCGCCTTTCGCTTGGGAGCGGCCTTCCGATTACGAGAATTTTGAGCCAGTAAATTTGAGTCGACCTGAGCCAGCTGAATTTCCGAAGAATAGACGGACTCGGATTTAAATGAAATTGCCATCAAAAGGCAAAGTGGCAAAACAATTAGCTGAGTATTCCGATAGGTTTTCTTCATCGGTAAGTCGCCTCCGGAAAGAAGAAGCTTAGACCAAACGAGATAAATAGATCATCTTGAGTGGTCGTCTTAATAGTTCCATTTTCTTCAGTGGCTTGGGCTTGATAGAAATGCCACAAAAAGTCCCAGCGAAATGCCATACCCTTATTGATGGCAAAAATCTGTCCCGTTCCAATTTGAAGAGTGGTTTCCCCCGCCCGTTGCACGGTTTCGGTCAGACCCATTCCGGCCTGAAAGTGAAGGTCAAAGGGTACGATCTTTTGATTCATGAAAGTGATCTTTCCGTAAACTGGCGTCCACTTATAAGCAGCACCCATATAATTCTTTGCCGTCACCAAACTTCTTGTACTGATATTTCTGTCCTTCAGTCCGTTGGTCACGTCTCTCTCAGAGCTTGAAAGCCAGAAGTACTGCAACTCAAGGCCGTGCTTTTCGGTCAAATAGTAGGCTCCACGAAAGCCAACTCCCATATTGTTGAAAAAGGGATTATTTAGACCCAGCATTCCGTTAGCAGATATATCAAAGCGACCGGTACGGGGTAGAAAGCGCCTTTGAATAACTGCGATATCGCTAAAGGGCGAAAGTGTCGAAAGTTCAGATAGGTTTGTAGGATCTTTTCTAGGTTTTTGCGCACGCTCGTTTTGACTTCGAGTTCTGCGATTGGTTTCATTCGCATCGAGCTGATCGTAAAGGGCTTCAACTTCACCCTCTGAATCCGTACGAGCTGCGGCAGAAGATGAGTCATCAAACTGGGCATTCGCACTTCCGACAAAAATCACGAGACCTAAAAAGGCCCATTTATATTTAAACAACAACGTCACATCCCCATCCCTGGTTGCCTGTTCCCTATCTAAGATATAGAAAATGCTAAAGAAACTGAACAAGTATTCAAGGATCTAGACCCCGACCTTAGCGAAGCAAAGCAGAAATACTTTACCAAGGTCTAGCTCAAAACTGGTTTGAGGGACATATTGCAGACGAAGAAGTCCTGAATTGAAATGACGGAAGATCCTACAAAAGAAAAACTGCGCTCGCCGAAAGTAGAGTATTAATGAAAAGCTGATCCTCAAAAGATCCAGCAGTTGGATTGTCCGAGGCTCCTAAACTTTGAGACGTCGCGTCCGGTCCGCGGTAAATCAACAATCTTAGGTCGTAGCGAAGAGCAAAGCGATTCGTAAAATAAAAGTTCTGACCCATCCCAACATTAAGGCCAGGCTTGGTCAGCTCGCCAAAATTCAACATCCCTGCACCTAATGTTGCAAACAAAGACAAGTTCATCACGGCACTTTTGGTAAGACTTATTTTTCCGTAGTAGGCATCAAACTGGTAGTTTCCCATAATCATGTACTTAAGTGCCGGAGCCTTGGACGGATCAAATACAACTCCACCGGCCTCCCCGGCCTGAAGTTGCTTTCCATATGACGAAATGCCGCTTAAGAAAGAATTGAACTGAACACCCACTCCATGAAGTTCGTTGAAGTGGTATGTTCCAAGAAAATGAAAGTTCAATGGGTTATAAAAAGGTTCGTTCATAGACATTCCGAAGCCGCCACCGATCTCGAAGCTTTCTGTCTTCTGCACGTTTCGGCTTAATACAATACGTCTTTGATCAAACACCGGGAGCACGGTTTCTGAGCTTAACTCTTCCTCAGGAAACTCAATCACCTGAGCCTGAACGGCAGACGAACAGATAGAAAGAAGGACTGATAGCGCTAAAATATGTCGAGTCATGAGTCTCCCTCAAGGCTAGACCCCATCATAGGATCTCACCCAACTCTTGGCTATGCAATTTCAGGCAACCCAGCCCTTAGGCTGGAGAGATAAGGTCCAGATATGAAGGAGCAAGTCCTTACTTGAGATTCGCCGTCAAAAGGTCCTGAACGTGCAAGACTCCAACTGGACGATTGGGATCCTTTGAGTTTTTATCGACTGCAAAAAGCACATTGATCTTAAACTGCTCCATCACGAACAAAGCTTTTTGGGCCAATTCATTACAATCTATTGTCTTCGGATGCGGAGTCATCAGGTCCTCAGCCGTTTCGGTAAAGGCCTTATTACTTTTTTCGAGCCGTCTTCGAATCGCTCCATCTGTCACAATCCCAATAAGCAGTCCTTTATCGTCCACAACACCGGCGACCCCACGAACATCTTTTGAAGTCATGATTCCAACCAAACTCGCGATATCTTGCTTGGGGCCAACAAGGGGAACGGACTCACCTGAGTGCATAATATCTTTGACTCGAGTGAGAAGGCGTCTGCCAAGACTTCCACCAGGATGAAACTCTGCAAAGTCTTCTTTTTGAAAACCACGCTCTTTAAGAACGGCCATGGCCAAGGCGTCCCCAAGAGCCAATGTCGCGGTGGAACTCGTCGTGGGCGCTAACCCCAATGGACACGCCTCTTCATGGATCTGCACGTGAATCACGGCCTGACTGGCTTTCGCTAAACTACTTTGAATTTGTCCAGTCATCGCGATCAATGGAATTCCGCGACGAGAAACAAAAGACAAAAGAGGCGAAAGTTCTGGTGCTTCGCCACCAAAACTAACCGCAAGAACCAAATCCCCTTTGGCGATCACGCCAAGGTCTCCATGGGCGCTTTCTGCCGGATGCAAAAATACAGAGGGAGTCCCCGTCGAACTAAAGGTGCTCGAGATCTTTTGTCCGATTTGCCCGGATTTACCAATCCCTGTAACAATCAACTTTCCCGTGCAAGAAAGAATCAATTCAACAGCTTTGACAAAATTCTCGTCCAAAGACTCGATCAGATCTGCAACCGCTTTGGCTTCGATTTTAAGAACTCTTCGACCTTCTTCAAGGATGGACATTCGCACTCCGATTTGTTTTTCCTGATTTAACTTTACCTTTTCTCGAGATGCGGGGCTGCTTTTCGCCGGTTTGATCGTGAATCCCTTTTTGGCGTAGGCTGGCCTTCACAAAACTAGTGAATAGGGGATGGGGCGAAAGCGGTTTCGATTTAAACTCGGGATGAAACTGAACGCCCACAAACCAAGGGTGTTTAGCAATTTCTATAATTTCGACAAGATCTCGCTCGCGACAAACTCCAGACAAGTTCATACCCATTTTTTCAAAAATGGGTCGAAATTTATTGTTAAATTCATAACGGTGACGATGGCGTTCAGAAATATGAGTTTCTCCATAAATCTTCTCTGCGCGACTTCCCTTAACGAGCGTGCAAGGGTAAGCCCCGAGCCTCATTGTGCCGCCCATATCCTTCATTGATTTTTGCTCTTCCATAAAATCAATGACTAGGTTTTTTCGATCCTTTTTTGGATCCACAAATTCTCTGGAGGTTGCATCTTTAATTCCACAAACATTGCGGGCAAACTCAATCGCCGCCATCTGCATTCCAAAACAGATACCAAAAAATGGAATCTGATTTTCACGGGCAAAACGAATGGCTTCAATCTTCCCTTCAGCGCCCCTTTCTCCAAAGCCCCCTGGAACTAAAATTCCATCGACTTCGGCCAAAACTTTTGCCGCATTTGCAGAACGAATACTCTCAGAGTCCAAATAGATCACCTGAACTCTGCAGTTGTTGGCAATCCCACCATGAACAATAGCTTCGTGAAGGGACTTATAGCTTTCTTTAAGATCCACGTATTTTCCGACGATTCCAATGCAAATTTCGGTGGCAGGAGATCGCACTCTCGAGACGACTTTTTCCCAGCCTTGCACCTGAGGAGCTTTCGTACTTAGGCCCAAACGCCGAACAATTTTTTCGTCAAAGCCCTCTCTATGTAAGACCAGAGGAACCTCGTAAATCGTCTTTGAGTCCATGGCCGCAATGACGTTTTCTGGTCGAACGCTACAAAACAATC
>CAYMDP010000020.1:0-4012 GCA_964389375.1 uncultured Pseudobdellovibrionaceae bacterium | reverse complement strand
GCAAATCAGAAAATCGGGCTGAATTCCCACTTCACGAAGCTCTTTCACCGAGTGCTGAGTGGGTTTACTTTTCAGTTCTCCTGCAGCAGCAATATAGGGCACATAGGTTACGTGAACAAAAACCGAGTTTTCGATTCCCACATCAACTCTCATCTGCCGGATAGCCTCAATAAAGGGAAGCCCTTCAATGTCTCCGACAGTTCCACCGATTTCGACAATGATCACTTCCGAGCCCTGAGCGGCCTCATGAATTCGAGATTTAATCTCGTTCGTTATATGGGGAATCACTTGTACGGTACCGCCAAGGTAATCGCCTCGTCTTTCTTTACTAATCACACTTTCATAAACTTGACCTGCGGTCACACTGTTGGACCGAGTGACCGAAACATCCGTAAAGCGTTCGTAATGGCCCAAATCTAAATCTGTTTCTGCGCCGTCTTCAGTCACATAGACCTCACCGTGCTGAAGCGGAGACATGGTCCCTGGATCCACATTGATGTAAGGGTCACACTTCATTAAGCTCACTTTAAGACCTCGAGCCTCAAGAAGAGTCCCTAGACTTGCCGCAGTTAGCCCTTTTCCAATTGAAGAGACAACACCACCGGTTACAAAAATATATTTCTGCACTAAGCGAGAAGGATTAGAGCGAAATATTTTTTGATCACTGCTTTTTTTTCTCTTCTTTTTCGGCTTTTTCATTTTTGCTTTTCCTTCATCTTCAATTCAATTTTTTTGATGTCTTCCACAAGATCAACGCCCCAGGAATCATCTAAGACTTCAAGAACTTTAATTTTTGCGCCCAAATAAAGGGCTCTCAACTGCTCTAGTGATTCCGCTTGCTCAATCAAAACCGGACCCTGCTCGCAAAAACGTCTTAAGAAGTCCTTCTTATATGCATACATCCCGATATGCTTCAGACAGCCGCCGGCCTCTTCTGCAAACTTTAGTCGACTATAAGGAATTGGAAAACGACTAAAATAAAGTGCTTCTTGATTTTGGTTTAAAACGATTTTAACGATCTGGGGGTTTAACAGCTCCTCACCAGAAATTGTGCGACCTAAGGTCAGCATATCTGTGCTTGGGGATTCTTCCAAAGCCTGAACCATTCGGTCCAAAAGCTGCCCCTCAATCAAAGGCTCGTCCCCTTGAACATTAATCACCGCATCGAAGTCCCGATCCTGAATTGCAGCCCACACACGATCACTTCCGGTCGCAAGATTTGAGTCCGTCATCACAACTTCGACTTTTAAAGACTTCGCAAGCTCTGCAATCCTGTGATCATCCGTTGCAACTAAAACAGTTTTTAATTTTTTACTTTTTAGGGCCCCTTCGATCACCCACTGAAGAAGCGGCTTTCCAAGAATCAGTGCCAGGGGTTTACCTGGAAACCGTGTCGAGCCATAGCGCGCTGGAATCACTCCGGCCACTTTCATATTTCGCCTCTCATCTCTAAAATCGAAATCCAACAGCCCCATGCGAAAAAAGTCACAAACATTAAAATTGTCAAGGCCGCCAGTGTGGACAGACGAGCCCCGACAGGAGAACTAAAACTCATAGAAAGCCAAGCCGAAAAACTTAAAACTGTTACGATCATGGTCCAAAAACCGAATCCGACTAAAACCCAAGCATTCATGGAGCCGAGCTCTCCTTGACCCATTCCGAATAGGCGTAGTCTTCGGCGGCCTTCACTCCAATCTTTTTTTCTGCAGAAGTGACAAATACAACGCAGCCGGGAGCGCATTTTAAGATCTGATCCATTTTTTTATCCGACTCTCTCTTATTCACTTTGTCGGCTTTATTTAAAACAATCATCAAGGGAAGATCCGCGGTAATTGCAAATGTCCGAAGCTGCTCTTCTTCTTCTTGCCAGTCCCTGCGAATATCCATAATCAAGATCAAGCCTCGCAAATTTTCACGAACACTGAGATAGGCTTCAATCATCGCCTTCCAAGACGCGATTTCATCCCGTCCGCGCGAGGCATAACCATAACCCGGCATATCCACAAGACGGTAGACATCACCCACCGAAAAGAAATTCAGCAGTCTGGTTTTTCCAGGGCTCTGACTGACTTTTGCAATTTTTTGGCTGGAAAGCGCATTGATAAATGAGGACTTACCCGCATTGGATCGTCCCATAATCGCAATTTCTACGACTTCATCTTTAGGCGCCTGAGACACGTCGGCTGCGCTAGTTAAAAACCGAAGGACTCGCTTCGGAATGCTCTTTACTTTAATTGAGGGTGGTCCTTGTCGAGAGGGCCGTGTTTTTGACTTCACGGATTCTCAAACTATGGGGACTAGCGCCTCGTGTCAACAACTGAGCAGAGCACAATTAATTAAGACGGATTCCATACTTTTGGACTCAAAAACCAGATTTCGAGCCCTCATTTAGGGATTCTTTGGATCTGGGCCTGGCCTAAGCATTGAAATATGCAGCAGCAAATGAACTAACTTTTCTCAGAGGAACGCCTAAGTGACAAAGAATCTGCCACAAAAACAATCTAAACTCCCCCCAAAAGCCGAACTAAAACCCCTAGATGCCGAGGCCTCACAAGCCTTTGTTTTGAGCGAATTTATGAATCTCGGCAGGGCCTCAGAAAACCCCATTCAAATCTGCGACGACTTTGTTTCTGCTCGCCATGCCCGGATTGAACTCAAGGAAAATTCATTTTGGCTAAAAGACCTACGCAGCCGCAACGGAACTTTTTTAAATGGCAGTCGCATTCAAGAAGCTCTGCTTAAAGATGGGGACCGCATTCGCATCGGTCACAGCACCTTTCAGTTTTGCCTCTCCGAACTTGGCAAAGCCTCAAATTTTGAATCCGATAGCAAAAATACAAACTGGAACAAACAACTCTTAGCCCTTCCCAACATTGCACAAAGCGAGTTCTCGGTTTTAATCCTTGGCCCCTCTGGTTCGGGGAAAGAGCTCATCGCTAGGCGTATTCACGAACTCTCTTCCAGAGCTCAGGGTCCTTTTGTTACCGTCAATTGCAGCGCCTTCAGCGAAAGCCTGATTGAAAGTGAACTTTTTGGCCACACCAAAGGCAGCTTCACCGGAGCCACCGAAAACCGCAAAGGAGCCTTTGAGGCGGCACGTTCTGGAAGTTTATTCTTAGATGAAATCGGAGATCTTCCGCCAAACCTTCAGCCTAAACTTCTTCGGACTTTAGAGAACCAAGAAATCCGTCCCGTCGGATCGGACTTTACCAAACAAACAGATGTTCGCATTATCGCGGCAACTCATCATGATCTTCGACAAAAAGTTGCAGATGGGCAATTTCGTGCGGACCTGTATTTTAGACTGAATGTTGCACGCATTCACTCGCCTGGCCTCAAAGAACGAATGGAGGACTTCGACAGATTGCTTTACTACTTTGCCAAACTCTATCGCGTTCGATTTTCTCTTGGATGTATTAACAAACTTAAAGAGCATAGCTGGCCTGGAAACATCAGGGAGCTTAAGAACTTTGTGGCTCGCTGTAAAACTCATTTTCCTGAAGTGCAAATCGAAGAAGATATGCTGACCGAGCTTCTCGATGTGGCGCCCGTGGCATCCTATGCCATAAATAGTACAGGACCCGTGATGAAGGAACTTGAACGACGCCTGATCGAACAACGCCTTCAGGCAAACCGCGGAAACCAAAAACTGACGGCAAATGATCTGGGCATGCCTAGAAGCACTTTAAATGATCGAATCCGAAATTATGGAATTGACGTGAATCTCTTTCGCTAAGGCTTTAGTAAAATCGTTTTAATAAAAACTTCATTCACCCAGCCCTGAGTGAGAGCCGCATTGAGTTCTTTCTGAATGGCAAGCTTCATTCGTAGCTTGCCCGTCTCAGATTCTAGTTCTGGGTAGGTGAAAGTCTCGACGACCCGCTGAATACGATCGTGAAAATCGCTATGGCGGGTGCTCATCTCAACGGCGGTTTGTTCGGAATCGACGTCTACATAGAACTCAAAAAACCCCATGGGGTTTAAGCGGCTTCCAGGCCGAATTTTTAAGTTT
>CAYMDP010000019.1:0-48353 GCA_964389375.1 uncultured Pseudobdellovibrionaceae bacterium | reverse complement strand
TCGGGCTTTGCACGCGATTCTTACGAAGCAATCACCGGAAGACACTTGCGAACGGGCGAAGCCTTAGACTCGGTCTCAAGAGGTTTTGCCGTTTTCGGAATGGCCACACTCGGTTTAGGAAGTCCTGTCAATAGTGGCATTCGCGCCATGCGCGCATCCGCCAAATATACGGGCCTCCCCATACTCTTGAAAAATGTCGCAACTAGGATCGAAAGTCTGCCGGCATCAGCTGTCAACGCCAAGATCATGGCCGCAAAACCCAGTATGAAGCCCCCCTACCATCCAGATTTTTATGTCCACACCTATCGGACGACCACCGCCATCGAGGGCAAATGGGTGCGGGTGTATTCGTCCAACAACAGTCCCAGTGGTCCGTGGATCATGGACAAAGCATCAATTTCCGGACTTTCTCCTAAGGAGATCCAAACCAAATTTTCTCTCCCCTCTATTCCTGAATTCATCTCGGACGTTCAAGTGCCTGAAGGTGTTCTGATTAGGAAGGGGCTAATAAATGGTAAAATCTTTAATGGCGATCCCCAAAAATTAACCGTACAGTACGAAATTCTTGGAACTCTTCAAGATGATTGGTTTCAAAACCTGAGAGGACTCTAATGTCGAAGAACAGCAAACAGGAGCAGATTAGATTCCATGGCAATGTTCTTTATGTCGGTGAGCGGCACTTTGAGTATCCAATAGATATAAAACTGACTCTGCAGATTGACAGGAGGGTTCTTGTGCTTCTGTCCCTTAGGGGAGACAAAACCCCTGAGCGTAATATTCTTTGTTACGATTTGGATGGCACACTACTTTGGGAAATTGAAGAGTTTCGTCCGGACCTTGTAGGCGAAGGGCGCCAATATGGAAACCTAAGAATGAGTTCAGACGGCAAAATTATCGCTTACAATACCCGTGGCTTTAACGTGGATGTCGACTTGGAAACAGGAAAAATCTCTAACTTTGATTTTGTAAAATGAGTACTAAAATTGCGGAAGTTATCAATAGGCGAAATCCCGGGGGCGCAATTATCTCAAAAACGGACGAGGTAGATATTGTAAGGGTTCACGGGTGTGTGCTTTTTATTGGAGCACGCCATATCGAATTTCCAATTAAGGTACGTAAAGCATTGCGGATTAAAAATTTGGTCTTGGTCCTATTGGCCCCGAAGGGTGAGTTAACTCCGAACAGAAATATTTTCTGTTATGATTTGAGTGGAAATTTAATTTGGGAGATAGAAGAGTTTCGACCCGATTTGATCGACGAGGGGCGTGCCTATTCCGGGCTGTGGATAGAGCCCGATGGACGAGTCCTTGCTTATAACACTTGCGGTTTCGATGTCGAAGTCGACCTAGAGACCGGAAAAATATCTAATTTTGAGTTTACGAAATAATCCACAGCTTTAACTTCAGAATTCGAAGCTTTAAAGCCGCCTGAAGGCCCTAGGGTTGCAGTTCGGTTTGGTGTGTTGGGGGGTCTTGGGCGCGAGGCAAAAGGATCTCGACGAGGGTGCCTACATTTTCTTGAGACTTTATTTCGATGCTTCCGTGCCATTTATGGATCAGACTTTTCGCATGGGCTAGGCCTAATCCGTTTCCGCTGGGCTTTCCCCAGGTAAAGTACTCTTCACCCAATCGACCTAGGATATTTTTGGGAATGCCTTTACCGCTATCAAGAATTTGAATCACCGCCGAGTCTTCTGTTTTCTTAGACACAATTCTGATTCGTCCGATCTGCCCCTCCACGGATTCGATACTGTTATTTAATAAATTCGATAAAACTCGAGCCAGCTTTTGCTTTGGAAGATACACCCCGATTCGCCCAAGGCTTAGTTGATGCTCAAAATCGATTTTCTTCTTTGCCTCTGCAAGCTGACATTTTTCGAATAAGATATCTCGAATCAACTGATTGAGATCGAAATACTGCACATCAAATTTTCTGAAATCTTCAATTCGTCTAATATTAGATTGCTCTGTTTCTTCAAGTTCCTCTAGATCAAAACTCTCCTGGCCCCCAAGCCAACACTTAAAACCTCTTCGGCCACACCATTTAGTCTTTGAATCACCTTCCCCAACATTTCTTGATGATGCGGATCAAGCTGGTTCATCTTTTTTGACAATACGCTAAGCAAACTCAAAGGAGAGCGAATATCATGGGCCACCTGTCTCGAGAGTCGCCCAAGCTCCATGAGACTTCGTTCACGTTCAATCTTTCTTAAAGTCTTTCTTTGGCGTCTTCCTAGATAAACCAGTAGTGGTATATTTATAATCAAAAATGCAAGCCACGTATACCCCAAGATACGATAGGCCTCATCTAGACCATACTCGAAAGTTAAAGTTCCCGATAGTTCCTCGCGAGAAACCGTAGATAAAGATACGGGCAGTCTTACAACATGTTTAAATCTATTCTTTCGCTCTTGATTCGAGTCCAATTCAAAAACGGCCCTTTCTTTTGATTGATATTTTAAGTTTAAAAAATCCTTATCTATCGCAGGCTGAAGTTGCCTTTGAGCCATCTTATGGTTTCGACTTAATAGGTTAGAGCGCGCCGACTCTATATAGGCTTCTGCTAAACTCTGCTTATGAAAACGAATAACGAAAAAAGTAATCAGCGCACTTAATAGAATTAGAAAAATAAAACAAATCCCGACCCGAAGATAGAATCTGCGCAGAATCTCTTTTTCCTTCGACTTTACAAAGTCGCAGGAATGCAGAATTTTTCGGACCAGTGCCAACTTGACCTCCCCAAATGGATCTGAGCCTCATTGAGCAAGAGGCATTCCACGAAGAAACGGTGCCACTTCGACTGCTTTGATTTTACAAAATGATCTGAAAAAAATTCGCTTCGGTCCCACGCGAATCCAAATTAATGAGAAACTGTGTCTTTTTGTACTCAAATAAAAATTGTTTATACTGTCGACGGCGACAAAAGGTCACCACATAGAATATTCAAGATAGTTCAATCTGGCCCTTGGGTATTTCGGTTTTTTCGTAAAGGAATCGCCTTAGCCTTGCTTTGCGGATATCAGATGGGACCTAAGTAGACCTAATGTATGGGATCTTGGATTAAGACGCGGGCTGGATTTCGGGGATTTCGGTCGAGATCATGATTTCTTGGGGCTGAAGAGTGGGCTGGGGAAGGCTGTCTTGGATCAAGGTTTCGGGGCGCTCGAAGGTCATATCGATTAGGGGATCAACGAAAACGACCTCGCGGTCGAAGGCCAAGGCTGGTTTAGAAGACAAGGCGAGGGCGAGTACGATCAGGGTCCACATAATTAGAATTCGTCCGGTTTTCATGATTTTTCCATGTCATTTTTTCAAGGCTGAATTGCCTTTAAAAAATTACTTATACCTTCTATTTGCTAAGCTTATGCCAATTCTGGGGCCTGGCTGATGGGGCCTTAAGCCTGTTTATTTGGATCTGCCTGGATTTTTAGCCCGGCTGCCCTTGGGGAAATTGAAATTATGAGGGGGCTGGACCCAAAACAGATCCAGTTTTTAGCAAAAACATGGGCTGGTTCCAGTTTGGAAATTTACAGAAATTATTTCCGGTCTAATTCGTAAGAACAGCTGATATCGCCTGTCACTTTAAAGACTTCACTTTTTTCTTCGGCTTCGGGGCCTGGCCTAGAGCTGATTTTAAGTGTGTACTGAATCTTGTTTTTTTCAAACTTTGCAACCTCAACCCGGCGAACCTCTTCTTGAGGGCAGGTTACTAGGGCCTCTTGCCTTAACTCATTTGAAAGCGCTTCGGTTTCAGTCACGTAACTGCAACCGCCCGACTGCTCGGATGGCCGAGTCACTTTACCCTTACCAATCTCACTAAACACAATGCCGTAGCCAAGCATAAAGGAGCTGTTATTCGTCCCCTCCATCCAGCCCACAAATCCATCTTGGCAAGGACCCGCCCCTGATTTTAAGCTGTACTCGCCTTCAGTGAAAGAGAGCTTGGTTTGTGCAAAGCCGATGGGTTGAAAAAGCATTAAAGCCGTCAAGCTTAAGGCCCGGATAGAACGGAAGGGCTTCTGACTTAATCGAATAGAATTTAATGATCTCATAATTATCTTACCACTCCTTTACACAAAGGAAATTCCTTCGTCATTGCCAAGATATTCCCCTTACCCGGATGGCGCAACTTTTCCCAGTATAAATGTTTTCCCATCAAAGGTCTGGATTTAAATTCTTCTGATTCGTCACACTTTAAAGGGTAGGCGCGTTTTGAATAAAATCCGCAAATTGCTCCACCCAAAACCTCGATCGCACAGGGAATCGAGTTTTCGTAATTCGCCATATAGTAGCTAGCCCCGGTCTTTTTGCCGTTTACAAAGACTCCGGGAACCCTTGCGTGCTTTGCATTGCAACCTGGTCCCCGCCACTCGCGATCATTTTTAAAGTCCTCGGGCATTTGTAAATCGCCGGCTGCAATTCCATTTGTCGCGTTCATATTGATGATATCACTGCGGCACTTTCCTTCATCCCAGGCCATCGCCGCCAACATCCAGATCCAAAAATTTAGCTTTTGATCATCCCTAAACTTGTTAAAGTTGGGGCAGATACTTCTAATTCCGTCGATTTGATTAGAACTAAAATAACCCCACCGATCACTGGATTGTCCCTCGCCTAGTATCTCTTTCGCCGCAAGTTTTCCGCGTTCGCCATAACTTCCATCCGGCTTAATGTAATCCGTACAGTCTGCTCCCTTTTTTTTGAAGGAGGCGGTCAGTGGCGGAGAGCGATATTTCCTGGGTGGGTTTTTTTCAAGCACTGAGGCCAAGGTCTCTTTGGCCTGAGCTTTTAATTTTTCTAAAAGTTCGGGGGGACACTTAAAATGCTTTCCGTCATCTTTATAGTATAGGTATTCGAACTTCATCCAGCCGCCCACCTGAATCTTTCGCTTTGGGTCCGAGGGTGGAATATAACCGACCTTCACATATTTATCGCCCGCAACCTCTTTGACATCTTCAACAATCAACTGCGTCCCCGGTTGAACCCAGCTGCGTTTTGGCTTTTGATCTTCTGAAAGCGGACTATCTCTGAAAGATTTGAAATCATATCCCGGAGCGGAATAAAGGGTTTGGACTTTGTGAACCGTAAAATAAATCTCGCTGAGGTCCGTGGCCGCCACTCGCAGAGAATAGGAAGACAAAAAAATCAAAATGGCCTGAACAAATACATAAAATCGCATCATCATCCCAATCAAAATTCAGAGGTTAAGTGGCTACCAGATCTTCTGGAACATGGCCTTCTTCGATGGCACGAGACAGTCTTAAGTGATCCGGATGTCCAATCAACTTTGCAACTTCCTCAAACGGAATTGGGTCCGGGGAAGTCAGCATTTCTTTTTTAAGAGCCAAAACACGTTTGTGTTTATCTTCCATATCCGCAGCCTTTAGCTTTCCATCGGCCAAAGCTTTTCCGACGGCGGCTAAAGCAATTGGTGGGTGGTTGAGTTCGTTGCAATAAAGTGCAATATCACAACCCGCTTCAAAGGCGCGTACGGGAATAAATTCGACCGGATAGTGGGCCGCTAGAGCCTTCATATCCAAATCATCTGTGATCACTAAATTTTTGTAGCGCAATTCTGTCCGCAATAAATCTTTGATAATTTTTTCTGACAATGTCACTGGCCACTCAGCGTCAAGTGCTGAAAACTTAATATGCGCCGTCATCACCATATCAAGGCGCGCTCGAAAAGCTTTTTTAAAAGGGACCAGTTCAACTGCTCTTAGTCTTTCAAGATCTACATTTTCTACCGGAAGATCAAAATGACTATCTAACAAAGTGTTCCCATGCCCCGGAAAATGTTTCGCACAAGGAATAACGCCGCTTTTGATATAGCCCCTTACCAGCGCAGAAGAGATCTTCGCGACCTGTTCGGGGTCTGTACTAATCGAACGGTCTCCGATAACTTTGTTTAGTGGATTCGTTAACACATCAATGCAGGGAGCATAATCCAAATTAATGCCAACCGACTTAAGTTCAATTCCCATCATCATTGAGAACTTAAAGGCTGCAGAAGTAGAGTCTAACTTGCCAAGTTTTTCTAAAGTCGGCCATTTCGTAAAGGGCGCTTTAAGCCTTGCGACTCGTCCGCCTTCCATATCGATCGAAATAAAAAGTGGAGCTTTATCGCTCATTTTGTGACGAAGCGCTTGAATATCGGCACACAGCTTATGAATCTGCTGAGGAGATTCGATATTGCGATCAAAAAGAATCACCCCACCAATATTATTTTTTACAATAAAGTCGGCTTCTTCTTTTAAAAGCTGTTTGCCGGCCAATCCAATAATGAACAGCTGACCTATCTTTTGCATTAACATGTTGTCCCCCGCATACGTCCAAGAACTTCTATTTCATCATGCTCTGGTGTCGCTTGTAAACGGAACGCCGCTGTGTAGCCTTCGCAATTCGTGCCCGAAGAATCGTCTATTCATTTTTTCTTAGATTCTCTCCAGAAAATCTAGCCCTTGGTCCGGCACAACTGCCTGCGGTTCAAATAAATCCTACGGGTTGCAGCGAACAATCTTTTTCGCAACTTTAAGCAATAATTTTTTTGGATTTAATCAGTTGGGCCTCTTCGCGAAAAAAATTCCCGCAGATTTTCGGCAATACTATTTAAAGAGACCACAACCCAAACCAAACAGATTCCGGTAAAGATCGTAATATGAGGAGCTTCAATAAGGTACTTGCGGCCAGAGGAGAGTAGTGCCCCCCAACTGGGCGAGGATTCAATGCCAAGCCCTAAAAAACTTAAACCCGCCTCAGAGACAATGACTCCGGACAATCCGAAACTGGCTTGAATCAAAACCAGTCCAATCAGTTGGGGCCACAAATGAAATACCCAAATCCTAGGGGTTGATGCGCCCAAGGCTTTTGCGCCTTCAATAAAATCGGATTCCTTTAAGACTAAAACCTCGGCTCTGACCAATCTAGAAACTCCCGTCCATGCCGTAATGCTTAATGCGAAAAAAAGTGTCCACCAAGAGGGTCCCGCAATGGACACTAGAGCTAGAGCCAAAAGAAAACCCGGAAAGGCACTTAAAAAATCCACCAGGCGCATAAAAGCTAAATCTAAAATCCCCCCGTACCAAGCCGAATAGGATCCAACAATCACTCCAATTAGAATCGAAAGCGCCACTACACTTAAAGAAAGTCCCAAGCTTAGGCGCGCACCCCAAATTATTTTTAACAAGACACTTGCTCCGAATTCATCTTGCCCCATCGGATGATTCAACGTCGGACCCATAAACCGGCCCGACAGGTCGATGGACATCGGTGCGGTTTCACTAAAAATGGGCAAGAAAAAACTAATCAGTAGCAAAGCCGATAGGCTTGCAATCGAAAACCAAAAGCTTAAGCTTCGAAAAATTCTGCGAGGTAGTTTTAGGTCTGAATCTAATGGATTCACAGACTTGAAACCCTGACTTTTGGATTTGCAAAGGTGTATGCAATGTCTGTTAAAAAATTCACGAAAACATAAATGCTCGAGACACAAAACAAGGCCCCCTGAAGAAGTGGATAATCCCGGCTAGAAATCGCCGAATAGATTAAACTTCCCAAGCCCGGCCAATCAAAAATAGTTTCCGTAATCACTGTGCCCGTTAAAAGCGCTCCGATCTGAAGCCCAGAAATTGTAATCACAGGAAGCAATGCGTTTGATAAAGCGTGGCGACTTAAGATCTTCCACTCGCTTAATCCTTTTGAGCGGGCAGTGCGGATATAGTCAGAATAAAGGGATTCCAAAAGACTTGCTCGAGTGATTCTAAGCATAACCGAAGCTAAAGGAATAACTAAGCTGAAGGCCGGAAGAGCAAGGTGACCTAATCCTCCCCGTTCGCTGACCGGAAAAAGATTTAATCCCAAAGCAAAAATCCATATTAATAGTGGCCCCAGGAAAACTCCCGGCAAAGACAGGCCCAATAAACTTGCTGAATAAATGAAACGATCTAATAGTTGCCCTTTAAATCGAACGCAGATTAATCCTAAAATTATCCCAAAAACTAGAGCGACTAGCCAGGCCGAAAAGGCCAACTCAAAGGTTGCGCTTAAACGATCCAGTAAAATGTTTTTAACTGGCTCCTTTGAATAAAGAGAATGTCCCAAGTCGAAAGAGAAAAAACCAATTGAAGATTTGATAAGCCTTTCGCCAAAAGAAAGATCCAAACCAAGGCTGGAGCGAAGTTCACTTCGATCCGCGCTAAGAGCTTGTTCCCCAAGAATCAAATCCACCGGATCGCCCGGAACTAGATAGATTAAGCTGACGGAAGACAGATAGACCGCAAAGATGACCGGAAGACGCGCCAAAAATTTGCTGAATATTAGTTTCAAAAATTATGGGCCTTTTTTAGGCGAAGCAGATACGGGAGGTTTTTCATCTTTCGATTGAACCTTCTCGGGCTCACTTTCTAATTTATTCACTGGGGCCGTTTTTGGAGACGACTCTGCGCTAGGGGCAGCTTCGGCCTTTTGAGTCGCGGCCCCGCCACCTTGTTTTTTCGAAATGGCGTTGGTCACACCCTTTGGAACAGACCCAAACAGGCTCGCTAATACCTGATTGGGAAGAACAAAGCCAACAGTGGCTTCTGCTGGGCTTGCAACAAGCTCCGTCGAAAGCTGCTGGATGGGCGAAGAGGTTCCAAGAATTTCTCCTTGAGGGGTGACGAAGCTTACAAAATTTGAGCCCTTAAATTTATTTAAGATTCGAAAAGCTCCGTGTCCGATGTAATCCTGCTCTTCTTTAATAAAGGCTTCGCCAGAAAAAGACTCCCCGTCTTCTTCCGCAACCGCAGAGTAGGTAAATTTTTTGCCGACTTTATAGCCATTTTGCAGCATCACATAGGCTAGCACCGAACTTAAAAAAGTTCCCTTTGGGACCTTTCGAGTTTGAGTGACCACTTTTGTTCCATCAGAAATTTTTAAACTCATAAGCTCTTTGTTGAAGCTTGCATCAATCGTCTTTACCGTTTGACCCGTTTTATTTGTATACTGATAAGAAATCGGTTGAAATTTTTCATTCGAAACAGCCTTTAGGCTTTCGGTAATATCTCCACCGGTCGGATTGGTTTTTAAAAAATAAGTCGAGATAAACTGCTTCTTCTTTTTATCGAACTCGACTTTTTGCAAAGTGTAGCCGACCGTGGCATCCGAAAGCTTAATGCGATAATAACCTTCGAACATGACTTGCGCGGATGCGGTTTGAGCAAAAAGAAAGATCCAAAGGCTTGTGAAACAGGCCGAGAGTAAAAATTTAAATTTTAAGTTCATCCGAAACCCAAGCTTATGGACCATCGTCTAGCTCCCTTTTAAAAATAGCTCTTTCAGTCTGGCCCCTTCCCTTAGGTCTGTCAAAAAATTTGTCCGAAGAACTAAATCAAGTCGAAGCCTTAGCTCGGTTTCTTTGCTACACTCATCATGAAGTGTCTTTAACAAAACGAAGTCTTTTTATTATTCGATCCGAGAAGGGTCAGATGGCCATATTTGTGGCCTTGATCTTTCAGATTCTTTTCGTGTTTTTCGCGATGACGATTAATATTGGTTTAGTTGTTCACGATAAAATCAATCTGCAAAATTCAGTGGATCTTGCGGCCTACTATGCCGCTCAAAAGCAAGCCGAGATGCTAAACGCAATCGCCCACCAGAATTATACCATCCGACAATCCTGGAAGCTTTTAACTTGGCGTTACCGAGCACTTGGGGCCATGGGGATTGATCGTTTGCCGACGAGACACCCAGTGAATGCCGGTGACTTTGCAGAGGCCATTTATGGAAGTCCTCCGGGTGGCGGACCCTACGATATGCCCGCATGCGTGGCCTATCAACCGATGTGGATGGATTCTGCTCCTCAAGAAAATCTTTGTGCTCAGCCTGACTTAAGAATCCCGCCCCTTCCGGCTGTCGCCACTATTGCGGCATTTAATCCGATCAATATTGCGATCTCCGCTCTTTCGATTCAACTGCGTGGTCAATTTGCGGCTCGTTGTGCGAACGTTGGCGCCTTTAATTGGTGGTACGTAAACTCAATTCTTCATGCCTTCCGTTTGGATCAGGTCAATCGAAAGAGAGTCATTCGCGCCTTGGCGCAAACATTATCAAATCCGAACAATTCAAATTTTTTAGATCTAGAGGGCGGGTCTGTTCTTGCGGGCGCTCAAGAAACTTTTCGCAGAAATTTAACTTTTTCCAACGCCGAATCCATCACAGGATTTGAAATGTTTAATTCTCTTCAAGGTGTGCCCGTTGACAATTGGCTTTCTGAGATTCAAATCAGTCCAACACTTTTTTATGTCGACAACAGTGATACGGGGGCTGATGGATGTATTGCAGTAACCCAGCCCAAGACTATGCTTCCTGCCCGCGGAGATGCTCAAGCATTTTTGCAAGCCGCCCCACCAAACGGACTCGGGGCAGGTCCACTTATCCCATGGAGTCAAGGTGGCCCAAATGGTGAAGACATTCTTCTTCCGAATGAATATCAGTTTAGTTTGGGTTTCGAAAAAAATCCTTGGTACCAAGCTTATGTCGGAGTGAAGGCGAGCACTCAACCGCGGCAAATTTTTGGTCCCTTCGGTCCTGCTTTTCAGATGACCGCAAGAAGTTTTGCAAAACCCTTCGGCGGGAGAATTGGCCCTTGGTATGCCGCAACTTGGCCCGCAGGTGCGACAAAATCAAGTGGAGACCCAATTGATCGGTTGCTTCCTCCGCGAGTTGATCCCAACGTTTTTATGGATCCAAACGATCCAAGACGACGTCCGAATTACTCGCGCTTTCCGGGCGATTCTTTAGGGCTTCATTCAAGATTGGCCTTAAATTCTATGACCGGACTTGCGGGTTCTGGACGAAGCGGTGGAAACGTCCCCGCCAAATATACATATTATCAACAAATCATCGCCGAAATTGTTCAAGGAAATCCCAATGACATACTGGCTTGGGATATAGAAACAAACCAAGCCCCAGCGATTCGCAACTACGAAATCTCGGCTTTAGCTCCAGACCTTTTTGATATCACCTACTATTCAATTGAACCCAATTTTACCAACAACTACTGGCAAAAAATTAACGCCAATAAACAAAGATTCGGAATTCCCGCAAACGAGCCGGTGCGCGGGGATTTGGGCTCAAGAGGGGATCAGCCCCCATCCAATGTGCAAAGCCAAATTGAACTCGCACGGACTCAAAATATTAGACGGCCCGAGGCTTTTTATTTTGTTTCCGAAAGATCTCATTTGTTAACTGCGTGGATTCCAGATCCAAACTCGGATCGTATTACGGCGACTTCTATCGACAATCGATTTGGACGTTGTGCAGCTACGGATGACAGCTTCGACGTTAAAAATCCGGGCTCTTGTGTGGCCGGCGGCGGTCGTACAGGCTACTCCGTCAAAACAGTTTCTCGCCAAGCCCTGATCCGCGGCAACCACACCTTCAGCCCCAACAACGCCGGCCGAATTTTGAACCCGCCACCCGCGAACTTTTAAAAAAATCTAATTGGAAATCGAAAGAACTTCATCTTTCCATAGCTTAATTAGACCCCTGTTTCCAGAAATGTCTTTTACAGTATCTACACTCAGCAAGCTGGAATCAGCATGACAACTTGAATTAAACGGATTTACGAATTCTTTCGAATAAAAATCGATTCGTTCTTGAGCTGCGCGATCCGCGAGTTTGACCTCTCGAACTAAAGACTTGTCTTTTCGATAGAGTCCACAGCTGTAATTTGTGACCTCATAATAATCACTCACTCGAATTCCGTTAATCTTTTGGCCGCTTTTAAGGACAAGTGTCGCATAGGATGTGGTCCTCTTGCTTTTGTAATCCTCTGGGAAGTCAAACTTGCATTGGACATAATTGTCATCGCTGTCCGTTGGGTTTTTCATGAGGTCTTCGATCTGCTTTTTAAACTCCGGGGGATTTGTTGAAACAATCTCTATCAGCTGAGAATAAAGTCCCCTATCTTTCGTGGTATTGCGATGGCGGCCCCTAAGAGACTTGGACTCGTCACTTTGCTCGATAATGCTAACAAACTCGCTTGGGCTAATCACTTTTTCAATCGAGCTTTCGTAATTTCGAACATCTGGGTTAGCTTCAAGGTTCGGCCACAAATAGATCTCGTCTTCCCGACTGGTGACTTTTAAGCCAACTCTAAGACTTGCAGAATCGAAACTCGAGACTTTATTTTCACATTCTAGTCGCCATTCTGCTAGTTTGGCCTCTGCATCAGAAGAATGTTCATTTAAATCTTGATCCGACTCGAAGCCTCCCAATATTTTTTCGCTAGCAACAAATTCTTGATTCCTCGGGATTCCGCTGCCATCCCCAGATTTTCCAGAAGAACATGCAGTAAACATCAGGGCTGAAAGAGATACGACCAACAGATTTCTAAATTTCATAAAGCGAACTCCATAAGAGGTTTCATTTATATAGTCTTCCGGAACCTAAACTCTTCTCGAAATAAATGCTCTTCGAGAAACACAATCCCGGGGGACAGTTGCCAATTGCAAACCACAGACCACATATCTTTTTTAAACTCAAAAAGCCACAAATCAATTTAAAGTGCGCCTGCGAGTTAAACCCAAACCCGACGCGAACTAAATATATAGTTTCCGAAGTCAATTTTAGAGGTCTCAATCGCCAATCAAATTGAAATTACTGACCAAACTATCGACAACAAAAAATATCTCCGCGATCAAACCTCCCGTCCAAAAATCCAACTGTTTGTATCGGCGAAGTCTCCTAAATCTGGCGCCTCTGAGAATTTGAATGCGTCTCAACGGGCCTCCGCGGCCCAGGATGGGCCAGGCGGCGAGGCATGGATGCCGCGCCCGTTGAGACGCATTCAAATTCTCAGAGGCGCCTCTTTAGAGTGCCTTTTTGCGGAACGTTTGGATAAAAACTACAAGCCCCCTCCCAGCCCCTCCCCACCCAGCTTCGCTCTCGCCCCTGGAACACATCTTGTAATCTGAGCCATGAGAGAAACTTTAGCGAGGTTATGCCCATGAGTTCTTACCGGCGTTCAAATCGAAAAGACAAATCCACAGGCATGCTGTTTTTATCAGTCCTTTTGCATGGAACCGCCGTTGTGGGCCTGATTGTCGTAGCGGCCAATAAGGTGATGGCGATTCCCGAGGGCACGACGGATACAATCGAATTTACGACGACCGAGGAAGTTTCTAAAGGACAGCAAATTGTAACGACAAAACCCGCTCCAGAAATTGCACCAAAACCCCTTCCTGAAGAAAAACCAATTCCTGTCGCCAAAGCTCCGAAAAAAGAAGAAGTAAAAAAATCTGAAGCCGTCGCAAAGCCCAAAAAAGAAAAGGCGGTTGCCGCGACCGAGCTTCCGAAGAAAGAAAAAATTGCTGAGCCCGTCGCTGAAGATATCCCTCCAGTCTCTGTTGTCCCAGAAGAACTTGCGGAAGAAAGCCCCGTTGTTGTAACTCCAATTGAAGAGACCGCTGCGAACGAGATCGATGCCGAACAAATTAAAAAAATCGAAGAAGATGCGGCCGCTTTTGCTGCAGCCCAAGAACTAGAAGCTCAACAAAAAGATTTAGTGTCCGACGCATCCGATGCAAACACTGAAAACACAGAAAGCGGATCAGAAGAAATCCAAGATCCAGCTCCGGCACAGACTGCTCCCGTCGCGGCCTCTTCGGAATCACAAACTCAAAGTCAGGCACAAGAGGCTTCTTCCGCTGAATCTGATTTAGCATTTGGAGTTGCCAGTGGAACTCGATCACATCTTGATTTAAAGCAACGCCCAGGAAACCGCCCCCCCCAGTATCCATTAACTGCGCGCCGTAAAGGTTATGAGGGTCGAGTGGTTTTAAAATACTATGTCACAGCTGATGGCCGAGTGAAGGATATTAAGATGCTTCAATCCTCTGGACACCCAAGTCTTGATTCAGAGGCATTAACTGCGATTGCTCGATACAGATATTATAAAGGACAAGAGGGTTGGGCAGAACACCCGGTGGATTTCGCATTAAAGGGCCAGGCCTATAAAATGCCTTCAAAGGCTCGTGGAACACAAGCCTCTAAGTAAGAGGTAACAGTTTCCTTTTCCCGTCTAACTGCATTAGAAAAAACTAGCGATCAACTCTTGTGAAATCGATGAGGCCTTCTAATGCGGTTAGACGGGAAAAGGAAACTGTTACCTGTCGGCTTAGGCTTTTTCTGATGAACCAAAAAGTTGAGAAGCAGACTTTGTAGAGCCCTTGCTTCTTAGTTTGGCTTTGCGCTTTTTGCCTTTTCCAGCCAATTTCTTTTTGCGGATTGTTTCTGTTTTCTGGGTTGCCGATGCCATGTTTTCAACTCCTGGTCTTTCTTAAACCCCATGGCCTATCAAAAGGGCATTCGGATGTCAACGCCATGCACCGCTGCCCGGGTCAGATCGATATTCTTCTCAAAGCTATAAGTCACCTGTAATTTCGGACCCTTAAAGCTTAAGCCGGTGGTGACGAAGCGACGTTGATTATAGTCATCCCACTTGCCCCCGATCATCAAATGCAGAAATTTTGAGGCATAGGTTTCGACTCCTAGGCCGATAACTCCCTTTTTATCGGGATTATCTTTTTCTTGCCGACTGATATCAAGGCGGCCCTCTACAACCTGCTTAAAGTTATATCGAAGACCGAGGCCCACTGTCGGAGCCAGTCGCAGGTGCACTGGAATTTTTGAAGCTGGGTTTGCAAAATAAGAATAGCTTAAACCGACCGAGGCCGAACTGCTAATGTGGTAAGCGGCCCCAAGAATACCGTCCCACTGCATGAATTTTTCGCCGGTTTCGACCTCTTGAGAAAGTCGAACGATTCCGAAGCCGAAGGATAAGTTGTTGCTATAGAATTTTCCGAGGCTTGCTTGAATGAACTGCTCATCAACACTGGGAAGATCTTTAAAGGTGCGTCGCCCCTGAAGGTAAGTTAAAGCCCCGGGAAGAACGACATCAAGGCTATTATCCAAGATCGTGATCCCTAAAAAATTTTCTCGGGTCTTTTCGGCAAGCTCCCCATCGCGATAATAAACATCCAGCTCAAAACTTGAAGCCAAGGCAACTGCTGAAGGATTCATCAGATATCCGGTCGTTGCCGATACGGACCCTCGTCCAGTTCCGCCCAAGGCCTGGCTTGAAGAGGCATTAAAATATTGGGCCTCGGCCCTATTTATTGTATGCTCGATCCACAACTGACTGATGCACAACACCAAAATGAGGCCCATTTTGCCTAGTAAGTTTACGACCAGCATTGTTTCTCTTCTCCCCTTGCTACTTTTAACCGTCTTCGGACCACAGGCCTCGAGCTCGACCCCTCGCCTAGATATCGTGCCTAAGCAGCACTTCGAGAAGGTCTCAAAGAGCAAAGCTAAATTCAAGTCTGTTCGGGCCGGAGAAACTGTAACATCTATTCTTAAAGACAGCGGGTTTAGACAATCCCAGGTTAACCTTGTATTGGGCGAAGGTGTTTTGCCCAAAAAATTCACACTTTCTATTGGCCAAAAATATAAAGTCTCTAAGGGTCTGGATGGTCGATTCGCTGAATTACGATTTTTCTCGCTTCCCTCGGATACAAGTTATGTGTTTTGGCGAGACCATGATGAAGCCGGCGCCTTTGAAACTGAGATGCCTTTAGCCGTGAAACTTCGAACCGTTCAGGGAAAAGTCGTCGGTTCAATCTTGGCCAGCATTAAGTCAAAGGTAAACAACGACTGGGTCGCTATGCGCTTTATGGATGCCTACAAGCTGGATTATAACCTTCGAAAGACTGTTCAGCGTGGGGCCGTTTTTTCCTTAACATTTGAAGAGAAATACGACGGAAATTATTTTATCGGCTACGGAGAGGTGACTCAAACGCAGCTGCAGATCAATGGAAAAGTCGAAAGCCGACATTTCGTGGCCTTCTCGGCAGACTCAGACGAGAGAGGGGGAAGTTTTATTGACGCATTCAACCCCCATGCTCAGCGTCCATTATATTCCCCGGTCAGTTACATGAGAATTTCTAGTGAGTTTTCGCCTCGCCGCTTTCATCCGATTCGAAGGCGTACGATTGCACATATGGGAATCGATTTTGAACTTCCTCAAGGTGAATCGGTTTTTTCTGCTCGCTCTGGAACGATTGTTCGAATGGGGCGTAACCGTGCGGCCGGAAATTTTGTGGTTGTTCGCCACAGTGGCGGAATCGAAACTTTTTATAACCACTTACACACGATCGCAAACAATCTAAGATCTGGCCTTCGGGTTCGTGATGGACAGTTACTTGGGACAATTGGGTGCACGGGTTATTGCACAAAGCCTCATCTTCACTTTGCCGTGAAGAAGCACGGCCGCTATGTGGACCCCGCCCGTTACATCAAAAGCTACCCCTATAATCAAAAGGCATTAATCCGCACAGAGAGAGCTTCTCTCGAGAAAGATTCTCGTTCTTTGTAATTTCGGTTTAT
Organism: uncultured Pseudobdellovibrionaceae bacterium; assembly: GCA_964389375.1. GTDB lineage: Bacteria > Bdellovibrionota > Bdellovibrionia > Bdellovibrionales > UBA1609 > CAYMDP01. Next base: position 31,929 of record CAYMDP010000019.1, on the reverse strand, counting down.
TAAATTTTATGAGAATAGGGATGGAGTCATCGTCTATTTACGAACGCAAACACTGACAAAGTGAGGGCAAGCGTGCGGAGCCACACCGTTGTTGTGAACTCCCGCAATACAAGTGGCACTATTCGCAGTGTAATCCACGGTTTCTCTAGGGCCATAACAAGAAGCTCTAGGGTCTTTGGGGATCACACAGTTTCTTTCGATATCGACCCACCAATACTCGGTGCGAAGAACTCTTCGAATGACTTCAAGACGGTCTTTTAAAATTGCATTCCCAGCCAAGATATTTGGAGCCGGATCCGGAATGGCGCGACAACCGCTTGCTGTTAAGTCCGCAGCCAAGTTTTTTACGATTCTAAAGGTGTAGGCTCCATTTCCAGGGCAGTCCCAGGTCCCAAGATCTGCTCCGGTCATGCGTCCGGTCTCGAGGTCGACTTCTCGAACTTCGTTAAGGGCATTTCGAACCGATGCCGCGCCTCCAGATGGAACTCTAAAGCTAACCTTATATCCTTTTCCGTAGGCCGTCTTATAATCTCCGGCTGTTGGGGATCTTACAATCGCCGCATCACTGGTGGCATCCGAGTAAGTCATTGTAAGGTAAGCTTCGTTTTGAAGTCGTTCGCGAACAGAACTTGCCCGTGCTTCACCTTCGTCCCAAAAACTGATCGAGCCCTCAAGAAAACGCTCGCTTGCCGTCGGGTGCCCCTGAAGATAATTAAGGCGTTGCCCTTCTTCTAATGCCCCAAGGCTTAAAGCAACTTCTTGACTATCCAGTGGAGCCAAAATGTTCCAGTAATCTTTATTTCGAACGGCGGCCGAAGGAGAATTGGTCATGATCACAGAAAAATCATTTATTAAACGCATCGAAAGCTGCAAAACCGCGTCCTTGTTTCTGGCACTTTCTTGAAGAGCTGCAGCGATTTGTGTCGGTCTAAAATTTTGGGTGGTTTGTTTAAAGCCTTCGCTTAAAGCCAAGCCGCTTCCATCGGCATAGGCGCCCACTCGAAACGAAAAAACTCCGCGATTATCAAGCTCTCTTCGCTCGGACGATGAACAAGACATATAAGCCAAGGTATCTATCTTCGTATCGTATGCAAAAGGCAGTTGGTTATTGTAGCTAAGGGCGTCTTCCGAGGCGAGTTGTAAGGGCTCCGCACAGTTCTGAAAAAACAGAACAATACCTAAAACAAGTGCGATCAATATAGATGCAACCTTCAGATTCATCCCCCTGAATTCTCCTTTTAAGACGTATCGGATTGTTGCGCCTTGAACTAAAGCAATCGACTTAAATATTCATAACTACTGGGCATTTCTTTGATATATGGACTTCGGCCGAGCTTACGCTGGCCCGGCTACAAGAGTTTCTGTCAGACTGGCTTCTGGACCTTAAGTGAGGATTTAAGGCAAAGCCCCCGAAATCATTGATTTCACACCAGCCGATTCCGAATAGTTTTTAGAGAAACATGAATGAATAAAATCAAGCAATCGATCATTTTAATTGTGGAAGATGACTTGGCGATCGCCAAAAGTCTTTCCGCATATCTTTCTGTGTTTGGGTTTGAATCCCTAACCGCAGGAGATATCAATGCCGCATTTAAAATCATCGAATCCGATCCACGAATTCAGGTCGTCGTTGCTGATTTTAATCTACCCGGTGGAACTGGGGTAGAGCTGTTACAAAAAATTAAAGCAAAGCGCGTGGACCTTCCACATTTTTTCATTATCTCTGGTTCTCACCGTCCCGATGTGGAAGATTTTTTCCACCTTGGTGCTGAAGGCTTTTTGCCAAAACCCTTTCGGGCAAAGACTCTCCTTGAAGTCATACGAAAATCCCTTCTTCCAAAAACTCAAAGATTTTCTCAGCCGACGATTCACCCACAGACCGTACTGGTTGAAACAATTAAGACTTGGACCCTCGAGCAAAAAACAAGCAATTTCCGTCTAGGACGGGGTGGTTTTTATATCGAGACCTCGCAAAAACTTGTCGAAGAAAATGAGGCTATGAATATCCAACTTCAACTTGGTGAGCACCTCGTTGAAGGAGTCGCAATTTTAAGATGGAAAAGACCAAGTAAAAAGAAAGCTCATCTTGTGGCAGGATTTGAAATTGTTAGCTTAAGTGGTGAGTCGTCTAAAACTTTTCAAAGCATCATGGACGGCCTTGAAGATCCAGCTTTTATCCCAAGTCCATCGCCCGCAAGCCAGCAGCTTAAGGCCGTTTAAAGATCGATCTCCATTCCTTCTTGCCCAAACTCCCAGTCGACATCAAAAAGCTGCTTACTCGAGTCTCTGGCCTCATCGATTCGCAATTGATGATACCAGCGCGTCTGTTCTTGCGCGGCAAAGATTCTTTCAATGGACGCGTAAGGGTCATGATGGACGAAGACGACTTTTTTAATTTTCTCTCTAAGGGCGATGTCTAGGCCAAAGCTAGCAACGGCGTGGCCCCAATTTGCTTTATCCAAGACCTCTGCCAAAGTGTATTGAGCATCAAACACCATCACGTCTGCGCCCTGATAAAGCGCAAGATCTTCTCCGAGTTCTCCTGGTGTGGCTCGGGTGCACTCGGTATCCACACAGTAGGCAAAGGCCTTTCCGTTTTCTTCGACCCGATATCCCCAGCAAGGATCTGGATGGTCCAGTTGATAGGGCGTAATCGAAAGCCCTTCACATTCAATTTTTTTTCGAGGTGTTAGCTTATGAAAAACAATCTTCGAGGCCAATTGGCTATACTCGACCGGAAAAAAGGGCCGACGAAATAAAGACTTGATGGCCTCTTCCAGATCGGGCTGGACCCCGTAGAAGTTAATTTTGTTTCCCGGAATAAATATCGGAGTAAAAAATGGCAGGCCTATTAAATGATCCCAGTGAAAATGGGTCATAAAAATATGGGCTTCGCCCTGGCCTTTTCCAAGTGGCCCGGCCAATAACTGGGATCCTAGATTCTTAATCCCGCTGCCCGCATCAATGATGATGGTTCCAGATTTTGAACTGACTTGGACGCAAGAGGTATTTCCACCAAAGCCCTCGTGATGACCTTTTGGAACACTTTTTAAAAAGGTTTCCGGGTCTTTGCCATGACTGATGAAGTCCTTAAGCAATTTCAAATTTCTGGCGTTCAGATCCTGTGGCAAATCTGGGCAAGGCAAAGAGCCCCTGACCCCCCAAAGCTTAATCTTCATTCGATGCTCGACCCCAAGTTGAGTTAGATCTTTAATTCTAGTTTTATTTAAATCTTAGAACAAGTGGCGTCCCAATAAGCCAGACCACAGAGCAAAACTTTCGCCAGGCCGCATTAGGCCCGAAGGCTCATTGTTCCTTAGGGGTCCCATTCTTGCCATCTGTCGCCCCATATGATTTTCTTCTTGGACTATGAAATCTGTAAAGTACGCCGTCATCCCCGCCGCAGGTCTTGGAACTCGTTTTCTACCGGCCACGAAAACGATACCCAAAGAGATGCTCCCCATCGTTGATAAACCCATTCTTTTGTATAACGTCGAAGAAATTGTGCAGTCTGGGATTGAAACAATCGTCATCATCGCGGGACGCGGAAAAACAGCGATCGAAGATTTTTTTGATACCTCTTATGAGCTTGAACAAACTTTAGAAAAAACAAACCAATTGGTGCAGCTAGAGCGTCTTCATCAGATTAAAAAAATGTGTCAAATCGTCAGTGTCCGACAAAAAGAAGCGCGTGGACTAGGGCATGCGGTTTTGTGTGCCGAGGCCGTGGTTGGGGACAACCCCTTCGCCGTTTTGCTCGGCGACGAGTTGATGATCCACGAGCCAAAAACACCTTCCGCGACCGAGCAACTTTGCAGCCTCTTCACACGCTCAGAAAAATCCGCAGTGGCTTTAATGCCGGTTCACAAGTCTGAAGTTCATAAATACGGAATTGTTGACGCCAAAGAGACAGATAAAAATATCTTCGAAATCTCCTCTGTGGTTGAAAAGCCATCGGCAGATTCTGCGCCAAGCATGCTTGCTTTGCCCGGCCGTTATGTTTTTCAGCCGGTGATTTTTGAATATCTTAAAAAGATTAAGCCCGGTAAGAATTTTGAAATTCAATTGACCGATGCCATGACCATGCTGGCACAAAACGAAGGTCTTATCGGAACCCAAGTGCAAGCGCGCAGATACGATGCCGGCAGCCAACTGGGTTATCTTCAAGCAAATATCGAGTTGGCCCTCGAGCGGCCAGAATTAAAAATTGAGCTGACGAACTACCTCACTCAACTTGGAGAGCGACTAAAATGAGCCAAAGTATTTTTAGCATTTTGATCTTCAGTCTGATCTTAAGCGCAAATGTAAGTTGGGCTCACATTCCCGAAGCTCAAATGATCATGTCTCGAACGGCAGAAAATCACGGCCGGGGAGTTTATGAGATCGAGCAAGATGTGGTTTTTCAAGTCGAGCCCGAGCCCATCACTGTTAGAGAAACCTGGCTGGTCGACGGAGAAAATTCATTGAGGCTGAAGGCCGAGGGCCGCGGCCCCTTAGCGGGGCGTTTTTATTACTCGGCTTTATACAAAGGAAAGCAACGCTTCATCAGTCAGGGGGCTCAGACCAAAGCGGGCCGTATGCCTTCGGATTGGTTCGAACATTTTTTTAACTTTCGATATTCTAAAAATCTTCGCCAATGGCTAACTGAATGGAAAATGATCGATAACAAAGCCAGTGAGTCTTCATTGCGCTTAGCTCGAGTGGGGGGAAGCATCGCCTATGCCTTCGGGGACGCAGCTCAGTCTGGGCAAAGTACATTGCCCGCGGGCCTTTGGGTCGAGCAGGATCAATTTGTAGTTAGAAAACTTCGCCTGCCCTCTCAAGTTACAATTCGCGCCGATGATTATGTTCGCTACCCGCTCGCACTTTATTTGGGTCGCAATAAAACTATTTCTTGGGACAAATATTCTGTTCAAGTTCGAGTCAATCAAGTTCAGTCTTTTGGTCGTTCAAAGGATAAAGCTCAACTTTTAGAGCTTGCTCGATTCCGCACTGAAAAAGCCTCTCAGGAACTTCCAGAAATTGAAGTCCTTAAAGAATTCTATACTCGGTTCAGATGAGCGAAAGATATTTTAGAGTTGCCGTCAATGCCCCTCTTCCCGAGGCTTTGACCTATTCTTTTTCAGAGGTTGAACAAGAAATTGGGAGAGGAACTTCGGTCCTTGTCCCCTTGGGCCGCGGATCCAGAAAGATCGAAGGCATTGTTTTAGAACAGCTCGAATCCCCCGGACCTCATAAACTAAAAAGTATTTTTTCGGTTCATCCCGAGCGGCCGCGCTTAAGCAATTCTTATGTTTCGTGGCTCGAATGGATTGCGGCATACTATTGCCACCCCATTGGACAAGTTTTTGCCTCTGCCTTTCCTCCACTAAAAAAAACGGGTCGCCAAAATAAGACTCAAAAGCCCCCGGTGATACAATCGGTTGAAGCTTCTACTCCTCTAAACCTGATGGACGAGCAGAGAAAATGTTACGAAGACATTCGCAAAAACTGGGACTTTCAAGTCCATCTTCTCCACGGAGTGACCGGATCCGGAAAAACCGAAGTCTACTTGCGCCTTTTGCAGGATTGTTTAGAACAAAAAAAAACAGGAATTGTTTTGGTTCCAGAAATCTCTTTGACCCCACAGCTTTTGCATCGCTTTTCTGCGCGCTTCGGGGACTCGGTCGCAGTCATTCACTCTCATCTGACAGAGCGTGAAAAAACCAATCAATGGTGGGCCGCTGTCGACAAACGAACCCCCATTTTAGTCGGCGCACGATCGGCTTTGTTTTGTCCCATCGAAAACCTTGGATTAATAATTATCGACGAAGAACACGAGCCCAGCTTTAAACAAGACGAAAAATTTAAGTACCACGCCAGAGACGCTGCGATCATGCTTGCGAAGCAATCCAATTGCCCGATTGTCTTAGGCTCGGCAACACCAAGTTTAGAGTCTTGGAAAAATGCGATGGATCAAAAATATCAGCTTCATCAGATGAAGCACCGGGTTTCAGATCGCAGTCTTCCCGAAATTGCAGTTCTTGATCTTAAGGATCATAAACCAAAAGACCGCCCCTTTTGGTTAACTGCTCTTTTAGAGCAAGAAATTACCGAAACTCTTCAGCGCAAAGAACAAGTCGCACTTTTTTTAAACCGACGAGGTGTCGCACAAACTGTCTTGTGTGACAGCTGTGGTTTTACCCATGAATGCCCTAACTGCGCGATCGGACTCACTCTTCACGGAAAAAGTCATTTGGTCTGTCACTACTGTGAATACTCCGCGCCCTTGACTGGAAAATGTCCCGATTGCTCTGACGGAATCCTGAAGGCCATCGGCCTTGGAACCGAATCCATCGAGCAAGAGTTAGCAAAAATATTTCCCGAAGCCCGACTGGCTCGGGCGGATCGCGATGAAATTTCTAATCGCGAACAGCTCGAAGAATTTATCCGAAAAGTGGAACATCGCGAAGTCGACATTTTGATTGGAACTCAGATGATCGCAAAGGGCCTTGATTTTCCTGGACTCACACTTGTGGGCTTGGTTCTGGCTGATGTCGGTTTTCATCTTCCAGATTTCCGGGCTTCCGAAAGAAGTTTTCAGCTTTTAACCCAGATGAGTGGGCGATCGGGTCGACACTCCGAAAAGCCGGGTCGAGTAATTATTCAAACTTATAACCCAGACCATCCAAGCATCGTTTATACTCAGCAAAAGGATTTTGAAAGCTTCGCAAACGAAGAACTGGGGCTTAGAGAGCCTTTGGGCTACCCCCCTTTCGGTCGGCTAGCGATGTTAAGAATTCAGGGGCTCGATTTTGACAAGAGTCTAGATTGTGCCAAACTCGCTCGCTCTAGAGCGAACCAATTACTCGAAAAGCTTCAACTTTCAGAAGAGCTTCAGATTTTAGGGCCGAGCCCGGCCCCCTTATCAAAGCTTCGAGGTCAATTCCGCTTTCAGGTTCTAATTAAATCTAAGACCGCCCAAGTTTTATCCCGTTTTTTGAGACCCTTTATGGGAGATCAAAAATGGATCCCCGCTGGGACCAAAGTGCAGGTTGATGTCGATCCTATGAATATGATGTAATAACTAAATGACGAGCACCGTGAGTACGCAATCCTGTCCAAAGTGTGGCAATGAAGCCTCTGAATTACTTCCCGTAGATACAGGAATGAAGCTCGCCTTACAGGTCACCGGGGGCGGAACCGGCCTGCCTTCCGCCGTATGTGCCTCTTGTTATGAATCACTGACCAGCAACGTTTCACAAGGCGTGAAACTTAGAATCGAAAAAGAAACCCGAGAAAAAAACAAAATGATGCTTTGGAAGGGCCGTGTGTCTTTGATTAAGCAAGCCCGTGCCTTGATGGCGCAAAAAGCTTTTTCTGAGGCCGCTGTCTCGTACGAAAAATACCTTCGCACTTTAGAGGTTGTTTATAACTTAAAACCTGGCGAGCTGACTCCGGCCGTCTTTAATAGTTCCAAGCGGTCGAAAGAGTTAACTGTAGTAGCCTCGGTATACTGGGATCTACTTCGCATTTATGACTTAAGCCCTCGCTATGGAGACCGCATGGCAAAGGCCGCGCAAAAACTAGCTTTGTTTTTACCCTTTAGTACGATCTACCCGGATATCGCGAAAAAAGCCGAGGCCTTTTCTAGAAGTGCTAAAAATACAAACGTGATGCGCTCGTTTTTGAAATCTATCAAAGCCGGTGGTGGAAAATGTTTTATCGCAACAGCTGCGTTTGACAGTCCAACTGCCCCAGAAGTTTTAATCCTTCGAATGTTCAGAGAACAGATCCTAAAGCCTCATGCTCTTGGACGTGGCTTCATCCTAACCTACTACAAAATCTCACCTCCCCTCGCGCAATGGATTCGTAAATCTCCTCGCTCGAAGCGTGTTTTCGCCCATTTTTTGCGCAATCTCGCCTCAATTCTTAATAAGCACTTGAAAAGACCCTAAAGGTTTATGATCTTAGGAACATGGCGAGTGCAAAAAATAAGACCTTTGATTCTGTAGTTGTTGGCGGCGGCCTTCAGGGGCTTTTGATTTCTTATCATTTGCAGAAAATGGGGCAAAGGGTGGCCCTTGTTGAGGCGCGCGAAGCTTTGGGTGGGACGCAAAAAGCAATCGAAACCAAAAGCGGAAACCTTGCTGGATCTCTTAATTTTTTGCCGGACACTCCAGAAGCCGAAGGCGGGCTTGAATGGCTTAAGGGTATTCTTCCCTTTGATCTTAGCTGGGAGCGCTTCGAACAAGCCCCTCTGACTTTTGATGGCGGCGAACTTAAGACCTTTGTTGGCTTTGGGGACCAAAGCTTTGCCTCTCTGGATTTTTTATCCTGCTACAACAGATCTTCACATTTGCGTCTTTCGCTTTCGGAAGAGGCCTTGGTCGAAGAAATGGCTCGACTTTTTACCGGTGAAGTTTTCACTCTCTCTGAGGTCACAGGACTGACTTACGAAAACGACAAGGTGATTTCTTTGACTCTAAATGCCGCCGAAGAGCTTTTTGCCCATCAGTTTATTTGGGCGGCCTCGCCGATGAGGCTTAAAGCCTTTAACGAGCAACTTCCCGATAAATTCCGCCAGCGCCTGGCCCGAAACAAAAGCTGGAGCGAACTTGTCCTAAGCTTTATCCACAAAACTCCGGTCTCTCTGCAGAGTCCCGAAGGCCTGCACTTTTTATACGGATCTACTAAGGAATTCGAACCCTGCCTTGGACGCTTTTGGCCTAAAAATCCAGATGAAAGCCAACTTTCGATATGGGTGACACCTATTCCCGAAGAGTTGACAGAAGACAACGAACACCTTAGCGGCGCCATTAAGTACATGAAAAGACAAATAAAACGGGCTTTTCCTGAAGGCCTTGATCAGCTCATTATGGAAAAAATCTCGGTCCGAACCGGCGTTTACGGACCAGTCGATTTGAAGTTAAAAGATGGCCTAAAGGTCCCGGGCCTCAGCAATTTTGCGATCTCTCATGCCCTCTTGTCCTCTAAGCCTGGTTTAGTCGGAAGCCTTGAAATGCTTCAAAATCTTTTCCTCCAGCCCCCATTAGAGGCCCCTTCCGAAAATATTCAATCAGTTGCCCCCTTAGCCTGATTGTGCTATCCGAGAGTGCACTTTAAATAACACACCCTTGGCAATCTCTGGTCCCTTTTGGGCCCATGCTGAGGGGCGGATTAACCAGAGAGGAAAAATATGGCAAATCTAACCATGAAAGACATGTTGGACGCAGGCGTCCACTTCGGTCACCAAACGCAAAGATGGAATCCAAAGATGAAACCTTTTGTCTACACAGACAGAGGCGGGATTCACATCATCGATCTTCAAAAGTCCGTGGTCAGCGCGAAGAACGCCGCTGAGTATGTTCGAAAGATGGCTTCTGAAGGCGGAAAAATGATTTTCGTCGGAACAAAAAAACAAGCTGTCGAGCCCATCCAAGAGGCTGCAAAAAAATCAGGTCAGTACTTCGTAACCAAGCGTTGGCTCGGCGGAATGCTAACAAACTTCCAAACGATCAAAACCAGCATTGATCGCCTTAAAAAAATTGATCAAATGCGCGAAAAGAAAGAGCTCGATTTTTTCTCTAAAAAAGAGCGTGCTTCAATCGAAAAAGAATATATCCGTTTAAATGACTACCTTGAAGGCATTCGCGAAATGAAAGAGCCGCCTTCTTGCATGTTTGTTGTGGATCTTAACAAAGAGCACATCGCCGTTGCAGAAGCCAAGCGCATTGGAATTCCAGTTGTTGGAATCGCCGATACAAACGTAGATCCCGAAATCATCGAATACCCAATTCCTGGAAACGATGATGCGATTCGCTCGATCAAATTGTTCGCAAACCTGATTGCAGAGGCTTTTTTAGAAGGCTCTAAAGAGTGGTCTGAAAAGATTCGCAGCATGGCAGATAAAGAAGTTGCTAAAGAGCAAGTTGCTGCCCCTGAAGAAAAAGCTGTTGCACAAAAGGCCGCTGGACCTGGTGGACCTGCTGTAGTGAAGGTTTCGAAAGGCCGTAAGCTAGTTGCCGCTGGACTTGCTGAAGACGTCGAAATTGCGATGGAGCTTGAGTCTGGTGAAGTTGAGGCCGAGTCGACTGAAGATTCATCTTCTAACGACGAAGCTTAATTTTAACGATTTCAAAGAAGGATAGTCAGATGTCTATTACTGCAAATTTGGTTAAAGAACTGCGCGAAAAAACAAACGCCGGAATGATGGATTGCAAAAAAGCACTTCTTGAAAGCTCTGGAGACTTTGAGCGCGCTGTTGAGTGGCTTCGAGTTAAGGGACTTAGCAAAGCGGCGAAAGCAGCTGGAAGAATTGCTGCAGAAGGTGTGGTAGAAGCCTACATCCATGGCTCTGGACGAATCGGAGTTTTATTAGAGGTAAATTCTGAAACCGATTTCGTTGCGAGAAACGAAGGCTTTCAAGTTTTCGTAAAAGATGTAGCTATGCATATCGCGGCGATGGGCCCTCAATTTGTTTCTTCCGAAGAAATCCCAGAAGAAGTCCGAAACAAAGAAAAACAAGTTTTGCGTCAAAAGGCGATTGAAGAAGGCAAAAAAGCTGACTTCGTCGATAAGATCGTAGACGGCCAAATTAACAAATGGGCCGCCGAGATCTGCCTTTTAGATCAAAAGTTCGTAAAAAATCCCGACAAAACAATTCGCGAATACCTCAACGAGTCTATCGCAAAGATCGGTGAGAACATCGTGATTCGTCGCTTTGTTCGCTTCGAACTCGGCGAGGGGCTAGAGAAGAGATCTATGAATTTCGCAGAAGAAGTTGCAGCACAAGTTAAGGGATAAATTTTGGCAAAAACATCATATAAGCGAGTCCTTCTTAAGGTCAGTGGTGAAGCCCTGGCCGGAGAAGGAAGTAGCGGGATTAACACCACTGTATTAAGTCGCATTGCTAACGATATCGCTGAGTCGGCCGCCATGGGAATCCAAATTGGCCTTGTCATTGGTGGCGGAAATATCTTTAGAGGTGTTGCGGCCTCTGCTCAAGGGATGGACAGAGCCAGCTCTGACTATATGGGAATGCTTGCGACCTGTATTAACTCCTTGGCCATGCAAGATGCCCTAGAAAAAATTGGTCTTGCGACAAGAGTTCAGTCGGCCATTGAAATGGCTGAGATTGCTGAGCCCTATATTCGCAGAAAAGCCATTCGCCACTTAGAAAAAGGTCGCCTTGTGATCTTTGCTGCAGGCACTGGAAATCCTTACTTTACGACGGATACCGCGGCCGCCCTTCGGGCGATGGAAATTAACGCGGAAGTCATCTTAAAGGCGACCAAAGTTGACGGGATCTACGACAAAGATCCTATGATTCATTCGGATGCGACTTTGTTTAAGGATCTTACCTACATCGATGCTTTAAATCGACGCCTTAAGGTGATGGATTCAACCGCGATCAGCCTTTGTATGGACAACAAGCTTCCAATTATTACTTTTAATCTGAACACACCCGGAAACCTCGTAAAGGTTCTCTCTGGGGAAAAAGTCGGAACTTTAGTTCACGGCTAATCGATTCGAGGAGGGACTCCATGATTGAAGAAACAAAGAAAATGGCAACAGAGCAGATGGAAAGCGCTGTTGCAGCGCTGGTAAACGAACTTAAAAAAGTACGAACTGGGCGCGCTCAAGTTTCGATGCTCGATTCGATACGGGTCAATTACTATGGAACGCCGACTCCACTAAATCAGGTCGCTGCACTTTCAACTCCCGATGCAAGATCTTTTCTGATCGCCCCTTGGGATGGGTCCGTTCTTAAAGAGATCGAATCTTCAATTGTAAAAAGTGATATTGGAATGACTCCTCAGAATGACGGAAAAGTCATTCGCCTGAAGGTCCCTGAGCTAACTGAAGAGCGACGTAAAGATATGGTGAAGCAAATCAAGAAGATCGTCGAAGATGCCCGCGTGGCCGTGCGCATGGCCCGCAGAGATGCGAACGAAAAAATCAAACAGGCGCAAAAAGATAAGGCCATCAGTGAAGATGACCAAAAGCGTGGCGAAACAGAAGTTCAAAAAATCACAGACTCTTATATCGAAAAAGTCGATAAGATTTCTGCTGATAAAGAAAAAGACTTAATGACGGTTTAATCTAAGCAAATAGGACTTAATTTGTGAAACCGCTAGAGCATCTTGCGATAATTATGGACGGAAATGGGCGCTGGGCAAAGGCTCGCGGTCATAATCGTATCTATGGCCATATCCGAGGCGCAAAGGTTGCGAAGCGAATTATTGAAGAGTGCGCGGAACTTAAGATCCCTCATCTGACTTTATTTACCTTTAGCACCGAAAATTGGTCGCGGCCTGAAGAAGAGGTGACCTTTTTGATGCACCTTTTGGCACGGCATCTGCGCCGCGAGGTTGAGACCTTACTTAAAAACAATATTCAATTTCATTCCATTGGCGAACTTGATCGCCTTCCCGGATTCGTGCAAAAGATTGTTAAAGAAACTGAAGCCGCGACCGCACACTGCACCGGCATGAAGCTCATCTTTGCATTAAGCTATGGTGGAAAGCAGGACCTCACTGGGGCGGTTCAAAGACTGGCTAAGAAAGTTGAAGCGGGCGAACTTAAAGCCGACGAGCTTACCGAAGACCACCTTTGCTCTGAGCTTTCAACGGCCCAATGGCCCAACCCCGATCTAATAATTCGTACCTCTGGAGAGCTAAGACTTTCTAATTTTTACCTTTGGCAGGCAGCTTATAGCGAGTTGTATGTGACCGATTGTCTATGGCCCGACTTCGAAGAGAGAGACCTTTTGTTGGCGCTGAAATCCTATACTTCAAGAGAGCGACGGTTTGGCAAAACCGCCGAGCAGGTCAATCCCCTTGAACACCCTCGCAATTAGAGCTCTGTCAGCCCTCGCCGCTGTTGCCTTTATATTTTCGAGCTATCTGTACGCGGGACAAGAGGGCCTTGTCTTGTTTTGTCTGTTTTTTGTTACACTTGGAATTAACGAAATTGCTCGCGCTTTATTTTCGACACGCAAAATTTCGAGATGGCTGTTTTTTACGATCTCGCTACTAAGTCTTATTGGTATGCACTTAAATTTTGGCCTTCCCCCTTGGCTTATTTTCGCCTTGGGTTTTTCGGTTTTGTCTTTCGGTCTATTGATCTTGCACCGCAAGGACAGCTCGCCTGATAAACTTTTTTCTGCTCTGTCTTGTGGATCCCTGGGACTACTTTACTGTCTTCTGTGTTCTTTTGCGGCGATCCAAATCCTGACCCTTCAATCTGGAGTTGAATGGTTTTTGTTATTTCTTGTAGTGGTTTTTGCCGGAGACACCTCGGCATACTTCGGCGGAATTTCTTTTGGAAAAACAAAGCTGATCGAGCAGATTTCGCCTAAAAAAACTGTGACTGGAAGTCTGTTCGGCCTGGCTGGCTCTGGCCTGATTGGCCTTGCTTTTGGATTCTTTTTATTTCAGGACTTCTGGCCTATTGTCGGTCTAGCTAGTGTGATCGGCGGAGTCTTTGCCCAAACGGGAGATCTGCTGATGTCTTTAATTAAGCGTGTGAGTGCCGTAAAGGACTCCGGAAAACTTCTTCCAGGCCATGGTGGGGTCTTAGACCGAATTGACGGGGTTCTTCTCGCAGCACCTTGGTTTTATTTTGTCGCCTTTTCTCTGGAACTTTCATCTCGGGCTCAGTAACATATTAGGATGATTACAATCTTAAGTTGGCTTCAGGGTGCGCTTTCTCACATCGGTCCCTTTGTTATTCTTCTTGGACTTCTGATTTTTGTCCACGAGCTCGGACACTTTCTCGTCGCAAAATTTTTTGGTGTTCGTGTCGAAGTCTTTAGCTTGGGCTTTGGAAAGAAAATTCTTCAGGTTAAGCGCGGCGACACCACCTATTGCGTTTCTTGGATTCCACTCGGTGGGTATGTGAAAATGTTTGGGGATGATCCTACTGCAGAGGTCTCTGCTGCAGACAAACCCTATTCGTTTTTGCATAAGCCGGTGGGTCAACGAATCGGAATTGTACTGGCTGGCCCCTTGATGAATTTATTTTTCGCAATGTTTTTGTATGCAGCAATTGCCCTGCTCGGAGAGCAACTTCCCGCGGCCATCGTTGGCGATCTCGATCAAGCCTCTGTCGCCCATCAGACTGGTTTTAGGCCCGGCGACGAAATTTTAAAAATTAACGGAAAAGAAATTAAGTCCTGGGTCGACGTTCGTAAGACCATTGAAGAGTCGGCCAACCGAAAGTTAGAACTTCTAGTAAAAAGGTCTGGCGAAGAAGCGGAAGTGACTATCACTGCAACGCCTCAAGCCGCCCCACCGGACAATATCTTAAGTGCAAAGAGTTTCGTTGGAACCATTTCTGGTCTTACTCCCGAAGCTCTGTCTTCTGTAATTGGAATTAAAGATCCTCAAAGCCTTGCTGCAAAATCTGGATTGAAGGCTTTAGATCAGTTTATTTCTGTCGATGGAAAAGCTTTGGATTTCTTCAGGGACCTGGAGCCCGAGTTTAATCGAATTCTGGCAAGTGGACGCACTTCTGTTGAGGTCGAGGTCCGCTCGATCCTTGATGAAAACGCCGAGGCTCGAAAAATCAATTTAGAACTCAGCCGAAGTCTTCCGAATGAATCGATTTTAGAATCCATTGGCATTGAATCTGGAGAGCTTTATCTTTACAAAATTAAACCCGGATCCCCTGCCGATCAGGCCGGTCTACTTCCCGCTGATAAGCTGATTGCGGTAAATTCTGAAAGCATTCATAGTTGGCAAGACGTCGTGGAGCGAGTGAAAAAGTTTGAGGCTTCTGAGGGCCCCTTAGAATTTTCGGTTCTCAGATCTGGAGAGGCCCTTCGCCTGACCTTGGCGCCAGAAATGACCAGCCTGATGACTCAAGATGGAAAAGAAGATAAGCGCTTCACGGTCGGAATTGTGTCGGGCTACCTTCACACGACCGCCGCACCGGTCCTTATCAGCACCTCGAATCCCTTGGAGGCAATCCACCGGGGAATTTTTAAATCTTTTGAAGTCAGCGGGATGATCGCCGTGGGGCTTGCAAAATTAGTTCAGGGCGAGATCTCTTCTAAAAATGTTGGCGGGGTTATCACCATCGGAAGATTTGCGAGTAAATCTTTTCAGGTTGGTTTGACTTCCTTTCTTGCGATGATGGCTTTTATTTCCTTAAACCTATTTTTAGTGAATCTTTTGCCGGTCCCTATCCTTGACGGGGGACATCTCGTTTTCTTTACGATTGAGGCCATCCGAGGGGCCCCACTGAGCATGCGAAAAATGGAGATTGCCCAGCAAGTGGGTCTGGTCTTATTGATGTCCTTAATGGCCTTTGCGCTTTTTAATGACATCACAAACCTTTTTAACTCTTGGTAAGCATGCTCGTTTTAGGGGTCGAAACCAGTACGAGCCGTGGCTCATTGGCTCTTATCAGGGCCGCATCAGATAAAAATGACCTCGTCGATTTTGTCTGTTGGGAAAAACAAAACTCACATAGTGAGCTGGTCACAGCTTTTCTCGAGAGTCTGCTGAAAAAAAATCAGATTGGTCTTTCTGAAATCGAGGCTTATGCAATTGGTGTCGGTCCGGGATCTTTTACGGGAATCCGGGTTGGTTTAAGCCTGGTCCGAAGTTTTTCTTACGCCCTTAAAAAAGACTGCTTTGCCATAAGCAGTCACCGCCTCCTTGCAAGCGAAGCCCTTAAGAAATCTAAACTTCCTGTCCTGGTGATCAATTTGGCCTTTAAAAATATGTATTATATCTCTGGATTTGAAATGAACGGGACCGAGGTGGTTCAATGGCTCGAAACTCGAGCTGTTCGCGCCAAAGAGGTCGAATCCATTATAAATAAGGACTGTTTAGCAATCGGCGATGGACTCGACCTTTGCCTAGAAGATCTTGGGCAAAGCGCCAAAAACCACCTTTCTCTGGACCAAAGCCTTGCTCAATTTCCTGATGCGCGCACAATTTGGACCATCATCCAGGAAGATAAAATAAAAAAAATGCAGTGGGACAAAGTCTTGCCCCTTTATATACGCGCGTCAGAAGCCGAAGAGAAATTGCGTGGAGGTTTGCTTAAGCCCCCACCACGACTTTGATTTTCGAACTTTGACGAACAAGGGCATAAAGTGAGCGAGAGTTCTAACTCACCAAAAATCTACCAGCTTCGCGGACAGGTTTCTCCGAAATCCTGTATTATTGCCGTTGGTGGCGGAAAAGGTGGCGTTGGAAAATCTATGGTTAGCTCAAGCCTTGCGATTTTTCTGTCTCAGATGGGACATAAAACCACTCTTGTTGATATGGATCTGGGTGCTGCAAATCTTCACACCTGCATCGGTGAGGGGCTTCCTCCAATCGGGATCAATGAATATCTCAGTGACGACAGTCTTCAGTTAAAAGATGTTGTGACGCCTACGAAGTTTGCCAACTTAGGCTTTATCTCTGGGGCCTCTGATACCTTCGATACGGTTGCCTTGACCGAAACCGGAAAATCTAGACTGATGAGCTCTTTATTCAATTTAGATTCTGAATTTACGATCCTTGATCTAAGTGCCGGAACTCACGAGACGACTTTAGACTTTTTTCTTATGGCGAATAAGAAGATTGTTGTTTGCACACCAGAGCCTTCGAGCATTGAGAATGCATACCGATTTATGAAGTCGGTATTTTATCGAAAAATTCGTCGATATGAATTTCAATTAGGTCTTGCTGATACGATTCAACACATTATGAGAAACCGCAACGAATACGCTGTGCGATCGCCTTCGGACCTTATTCGGGCGATTCTTAAAGAAGACACAGAGAAGGGTCAAAAGTTGAAGAGCGTCATCTCTAATCTAGAGTTTGAGATTATTTTAAATCAAGCTCGGTCGCTTAAAGATATCGATCTTGGACCTTCAATTCAAAGTGTTAGCCGAAAGTATTTTGGCGTACCGGTAAGTCTTTTAGGGCACGTTGAATACGACAATGCTGTTTGGCAGTCTTTAAGAAAACGAAAGCCTCTGTTGACCGAATATCCTCATTCGAAACTATATTCTCAGCTGATGAACATTTCGCGCAAATTATGTGGTGCTAACTTAAAAAAAGCCGCCGGGTAAATGTATGCAGAAACTAAGCAGCCAAACTTATTATGAAGTGCTTGAAGTTGCCCCGGACGCCGCTCCCCACGATATTCTTCACGCCTATCATCGAGCCAAAGAAGCCTACACCATTGATGGACCCGCACTTTACACAATGTTTACTCCGGCCGAAGCCCGAGAGCTACTGGGTCTTATTGAAGAAGCTTTTTCGACACTCAGCTCCCCTGGGCGCAGACGTGACTATGATCTTCAGTTAGTCCGCGGTCGCTTGGCAGAGAAAACTCCCGAGCCACCGACCGAACCGAAAGAGTCGCCAAAGACCTTTCAGGCTCCTGTGACTAGCTCGCCCAAGCAAAACTCCCAAGAACTGAAGTCCGGCGAAGCTCGAACACGTTTTGGCATCTACAAAGTTGATCCCGCTTTCGAGAAAGAAATCCAAGAGACAAAAGAAATGGATGGGGCTTTTTTAAAGCGCATTCGCCTTTACAAGAATGTGCAACCCGAACAGATCGTCGAATTTGTCCGAATCAGCAAGACCTACTTAATTGCACTTGAAGCAAATAATTTTTCAGCTCTTCCGGCCCCAGTTTTTGTTCGAGGATTTGTGGGTCAAATCGCGCGAGCCTTGGGCCTTAATGACACCCATATTGCCAATTCTTACATGGAATATTTCCGTAAAGCCCGCCCGCAAGCGGAATAAACGTGAAAACCAGAAAACTTCAGATTCAGGTGGCCGATTCTCTTCAGGGCCTGCGACTCGACAGAGTGCTGGCGAATCATCCAGACATTGGCACTCGCTCCAGAGCCGGAAAGCTTTTAGATCTTGGTTTAGTCCAAGTTAAGGGCCGGTTGCCAAAGTCCTCTTATCTCGTGCAATCCACCGACGAAATTACTGTGGATCTTCCCGTCTATGATGAGGGAAAAATTGAGCCACTGGATTTGCCTCTTGATATCGTTTTTGAGGATAAGGATCTTATTGTATTAAATAAACCCGCGGGGCTTGTCGTTCATCCGGCAGCTGGTCATAGCCAAGACACCTTGGTCAATGCGCTGGTTCATCATACATCGGATCTTTCGATGGGCTTTTCTGAAAAGCGTCCCGGAATTGTCCACCGTCTAGATAAAGACACCAGTGGGCTTCTTGTTGTCGCGAAGAATGATTTCACTCACGCAGCTCTGGCCCAACAGTTTAAAGAAAAATCTGTTCATCGAATTTATTGGGCTCTTGTCTATGGAGTCCCCAATACAACCAAGGGCAGAATCGAGTCTTATTTACTTCGACATCCAAAGGACCGAAAGCGCTTTGCTAGTCTACCCAGATCTGGCCCTAGCCTTGGCTCTGCAGGAAAACGAGCCGTCACACATTATAATTTTGTTCAAAGTAAAGGGACTCAATTTAGTCTTATCCACTGCAAACTCGAGACCGGAAGAACGCATCAAATCCGCGTTCACCTGTCGGAGCTTGGTCATCCTATCCTTGGCGACTCTTTATACGGAAGCACCTCGAGGCTGAAATCTATAGATAGTAGCACTCTTAGAAAACAAATCGGTGACATGAAACGCATCGGCCTTCACGCGGCGGAGCTTGGCTTTACACACCCCAGAACTCATGTGAATATGGTTTTTAAAAGTGATTGGCCCAGGGATCTTTTATTTTTAGCTGAATTGTTGAAATGAATAAATTTGTCGAGCGAAAAGATCAAAGCATAAGAGGCTGGGAGCATCGTTTTCCCGGGGGCTTCGTATTTTTTGGCTCTAGGCATTCGCGCCTAGAAGATTTGAAGTCGTTTTATCCGAGCCTTGAGTTTTCTATTCTAAAACAAGTCCACGGAAAAACTTGTATCGCCGCTGAACGCAATATTGTCAGAGAAGCCGACGCACACTTTACCGATAAATTGAACTTAGCTTTAGTCGTTCAAACCGCTGATTGCATTCCCGTGCTCGTAAGCTCGAATCAGCAGATTCTCGCAATCCACGCGGGTTGGCGGGGGGTTGAACAAAATATTCTTGGTGAATCTTTGTCAAAGCTTTCGCCATCAGCAAGCCTTGATATTTTTATTGGCCCTCATATTGGGCCTAAAAGTTTTGAGGTGGGCTTAGATGTCTCTGAGCGACTTCGATTGGCTCTAGATCAAACCCAACGAAATTCTGCCGAAATCGAGCGCAAGACTTTTTTAAAACACCCGGATCCAAGCAAGGTGTATATTGATCTAAAGCAAATTCTTTATCAGCAAATTTATTCCGCCACAGGCGCCCTTGAGACGAATCCTGAAGTTCGTATTCATCATCTGGATCTAGATACCTTTTCACACCCTGATCTGCACTCATACCGCGCCTCTAAAGGCCAAACTGGACGTCTATTAAGCTTTATCGCCTTGCATGAATCTGCAAGTTCTTTAGAATAGAAGTATGAATCTAAAAATTTCATTTTTGATCGCCGGTCCAGTTTTTGTTTTTTCTTTAATCTTGGCCCTTAGCTCCTCTTTGCGCGCCCAGATCTTCTCTCCGCTTGGAGGTGAACGACGAGAAATTCTTTCGACTGTCGTGGGTGACTTAAAAAATGACGGAAGCGTTGTTAAAGTTTTGAAACTAAAAACTCGCATGGGAATCTCACTCGAATTTTTAGGTGCAATGGAAGTTGGAGTCCGTCCTTTGATGGAGAGAATTTCTATTGATGACCCCTATGATGGTTACTTCGATATTGCCGGAGAGGCCACAAGGCTAGCGATTCTTGACCTGGATGGAGACGGAAAAAACGAGCTTATTGCCCCCACATTTGATGAGAATATGGTCGCCCGGCTTAATGCCTATCGCTTCAACCCAAGCACAGAACGCTTCGAAGCAATTCGATAAACCATTGGAATAAGGCATCTTTTTTACCTACTGCCCTTAATCCTTGACCGACGCGATGCGACATGGTAAATCAATTTCATGAATAAAATCCTAAGCTTTGCCTCACTCTTTCTTTCTTTATTTTTGACGATTCTTTCTTGCTCGGATGGTGGAAGTCGGCGCATTGATCCCGCCGGCGCCTGCCGAGAAGGTTATGATCCAATTCAAATGGAAGTCGCGGGCGCACAGAAACTTTCTTTGGAACTTTCGGATCAACAAATTCCTCCCGGGATCTACACCTATGCTGGGGCCGAAGTTTATATTTTAGATAAGCGGGAAGAAAAGGAACTTGTGATTCATGTTCGCGAACAAAAGATCGAAGGACGCGAGACATTTCAAGGATCTGGACTTTGTGTTCGAGGTTTTCGTGCAGGCTTAAGTGTCGCTTACGAGGTCTCGGGAGTTTCTGCGATGACTGTCGATGCAGAGAACAAAGCCGATATTTCAACTCGAAACTTTCCGGTTACCTTTGATGCAAACGGACGCACTCTCGATTTCGAAGATGGAACTGATCTTAAAAATGAGTCCCCCTCAAAAGTTTTTTTGGGAAAACCGACGACTCAGTCTGAATTTGCACTATTCAAAATCTCGGACACTTCGTTCGAGATCCGGTCTGTCGACCAATACGAGAATGGACTTAAAATTAAGTTAATTACAAAGCTGACTCGGACGAACCTAGCGCCTGCACCTGTTGTGGTTCCCGTCGAAGAATCGAAACCCAGTCCACCAACTCCTGCGCCGACTGAATAGCAAGTCGGCTTTCTATTTTTCAGCCTTAGGCTTCATATCTCTCCAGGATTTTCCTTTTCTGGCTGCGGAATTCAACTGAAACTGCGCGACCGCCTTTTTGTGATCTTCATAGGTTTTCGTAAACACATGAGTTCCATCATTTTTACTTACAAAAAATAGATACTCGGTATCCTCCGGATCCAAGGTCGCCATAATGGCTTCTCTGCCTGGGTTTGCAATGGGGCCTGCTGGAATGCCCGGAACTACATAGGTATTAAAGCGGGTATTCGACAAGATGTCGCCTTTACGGATGTTCTGCGTTCGTTCTCCGCGCTCTTCCCAAAGACCGTAAATAATTGTGGGGTCACTTTGAAGCTTCATCTTTTTCTTTAGCCGATTATGAAATACAGAAGCAATGCGTGGACGCTCTTCTGGTGCTCCTGTTTCTTTTTCGATGACACTCGCCAAAATTATGACCTGATGCCGATTCATGCTTATGGAGCTTTCGTCTCGCTGGTTAGAAATCTGGGCCCACACCTCTAAGAACCGACGCACCATTGATCGGACAAGTTCTTCAGGTTTAGTGTATTTCGTCACCATATAGGTCTCAGGAAATAAGTAGCCCTCAAGACTAATAAAGTTTTCTCCTAAAAGTTCTTTTATCAATTTTTGGTCGTGAGCCATCTTTACGAAGTCTGCTTCAGAAATGATTCCATGGGTTTCTAGAATTTTTCCGATTTCGTAAATATTGCTGCCTTCGGGAAATGTCACTGCTCGTGAGATACTTTTGCCCGTTTGAAGAAGAGCAAGAATTTCAGCCGGGCTCATTTTTGAGCTTAATGCGTACTCGCCCACCTTAACTTGGGTCGCAAGGCCTGTTAGTCGTCCGTATATTCGAAATCTTTCAGCGGAAGACACCAGGCCGTCTTGCTGAAGCCTTCTCGCAATTTGAGCAAAGCTTTGTCCTCGCTGAACTTCAAAAACTTTTTCCACTCCTGGGGACTCATAGCCCGTTTTTACAAAGCGATAAGCCTCAAGGGACAAAACTGCACCAAGAAAAAAACCTAGTCCAATAATGAATGCGATCAGTTTTTTCACTTTTGATACTCGTATTGAAGGCCGGGAAGTAGGGCCTTACTGTCAAAGGCCGTAAAATCCTCAAGGCAAGCATAAGGAACTGTACAATACTGAACAGCAAAGTGAGCCGAGGGCCGATCATTTCCGGATTTCCCCATTCCGCCAAAAGGAAGTTTTGAAGAGGCTCTGTTGGTCGATCGATTCCAATTGATCAAGCCAACTCGCGCATCAATAAGGGCTTGCTCATAAAGCTTTCGATCTTTAGAAAACAGCGCCATCACCAAACCATAACCAGAGGCATTGTTGATGTGAATCGCTTCCTTAAAATCATCCACCTCGTAGATGGCCACATTGGGTCCAAATATTTCACTTTTTTGATAGACCGATTTTTCGTCGAACTTGTTTACCAAATGAATGCTCGGGGTCACATAATAGCCTTCGTGATCTAGACTTAAGGCTTTGCCTCTCATCATCGACTCTGCCCCTTCGCGGTTGGCAATCTCTTGAAAGCGCAAATACTTTTCGACTGCATCCGCTGAAATTAAGGGCCCCATAAAGGAGTTGGATTTCCAGTGGCCCACACTCAGTTTCTTGGCCGCCCGATAGAAATTATCCAAGAATGCATCTTTAATTTTTTTATGAAGTATAATCCGGCTTGTGCAAGAGCAGCGCTGTCCGGTCCCAAGGTAGGACCCAACTAAGGTTTCATAGACCGCTTTTTCTAAATCCGCATCGTCCCAGACAATCGTTGCGTTCTTTCCTCCCATCTCGAGAGCCAGAATCTTCCAGTGGTGGGTCAGGGTCTCTTGTTTAATCTTGAGGCCGACATCGTAGGACCCGGTGAATAGAATGCCATCGACGTATTCGCTGCTGACCAATTTTTTACCGGCTTCGCCCATTCCTTGAACAAGATTAAAAACACCTTTAGGGAATTCTGCCTTATGAAAAAGCTCAGCAATAAACTGACCGACCGCGGGAGTTTTTTCGGAGGGTTTAAAGATCACGGTATTTCCACAAGCAAGGGCCGGAATAATATGGCCCATCGGTAAGTGACCCGGAAAATTAAAGGGGCCGATCACCGCCATGACACCGCGGGATTTGTAACGAATAAAGCCGTCAATTCCCGGCAAAGCATTTTCGACTTTCTCCTCAGCCACAAGCTTCATGGAGTGGTTCATGGTGACGTCAAATTTACCCATCATGCCGGCGACTTCTGTTTTTGAATCCCAAAGGGGTTTCCCCGTTTCTCGAGAAATCACTTCTGCAAGCTCGTCTGCTTTAGCCGTCAATAGCTCTTTAAGTTTATTGAGTAGACGATAACGATCCGCTGTGGGGGTATGGGTCCAAGGAGCATAGGCTTCTCGCGCGGCCAAGCAGGCCATTTCGACGTGATCATTCTGACCTCGAAGTGAGATGACCAGATCCTTTAAATCCGCAGGACTGTGGACATCCCACTGGATATCTTCTTTATCCGGTTTAACAAATCGGCCACCGATATAGTCGCCCAAAAACTCAATCGTGTTTAAACTCGACATCGCTTACTCCTATAATTCGGGAGAGACGTAGATCTCGTCTCCCTCGGCTAAATCCAATGTAATACAAGTGCTCTCTGGCAAAACAACAGAATCTCCATCAAAGGCATAAGGAGAGGCCCCTGCCAAAAATCCATCTTCACGGTCAATGCCGATTAAAGCGGAGGACGAAAAGGCGGCCTTTAATCCTCGCTTCACTTTTCGGCGGCTTGCATTCTTAACAATCAAACACTCTTCGGTCGGACAAGACAAATGCGGACCTCCGTCAAAGGGATCTACTTCTTCTTTGTAACGAAAACCAATTCGGTTTAGTAAATGAAGAGCTGGCTGAGTTTCTTCCGCGACTCTTCCCAAGACAAGTCGGGCTTTAGAATCCAAAAGACAAAGATAAATATCTTCTTCAGGAAAGAGGCTTTGAATAAAGCCATTGTTTTGCTGAGAAATCATGTCGGCCTCTTTATAAGGCATGCCCGTAAATCTTCGGCCCAAAGATTCCCAAAATTCACTTCGTCCCTCATCCGTTAAAGGCGGCGCCATTTCTGCATGAAGCTCTTTTTCAAATTGGTCTTGATGCATTCCTATGTAAAGCAGTCGGCACAAGCTAATTAGTTTTCCGACTTTTTCCGGACGCCGACGGTAGGACTTATCTACGACAAGTCCGCCAACCTCTGTCGGCCCGTCAGTATTCATGTTTAACCTTAAAATTTGATGAATAAAGCCGACACCAAGATCCCGACTAAAGCGTTCCTTTTTTAAAACCTTAAAACTGAAATTGGGGGACTTTGGAGTTCCATTTTTTGCGCTGATCATCGAGCTTCCGGCAATACTTCCGTCCTCTCGATCAACGACGACAAACATGTACTCGGCTTCAGCTTTCGAAAGCTCCCCTTTAAAAGAGGCCGTCGAACGCTCAAGCTTGTCTCCGATGATTTTTTTGTCTGCAGGAAGGTTAAGAAGCGTAAACTGTCGCGCTAAATCGTAGAGTTGCGAGGCATCTTCTCGCTTTGCCGATCTGACATAAAAATTCATAAACATACTTCCTTAATCATCTCTTTATAAAATTCAGTCGCTTTCTCAAGATCAGAGATTTTGACCTTTTCGTTTGGTGCATGGGAATTTCCAGCACCTTGCCCGGGTCCGAATACTAAACACTCAATTCCCATCCGACTAAACACACTGGCCTCGGTACTTAGGGGCGTTTTTAATAGCTCCGAAGACTCGCCCATAGTTTTTAAGGTCTTTTGACCAAGCTTCACTAGCTCTGCGTCTGAGGCTGTAAAAAAACCTTTTTTGTAATCACACACTCTAAAGCTTGCTCCCACTTTTTCGCAAGCCATCTTAAGATTTTCCATCCAACGCTGGTAAGTTACATCGGACACCGAGGGTGGTAAGCGGCAACTCCCCATCATCCGAACTTGATCCTCAAAAATTCGGATCATTCCTAAATTCATTGTCGCATGGGCAGGGGTCATTTCAGCGTCTGAAACTTTCTTAAACTCTAACTCTAAATCTTTAAGTGCTTGAGACACTGCCTGAAGTTTTGGAAGCATTGGGTCCTTGATTCCACTGACCAGATCAATTTCAAGAACCGCGGAAGAGGGAACCGAATTATGATTAATTCCCCCATCAATATCCATGATCACAATCCCCTCAGGAAGTTGATCAAGAGTATCGAGCATTTTTTGAATCGCGTTTTCCCCCATCTCTGGATTTGAAGAGTGGGCCGCTTTGCCAGAAAACACTCGGCTTTGGGTTGAGGCACTCTCCATTAAGTCGTGATTTGTGCGGTAACGAATCTCTTCCTCAGAAAAAGGGATCGACACTTCAACAACGGCCAAACCAAGGCCTGCATGAACTAATCTTAATCCGGTGGCCTCGCCAATAAGCGCCTGCCTGGACTTCACTAGCTTTCTTCGCATCAACTTCAGAGCCCCAGTCATTGCACTATGGGCTCCAAAGGTTCCCACAAGCACAAAGGGCCTAGACATTTTTTTTTGCGAAAACTCTTGGGCCGCAGATATCTTACATAAAAAATCAAGCTTACAGTCCGCAACTCCAAGGCCGATCATCTCATCACCGTAGATACTGGCGTTAAATGGATTTTTTTCTGTCTTCGTCCACATTGCGAAGTTGCCCGGCTCTACTGTATCAAGTCTTGTCTGCAGCAAAAACTCTTCTTCGGGCTTAGATCGACTCGGTCGAGCCAAAATATTTAACTGCTCAAGCCCATTTAGCGTCTCTGACTGAATTTCAACAGCAAGCCCCAGACCCTCACAAAGGCCCGAGAGATACTCCACAAGCTCTTTTGTTCCATGGCTTGGGGTGCTGTCGATCGCAATCATCCGACGCGCGACTTCGATTAAATTCAAGCAAGCTCCAGAACTGATTTTTCGATGATCTGTCCTGCAAGCTCTATATCCTGCTGCTCCATCACGACAGGAATTAAAAAGCGAAGACGATAAGGATCTCGTCCACAACCAAAGGCAATCAATCCGTTCTTAAAAAGAGTCTTCAGCAATTCGATTTGTTTTTCTTTTGATCCATCAAGAGGAGTCACTGCGACCATTAGACCTAAGCCGCCTGCATCTCTTAACAAACCCTTGCAAGAGCCCTCGTTAAGGCGATTCAGCATTCCAACAAAACTTTTATGAATTTGCTGGATTTTCCCCTCGGGACCCATCGTCTTTCCGTCATCTAGAGTATTTAAGATTTCAAGGCCCGAAGAAAGAGCGGCCGTCGAGCCAGCAAAAGTTCCGGCAATAAGCCCGGGCTTTGGATTATACTCTTCCGTGTAAAGAGTCGCACCAACCTGAGCGGTCTTTGCAACCGTACAAATATCAATGTACTGACCCAAGCCGAAAGTTTCGTAAGCAAAGAACTGTCCGGTGCGTGTAAAGGTTTGAATCTCGTCCGCCCAAACCGCAATATTTTTCTCTTTGCAAAAACGCAAAAGCGGCTCGAAAAATTCACGACAGGCGACTCTGTATCCACCCTCTCCAAGCATGGGCTCGAAGACGAAAGCCGAAATATTTTTTTCATGACGGGCAACATGTTCTTTTAGCGCATTCAAGGACTTCTCTTTGCCGCAGGATATCTTACACATTTTGTCGTCAAATTTATTGCAAAATGGAATTCTTAAAACTTCGTCATAAGTTGGTAATCCTTCTTTGAAGGCCGGATTGTCCGTAACTTCCGCCATCATGGTACTGCGTCCGGCAAAGGCATCTTTGAAAGTCACAATCATGCGAGCTGGGGTATTTTTTTGTCGCGAAATCTTAAGGGCATTTTCGTTCGCAATGGTGCCACAAGTTGATAACCAGCAATGCTTCATCCGACTATTTCGGCTAGCAAGAGAAATCAATTTTTCTGAAAGGGCTCCGTATTCTCGATTGGACTGAAGGTGACCTTGGTTGACGATATCTTGGATGGCTCCGCGAACACTGGCCTCGAGAACTTTTGGATGTGAGTGACCCATGATATGAATCCCAATTCCATTAATCAGGTCCAGCTTTATGCTCCCGTCCTCGAGTTCGACGTAAGGCCCACGGCCCGCACCTGTTCCGATATAGTTATAAAAAAGCGGTCGCCCTCGAGACGCATTGACCGCTTCGATTTGGGCTTTTGACTTTGTCTCAAGCTCTCTTTCAGGAGGCTTAACCGTTTTTATATGAGCGCTGACGGCCTGAACCTCAGTGAGTAAAGACTTAATTTTTTCTTGGATCAGCGGAGAAGACTCTAGTTCGTGGCCCCACAATTTGGACATGATAACTCCTTATGAAGAGCTATAATCTACTCCTGCTTTCTAAATGTAGACAAGTCATGGCACAGAGCTATGAAATGATAGACAGTTCACTAGACTCTTTCTACACTCTTTATTCATGAAAAACCTCTTCTTCGGCCTAGTTCTATTATTCTTCAGTCTCTTGTCTCTCTCCGCTGGCTCTACAGAGGCGCAAGGACCCTACTTGTCTGGCATTCAAGCCTTTCAGGAAGGCGAATTGGAGAAAGCCCGTGAGTTTTTTAAAAGCGCCTGGGAACTTGAGCCGGGCAACACACGCATTTTGTATAATTGGGGACTGACAGAGGAAAAGCTGGGTCAAACCGGCCTTTCTGCCGCGCTGTGGCGCAGGGCTCTCTTTTTGGATCCAGATTTTTCTATGGCTCGGGAGGCTTTAAACTTTATCACTCCCCGCCTAGCTCCACAGCCCCCAGCAAATGGATGGGAATCCTTTCGGTCTGGCGTTTTACTGGGGCTTAGCTTCGGAAAACTTCTCGCCATATTAGGGCTCTGCCTGATCGCCTCCGGAACCTTGCTGCTGACATATTTTGGGCGCAGAAGGGCCGCGCTAAAAGATGAAAACCCTCTTCCGCCGACTCCCTTTTATGGAATTTTTTTAAGTCTTCTGACGATTTTTTCTCTGGGACTTCTTTTGTCTAAAACATTTGATTATTATTCTCCTAGGGGAACTCTAGTCCAAGAAAAGGTACAAATTCGAAGTGCTCCGACGGACCAAGCGCCGGGACTTTTCGAAGTGTCTGCGGGGATCGAAGTTCTTCTGCGTGCCACAAACTCGAATTGGGTCCAAGTGAAGTACCCCGGGGGCATGACCGGTTGGGTGCAAAAGTCTGAAGTCTTTCAAACATCGGGGCGAGCATTATGGTGAATTATCTTTGGGAAAATTTGTTTAAGAAAGATGAGAAGCGTAACGACGTCGCGCAGATTTTAAAGCGTAATTTTTTGTTTGAAACTCTGACCCCAAAAGAAATCACTTTCGTAAAAGAATTGGTCCACATGCGATCTTTCCGTCCAACGGAAGCCGTCTTTCGCCAAGGCGAGGTTGGTGTTGGCTTATACATCGTCGTATCTGGCTCTGTTGATATTTATGTGGAAGATCTGGATGCTGATGAGCCACAAAAACAAAGTGTCTTCGTCACGCGACTTGGCCCGGATGATTTTTTTGGAGAACTTTCTCTGGTGGAAGAAAACGGTCGCAGGACCGCGACGGCCTTGGCTGCGGATGACGTCGTCGTCCTAGGATTTTATAAACCCGACCTGTCTGAGATCATCGAGCGAAACCCATCTACCGGTGTAAAAATTGTGACTCGCCTTAGCGAAATCCTGGGCAAACGCCTTAAAGAAACCGCTCATCGGGTGACTGAGCTGAAAAGAGAAGTTCGAAAGTACACCGAAAGCCAAACATTATGACTTTGTCCCGTCGGCAGCAGCTTTTAAGACGCCAATCACTTGCGCGCTTAGCCGCCTTTTTGGGTGTCTTGTTGTTGATTCTTCTGACGATTTTGTACGTCGACAATATGCTTTGGTCTTCGCTTGTCGCCTTCGTGATCAGCTACATGCTTGGGCCGGCCGTCAATTTTTTAGAACGAGCTGGCATGCATCGAGTCTTTGCGACCACTCTTATTTTTTTCGCTATAGGAATTATCTTGGCCCTTTCGGTTTCTTGGCTAGCCCCTCTGATTTCTCAACAGCTTATGACTTTAAAAAATGAGTTTCCGCAGTACATTGCGGGCTTCAGTCGACTTATCGCTGAAACCGAAGAGCGGCTAGAAGTTTTGGTTGGATCCATTTACCTTGTGGATTTAAGCCAACAAATCGAGGGCAAACTTCAGCCCTGGGCCACTTCTATTTTTGAGGACTTCCCCAATTTTATTAGAACCGTCTTAACAACCCTGCTTCTGGCTCCTTTTTTGGCCTTTTTTATGATTAAAGATGGGCGCTCGGCGACGCGAACACTTCTTGCTCTGGTTCCGAACTCGATTTTTGAGCCGATGTTGAATCTTTATCATCAGATTAACGAACAGATGGGGCAGTTCGTTCGCGCCCGACTTCTGGAAGCCATTATTGTGGGTTTTGTAACTTGGCTTGGACTTTTTCTAATTAATTTCCCCTTTGCGGTTCTTCTGGCCGTTTTTGCGGCCCTCACAAATTTGATCCCTTACATTGGGCCAATTATCGGAGCGGTTCCAGCGATTGTGATCGCTTTGATTAACGGCGCGGCCGGAGCGGATCTTCTGCTTGTCTTTTTGGTTTATTTTATTGCTCAGCTTATTGACGCGGTATTTATCATCCCGCTGGTGGTCGCAAAGATCGTCAACCTCCACCCGGTGACCGTTATTGTGGCTATCATCGTTGGCGCTCAGCTGCTGGGTGTTTTAGGAATGTTGATCTCGATTCCCGTGGCGAGTGTCTTAAAATTGACTGTGGGAACGGTCTACAGGATGACCACCGATTTTCGCTCTTGAATTCTGGCTCCTCGGCAAAGACGCATTGACTTCAAATGCAGGCGCCTCGTAGACTGCCAACATGAAACGGACACTCCCTTTTCTTATTTTATTTTTGATTTCTGCCTGTTCTTCTAAGGAAAAATTTGACACTAATTCTGCAGAAGGCGCCTTTAAATGGGGCGAGCGTTTAGAAGAAAACTCTCGCTATGACGAAGCGATTGCTCAGTATGCTCAGGTTAAAAACAAACATCCCTATACTCGTTTTGCTCCCGATGCTGAGCTAAAGATTGCAGACTTGCACTTTAAGCGTGAAGCCTACATCGAGGCTCAAAATGCCTATCAACTTTTTAAAGAACTTCGGCCGGCTCATCCCAAGATTGCTTACGCGACTTTTCAATTGGGCTTAAGTTACTTTAAGCAACTGCCTTCGACGATCGATCGAGATCTGACCTTGGCAGATAAATCGATTCTTTATTTTGATGAAGTCATTCAGTCCTACACGACCAGCGAATTCTTAGAAGATGCCAAGGCGAACAAAGCAAAGGCCCTTAAGATGCTCGGAGAAAAAGAACTTTATATCGCGGACTTTTATTTTATTCGGAAGAAATACGACAGTGCTCTCGGGCGCTATGAAGCGACTTTTAAAAACTTTCCTGGTCTTGGTTTAGAGCCACGGGCGCTTTACGGAGCTGCAATGAGTGCAAAACAACTGAAAGACCAAAGCAAGCTTCGGGCTTTTTATCAAAAGCTTGTGACGTCTTATCCAAATTCTGATGAAACCAACAAATTAAAAAAAGAGGTTGGCAGTGACATTTGATGACTTTGAAGAAGTTTTAAAAGAGGCCCGCCAACAGTTTAATTCGAATAGTTACGGTTCTGCGGAGCCCTTGTTAAATCAGTTGATTCTTCGAAGCTATAAGTCCGCCGAAGTTTTTCATATGCTTGGTGTGATTTTTTATGATCAAGGGAAGTTTAATAAAGCGATCCGATCTTTTCAGCGCGCACTTGAGATTGATCCGGCCTTTACGGATTCATCGGTTGGATTAAGCATTATATTAAATGATCTTGGTCGTTATGAAGAGGGTCGAAAAGTTTTTGAAGGGGCGCGCAATATTTTATCCGAGCGCTCTTCTTCTGATGATCCTCATATGAACGAAAAGCTTTCTCACAAGCATGATGAGCTTGGAGAAATGTATTTGCGCTATCAGCGCCCAAATGAAGCCCTCGAGCAGTACGAGGCCGCCAGACGTCTTTCGACCAGAAAGGCAGAGCTTTCTATGAAGATCGTTCGCTGTTGGATTGAGCTTGGTAACAGCATGCAAGCGAGTAAAGAGCTTAGGGCTTTAATTGTGGAGTTTCCACAGTTTTTACCTGCTCGGGTTCAACTTGGTCGCCTTCATTATGATGCCGGACAAGTGACTGAGGCAATCGAAGCTTGGGAAGAAGTTTTGGCCAGAGAGCCGGACCACACAGAAGCAAAACAGTTGATTCAAAAAGCAGACGCTTTGGACTATACAAATTTGACGGAAGTACAACTTTAATTGAGGAGTTGGCCAAATGCCACAAATGTACATGGGGATGATTCCCTGGATTACCGCCGCAGAAATTGAAACTCTTGTTAGCCAATTGGCTCGTGAGATTGAGCGCGATTACGAAGGAAAAGAAATCGTTATGATTTGCCCACTGAAGGGCTCGGTTTTATTTTTTTCGGATTTGGTCCGAAAAATTCGCCTTCCTCAAGTCATTGATTTTGTCTATGTCACTTCACCGAAGGGACAAAGTTGTAGAATTATTAAAGACCTTTCTGTCGACGTCCAAGGCAAACATTGTGTGATCGTAGAAGAGATCATTGACGCCGGACGAACTTTAAATTTTTTAAAGAATCGTGTTCTGGCTTCCGAGCCCGCGTCTTTAAAAGTTGTCGCACTTCTAGATAAACCTGCACGACGTGAATTAACAATTCGTCCGGATTATGTAGGAAAAGTCATCGAAGATCGTTTTGTTATTGGATACGGAATGGACTCCGAAGAAATCGGACGAAATTACCGCGACATCTATAATTTTGCGCAGTAAATTTAATTAGTAAATTTGCTGAGTCATTTTAATCAATAACTCTTATTGCGCTTAATTGACGATGACGTTGACGACAAAAAAGATCACAACAGAGTAGACAAAAAGCATCACTAGACTACCGTTAACCACAATATTCCCCCAAAAAACCCTACAGCTTGATTGTGCAGGGCGACTGAGCCCCGTGTCAACAATTTGTTCTGTGGTTACAGCCGCTTAGTCCGCGACTAACTTTAGTCGGTCCACCCCAGTTCGGTTCAGATATCTATTTCTGCTTAATAAGTGCTCCACCTCAGCCGTCGAACATCCTCGGTCGGCCCTTCGGGCCGCCCTGCGGAACTAGTC
>CAYMDP010000018.1:0-48527 GCA_964389375.1 uncultured Pseudobdellovibrionaceae bacterium | reverse complement strand
TAAGTTTACAACCGTCTTTCGAAACTGAAAGCGATGCTCTTTTTGGGGAAATGCTTGGTAAAGCCCAATCATTCCCTCACCCTCCGCCATCTCCCAAGAGGAATCGGCCACCGCGGACATTCGGGTCAAGGGCTCTTCAAAAAGTAGGGGGATCCAGGCTCCACGAAGATTAAGATGTGCCAGATACCCAGCAAGTGTCATCAGTGAAAAAATCAAAATTAAACTCGCCTTCTTCCATAGAGGCAGACCATTAAAAAGTTGCACAAGGGAAAGGAGCTTTTTGAAAATGACCTTAGTCAAAGAGTAAAGATATTTCGCAAACTCAATGGGTTGAGTCTGAATAAAAACCAAAGATCTTCTGTAAAAAAGAAGAAGCTTACTTTTAAAACTCATGCGAGCTTCAGAAGATTTTTGAAAGAGCTTCCGAAGAGGAGTTAAAAAGGCTTTAACAATCGGAAACCGATCTAGCCGGCTTGGAGGAGCCTCAAAATCGGAATCAGATCCCAGATTGTCATCATCAATATTGATCGATTCAATATCTGCATCAGCGGCTTCGATCTTTTCGCTAAGATCTCCGAGGGAGGCTGCAAACTCTGGACTGTCCTCGACTAAGATCTTATCCAGAACATCGAGAGAGATCACTTCAGAATTATTCGCATCCGCTTGGTTTTTCGACATGACTTCCATATTATGGCAAAACTTTTCAGGAACTTGGACTTAATTTTTACTGTCTCGCTCCGATACACTTGTAAAAGGAGCACAAACAATGTCATCACAAGCTCTCTTAACAGTCACATGCCTTATTTTAGCCGGACTTTCGTCGGCCTGTACGCATCTAACCCGTTCCACTGAAAGTGGCTACTCTTATCAAGATGGTCCTTACTCAAAATCTAATTCCGGAGCTTCTCAATTTTATGACGAACGGCTTTCATTACGCGAAAGCGAGTCTCGCGAAGAACTTGGCTTTCATGAATACCAATCCCTATCCGAAGGTCAAAACCAAGCCGTCAAACAACGAATTCAGCTGAAAAGTATGGAAAGACGTCTAGGGACTCAGACTGAAAAAAAGCAGTATTACAAATATAAAGGCCAGATGAAAAACGACCAAGAGCGAATGACATTTTTGTCCATTCCATCTACTCAAGCCAGAGAGCGCTGGGCCATGCAGCGAGGTCTTGTCGAGCCCGAGGGATTTGAAGGCGAGATTGCCGACTTAATCGAAAAAAATGATATCGCGATTGGCATGTCAGAAAAGGCCGTAGTTCAAAGCTGGGGTGATCCAGACCTTGTCGAGGTTGCAGGAGATCCTGTTTATGGAAACCAACGCTGGAGATACTCGCGCTACGTTTCGGCAACGGATGGCTTTGATAAAAAAACTCGCATTATCTATTTTGAATCCGGACGAGTGGTGGGCTGGGAAACTCTTTAAGAGTGAGCGTCTTCCCAGTTTTTCCCAGTCGCAAGGTTCACCTTTAAGGGGACCGAAAGCTTCGTGATATTCTCCATCACCTCTTTAATCCGAGGACAATGCTCTTCGACTTCATCTTCTGGACATTCAAATAAAAGTTCATCGTGCACCTGAAGAAGCATCGGAAGCTCAATTTCTTCGTAAAGCTTAATCATCGCAAGCTTAACCAAATCACTCGCAGTCCCTTGAATGGGTGCATTGATCGCAGCCCTCTCACCGAATTTTCGGATATTCTGATTCTTTGACTTCAACTCGTCGATATACCTGCGACGCCCAAAGACGGACTCGACATAGCCCTGCTCCATAGCTGTCCGAACAATGGACTCCATATAATTTTTAACACCTTTAAAGCGTTCAAAATATCGCTCGATAATTTCACTGGCTTCAGCCCGTCCTATTTGTAAACTTTCAGACAGACCAAATACTCCCTGTCCGTAAGCAATCCCAAAGTTCACGGCCTTAGCTTTTCGTCTTAACTCAGAATCGACCTGATCCAACCGAACCCCAAAAATTTCTGAAGCCGTGGCGGTGTGAATGTCGACGTCTTGCTCAAAGGCCTTTCTTAAGCCGGGATCTTCAGTGATATGAGCTAAGATCCGCAGCTCAATTTGACTGTAATCCGCAGAGATAAAAACCTTTCCCTTGTCGCTGACAAAGGCCTTTCGCACCAGTCGACCGCGCGGGGTTCGAATCGGAATGTTTTGAAGATTTGGATGAACACTCGAAAGTCTTCCTGTGGCCGTTGCCGCTTGACGAAGATGCGTGTGAATTCGACCATCTTCTTTGTCGATCAGACTTGGAAGGGCTTCAACATAGGTGGACTTCAATTTCGAAAGCTCACGATACTCAATAATCATAGGGATAATGGCGTGTTTATCTCTTAGCTTTTCTAAAACATCGTTATTGGTCGAAAAACCCGTCTTGGTTTTTTTTCCGGTTGGAAGCTTCATATGTTCAAACAAAACCACGGCCATTTGTTTGGGGCTTGCAATATTAAATTGCTCATTGGCTTCGGCATGAATTGTTTTTTCGAGGTCTGCGATATCCTGTTCGAGTTCTTTACTTTGCTCTTTTAATTCATCGATATTTAGGCCAATTCCATGACCTTCCATCGCGTACAAGACCGAAACCAGGGGAAGCTCAAATTGTTTAAGAACTGAGTTCCCTTCAGTTTCCTTAAGCCGACGTCTTAAAATATCTTCCAATTCGAAGTGACAATTAAAAATTTGGGCGGCACTTGCAAAGTCCGGCACGGCCTTACCAGTATATTCGGCGTAGACCTCTAAGAAGGATTCAATCAAGCCTGCCCGAACGACGTAGGCCGCAAGCATTTGATCCCAATCCGCAGAAACCTGTTGGGGCTTTAACACCTTCCAAACTTCCTTAAGATCGAACCCTCTCCACAATAGATGCTTTTGACTTAAGACCTGGCCAAGTTCCACGGGGTCTGCCGCGGACGAAATTGCATAGTCTTTGTATGAAAAGAACAAACCCCTTTCATTCAGGTGGGCCCACAGCACACTATAGGGCTCGATTTCTTTTCGAAAATCTTCGATTTGCCACTGAACTTCTTTTAATTCGGACTTTTGATAATTTGAATTTTTTGACTCTTTCGCGGTCTCAGATTTGGCACTGACTTTTTTGGGACCCACTGAATTATTAGACGTTAAGGGGCCAGACTCTCCGTCCACCAAATTTCGGATAAAGGTTTTAAATCCCAGCTCTTGCAGAATTTCTCTTAAGCCCTCTTTATTCACGGCTCGCATTTTTAAATCGTCCAGCTGAATTCCCAGATCTAATTCTTGAACGATGGTCACGAGCTTTTGAGACAGATAGGCCATCTCTTTATGCTCAATCAACTTTTGTTTCATAGCCTTTGCGGTAATTTTATCAATGTTT
Organism: uncultured Pseudobdellovibrionaceae bacterium; assembly: GCA_964389375.1. Taxonomy (GTDB): domain Bacteria; phylum Bdellovibrionota; class Bdellovibrionia; order Bdellovibrionales; family UBA1609; genus CAYMDP01. The sequence goes on along the minus strand of CAYMDP010000018.1, from coordinate 45,160 downwards.
GCATAAATACCATCGAGGCTTCTGAATTCAGAGAGAAGCTTCTGTGCACCCTTTGGCCCGATGCCCCGAACCCCAGGAATGTTGTCGCTGCTATCACCAACTAGGGCTAAATAATCAATCATTTGCTCTGGATGAATGCCCCATTTTTCCATGACCCCATCCGGATCATAGCGATGATCTTTCATGGTGTCGTACATCGAAACATGAGGGCCAATCAGTTGAGCAAAATCTTTATCACCGCTGACAATAACGACTTCAAGACCCGCTTTACGGCCGTAGTTTGTCAAAACACCGATCACATCATCGGCCTCGTAGCCTTCTTTATCGAGCATGGGAATGCCCAAAAGCTCGGTCAATTTTTTTACATAAGGGACTTGCGGCTGAAGCAATTCGGGCATTTCGTCACGGTTGGCTTTGTATTCAGGGTACAAGTCCACACGAAATGAGGCTTCTTTACGATCAAAACAAAAGACCAAATAATCCGGGTGAATATCCCGCAGAAGCTTTACGGTCATTGCTAAAAATCCGTAAAGGGCATTGGTCGGAAAGCCCTTTTCGTTTGTTAAGTTTGGAATGGCATAAAAGGCTCTAAAGAACATAGAGCTCACGTCAACGAGATATAGCTTTTTCAAATTTAGATCTCTTCTTTAAAATGATCGCAACGGTTGAACTGACTTAAACCTAATTCTGAGAGTCGAAGGTCTGTCAGTGGGGTTTGTTGAACTCGTTCTGAGAGGGCTTCAACTTGAGAAAGCAAAACCTTTAGTTGGTTAATCGCTTCAAGTTCAGGAATAAGTTTTCCGGACTCCCACATTTCAATGATTTCGGAGCGGCAACCCATACGAAATCCAAGCTCAGCACGGGTCCAACCGAGGCGTCGACGAAGCTGCAAGATATCTGCAGAGAGATCTTCTTTAAACCAATTTTTTTTAGTCACAGCTCTCCCTTTGATCCAACTGACAAGACCGAAAAGTAATCCAAAACTGGAGGATAGATCAATTTAAGAGCTTGTCAATGCTGTGCGTTATTCGCTCTTCTGCCTAATGGCTTCTAACAGGCCAACCTAACGTTGGCTGCTTCGAAACCTAAGCGGGTCTGAATAAGGTCGTAAGTGACTGCATGCCCAGAATTGAAGCCTCTATTTGCTTCGGCGATGGACGTATAATGAAAGTAAATTTCTTGGCCATCGTTTTGAACAATATAGCCGTAACCCCGAGTCTGATCGTACCACTTGACCTTACCAAAGGACATAGAACCTCCCTGTTATATACCCAAAGTGAGTAAGTTAAACCACTTTCACAAAGCGGCTAACTCACTCGCTTTGGGTATAATCTTCATCTGTGAAGACAAAAACCAGATCCCCTTCGTTGACCAAATCCAAACGTTCAATGGCCTCGCGCTCTATAAAAGCGGGATCCGAGGCACGACTTAATTTAAGTTCCATTTCTTGCGACTGAAGATGAAGCTGCTGAGCTTTTCCTTGAAGGTCACCAAAATCTCTGTGCAGAGACCACAGACGAAAAAGACTTCCATTGACGACAAGGCTAACGAACACTGAGAAAAGGCACAGGGCGAGGATCCGCGCCGGTTTATGAAGGGATTGATTGATCCATTGAAATAAGCCAAAAAAGAGCAACTTCACACTTTAATTATAAAATGGATCGGACCTTCGATGAAAGTCCAGTTTCTTCGGAACATCCAAATTCTTTAGACCCAGATCCACTCAGACCCCAAGGGCCTAAGAGTTTAACGAAAAGCTTGGCTTCCCCAGTATTTAGCCCCGGAGCCCAGGCTTTCTTGGATACGAAGAAGCTGATTATATTTGGCCGTACGCTCACCACGGCAAAGGCTGCCTGTTTTAATCTGCTGGCAGCCAAAGGCCACTGAAAGATCAGCAATCGTCGCATCCTCGGTCTCGCCGCTTCGATGTGACATCACTGTGTGATAGTTGGCCTTTTGAGCCATCTCAACCGCACTCCAGGTTTCGGAAAGGCTACCGATTTGATTCACCTTCACTAGCAGAGCATTAGCGGCCCCGCGCGAAATACCATCTTGAAGCCGCTTGGGATTGGTGACAAATAGATCATCTCCGACAAGCTGAATTTTTTCTCCTGCTTTTTTGGTAAAGGCAATCCAGCCCTCCCAATCATCTTCAGAAAATCCGTCCTCGATGCTGACCATCGGAAACCTTTTCATCCAATCTTCGTAAATTCCACCCAGTTCAGCGGGAGTGATTTTTTTTCCTTCCCAATTATAAAAACCATCGGCAAAAAATTCGGTCGCCGCAACGTCTAATGCCAAAGCGATTTGCTCACCTAGTTTGTATCCACTTTTTTCAACCGCCATCGAAATCAATTCTAAAGCTTCGATGTTTGATTTTAACTTTGGCGCAAAACCGCCCTCGTCACCAACGGCCGTTGATAGGCCTTTCTCATTCAGAATTTCTTTTAAAACTTGAAACACTTCAGAGCCTGCCCTTAAGGCCTCTCGAAAACTATCAAAACCCTGAGGCACCAACATAAACTCTTGGACATCTAAACCGTTGTTGGCGTGGGCTCCACCATTTAAAACATTCATTAAAGGCACAGGAAGTTTTGGAGTTTTAGTTTTATTTAAAAATCTAAATAATTCTTCGCCTTGGTCCATTGCCGCGGCTTTCGCCAAAGCCAAAGAGACTCCTAAAATTGCATTCGCACCCAGTTTTGATTTCGAAGCGGTTCCGTCTTGCTTTAAAATCAGCTGGTCCATTTCTTCCCAGCTCGAAAGTTTCTTTCCGGCCAAGAGCGGTGCCAAAATCTGATTCACATTCTCAACAGCTTTTAAAACACCTTTTCCGCGATAGCGCTTTGGATCTTTATCACGAAGCTCTAAAGCTTCATGAGCGCCTGTCGAAGCTCCCGATGGAACGGCCGCTCGAGATACATGGCCAGAGCTTAAGGTCACATCCACCTCTAAGGTCGGAGTGCCACGACTGTCTAGAATTTCTCGGGCCCAGACTTTACGAATTTCGCTCATATAGAATTCCTCACTCAATCTAGAGGTTTTAATTTAAGTTGGAAACTGAATCAAAATGGTCGAGCCTTCAGGCCCTCGGGATTGCAAACTAAAGCGGCCCTGATGATCTTTTACGATTTGCTCGAGATGGTCCAACTGACTTCTTTCGATCAGGGAGCCCTTTTCAGAAAGACGATGATCTTCAAGAGTTCGAATCTCAGAAATCTCAAGTTCCGCACGTCCATTTACCGGCCGGGTGACAATGCGAATTCTTCCTTTAGCCGACAAACGTTCCCAGGCTTCTTTAATCAAAGGCTTTAATGCTGCCTGCAAAGACGCACTTTGTAAGGGCACAGGTCGATCTAAGAATAACAGTTTTTCAATTTTTGCTTTCGGTCGAATCTCTGATCCGATCTGACTTAAAAGTCCCTCAAGCATTTGATTGACGTCTGTCGACTTGGCCACTTCAGAGGTTTCATCTTCTATAAAACCAAGGGTCTGAATCGATGCCGGAGAGCCCTCTGCCAAATGAGAAAGTTTATGCAAACTCTGCTCAACAATTTTTGGATACAAGCTTGTGATCGCGCCCCAGTCCATTCGTCTCATCGCCTCTTGAACTTGGCGATCAAGGCGATTTTTCACAACTAACAAAGTGACAAGCTGCTGAGATCTTCCAAGATAATCAGCAAGTCTTAAAATGTCTTTTTCAACTTCTTTTAGTCCATCCTGAAGAGGTTCGGAAAGACTAGAGGACTCTGGCACCGCTCGAAGTAAAAGCTCATGCCGAAGCTTTTCGATCTCTTGATCTTTTTCGGTAAGTTCTTGGCGCTTTTCTTCGATTTGTTTTTGTGAGCGCTCAATGGTTTCAACTAAAGAAGCCATAAACTCGGGCTTTAATTGACCACGAACATCACCTTCTCCGAAAAGTGAGTTTTGTTTTTGTTCCCACCGAATCGAGATCTGATATTCAGACCAAGTCACATGGGCCATGGCTTGCCCTTGATATAGGGGCAAAGCTTCCATCGCCGCTTTTAAATACTCACACACCTTTGGAAAATCTTGCTCGTAAATGGGAACATTAAAGCTTGTCGAAGCCTCTGTGCGATCCAACTGCTCAACCGGAGGCTCTGGAGAAACAAAATAAGAAATAAATCTTTTGGGTTGAGAAAAAATATCACTGGGGCTTTCCACCATTCGCAAAACACTGTCCAGTGCTCCCCAGGCCTTCAGCTCTAAAGCGTGATGACCGACTTGAGTCAATAAAGGCTCACTTCCTTTAGCTAATGAGGGAGTAAATGCTTTATCAATTTCGGCTAAGAAAGATTCAACGTCTCTGGCCTCAATCCAGCTCGATGGGTCTCTAAGAAATTCTGTGGGTAAATGAGTGACTTCAAAGACAGTCTCAAGACCAAGCCCTTGGCGCTCGAGATAATTTAAAACTGAATTGGTGATCTTCCCACTAAAGTGCATCTTGTGGTTTTAGCTGATCTTGCACACCTAGACCAATTAAAAAATCAAATGCTATCAGAGGCTTAGCCGGAATCGCGCGGAGCATCGAAAGATTTAGTAAGAACCCACAACTCCGGACTCGGGCTCTATGTCGTAAAGGCTAATATCAAAGTACTTCACCTCGCCATTGTGCTTAAAAGAAAAGCATCCATTTTGACTAGCTGAGATATTAAAGCCTCCGCTCCAGTAGGTATGGCCCTTAGCGTCGTTTACCGTGTTAAAGCCCTCATGAAGTTTCGCGTGGATTTCGAGGCGCCCTTCAGCCCGATTATCTCCGATAAGATTTCGCGTGTAGTAGCGCCAGCGGTGGTATTCCGTGGGTCCCGCAATCCCGTCTTCTCTCATCTTCAGTTGCTCTCCGGTATGATACAAAATTTTAAGGTCGGCTAACTCAAACATTTTTTCGTAGGCCTTACCAATCTGGTTTAATTCAAGATGAGGGACCACTTCAGCTTTAAAGGTTTGATCCGGGACAAAAAAGTGAGAGTGTCCCATATCTGCGAAATTAATGACCTCAACATAATTTAGTCGAAGAGCCTCTTCGACGTGTAGAATCACACTTCGGATAAATCGCTCTGAAACTCTAAGACGCTTGAGGTCCCCGGGGCCTTTGTAGGGAAGATAAAAGTTTTGCTCTGCGGAATCGAAGTAGGCTCGGTGCTTTAAGCGCTTACCGCTATGATAGATTTTGTTATCACGCTCGAGCATTTCCTCACGATTCACATTCCATTTAAAATCTTCATTATAAAGAAACGTCTCTGAAGCACTTGGAGAAGCGCAGCGCCCTTTTGCATCCGCTAAAGGTTCTGCAATCGCGCTGTTTAAAAATACTGAAAATAAAAAAAACCCTGACGCAAACCTTGCGCCAAACCACCTTTGCCCCATGGTATCCCCCCCTTGGTGTCAACGGTCACTATTCTAAGATCTTGTCGAGCTTTCACTCGATCGCACTTCGATTTCTCTTTTTGCGATTGGAAAAAGCTATTCGAATTAAAGTTGGGGGTCACAAGGCATTTTTGAATTTACTTTTTTTCCCTAGAAAAAATCCGACTAAAAGGGTCTACCGAAGCCTATGCATAATGCTTTCTATAAGCTGAGGTTATGCAGCCTGAGGTTTTAGAAATTTTGATCTAGAAAAGGGGATTTGATTGTCCTCGATCTCTTCCATAAATGAAGGCAATTCACCTGTGGGCTCGATTTGCCCCTTAAGCTTCCCGTCAGGAGACTTCAGCAAGCGACTCATCTCGTAAATATGAGAGACTTTGTAAGATCCGTCGGCCTCAAATCCCAAAACTTCTGCGATCGATGCAATTCTTCGACTGCCATCAGAAAAACGTGAGGCTTGCACAATGATATCAATCGCTGATGAGATTTGGTGGCGAAGAGCTTTCTCACTGAGTTGAGAATCCCCGCCTTGAGCGATGGCCTCAAGACGCACCAATGAATCCGTCGGAGAATTGGCGTGGATTGTCCCAAGACAACCCTTGTGACCCGTATTCATGGCTTGAATCAGCTCTAAGGCTTCGCCCCCGCGCACTTCTCCGACAATGATGCGATCTGGCCTTAATCTTAAGCTGCTTTTTAATAGATCGCGGATGCTGACTTCGCCCTTTCCGGCCTCATCAGCCATTCGTGTCTCAAAAAACACGACATGCTCATACTCAACCTTTAGCTCACTTGAATCTTCGATAACGATAATTCTTTGGCCCTTCGGAATTCGATTACATAAGACACTAAGCAAAGTTGTCTTACCCGATCCGGTTCCGCCACTGACCAAGATATTTTTTCCAAGCTTCATGCACACATCTAAAAACTGAGCCGCATCTGCGGTCATCGCCCCGATTTGCACATAATCTTTAAAGGTAAATTGAACTGTGGCAAATTTTCGAATCGCCATCGTCGTGCCCTTACGAGCACAGGGAGGAATCACCGCATGGATTCGGTAACCATTTGGAAGTCTAGCATCAAGCCTTGGCTCGTCTTGATCTAGTCTTCGGCCTACACTTTTTGCGATGTTATTGGCGGCAGACCTAAGCGCATCTTCATCGGGAAACTTTGCATTTGTTTTTTGGATTTTACCCGCAATCTCGACCCAGATTTCGTCGTGGGAATTGACCATGACTTCGGTGACTTTTTCATCCGCCAACAAAGCCGAGATCGGTCCTAAAAAATTTCGGATGGCCGAGTCAAAGACACTTTCTTTTTTTTCAGCATTTTTATCTGCCATAACAGACTAATCCTGAGAGGCCGGTCTGCGAATCTCTGGACTCGTGGGACTGGAAGTTCCTGAATGAACAACAAGTCGTCCCTGAGCTGAGGTCTCGGGACAAACGAAAGAAAAAACGCCTTGAGTTTTAGGCTGAATTTCGAAGGTCTTAATTTTTCCGTAATAAGTCGCATGATGCTCGGAAAATGAGTCCATAACGAAGCTTACGTTTTTTTCGTTTTCGTTCACATTGACGATATGCATGCGATAAACATCACCTTCACGAACCCGAATCGTAGCCGGAACAAATCCCTTGTCGGTATTTAAAACCACGATCTCTTGAATTGGATTTGAGGGATTCGTCAGCGCTTGAAAAAATGAAGTTGGAGTCGCCGCCTGACCTTCGGGTTGAAGTTCGAACTGACGAAGCTCTCTAGATCTGCGAGAAAGATCGACTTTCCACTCTGCGCCGGCCTCGGCCATAAATCCGCAAAACAGCAATAATGCGATACAGTTTTTAGTGAAGGTCTTCACGGGCATGGAAATCTGCATACTCACGCGCTACCTCCATTGCTAAATAACTTAAAGTCACTTCATCAAATTTTTCTAATTCAAAAATCAAAGAGTGTACGTCGCTTTGATTGGTATTGACGACCTGAACGACCTGCAAAAATTCACTGAAGTGATCTTGCATCTGCTCCATGGCCTGACTCCAGTCCATATCCAAAACGGGATCGATCACACCTAGCTGATAAAGCGCATCGAAAACATTTTGAAGATTTCCTTGAAGATACATGGAACCAACCTCGCCGCTCGGGTTTCTTACCTAATGTTATTTCGGCGTGTTGCAGAAGAAGCTTTAAAGGAATCGTTTCCATTCGAGACAGATTCACACTCAACCGGACCTTGGTCCAGTTCAGTGAATCGAATCCCCCGCAAGCGGATCTTGCGGGGAAGATTCAAAAGACTTTAGTGGTCTTTAGAAGGCTTAAAGGATATTTGCGGCGAGCTCGGCGAGTTCAGAGCGCTCACCCTTAGAGAGGGTCACGTGAGCCGATATCCGCTGGCCTTTAAAGCGCTCAACGGAATAGGTCAGACCGCTATTGGCTGAATCGACATAGGGGTTATCAATCTGATAACAATCCCCGGTCAGTACAACCTTCGTGCCTTGGCCCGCTCGTGTAATGATCGTCTTAATCTCATGAGGAGTTAAGTTTTGTGATTCATCCACAATCAAATACTGATTGGGAATGCTTCGTCCCCGAATGTAAGTTAGGGGCTCAATATTTAACATTCCCTGATTGATTAACTCTTGAGCGCGACCAGCTGCTTTTTTATCAGCACCCATTAGGAATTCGACGTTATCAAAGATTGGCTGCATCCAAGGATTTAATTTTTGTTCGACGTCTCCGGGTAAATACCCGATGTCTCGACCCATCGGAAAAATCGGACGGCTAACCAGTAAGCGCTTAAAACGTCCTTCGTCCAAAGTTTTATAAAGTCCCGCGGCCAAAGCTAAAAGGGTTTTACCTGTTCCGGCTTTTCCGACAAGAGAAACAAATAAAATTTCGTCGTTTAAAAGTGCATCCAGCGCAAAGCTTTGATCAACGTTTCTTGGATGAATCCCCCAGATACTTTCGGTCGGGCTAATCAAGGGAATGACCTTTTGATCTCTTTCACTGAAGCGGCCAATCGCACTGTGGTTGGGATTAGATTGGTCCTTCATGATCACATACTGATTCGAAAAAAGTTTTGTCTCATGCTCCCAAGTCACAGATTTTTCGCGATAAAAACGATCAATAAGGTCGGGCTCGACCTCGACTTCTTTCATCCCCGTATACATATCTTCGAACTGGGTGTTCTCAGGATCGTAGTCCTTGGCGTTAATTCCAAAAACGTCTGCCTTAATTCGAAGATTGATATCTTTTGAAATCAACTCCACCGAAAGATTTGGGTACTGGCTATGAAGTGCCATGGCCATCGCCAAAATGCGGTTGTCTACTTTTTGAAAGTCAAAACCCTCTGGAAGGCCTTCGAAGGCGACATCCAAGGTGACATAAACGTGAGACTTACTTTTTTCAAGTGGGACACCCTTTGCTAAAGTGCCTTGCTCTCTTAAGACGTCAATAAAGCGACTGAACTGACGCGCGTTTCTTCCGTTTTCGCCCAGGTCTCTTTTAAAACGATCAATTTCTTCGATGACAGAAAAAGGAATATAAATATCGGCTGCGTTAAATTTAGTAATCGCGAGAGCATCAAAAAGAATGACGTTGGTATCGATAATAACTTTACGGTCATGGTGTCCGGGTAATTTCATTCTTCTACTCCCCCATTTAAGTCGAGATCCTTCTCGATCTTGCTATCAAACCAGGCACAAGCCCCGCCTTCCGGCTAGTCTTGGACTAGACTTTATTCGACCTCATTCTATGGGGATTGTATAGAAAAATTCGAAATGCGGGATCCCAAGATAGCGCAGTATACCCAAAGCGCCGCAAGAAAAGCCAAAGGGATATCCCGCCTTCGACCAGCAAAACCAACTTCGCCCCTCAGCACACGCAACCAAAATCCGATCACTCCAGCACTTCTGCAAAATCCGAATCAGAAAAACCAGTTCCATTAAAATTAAGTGTCCACCGAAGACTGGGTTTGCAGGATACAGCCCCGTTTCGCAGGGCAGACCAAGAATGTCCGAAGGCCGAGGACGTTCACCTCACCCAAAATCCAATCACTTCAGCACTTCAACAAAATCCGAGTCAGAAAAACCAGTTCCAATTAAAATAAGTGTCCACCGAAGACTAGTTCCGCAGGGCGGCCGAAGGCCGACCGAGGATGTCCGACGGCTGAGGTGGAGCACTTATTTTAATTGGAACTGGTTTTTCTGACGAGAAACTAGCGTCCTAGGTTCGACACCATAACATCACCAGTGTCTTTCTCAAGACTCGCACTGATATTTTCAATAAATTTAACGAAATGAAAAAGAGCTTTGTCATTTACGGTGCCCTTTAAAAAATGGCCCCCGTGACGGTGAACCCCTTCTTCAGAAATCTGTCGCACGTTTTGAATTTTAACAATAAAAGGAAAGTAAGTCTGTTGGTTCATGTACACTCGAACCGCAACCTCTTCCCCGTTGGTAAATTGGCCCAAACTTAGATCCACATCAAAGGCAATTCCATTATCCGAGATGTCATAGATCGCAACTTTTTGCAGACCCTTTTCTGGGACCACAACAAAAGCTCCGATAAATTCAGTCAAAATGGTTCGCTTCACCTGACGACGTTCTTGAGTCAAAATTTCGTTTCGTCTGGCGGTCATATCCAAAACAGCGGCCGCATTTTTAGCTTCCGAATTCTGGTTAAGAGCTGCTTGTTTGTTGCGCTTTGGAAAGGCTAAAACCTTATTCTTTGACTCCATGATTATCCCCCCGGATACATTCTTCTTATCGGAAGAAAATGTCTCAACTTTAGGCACTGCTCTTGCTATAGTCCTAGACGAGAGTGAGGATTTTCAATGAAAGATAAGTCATTTCATGGACTTATATTAAGCCTTTGTGCCCATCTTCTGGTCGCATGGCTGATCCTTGTCCTTCCTGAGCCCTCTGAAGGTCCAAAAACGGACCTGATCGAGATCGACCTTATGGACCAAGATCGACCCAAAAAGACCTTCGTGACTGAGACTGATGAAGGCAAAATTTCAGAGAAATTAAAGGATCAAGCGGATTACCTCTCTCGGCTTAATAAAAGGGTCCAAGAGCAAACCCGTGCGCGAAAAACTGGGCCCACAAAAAATGCTCAGCCCGGATCAAATCAAGCCTCGGACTCCCAGCTCGAAAACCTACAAAAACAAGTCGCTCAAGATCTACGCCCAAAAGGTTCAGGCTTTATGGCTCTGCCCAATTCTCAACCGAAAAAAAGCGTAGTCATTGGAGAGTCCTCCATCAGCGAGTTCATTCCAGGTGTAAAAGAAGGGGCCTTCACCGCGCTGAATACGAATCAGTTTACTTACTACTCGTTTTTCTCTCGTGTGAACGAACAGATTCGCACCCGCTGGGTCGATCGAGTCCGTCAGTTTGCTGGGCGACAAGGGCCACGGGAAATGCAGCTTCTTGCACAATATGAGCGCCTGACTGAAATTGAAATCCTTCTTTCCCCTGAGGGCGACTTTATAAAGGGTGTGGTCTTAAGATCTAGTGGATACCCAGATTTGGATCAAACTGGGATTGACGCTTTTAGAAATGCGGCCCCCTTTATCAATCCTCCAAAAGAGATGATCGATGAGCAGGGCATGATTCGATTAACCTATAGCTTCGTCGTCGTATGGCGCCCCCGTCACCTTGCCGAAAAGGCACCCTAAAGCGATCCCTAAATTCGAAGATGCGGCAAAAAATGCCGAGCTAGATTATGTTTAATCAGGACAGACCCTGGTCGTGAAAGCCTTGATCTAGACTCATTGAATGATCAAAGCTTTGTTAGAATCATATATATGAAATCCTTAGTTTTAATTGGACTGACTCTATTATTCACTCTTCCCGCCCTCAGCCATGCGGGATACCTCGAAGTTTCAGCGACTGGTAACTATCGAAAATCCGTGGTCAACGCGGATAACTATCAAGAGATGACCTCATACACTGGATCCATTTCTTATTACTTTTGGGAACTTTCAGCCTTAGAGCTTAGCTACACCAACGGAAAATATTTTGTCTTTACCAACTTCGACGGCACTAAATCTTTGCTGACCACTTTTTTCGAAGCTTTTGGCTTGGATCTTGTTCTGACTCTTGCAACAAAAGCATCGACCCTTCAGCCTTACATTAAAGTTGGAGGCGCATTTTTAAGAAAAGAAGTCGTACAAGAAATTGAAGGCTTTGGCCGAAACACCATTGACAGTCCTTCGGGCGCATCCGCCAGTGGGGGCCTTGGTTTTAAAATTAATCTTAGTCCCGGATTTGCGATCAAAGCTGGTGTGGACGTATGGTCAAGTCCCCTAAGTCACAAGCCCGTCACCTGGGATTACGCAGGTCGCGCCGGCATATCATGGATGTTCTAAAGACTGTGCACTTCAAAACAAAATCCTGGCTTTTTATTTGTGCACTTGCTCCGCTATTAAGCTCCTGTCAGCTTCCTTATTTGTTCAAGTCTGCCTATCACCAAACGAAACTTTTAAATGCGCGTGTCCCGATTGAAAAAGTGCTTAAAGACGATCAGGTTCCAGAAAGCACAAAATCCAAATTGCGCCTGGCCCATGAGGCAAAAGTCTTTGCTCAAGATCATCTCGGACTAAAACCTACAAAAAACTACCAAAGCTTTGTTCAACTTGATCAGCCCCATGTGACCTACATTTTAAGCGCGGCCCCTGTGGATAAACTTGAGCATTACTTGTGGAAGTTCCCTTTTGTCGGCGCCGTTCCTTACAAAGGATATTTCCACCTCGAGGATGCCAAAAAAGAACAGCTGAAATTTCCGTCTGATCAATTTGATACCTACGTCCGAGGAGTCAGTGCCTATTCGACGCTGGGTTGGTTTAAAGATCCCCTGCTCTCTTCGATGATCAATGCCAAGGACCATGACTTGGTCAATTTGATCATCCATGAAACCGTCCACGCAACAATCTACATTAAGGGCCAAGCCGATTTTAACGAACGACTTGCGACCTTTATCGGAGACCGTGGAACAGAGCTGTATTACCTCGCCAAAGAGGGACAAAAATCCAAAAGCCTTCAACTGATCCAGGCCGAAAGCTTTGACCAAAGAGTATTTTCAACTTTTATATCGAAGGAACTCGGAAGCTTAAAAGATTGGTACCTAGCTGAGGCAGGAAGTTTTGATGTGCAGAAAAAGCAAAAGCGTCTAAACGAAATCTTAGAAAGATATAAAAAAGAAATTGTGCCTCAGCTGAAAACGACAAGGTTTCTGCGGTTTCAAGATGGGCCGATCAACAATGCGATACTGCTAAGCTATCAAACTTATTTTAGTGATCTTTCGGATTTTGAAATTTTATATGAGAAATTAGGTCGAGATTTTAAAGCGCTGATGGCTTATTGCAAATCCCTTGAGAAAGAAAGGGAGCCTGAAAAGGCTTTAAAGAAATATATTGAGAAGTCGTCTCGTCCCTGAAACGCCCGCCAAAGTTAGCGCAACCAAGTTTGACTTGAAACTGCTTTTTTGGACTTCTTTTTTGTAGAACGAAGATTTTTTTTACTCTCCTCTTCGACTTTTGCCATGATCTTGTACTGAAGTTGATCCCAGTAGCTTTCGGATGTTTCAGCGAGTTTTTCATCAACCAGACGAATTGCTCCTCGAACATCTTCAAGCTCTCTAAGCTTCTCTCTCGCTTTAGGCGAGGAGCGTAATAGCTCTTCCAGCTCGGGCTTGAAATCCGGAGAAACTTCACCCTCCATCATTTCAACCCAATACCAATCTGGATCTTTTTCCTCCTGATTCATCCTTCGACCTCCACTGTTCGACTTCCTAGATGAAAATCACCTAGGCCTTCTGTTCTATTCCAAGTTCGTAGCGTACGGTTTCCGACCAAACGCTGACGAATTTTAAGCAAAGCATGGCGGTAGTTTGCTTTTGCCGTATCGTAAGGGCAATCCATAATATCGGCGATTTCTTTAAAGCTTAAGTCATCAAAAATTCTTAAAGTCAGCGCCTGTCTTTGCCGCTCGGGCAGCTTCTCGATCTCGGCTTGAAGAATTTCTTGAAGATCCGCCTCTTCAAGCTTCTCCACCGCAAATCCACTGACTGCGATGACCAAATGATCCACCCCTGTTGAAACCTTACCTCCTTCACGAAGTTTGTTTCGAGCCGTGTTCATCGTAATCTGGTACATCCAACCTCTAAAGCTTGATCTGCCCTCGAAGGACTGTAGCTTTTGGAAGGCTTTTATAAAGCTGTCCTGAACTACATCTTCTGCCGCCGACAAATCTCGAGTTAAGCGTAAAGCCACTTTCATCATCAACCTCTGATATCTCGCCACAAGCTCCGAAAAGGCACTCGTACTGCCTAATTGTGCTTCCTGAACCAGTTCGATGTCTGATTTCATCGACGACTCTCCCCGTAAGACTGGCCTAAAGGCCAAGTCGGTTAATAAATATATTCTTTTTCGTCTTAGGCTCGATGATGTGAATGACTTTACCTGACCCCTTGAACCCCTTCGCGCTCCCACAAGTATGTAAAGCAAAGTTGAGACCAGCTTATTTTTTAGGCTTCTTTGGTTTTATAAAAAATTTAAACTAATTTAATCATTTCACAGAGCTAAAGCCCCAAAGCCAGGCCAGGAGCGTCAATCCGCTAGACACTTTGACAGTTTCCTTTTGTCCCGAAATCCCGATTCGTCTAAACATCAGCCAGGGGCAAAACAACACCAGTGCAGATTCGCCGACAACGCGAATCCTCCTGCAGTTGCATTTCAGAGAAGCCTTAAAATTTTAAGAAGTGCTCCGCCTCAGCCGTCGAACATCCTCGGTCTGCCTTCGGCAGCCCTGCGGAACTAGTCTTCGGCGGACACTTCTTAAAATTTTAAGGCTTCTCTGAAAAGAACTTAACCTACAGATACGCGGTTTCGACCGGTTTTTTTAGAATGATATAGAGCTTTGTCCGCTCTGTCGTAGGTGACGACCCAGGTTTCGTCCTCGTCGGATTTTGTGGCGACCCCAGCGGAAATTGTGATTGGAATGTGTTTGTTGTCGAATTCAAAGCGGTGGGTCTGAATCGTGTGCCTGACCCGCTCAGCCACTTCCTGAGCTTGTTTTAAGGGGCTACCCAATAAGACGATGCAAAACTCTTCCCCACCCGTACGAGAGAATAAATCGTTCTCACGAATTAAATTGTCTCGGATGACCGCAACCAACTCTTTTAAAATATGGTCGCCTGCCGAATGCCCCCAGGTATCGTTGACTGGCTTAAAGTGATCGATATCAAAAAGAACAAGGCTGACTGGAATCCCCAAGGTCTTTGATCGCTTAAAGTACTCGGGCGCCATGCTATCCAGGGCTCCACGGTTGGCCGCCCCCGTAAGTGCATCCGTTAATGCGCGATCAAAAGTTTGAGCCGAGGCCACTGATTCGATACTTCCCCGCTCCAAGAATTTGAAAATAAGATTTCCGAGTTTTACTTGATCATTATTTTTAAGCTTGATGGGCACCAAAGAGGGGATCACTTTTCCGTTGATAATGGTTTTATTGGTCGACTCTAAATCAATGATCGAGACATCAAGTCCATTAATCACAATCTTCGCATGAGACTTACTTAAGCTGCGATCGTCGACAAAGACATGGGCACTAGGTGCTCGTCCTAAAATGCGATCCGTTTCCTCTAAGGCCCACTGCCGCCCAATACTTCCTGAGGGGCCGACAAGTAAAACCAAAGCTGGAGGCGCCTCTACAGCTTCTGCAATTCGAAGTTTGAAAGTATCACTTTGAAGAACGCTGGTCTTATCTAGACTCTCTCGTTGATCATTATCGTCATTATTGTCACCCATGCTCTTAATCCTAACGAAGTCAGTCTGAAGACTCAACACGCTTTGAAAGGATGCTGCGGGTGATCTCTTTACCTCGCTCGACTCCAGGCTGGTTAAAGGCGTCGATATTCAGGGCCTCACCTAGACTGGCGACAAGAAGCTCCATGACCATAAAGTAGGCCCCTAGATTTGCTGGACCAAGATTGTCCAGTTCAAGTCGAGAACAAGGAAGCCCTAGTTCGGACAAAGAATCATGGGTCGCTTTTGCCTGTACGGACAAAATCTGTCCGAGACCAAGACCATTTATAGGGAGCTTCGGGTAAACCCGGGATTTCAAGATGACATCCTTTGATTGATCGAAATCACGCACTGTCACAAATAAAACTGATTTATCCCGAGCCCCTTCGTAGATCATCTGAAGAATTGAGTGCTGATCGACGCTTCCAACTAGAGACAAGGGAGTGCTGACTCTTGCCGCAGCAGATCCATCTCTGGCTAACTTCTTTCCCAGAGATTCTGCCCAAAGTTGCTGAAGCCAAAAGCCAAATTCTTTTAAACCATCTGCATAAGACCAAAAAACCGAAATCCACTGTTCACTCTTCCAGCTGAATAAAACCTGTCTTAACAAGTCCTCGATCAACTTTTCGGATTTTATTGCCCAAGTGGCCCCTTCACGAATTTCAGCAAGATCCAATCCCGCAAATGCTGCCGGAAACAATCCAACCGGTGATAAAACAGAAAAACGTCCCCCCACATCCAAGGGGATTTCAAGACAACTGATGTTATGGCCACGGGCCCAATCTCTTAGGGGATTACTTTTGGGCTCAGTGATCACCGTAAAGTTTTTAGAGTCAAAAGCCTTTTGGTTTTCGAGTCGCTGTAAGACACATTCAAAAATTGAAAGGGTCTCTAAGGTCGTCCCACTTTTCGAAACCACACACCAATGTACTTTGCGGCCTTGAATGCGATGATTCCAAAGGTTTTCAAAGCTCACAGGATCCACATTCTCGAAGAATACGATCTTTGATCCTAATGCTTCAGGCGCACAAGCACTCAATAGAGCTTTGGCCCCCAAGCTACTTCCACCGATCCCAATGATCGCAAGGACATCACAAGACTCAATCTGTTTTGCGCGCAGAACAGATGAGGTCCACAAGGCGTCTCGCTTGGGAAGCTGTAAAAACCCAAGGTCCTCACGGGACAAAACAGCCTTTAAAAAACGAGAGGAATCCCCCAGCTGCTCAGAGGCTTTAGGTGTTTTGGGGTCGGAAATAAAACGAATCATGATATCGCGACATCCTGTTCAATTCTATGGTAGCCATGCCACTCTTTTAAGCGCCCCCTGGGCCGACCGCCATCTTCGGGATACTCGAATAAAACATAAGTTAACAAAGTGATCTTTCCCAGGGAGGAGATATCCAGCGAAGTAATATCCGTCCAAGTTCCTGTATTAAAATACTCCATATCCTCGGCCCACTGACGGTACTGATATACGTGAGTGTGACCAAAGCAAACCGTATGCACTCGCTCGTCTAAAAGAATGCGTCTTGCAGATTCGCTTAAATCAGGAAAAACCGCACTTTCTAACATAACCTTAAGGATCCGTTTAAAATGAAAAGAGCGCCGTGGATCTCGCACCACTGCCGATTTCGCGAAGTAAAACAAAAGTCCAAAGATTCCTTTAATCGTAAACCAAGTTTCATTAAAGATCGCCCAACGAATCATTCGATTAAACGGACGAATTTTATCCACGTGGGGATAGGAGTGTTTGATTTTTAAAACAAACTCGACAAAAAAATGGGATCCAAAGGGCAAGTTTAGGATTGGCTCAGGCAATTCTTTTTTAAGATAAAATTTCCTGGGGTCCAAACGGTTGGCCGCTTCATGCATATGACCATGTTCGATATGGACACCATCAAAAAAATAAACCAAATTCTTAAAACGAATCGTCGAGCCCAAAACTTCGTTTAAAAGCGCTCGCGTCGAGGGCCAAAGCATATCCTGGTCATGATTGCCGACGATGTAAGTGAGACTGTTTCCTTCTTTAGCTAAAAAATCTTTTAGGGCCTTAAAGACGGCAGGATGCCCTTTAATAATCCGCAAAAGCTTTTCTTTGGCAATCGACTCAGTGAGCACCGTCAGATAGTGACCTCGGTAGTCCACCTGAAGAAAGTTTAGAATGTCTCCATTCATGACCAATTCGACTTCGTAGTCCGCATATTTACCCGTCGAATAATAATGCAAAAACTCGACAAATTTTTCGTCAAAATAGAATTCTTCTAAGGGGTTCAGCTGACCGTTTTCGAGCACACGACCCGCACCTAAGTGCAAATCACTCACCAGAATTTTAATTTTTTTCTGAGCTGCCATTCAAGTTGTCCCGTCGGTCGATCATTGGCTGGAAGTTCTAACACAAACATCTCGCCACCGCCACTGGGCAAAGACATCTTAAAGCCCGCATTAGCCCGCTTTTGATTTCCCCGAACCTTCGGAGTCCTCATCGCCCTCAAGCATCGACAAAGCTAAGCGCAGGGCTTTCACCGTGCGGCGAAGAAGCTCTTGTTTGTCACTGAGGTGCCGATTCAGCTCTTGACCCTTATTGCGGTAGTTATCCAGCTCCAAATTCATCTGGTCCAGCTGTCGCTTTAGATCCAAAATGATTTCATCCTTATTGCGCAAAAGAGCCGCATTTTCCATTTTGACCAATTCTAGACGGTTTTCGAGCTCACGTTCACGGACGCGAATTTTTTGAATATTCGTCGAAAGACGCATTTCAAGCTCTTCAATCTTTAGCCTTAAATTTTGAATCTGCTTTTCTTTATTGCTAAGGTTTTTGCCCTGTAGCTCACTCTCTTGAGCCGCGCTGGACTCAAGCTGATCATATTTTGATTTTAAGTTTTCGGCCCGTGCTAAGTTTTCATCAGCTCGTTTTCTTAAGGTCTCGCCGGCGGCTCCGAGCTGTTCATTTTCAGAACGCAATCTCTGGATCTCATCTTCCAAATCTAAAATACGCTTTTGTGCGACTCTAAAATTCTCACTTTGTGCAAGTACGGCCTCTGTCTGACTGACCGGACCGGCTTGAGTGCGTATTGCCGTGTAGCGCCCTAGGGAAGATCTTGCGGTTTCGTCATTCACTTTAGATGGAATCGTTGAGGCGGTTTTTTTTGTCTCGGCCACTCGCTCGGTTCGAGTCCCAGCTTCTGGCTCAGGAAAGTTTAAAGGCCCCTCTTCGATCCGATAGGTTTCGTCGTTTGCGGGCTCTTCTTTTTTAGCTTTTGGAACTGGAGGAGCCGCTTGGGCAGGTGCCTCTACTTTCGCGTCTTCTACTTTGGCTTCTTTGACAGATCTTTCGTTCTTAATATCGGACTTGGAAAGATCTAAAACTGAAAGGCTTTTTCCCTCGAAGGATACATCTTCTGCACTAGCATTTTCATCTAGCTCAAGAACAGAATCAGAATGAATTGACTCGAAACTGATTGAAGCATCGGTTTTGTCTGCCTTGGTTTTGTCAGAACCCAGCAGATCATCGATCAACTTCAGTGCGAGCGTTTTGCCTTTTTTTGCTGCCATCCGCTTAACTTATCGGAAAGGCTTAGAAATGCATTAATGCTGAATCGCGAAAAAACGACTTCAGTTCAGATAAGAGATCACATCAAAGTAGTTTTGCTGGCGAGCTTCGAGCTTTTTCCAGTCTAAGGTCTTAAGACTCTCTAGACCAAAGCCCTCAACAGTGAAGCTGGCCATCAAACAACCATGAATGCAGGCTTGCTTTAAATGATCTAGACTTAAGCCCCCACCGGTCTTGGCAAGGTAACCAAAAAAGCCACCGGCAAAAGTATCTCCAGCTCCTGTCGGATCCACAACATTTGCGACTGGGAAGGCTGGCAAAATGAAATAGCGGTTTTCAGTAAACATTAAAAAGCCGTACTCTCCCCGCTTAATCACAACGCCCTTGGGACCCATCGCACAAATCTGTTTGGCTGCGGCAATCGTATTTCGGTTTCCGGTCAGCTTTCGAGCCTCTCCTTCGTTTAATAGCAAAACATCGACTCGCTTTAGAACTTCTTTAAGCTCGGTTTTTTTTGTATCAATCCAATAGTTCATTGTATCCGCACCAACAAACTTCGGTTGTTTAACCTGATCCAAAACCCGCATCTGAAGAATTGGGTCAATGTTGGCCAAAAAGACGTATTCTGCGTTTTTGTAAGACTCTGGAAGTGCGGGATTAAAGTTTTCGAAGACATTCAAGTGGGTTTCTAGAGTGATGGCTTCGTTCATGTTGTCATCGTAGCGACCGGACCAATGAAAAGTTTCACCCTTCACTTTTTGTAAGCCTTCGATGTTGATATTTCGAGAGGTTAAAAGCTCGAGATCACTCTCAGCATAGTCATCACCAACAACCCCGACGACCTGCACTTTTGAATACATGGAGGCCGCGACTGAA
This sequence comes from uncultured Pseudobdellovibrionaceae bacterium, assembly GCA_964389375.1. Lineage (GTDB taxonomy): Bacteria > Bdellovibrionota > Bdellovibrionia > Bdellovibrionales > UBA1609 > CAYMDP01. Next base: position 25,550 of record CAYMDP010000018.1, on the reverse strand, counting down.
AAATAATTCGCTGAACCGCCCAAGATGTGCTCGGCCTTTGCCTGAGGGGTTGCGATGCTATCGTAAGCGACACTTCCAACGACCAAAATTGATGACATGTATATTTTCCCCTAAACTTTTTCTCTAAACTGAAAATGTCATGGGATGCTCTTTATAAGCCGAAGTCAGTTGACCGCAAGCTGCATAAATATCGCGTCCCATTGTCTTTCGACGCAAGACATGGGCACCCAGTTTCATCAGTTCATTTTGGAACCGATCTACCGTGCGCTCGTCTGGTCGCTGAAAGCCTGAATTCGGGTGCTCATTAAATGGAATAATGTTGATTTTGCAAGGAATATCTTTGGTCAGATGATACAACGCCCGTGCGTCTTCGATAGAGTCTGTCGCACCTTTTAACAATACGTATTCAAAGGTCACTCGATCACCCGATTCACGAACATGCTCCCGACAGGCCTGAAGCAACTCTTCAATCGGCCATTTTTTATTGATCGGCATAATCTCAGAGCGAATCGTGTCGTTCACGCCGTTCAGGCTTACGGCAAGTCGAGTCCCAGAGCGAGTGATCAAAGGCATCATCGGAACAATTCCAGAGGTCGAAACGGTAATTTTCTTTCGAGAAAAATTTAAACCCCAAGTATTATTTAAAACTTCCACAGAGTTAAAGACGGCCTCTGGATTATCTAAGGGCTCGCCCATCCCCATAAAAACAATATTGGTAATGCGAAGGCCATCGCCTAAAGCGTCCGAGGACTGAATAAACTGAGCCATGATTTCACGCAAAGTCAGACGCCGCTGAAGTTTTTGTTTTCCGGTAAAACAAAACTTGCAGGCCATATTGCAACCCACTTCAGACGAGATACAAAGAGTCAGACGTCCTTTTGAAGGAATCAAAACGGACTCGACGGTTTTATTATCACCGATGTCGAATAAAAACTTTCGGGTCCCATCGACAGAGATTAAATCAGAGACGATTTTTAATAATGAAAAATCAAAAAGCTGAGGGATTTGCGCACGAAAGGTCTTCGAAATATTTGTCATTTTTTCGGGATCAGTGACCCTGAGGCCATAGACCCAGCGAAAAAGCTGCTGAGCCCTAAAGGCTGGCTCACCCTTTTCGACAAGAAACTGCTTGAGTTGATCAAATGTCAGATCGTAGAAATTTTGCATCGGGTCAGGTTCTAGCAAAAGTGGGCTAGAAATGCACTAAAGCTCCCATAAAGGCTTTAATTTTTTGATCTTTTTTCACGAATGACTATTCATATAAGCCAAAAGCTCGGCTTTAGAGCAAGGGACGCAGCCCACTTTCCCCACAACCACTCCAGAGGCGAAATTGGCCAGAACACAAGCCTCCTCTAAGCTAAAGCCCGAAGCCCAAGCCAGGCTCATTGCTGCAATGGCCGTATCTCCGGCTCCGGTCACATCAAAGACCTGACGAGCATAGGTCGGAAGGTGAACAACGCGGTCCGGATAAAACAAGCTCATCCCCTCTTTGCCACGAGTAATGACGACTTGATCCATTTTTAACTTTTTCAAAAGGCTTTCACCCATTTTTAGAATCGCGTCTGAGGAGGTATGGAGGTTGTCTTCACCCAAGCCCAACAAACGAGCCGCTTCTTCGCGGTTAGGGGTCATCAAGTCCGAGCCCATGTAGTTTTCAATCGGGGTGCTCGGGTGAGGGTCGACAAAAACTTTTTTGCCCTGAGCATGGGACAGCTCGATGACTTGTCGCACCAGGCTTTGGCTAACGACCCCTTTGGCGTAATCCTCAACAATGACCGCTTGGGCCAACTTCAGGCCTTCCGCAAATCGGGCAAGAACTTGTTTCTCAACTTCAGGGGATAAAAACCGCTTTTGCTCAAAATCCACCCTCACAATGTGATGGTGCCCTGACATAACTCGAAGTTTTCGCGTGGTGGGCCGACTAGAATCGACGACCAGATGATTCGATGAAACCTGAGCTTTAGCTAGCATATCTCGAATCTGATCAGCCGCGCTATCCTGACCAACAACCGAGATCAAATCGACTTGGCCACCAAGACTTGCGACGTTTTGAGCCACATTTGCGGAAAGTCCAAGGCGCTGCTCTTCTTGACCGACCTCAACAATTGGGACCGGGCCCTCGGGGCTAATCCGCCGTACTTCACCTGTGACATAGGCGTCTAAGCCAAGGTCCCCGATAACGATGACCCGGGTCGACGCGAAGGCCTCAAGTTTTTTGGCGAGACTTTCACGGAGTTTAAAAACTTGTTGGTCGGAAAACTGGGTTTCTTGCAAAGGCTTCGACTCCTAAAGTCCAAGGTTTAGCATAGGCCCAAGGAGGAGCAAGAGTTTGAAAAGGATCGTAGCGCATTGCAACGGGCGCGTATAATCCTGCTGTCACCCCTAAAGATCACTGATAAAAACAGGCTTTTCGAAAATCGAGTTTGGGAGTCAAACACAATGGATCTTCTTACTGGCGGTAAGCTTTACGACAACACAATGAAAACGGTCGCTGCTGCAGGACGCTTGATCAATCTCAACGTCAATGTGCACGAAAGATTAAAAGTCCCCAGACGAGCTTTTATCGTTTCGGTTCCCGTCCGAATGGATGACGACCGGGTTCAGGTTTTTATGGGATATCGGGTTCAACACAATCAGGCTCTTGGCCCCTTTAAGGGCGGAATTCGATACCATCCCCATGTTGATCTTAGCGAAGTCTCGGCTCTTGCGGCATTGATGACTTTTAAAAATTCTCTTTTGGGTTTGCCTTTGGGTGGAGCTAAAGGGGGAGTTCAAGTCGATCCGACAAAACTTTCGAAAAAAGAACTCGAAAGTTTAACTCGTCGTTTTGCATCTGAAATCGGACCCTTTGTTGGACCTGATAAAGATATTCCAGCTCCGGATGTGGGAACAGATTCTCAAACGATGGCCTGGTTTATGGATACCTATTCGATGGAAGCCGGATATTCTCAGACGGGAGTTGTCACCGGAAAGCCCGTAGAAATCGGAGGATCCCACGGTCGTGAAGCGGCGACAGGACTTGGCGCAGTTTATGTTTCCGAAAAGGCCTTACAAACTCAGAACCGAAAAATCTCGGAATGCTCTATGGCCGTTCAAGGTTTTGGAAAAGTCGGAATGCATGCGGCAATCGAGGCTTATGCTTTGGGTGCACGGATTATTGCCGTCAGTGATGTCAACGGTGGAATCTACAATCCTAAAGGATTGCCGATTCCAGATGTGGTTCGGTATGTGAATGAAAATAAGTCCGTCGTTGGATTTCCTGGTGCTGAGCCCATGTCGAACGAAGATTTACTGGAACTTGATGTGGATGTTCTGGCTCCTTGTGCCTTGGATAGTGTGATTCACGAAGGCAACTGTGAGCGTATCAAAGCAAAAATTATTGTTGAAGGTGCAAACGGACCCATGACTCTTCACGCGAGTGATGTGCTTCATAAACGTGGCATCATCGTCGTTCCCGATATTTTGGCAAACGGCGGCGGCGTTGTCGTGAGTTACTTCGAATGGGTACAAGATATCGTTTGGTTGTTTTGGACTGAAGAAGAAGTGCGCAGCAAATTGAAAGAAATCATGTATCGCTCTTTTGATAAAGTTTGGAAGTTTGCCGAAGAAAATAATCAAGACATGAGAACAGCGGCTATGGCGACCTCTTTGCTTCGGCTAGAGAAAGCGATGAAACTGCGGGGGCAGGCTTGGTAAGAGCCTCTCGTCCCTGGCTCTGGATCTCTCCACAATTGGCCCATGACCTTAGCCCGCTGGCCCTGAATCTTCTTTCGGGCTGGCGAGAAGCGAACATCCCTCATTGGAGACCTCTTCAATGGAGAGGACTGACTTTTCCAAATCCACTTGGAACCTCTGGAGGCGTAGATAAGAACGCCGAGAATTTGAAAGCCTGGTGGGCCCTAGGGGCTGGCTTTCAGGAAGTCGGGACCATTACACCGCTTGCGCAAAAAGCAAATCCTGGTCAAGTTGTGGATCGAGACCTTGCTCGACTTGCGATCTGGAACCAACTTGGATTTCCCAGTCATGGACTTGAGGTCGTTAAAAAACGCCTCGAAAATTTGCCTCCGAATCGGCCAACTCCAGTCTTTGCAAATATCGGAAAAAATCGTGAGACAAATTTAGAAGAAGCCCATTTGGATTACCTTAAGTGCCTCACTCCCCTTCAGGGATCAGTGGATGCCTTCGTCATTAACATCAGCAGCCCAAACACTGTGGGCCTCCGTGAACTTTTAAAACCTGCGCGACTTGAGTCCTTCTTAAAGCCGATACGTGAGGCTTCGAAAAAGACTCCTGTCTTTTTGAAACTTAGCCCAGATCTAGATCCGGAGGATTTAGAAAATGCATTGGGTGTTTCCTTAGATTTAAACCTGGATGGCTGGATTTTGAACAATACAACTCTAAGTCGAGACAGTGGGTTGAAGTTTTCAGAGCGAGGGGGCGTTTCGGGCTTACCCTTGCAAAAAAGATCCGAAGAGTTACTAAAAAAAGCTTTAGGTTTTTTAGGTTCTAAAAAACAAGATCGCTTGATGATCTCCTCTGGCGGAATCCTAAATTCCGATGACGTAAAACGACGACTGGATCTGGGCGCAGATCTTTTGCAGACTTATTCGGCTTTAATATTTTCTGGTCCTTGGTTTTTTAAAAATGTGGCAAAAGTTATGAGGGTGCAAAAATGAGTCTGCGAAAGAAGCGAGCTCAGTGGATCCCTGTTGTCACCGCCTTAATGAAGAGAGATGGAAATGTCTTACTCGGTCAAAGACCGGAAGGCGCCTCTTTGGCCGGCCTTTGGGAATTTCCGGGGGGCAAAATCGAGCTTGGCGAGAATCCCGAGGAAGCCTTAAGACGCGAACTTTTTGAAGAACTCGGAATTGAAGCTGAAATCGGTGAACTCTCTCTTGCGACTAGCCACACCTTTGGGGAAACCGGAATTGTTCTGCTTTTTTATTCTGTCAGCTTTTGGAAGGGCGAACTGAAGTCCGTTCACCATAGCGAACTACGTTGGGTTAAAATTTCTGAGCTGGATCAGTATGAACTTCCCGACGCCAATATCAAAATCTTGGCCCAACTGAAAAAATCCTTAAGCCAATGAAGAAAGTTTTGCTGATTACGCAAAGTCTGGACTCTGCCAAAGATCCCAGCGGCTGGATCACACATCAGGTCTTACAAGGGCTTAATTCTCCGGACCATGAGGTCCGCGTCCTTAGTGGTGAAGATCAGAAAGAGTTTTGTGAACAATGGCCCCAACGCTTTAGCTTTAATTTTCCGATGAAAAGCTGGAATATTCTTGAAGCCGCAAAACTGCTTCCTCATCTTATTGATTTTCGACCGGACCGAATTCATTGCGTTGAAGGTCCAAAAAAATCCTCTTGGACCAAACTAGATTTACTCTCTCACTTGCCTCAATTTATGAAAGGCATTCGACCTAGCCCCTTATTTGCACACCGCTGGGATATGTCCGGGCCTAAGGGTTCTTTAGAAGCCTTTGACCAAGTCTATGATCACTCAAGTCTTTGGGATCAGAATGCATCTAGCTTTCCGCTTTGGGCTTGGACCCAACCCCTAGATTTTTGGCAGATCGAAAAAGATGAGCTGCTGACCGTTCTGCCCGGACCTCTTGAGACCCACATTGATTTTGCTAAAACTCAAGACTGGGCCCTTGAATACCTAAGAGAAAATCCAGAACAAAGACTACGCCTAGATATTTGCTGGAGTTCGTTTTCTCCCATCCAAAGAAACACTTGGCTCGAGCCCTTTCGCCGCCAAGGCTTAGATCAACGACTCGAATTTTCTCTTAGTGATCGCCTCGAAGACCTTCAAAAAAACTGGGCTTCAGCTGGACGCCTAGCCTTTGCACCTCTTAAAACAAATCAATTTTTTGCGCAGTTTGCCCTTTGGCTAGGCAGTATAAAGCAAGCGCAAATCCTCGATGCTCCCGCGGTAGATCAAAAACTTTTGGACCTCAGTCCCGAAGCGATGCTCGATCGTGTCGCCAACCGCCTTGCTCGGGCCTAACTGACCTTTCGCCTTCGCGCATTGAATTGGCCTGGAGCACTAGCTGAATCGGCGAGATGCTGGCATACTCTGAACATGGGATTTTTTAAAACGCGGGCTCCGCTTCCAAAAAATTTGAGAATCTGCTTTGTTGCAGAAAGTTTTCCAATTCTTGGACGCACGGCCGATCGTGGATTTTTGTGGCCGATTGCCAGAGGCCTTGCCCAGCTGGGGCACGACGTGAGTGTGATCGCCTGGAAAAGTGCTCAAGCGCAAAATCAGATTTCTCAAGATGGCGTGAAAGCTTACTTTGTCGGAGAGGATTTAAAACAGAGCTCTTTAATGTTTCCATTTTATGCAGAGAAGAAGTTTCGCGAACTTCACGCGCAAAGCCCCATCCATATTGTCCATAGCCTTGATACAGGGGGCTACAATATCGGGCTTAATAAAAAGCTTTATCAAACGGCCCTCGTCTATGACATCGAAGCCACCCAGATCTCTCAAATTTTTTCTATTCTCGCAATGGCCCAAGAAAGTCTTGAAAGCATCCTACGGACTTCATTTGCTGTCGCCTATAAATTTTTAACGACCTATCTGAAACAAGATCGAAAGATTCTAAAAACCGCAGACGCCGTCTTTGTTGCAAGTCTTCAGCAGCGCCTAGCTTTAGAACGATATTATTTGTATCCAGAAATGAAAACTCATATCGTGCCCTACGGCATTGAGATCGTAGATCTTTCTCCGCGCGAAAAATCCTCTGAGCTTCGTGCAAAATTTGATATTCCTTCGGATGCTAAAGTCGTTGTTACGGTTTCGGATATGACAGAACTTCAAGAGGTCAAAAGTCTACTTTTAGCCTTTGCAAGTGTTGCCATGAAGAAGCCTTCTGCGCGCTTGGTGATTATTGGCAATGGACCGCTAAAAAAAGAAATTGAATTCGAAATGCTTAATCTAGCCCTTGGCAGCCGGGTGATCTTCACCGGAGCACTTCCTGCAAGCACTCTTCCGGACTACATCTCTTTATCTGATATTTTTGTGAACTTAAGCTCGCGAACCTCGGGCTTTGAAGCCAGTCTTATCGAAGCCATGGCACAGAAAAAAGTCATCATTGGCTCGGAGGTTAGCCCCATGGCCACTATCGTCGAGAGCGGTACCGATGGATTTTTGATTCGACCGGCGGATTTTGAACATTTGGCCTTTTTGCTTTTGGCCGTCTGTGATGGCCAGGTGGACAGTGAAAGGGTTGGCGAAAATGCCCGCGCGAAAGTTTTAAACACCTTTGATATCCAAAAGATGATTCACCTTTCACTTCGGGCCTATCAAAGAGCTCTTGTGGATTCAGGATACTTTAAACAAGAGAGCGCAAGGGCCCATCAGGGGCTGGCTTCTCAGACTTAAGGCAAGATCAGCCCCCTTAACAAGACGCATTATGGACCTCCCTCTAGCTTTCTCACAAAACTCAATGATTTTATTTATTTCGGGCTGACTCGGGGGCAAAATTGAAGTTACAGTTTAAGTGGTTTCAATGGTTTACCAATAAAGTGAAACTGCGGGGGCAAAGGCACTATGACCAAGGCAGATCTAATCAATATCATCTCGGAAAAAGCTGGCATCACCAGAGTCAAAGCCGAGACCGTAGTGAATACAATTTTCGATTCTATGGTTGAAGCCCTTTTGAAAAACGATCGAATCGAAATTCGCGGCTTTGGATCTTTTGTAAACCGCGAGTACGGGGCCTATAAGGGAAGAAACCCTCGAACGGGCGAAGTCATCAACGTCGAAGAAAAGAAGCTGCCATTTTTTAAAGTTGGCAAAGAGCTTAAAGAGCAAATCAACAAAGCTTAATTCCTTGGGTTCCAGGTCCCAAGTGGTAGCAATGGCGTGTCATCGAATTAGCACTATTTCGAGTGGACATATGGGAAGGGCTTTAGATCGCCAATGTTCTTTAATCCAAAGGCCGCCATAAACAGTCTTTCTGCCCCCAAAGCAATCCCTGAAGTCGGCGGAATTCCCCTCTCTAAAGCCCTATAGAAATCCTGATCCTCTGGAACCGCACAAGTTCCAAGACGTTTTCGCTCGAGCAAATCCTCTTTGGTCCTTAATTGTTGCTCTTCTGGAGTATTGAGTTCGTGAAAGGCATTGGCAATTTCAAAGCCTCCCCAATAAAATTCGAAGCGTTCAGCCCAACCATTATGAACACGGGCCAATGCGGCCTGAGATTTAGGGAAACCTTCTAAGAAAATTGGGCCTAGATTTTTTAGTTCGGGTTCAATTCGACTGACAAAAATCTGATGAAATTGATCATTCCAATTGTCTTCAAGGGGTAAAAGTTCAAGGGAGCGCGCTAAAGCCTGAATATCCTCAAGACTGGTTTCGGGCTGAAGATCAAAGTGTAAGATTTTTTTAAAAAGCTCCCTCATCGAAATTTTTTGAATGACTTCTAGTTGCGATGGGATCAATCCGCGATCAAAAAGTTTTTGAATCAGGCCTATGATATCTTCCTGCAGCGTTAAAGGCTCAGAGTAGGCCCGATACCATTCCAGCATCAAAAACTCAGGTTCGTGGTGTTCGGAATTTTCTTTGTCGCGAAAACAACTCTTAAGTTCAAAAAAATCAGTCCAACCCATCGAGAGTAGCTTTTTTAGATGAAGCTCGGGACTAGTGCGTAGAAAAAGAGTTTGCTGAGGACTTTGGGAGAGGAAGAAAGGCTCAAGGCTGGGCTCTGTCCCAGGACAAGGAACCAAAGTCGGAGACTCCACTTCGACAAGCCCTAACTCACCCAGTGATTCCCTTAGACCTTTAACGAAATTCGACCACTTCAACCACAGCTCAGTTTTTTCGCTGTAAGGCCAATCCGAGTCCTTACGCGGAGACAGAAGTTTGCAATCTAGGATCCGCTGAAGCCCCCGCTGTTCTTGCTGAGCCTTTAAAAACTCGTCTCTACTTAATTTAAAACAGACTTGATCCCCCGAAATCAAAATATCTGGCTCTGGAACCTCAAAATCCCTAGACCAGTTTTTAAGGTCGAAGGAAAGCAGCTGCCCCTGTCCCTCTAAATAGAAGTTTAAGGACGAGGCCGTCTTCTGAATTCGTCCCCCAAGCCAGAATTGTTCTGCAAGCAAAGTGGGAGTTTTAATTTGGTTTAAGCGAGGCAAAGAGAAACATTTCTCAGGCGCAGGAGGATAGGGCTTCCACTGAGAATTTAAATACTGACTTCTTAAGAGATTCATTATGCTGAATCTTTAGACTTATTTTCGCAGGATGACAAGAGCCGAGCCGACGGAGCATTCAACTTCGGACAGGGATCTCTGACTTGACAAGATCTCGTCTTAGGCCGACTTTAGGTCCAGTTCCCGTGTTCGATCCGGAAATAAATTTCGATAGGAGAAAAAAGCATGGCCACTCTCAGCTGGACAAAACTAAAAGGTGAAATTAACAAAGTTGCAGATCTAGATCGCTTAAAGTCTGAAATTCATAAACTGGGCACAGAGCTTAGTAAATACGACATTTCAAGCTTTATGAGCCCGACCGCAAAAAAGCGCTTGGCTGATTTAGAAAAGCGCTACGCTGAAGGTCTTAAGGCTTTAACTAAAGGCCAAAGACAATTTGATCGTGAGTTTAACAAAGCACTTCGAACTTTTAAGACTCATAAAAAGAAGGCTGAAGCTAAGATCGAGCAACTTCGAAAAAATATTGCCAAAGGCAAAAAATCGACTCGAAAGAAGACCAGCCGAAAAACTAGCACTCGAAAAAAAGCTAGCACTAAAGCTTAAGGGTTTTTCATGATTCGGGATCTTGAGATTGTTCATTTTAAGGCCGGAGACTTTCTTTTTAAAGAAGGAGATCCCGGCTTTCACTTCTTCATTATTCAGGTGGGTCAAGTTGAGGTTTTTCGCTTAGGCGAAGACAAAAAAGAGATCCCCCTTGGAATCGTGGGGGAAGGGCAGGCCCTGGGGGAATTCGCCCGTGTGGACAATAAGCCCCGGTCGGCGAACGCCCGAGCCATGGAGGATGTTGAAGCCGTCAAAGTGTCCGAGGAAGCCTACGATAAACTGCTGAAAGAGTTGCCCCACTGGGCAGTCAGCCTGATCGAGAACCTAGTCGACCGAGTGCGCCAGACCAATGAGATCATTCGCCGCCACGGGATCGTGGATGAAAGTCTGATGCTCGCCTTAGAAAAAGTGGATTTCGATCCGAACTCGACGAAATCTTAGACCTGTGAATCCCTTCGTGCTAGAAATCCCCATCCATTCGAGGAGGATTCATGGCATCAAAATCAGCTCAAGACCACACCCAACCCCTCTGGAACGATTTTTCAAAACGACATATCGGACCTGATTCTGTTGAAATCGAAGAGATGCTAAAGAAGGTGAACGCCTTTGGCTTGTCTGACTTGATCGATTCGGCCCTGCCTCAAAAAATTCGGATGAACAAAGATCTCGACCTTGCTGAAGGGCTTACGGAAGCACAACTTCTTACAAAAGCGCGAAAGCTTGCGACAAAAAACAAAACTTTTAAAACCTATATCGGAATGGGTTACTACGGCAGCCACACACCATCTGTGATTCAAAGAAATATTCTTGAAAACCCGGCCTGGTATACGGCCTACACTCCTTATCAAGCCGAAATTTCACAAGGAAGAATGGAAGCCTTGTTGAACTTTCAGACGATGATTATGGATTTAACTGGAATGCCTATTGCCAATGCTTCGCTATTAGATGAAGGAACTGCGGCGGCAGAGGCCATGGCCTTAGCTTTAAGCCAGAATCGAAATAAAGCGACAAAGATTTTTGTAAATGCCAACAGCTTTCCGCAAACGATTGAAGTCCTAAAAACTCGAGCCGAGCCCCTGGGTGTGGAAGTTGTTTTAGGGGATTTAAGTCAAATGAGTTTGGATTCTTCTTATTTTGCTGCCTTCACTCAATATTTAAGTGACGAGGGCGCCATCTGTGACCTTCCTGAGTTTTTAAAAACTTGTGGCGATAATAAATGTGTTTCAATTGTCAGTGCAGATCTTTTAGCGCTTTGCTTGATTAAGCCTCCCGGCGAAATGGGTGCAGATATTGTGGTGGGAAGTTCTCAACGCTTTGGAGTTCCGATGTGTTTCGGTGGACCTCATGCGGCCTTCTTAGCCACCAAAGAAGAATTTAAACGCATGATTCCTGGCCGCATTATCGGCGTATCTAAAGATGCCGATGGAAAGCCCGCTTTGCGTTTAGCTTTACAAACTCGTGAGCAACATATTCGAAGAGAAAAAGCGACCAGCAACATCTGCACAGCTCAAGTTCTATTGGCTGTCATGGCCTCGATGTATGGCGTGTACCATGGACCTAAAGGGCTTCGTGCAATTGCCGACCATGTGAATCAAATGGCCTCGGGACTTGCGGAGTGCTTAAAGCGAATGGGTTTTGCGCTAAAGACCGAAAGTTTTTTCGACACTCTTCATGTGATGGCCGATGCCAAAGACATCCAAAAAATCTATCAGGCGGCCTTGGATAAAAAAATTAATTTGCGTCTCGCTTCGGATCAAAGCCTCGGGATTTCGCTTGATGAAACGACAACTCCGGAAGACATCGAAGATTTAGTGCAGATTTTTTCTTTGGGCAAACGACCCAACTTTTCGACTTTTGAAGTGATTGACTCCACCCCCTCTGCGGTGCCCGCACTTTTTCAAAGAACTTCGTCTTATTTGACTCATCCCGTGTTTAACCAACACCACTCCGAAACAGAAATGTTACGTTACATTTTTAGTCTTCAGGGAAAAGATCTTTCGCTAACTCACTCTATGATTCCGCTTGGCTCTTGCACGATGAAGCTTAATTCGACAACAGAAATGATGCCGATCACTTGGCCTAAGTTTGCCAATGTCCATCCCTTTGCTCCTCGTGAACAAGTCGGTGGATATATGGTTTTGATTCACGAACTCGAAAAGTGGCTTTCTGAAATCACTGGCTTTGCAGCCATTTCTTTGCAACCAAATGCCGGAAGCCAAGGCGAGTACGCAGGCCTATTGGTGATTAAAAAATATCAAGAAGAGCGCGGACAAGCTTTAAGAAATATCTGTTTGATCCCAAGCTCCGCTCACGGAACAAATCCTGCCAGTGCGGTGATGGCGGGAATGAAGGTTGTGGTCACTCAGTGTGATGAAAACGGCAATATTGATATAGATGATTTAAAAGCCAAAGCCGAACTTCATTCTAAAGAGCTTTGTGCCTTGATGGTCACCTACCCTTCAACTCATGGAGTATTTGAAGAATCAATTATAGAGATCTGTGATTTGATTCACAGTCATGGGGGCCAAGTTTATATGGACGGCGCGAATTTAAATGCGCTGGTTGGAATTTGCCAACCCGGAAAAATCGGCGCCGATGTTTGCCACTTAAATCTTCATAAAACTTTTTGTATTCCCCATGGCGGCGGCGGACCTGGTGTTGGACCGATCGGTGTTGCTGAGCACTTAAAAGGCTTCTTACCGACTCACTCTGTGGTGCCGGATTGTGGACCTAGCACTGGGGTCAGTGCGGTCAGTGCAGCACCTTGGGGCAGTGCCGGAATTCTGCCGATCTCTTGGGCCTATATTGCGATGATGGGACGAGCGGGATTAAAGCGCGCAACAGAAGTGGCAATTTTAAACGCAAACTATCTGGCCGAATGCCTAAAGCCTCACTACCCGATTCTTTATAAAGGGAAAAACGGACGCGTGGCCCACGAGTGCATTGTAGACGTTCGGTCCTTTAAAGAAAGTGCTGGAGTCACAGTAGATGATATTGCAAAACGCTTAATGGATTACGGTTTTCACGCGCCGACCATGTCTTGGCCCGTGGCGGGAACCCTAATGATTGAGCCGACTGAAAGTGAAGCTAAAAGTGAGCTCGATCGATTTGTCGAAGCCATGATTTCCATTCGAAACGAAATCAGAATGATTGAAGAGGGCAAGGCCGATAAAGAAAATAACGTCTTAAAAAATGCCCCTCATCCTTTAGAGCGCTGCCTCAGTGACAAGTGGGCTTACCCCTATTCCAGAGAGCAAGCGGCCTTCCCGGTCGCAGCCGTCAAAGCCAACAAGTTTTGGCCGGCAGTCGCACGAGTAGACAATGCTTACGGGGATAAAAACTTAGTTTGTTCTTGCTTGCCGATTGAGGCTTATCAGTAAAAAGGTGCCAGGTCCTTTAGTTGCAGCCCGAAACCGAAGTGTGCATGTTAGTGAAGAGCTCGGGATGCGATACACACAGTTCGGCGAGGTCGATGTAGACAGAGGCGGTTGGCTTTAAACTATTTAATGAGATGACCAAAGCCAATTTACCAAGCGACTTGGTCACGGAAGCCACATCAGTGGGATCTGAAATCACAATGTTCGTTGCCTGAGCGGAATCGGGAGAAACAAGCTTCGAGGGGAAGTCGGCTAACTGCCAGCCCACCAACTGCAGCATCGACTCTTTGTCCACGAGAGTCCAATGGACTGGAAAAATTATTGCCGCCTCTTTGCCAACTAATTGGTCACCGTACATGACTGCCGAAATGTAGATCAATTCGTTAGAAGGTGATGAGTAGACAAGATTAAACAATGGTTTTCTAGAAGCATCTACCACCAGGTCTATTTTTCTTCCGAGCTTCGTTTGTGCATAACCAACAGAAGAAGCCGTTGAAAATAAAATGGAAAACAAGATCACCAGTAGCTTCGTCATCAAACGCCTCCCATTGTTTAGGCAGAAAGCCCAATGGGGAGATAACAAAGAATTAAGAGAATTACAACAGCGGTAAATGGGAAACCCTGAGGGGCCTAGCGCCCTTCCCCCTTGTCACTGGAGGTCCTAAAGACAGCTTAGGGTCGCGACCCCAGTGAGGACCTGCCTTGCCAGGTCCGATAGTCAGACCTGGCGCCTGAATTTTTAAGAGGTTTTTAATCGAAACAGCCAAGTCTTGGCCGCGATCGTTTTTTTAAGTGGAAATATCTTATCTGAAACAGTTTTCATTCATGAACCTCCTGGTGTTGAACTTTCATCTGAGGTGACACTGGGGCTATCGGGAATGACGCAAAAACACCTAAGCCTTTAGGCCAGCCTTTTTGAAAGAATCAAAAGGCGTCTAAAACCTAGACAGTTTTTTATAACTCCCGAAAACTTCATGTTCTCTCGAGGTCCCTAAGAGCAAATCAAATGCCCGCCTGAAATCGCCCCTAAAACCAAGAAGGCCCGAATAAAATGAATTAGTGACAATCCCTGTGCCCCAAAATGTCCGTTTTCAATAGAAGCCCAAGTACTTTTTGCTTCATAGTCATTGGGACCTCCGCGGTCCAGGATGGACCGGGCGGCGAGGCATGGAGGCCGTGTCCCAATCGGTGCGGCCTTCAACAAAACTCTCGGGTTTTTCGCGGATGCAGCTTAGCTGCGCAAAACTTCAAGCCAGTTTTGCTGGGCTTTAGAAACCTGATCGATTGGGGTCATCAATCCCGTTCGAAGTCCCTGTTCTGCACAAGTCGAGTCTTTATAAAGAGCTTCTTTTTGATCCAAGATTTTATTAGTTAACTCAAAAGCCTTAGCGTTATTGGCGCGCATGACTTCGATGACCTCTTCTAAAGTGACGTGGGGTCTTGAATCGTCCCAACAATCGTAGTCAGTCACAAAACAACAAGGAATGTATGTTAGCCCTGCTTCACGCGCTAAGGCGTATTCTGGAAAATGAGTCATCCCTATGATGTCCCCTTTCATTGCGCGATACCAATGGGACTCGGCCTTCGTCGAAAAATTTGGTCCTTCAATGCAAACGTAAGTCTGACCAAAATGCGAATCCCAAGCAAAAGTTTTTGCGAGTGGCTCTAAACGGCCAGAGGCTTTTGAACATACCGGTTCTGCCAAGGACATATGGCCTACGATCCCTTCGCCACAAAAAGTCGAGGCTCTTAAAGATTTTGTACGATCAATGTACTGATGAGGCACAACCAGATCCCCTGGCTTAAACTCGGACCGCAGACTTCCCACAGCGGAAAAAGACAAAAGCGCTTTTACTCCAAATCGCTTCATCGCGTAGATATTTGCACGGTAATTTACTTCTGAGGGTAAAAGCTCGTGGCGCTCTCCGTGGCGAGACAAAAACAAACATTCGTGTTTGCCAATCTGAACTTTTTTAAATCCACTCGAAGCTTCTCCAAAAGGAGTCTTGCGATCTAAAAGCTCAACGGTCTCGAAGCCATCAAATTTCTCGAATCCTGATCCACCAATTATCCCGTACATCTCATCCTCCTCTTCGAAAGGTTCCAGGTCCCAAGTGGTAGCGTCGTTGCGTCACTACCGACACAACTGATTGAATATGACGCGCCATTGTTACCAGTTGGGACCTGGAACCTAAAGTTACGCGCCATTGCTACCACTTGGGACCTGGAACCCAAAAACTGCGTTTCCGATATCTTGTTTACGATAAATTCCTCGATCTGTAATCCAAGCCGTTACAAGTGAATTTGGAGTCACGTCAAAGGCCGGGTTATAAGTTTTTGCGGTTTTGGGCGCCCAGGCGACTTCTCCGAAGGAACCTTTAACGCCCAAAACTTCTTCGTTCTTTCGTTCCTCGATGGGAATTTGTCTTCCAGATTCGCAAAGGGGATCGACCGTTGTAAAGGGAGCCGCGACGTAAAAGGGAATTTGGTGGTAGGAGGCCAAAATCGCTAAACTATAGGTTCCGACTTTATTTGCAAAATCCCCGTTAGCAGCAATTCGGTCGGCACCGACGATCACTAATTGCACTTTTCCTTGGGCCATTAAAAAACCGGCCATACTGTCGCAGATTAAAGTGTAAGGGATTTTTAATTTCTCAAGTTCAAAGGTCGTAAGCCTTGCCCCTTGAAGAAGCGGCCGCGTTTCGTCGACGTAAACGTGATTGTTTTTTTTCTGATCAAAAGACTTTCGAATAACCCCTAGTGCTGTTCCGACTCCGGCCGTGGCAAGGGCACCGGTGTTACAATGGGTTAGAATTCCATCGCCTGAATGAATTAATTCTGATCCAAAACCTGCGATCTGATCGCAAAGCTTTAGATCTTCCTCAAAAATCGCCCAAGCCTCATCAGCCAAATCACTTTGCCAGCTTGAGTGCCAGGTCCGATAATCGGACGCCTCGCGTCCGATTATCGGACCTGGCACCTTTTTTAGCATGCGATCGATGGAGATCATTAGATTTACGGCAGTGGGGCGAGATTCTCTTAGGGCCAGGGCTTGTTCAATAACTTGCTCAGGTGAATTTTGAGACTTGGCCCACTCGCCTAAACTTAAAGCTGCAGCGACTCCAATCAAGGGAGCTCCTCTGACTTTAAGTTCACGAATCGCTGCAACCATTTCTTGGGGATGTGAAATCTTAATCCACACTTCTTGTGAAGGAAGCAAAGTTTGATCTAAGATCTCAAGAACTGAATTCTTAAAACGAAGTGCTAAACTTTTTTCGATAGACCTCACAACAAACGCTCCCCGAAGCGGGCCCTCATCCTTCTTAGAAACACGATCTCTTCCTCTGGAAGTGGAGTCAGGCCACCAAGTTTGTGAGCGATCGCCAAGATCTCAGCCGAGTTTTCAATTCTCTCCATCCCATTGGTCGCTTCATCAAAATCCTCTCCCCAAGTCACGGCTCCATGGCGCGCAAGGATCAGTGCCCTCGATTGAGGCAAAAAGGGAAGAAGGCTGTCCCCCATATTCGCAGTCGTCGGTCTTGCGAAGGGAACAATAGGAATTCGTCCTGCGGCAAGTATCACTTCAGACAAACATTCTGCCGGAAGCTCGCTTAAATCTGGCCGAGCCACACTCCAGGCAATTGCATGCGGAGGGTGTGCGTGAACAATGGCTTTGGCTTTTGGACAATTTTGATAAATTGCTAAATGCATGGATCTTTCGCTTGAGGGGGTTCCGGACAAAACATCTCCCTTAAGATTTAAAACCGCAATATCCTTTAGCTCGATAAAGGCTTTCGCCCGTCCCGAAGGAGTCATTAAAATTGTCTCATCATCGATGCGGTAGCTGATATTGCCATCAGCGGCAGAAAGCATATTGCGAGCATAGAGTCGCTTAGAGACCTTCAGAATTTCTTCCCGGACTTCGAGTTCTGTTTTCATGTCTTGCACATTGCCCCAAGCCTTTTGAAGTCGTCAAGGGATACCCAAATCGCCCCCTGCTTGGGGGTGGACGCCTTAAAAAATGCGTGTCATGATTTCCCCATGAAACCCTCTCAGCCAGATGTTTTATTGATTCGAATGGATAAGATCGGAGACCTGGTTTTGTCCTTGAATACCGATCAGGCTGAAATCCTTAAAAATCAGTCTTGTTTTTGGTTCGTATCTAAAGGACTGGGCCCCATTGTTCGACATGCAGAACCCCACAGAGAATTTCAAGAATATAGTAAAAAATTCAGCTTTTCTGAGTTTAAACGGATGTATCGTAGCCTTAAAATATTGCGGCCAAAGACCCTTCTTATTTTACACGCGCCGGGCTGGGTCAGCTTATGTTGCTTTCTGGCCGGTATTCCACAACGCCTTGGTCGCTTGAGCAAATGGCACTCATATTTGTTTTTCAACAAGGGCCGACGCCAAAGTCGGTCCCAGTCTCGCATGCACGAATCGGACTACAATCTGGATCTATTGAAAGCACTGGATACAAAGCTCCAAATAAACAGCTTGGCACCACTAAAACTTTCTCACCCTTCCGCCTCTGAAACCCTCTTAAAACATGGTTTAACCCCGAGATCTTATATTGTGATTCATCCAGGGATGATGGGCTCGGCTTTAAATTGGCCTCAATCAAATTACATCCAGTTGATCCAGCATCTGCAAAAAAAACATAAAATATTAATTACGGGAACTCCTGCGGATGAAATCTATCTTGGGCAGATTCGAGGTGCTCTAAAAGATCCTCAGAATGTGACATGGGCCATTGGAGTTTTTAGTCTAGATGAGTTGATTGCAGTTCTTCAAGAAGCCTCCTTAGTGATTGCGCCCAGCACGGGAGTCTTACATTTAGCTGCGGCCAGCGGCGCCCCCAGTCTTGGACTTTATAGTCCTCGCATCCTAGAGTCAGTCGTCCGCTGGGGCCCCAAAGGCCAAAGAGTTTCAACACTCTCAGCTGAAGGCGAAAAACTAATTTCCTCAGAAATTATGAGCCGCATCTCAATCGAACAAGTTTTGATCGAAGCCGAAAAAATTAGTGGACTGAAGCTGAGATGAGCCTTTTTCAGATGGACCCTCAAGTTGAAGAAGCTTTGATGAGCTGCCTCGAAAGTGAAATGAAGTCTAGAAAGCTCTCATGGAAGAGTTTGGCCGAGAGCGTGCTTCATCTTTCGAACCATTTTCAGTCCGAGGTCGCAGTTCAGACCCTCTATAAGGGTGATTTTGATCTGGCCTATCTTGCCTATTTTTTTCCACTCAATTTTTTGCGACTTTCAGCGGCTCTAGAAGAATCCGAAAATTTTCAGTTTATCAAGGCCTCGGATAAAATTTTAGATTTTGGAAGCGGCCCTGGAACAGCCCATTTTGCCTTACTCAGTCGAAAGATCACTTTTTCGGATTATTCGGCCTTTGAAATTTCTCAAACGGCCCTGCGCTGGCATCAAGAATTGCTCGAGAAGCTCGCCTTCGAAAAGGCCTCAAAGACTCATTTTCTTTCTAGTGAACGAGATCTTACTAAGGCCCCTGCACCCGATCTTTATATTTTTTCATATTCTTTGAATGAACTGAGCCAATCTTTAGATTGGCTTTCACCCACTGCTAAAATCCTAATTCTAGAGCCTTCAACTCGGCAAGATGGTCGAAGACTAATGACTTTAAGAAAACAGTTTCTCGCAAAAGGCTACAGGGCCATCGCCCCTTGCACACATCAGTTGTCTTGCCCGCTGCTCGAGGATTCAAAAACAGATTGGTGTCATCACAGAATCAGGATTCAAACTCCTCAGTCTGTGCGAGAACTCGAAAAATACCTGCCCATGCGAAACGAAACTTTAACTTACTCCTATCTATTGTTAGAGCCCTCGGCTTCCCAAAAGACTCCGCTTAAAAATACTCGGGTCATCGGAGATCGTCTGGATGAGAAAGGGAAAACTCGGCAAATGATTTGCCGCGGACCTGAACGTGAATTCTTAAGTTGGCTTAAGAAAGAGGGCGAAGCACCGCAAATTCCTCGAGGAGCTTTAATTTCCATTCCCGAAGAGGCCGAAAAACGCGGCAACGAAATCCGAATCCCTAGGTAACCTAGGTAACAGTTTCCTTTTCCCGTCGAATCGCATCATTAGGTCGCCGCAGAAAACCTCAAGCAATAGTAGGGCTTATGATGCGATTCGACGGGAAAAGGAAACTGTTACCTCTGCAATAACGCTTTGCAAGTAGAAAAAATATAGACCCTCTTATCTAAATTTCAAGGTTCCAATTTGGCATGAAGGCTTAACTTCTAAGTGCTAATCCTCTTGCTGAATTTAAATCATAGGGGGATCCGATTATGTTTTTAAAAATGTTTTCTGCTGTACTTGTGCTTGTAATGAGCCAAAGCCTTTCAGCTTCTGTATTTGAACAAGATGCACGCTACGTTTACCAAGTCACACCTTACACGGAAGCAATGAAGAGCACCGAAGATGCTGAACTCGTTCTAAAGACTTCTGTTGGTATCTTTCAGAATTACCTTCAAAGCCTTGGCGAAAAAGGTTTGGTTCCTACTGAAATTTTGAATTTTGATGACCTTAAGAAAGTCACCGAATCTGAAAAAGGAATTGAAAATGCAATCAACACGCTGAACGCTTGGATTAAAAAGGTTAAAGCGAAAAGCCCCGTTGAGCTTAGTGGACTAGAACTTCTTCCAGATGCCTTCCTTGTTTTTGGTGGTGGAAAAATGTCTGCAAACTTAGGAATTGGAGGCGGCGGATCTATAAATATTGGCGCAGTAATCATGCCTGTGTGGATCAAAAAAATCGAAAAGGTTTCAGGTCTTGTTGTTGACGAATACCTTACAGCTCGCACAGCGATTGTCGGCTGGGCCTCACCGGATATCGGAAAAGGCTTAGGAGGCGGACTTCGTGGCCGTCTTGGAATGGGTTTTCTTTGGAACTTCAACCGTGAATTTGTTGCCCCTGAGCAGTTCAAAGGTTTTGGTATCGGTGCCTCTCAAAGTACCGTTATTGGTCCTATCGGATACAATCTCAAATTGGGTGTCCTAAACAGTTTAGAGATGAGCGACTATGTTGATTTTGTCTATGCAACCGTCGGATGGGAAATGGGACTTGCTGCGACTGCAGAGCTTCACGCAAATGCGACCGCAATTCTTCCAGCCTCTGTCTTCTTGCAAGCTCTAGATTCAACTTCTCAAAAGATCATGCAAGAGCAAAGCAAAGAGCTTCAGAAGCAACTTGAAGAAGCTCTTAAAGAGATGACTCGATCAACTCCCGAAACTAAAGACGAGCCAGAGATCGTTCAACCGCGCATTTAATATTTAAGATTGATTTGATTCAAAGGGCTTTGCATTGCAAGGCCCTTTTTATTTTGTAAATCGAAAAGCTGACCTTGAAACAATCCCAGGTCCGCCATGTAATCTAACATTCCTTGATAAGTTCTCATTTTTTGCCCGGTCCAGATAGGGGCGATCAGTTCTTCCGGTCTGGTCGAAAGGGCCGCGAGTCTATGAACTGCAATCTTTGGACTTAAGTGTTGCAGAAACAAAGCCGAGCGCCTGAAGTACTCTGTCCTCTCGATGGGTTGAAAAGCTCCAGAATTAAAATCCTCTTCAAGAGGAGTCCCCTTGAGTACATGAAGATTATGAAGCTTTACGTTGTCGATCGGAAGACCATTAATCAGTCTTGCTGTCTCGATCAAATGATCGTCTGTTTCTCCGGGCAAGCCAAACATCAGATGAATGCCAAGATCAATCTCAGGACATTTCTGTTTAATTTTTTCGATCGCCCACAAGGATTTTCCGGCGGTGTGACCTCGTCTCATCCAAATCAGAGCTTCTTCGTCAAAGGTCTGCACGCCAAGCTCAACACTTAAAAATTTTTGGGAAGAAAGCGTCTGGGCCCAAAAATCCAAGACCGCATCCGAAATACAATCCGGCCGAGTGCCGACCACGGCGCCGACAACATCCGAAAACTGAAAGGCTTCGTCAAACTGGGCTTTAAGCTTTGCGGACTTTCCGAAAGTGTTGGTGTAGGCCTGAAAGTAAACCAAAAATAGTTTTGCATTATACAGATTCATCATGCGATCCCGAGTATCGATGATCTGTTCACTTAAGGCCCGCTCGCGAATCTCGGGGTAGGCCGCCGAGCCCCAGACATCACAAAAATTGCAGGTCTTCATTCCCCGAAGACCTTCACGGTTAGGGCAGGTTTCGGCAGTGCTCACCGAAATCTTGTAGACCTTCTCGCCAAACTTTTCGCGGTAGAATTGGCTAATTGGATAATAAGGCAGACCCTGCCAGTCTTTTGGTAAACTCATGGCTTAGACCCTTATCGAGCTTTTCGGCTTACCGCAAGCCAGGGGCTAAAAAGCCTTCGCTTTTCGAGCCAGCTTCTGGCAAACAAGGGCCATGAAGCCTCAAAACCCCAAGCTCCGCCTTGTTGAAACAAGGGATGGAAGTTATACCCTCCGAATTGTAGACCCGGATTCAGGCCAAGAATCTGAGTCCATGCATAGCCACAATGGCGCCTATTCGGAATCCCTTTACATCTACAATGTGGCCCTTCAAGCGGTCTTCGATCGCTCCTGGCCATTGAAAGCTCTGTCAATGGGCCTTGGGGCCGGATACAACGAACTTCTGTTTGCAGCTTTTTGCGTGAAGCAGGGCCTGCCCATAAGCGCCGTTCAACTCTCTAGCTATGAGCTTTACCCGAGCTTAAATCAAAATCTGTTGGGCTGGCTCTTTAGTCAAAGCGAGGACTTGGTCCATCCTGAGTTAGTTCCAATTTACGAGGACTGCCTTTCTCGGATCGAAAAAGACTTTCAAGTTTCTTCTGAGCAGCTTCGGTGTTTTATGCAGTCTTTGTATCAAAACCAAAGATGGAATCTGAATGAGGCCTTTTCTTTAGAATCGAAGCCTCAATTTAAGGCAAGCTGCCTATTTTTTGATGCATTTAGTAGCAAAACATCTCCAGATCTTTGGTCTGAGCCCTTGCTGAAACATCTTTTTGACCAATTCAGTGACAAAACTTGCCTCCTATCGACTTACGCTGCGACCGGTGTTTTGACTCGAAGTTTGAAAGCCTCAGGTTTTGAAGTGACCAAACGACCTGGCTTTGTCGGAAAACGGGAGTCGACTCTCGCGATCCGTGAATAAAAAAATTGAATGTTACAAAAAATAAGACGCTAGCTTGTCAGTATAAAACTTGCTAGCATTTTGGCCCAATGAAGATCTCAATTGTCATTTCAAATCCCCGTGATCACGAACGCCTTAAAGTTTTGTTGGAGTGCCTTTTTTCTCAGGACCTTCCAAGAGGTGATTACGAAGTTTTAGTCGTCTCGGAATTTCCTGAGGCCGATCTTAAGGTTTTTTTAAAAAGCCAGTTCGGAAAAATTAAAAACTGGAAATATTTTTGGTCCGGCAGGGTGGGTTTAAGCGCAGTCAAAAACACTGCGATCGATCGCGCTCAAGGGGATCAGATTTGGTTTTTAAGTGATACTTGTTTGCCCAAAGACAATCAGATTTTGAAGAGAATTCTGAATCGCTTTGAATCAGAGCCCGAAGTGGCCGGCCTTGGGGGAACTTTAAAATATCTGCGGCGTGAAGATCCCTTAAGCCAGGCTTGGTTTAAGTTGCGGAGGCAGCGGCTTCACCGAGCATATTATTTTGACCGCGAAGGCGAAACTCGTCTGATTTGGCCAGAGCACAGCCTGTTTAGAAAAAATCTTTTCAGCGCGCAACTTCGCTTCTCTGAGTCTCTCGACGAGGATTCGGCCCAGATCGAACTCTGCCAACGACTCACTGAAAAGGGGCAGCGATTATTTTTAGATCCAGAACTCGAACTGAGCCACCAACCTCGCATTCGAGTTAAGAAATTTATAACTTCTGCACAAAATCTTGCCCGATACTTTGTTAGTAAAATGAAATCGAATCCAGAGATCTTGCCCTATCTAAGGCCCGAGCTCGAATTTTCACCCGAGAGCCGAGTCCGGATGTTTAATGCCTTGTATGTATATGTCTGGTCTCGCTTTCTTTTGAGCGGAAAAAAACTCTGGGCCCCAAGGTGGATCTTCGAAGATCTTAAAGCTCTGATCTGGCTCTGTTACCGCAGCCTTTACCGGCTGGAACTTAGCGAGGGGCCACGCTCGCTCAGCCCCAGTCCTCGGGCCTACAGCCTCGATTTAAATCTGACTGAACATCCCAACTGTGCCTACTGCCTCAGCCTAAAATCCAATCAATATGGATTGGGGCTTTCACTCGATCAGCAGCTTGAGCAGGCTGCATTTTATCAGTTTCAAATGTTGGCCCTCCCCTGCTCATTCTTCTCTGAGGTGGCCGACTTTGATATCCTCGAAACCATTCTTGAGCGTGGCTTTGTTCCTCTTGTGCGTCTGCGTCCTCAAGATTTTAGCCTCAATCGGATGAAATCGCTTCAGCCATTAAGCTATTCGGGTTGTCGTTTCGAAGTTTTAGCCTCTCAAAGTTTCGAAGATAATCAAAAGCTTCTCGAAACTTTACGCGAAGTTCGAGCCGAGTTTGATCTTAGCTTTTCGCTGTCCTATCCCTCTAGTCTTCAACAAATCTCAAGGCTGCCTCAATGGGCCATTGATCGAATCCAATTTTTACCAAATTTAAATGAAAAATTAAGTGAAAAGATAAGTGAAAAGATAAGTGACAAAAAAAATCCGCTTTCTCGAACGCGCAAAGATCTCGCCCTCATTCGCCGGGCCGTGGCTCGTGAGGGAAAACGAATTATAATTCAATCCCCAAAAGCCTACGAACTTGCCCCTATTAAGTCCGGAAGCCCAACCCCGCTAGGCCAAATTGAGCAGATTTCTCACCTTGATCATTCCAACATTCAGATCTCCGTTCTTATTCCAGTCAAAAAGATCACGGACGAAACTAAGCTTCTTCTTAAAAGCTTCATCCATCAAAATTTTGATAAAAAACACTTTGAGATTTTGTTTCTTCAGGCCGGTCAGGAGCCCCTGACTACACAGGACTTAAAAGCTTGGGCGCTTGAAACCTCAGAGAAAATAAATATAAGCCTGGTCACCAGCAGGACCGCAGAAGTCAATACGGGAAGCCTATGTAATCTGGGAGCTCGCTACGCCAAAGGGTCCTTCTTAAACTTTATCGAGCCGGACTTGTTAGTTCCTAACAACTACCTCTATCAACTTAGCGAAGATTTAAAACACCATGATCTTGTTCAGTGCCCCGAGGGTTTTTTAAGTCCTGAGGTCGCAGCAAGACTTAGATATTCAGCAGAACTGGATTTCGGCAATGAAGGCTTAAGGGGGACAAAGAAGACTGAAGAATTTAAAAAATCAGAGTCTTGGATTCATCTTAAAAACTACTGGATTTACACAAGTTGCTCGAGTTTAATTCTTAAAAAAGATCTTTTCTTAAAACTCGGAGGCTTTAAGACAAATTTACCAAATCGAGATTTTGAGGCCATGGATTTTGGCTACCGCATGCATAAAGCTGGGCTTCGCTTTTCTAAAGCTTCCGTAGAAGTGATTCATCTTTCGAAAAACTCCAAGACAAGCGATTCTGATTTGATTCAGGCGAGCTTGGCCTTTTACAAAAACTTTCCGGAAGACCTTGTGGCCCATGAGTTTGCAACCTGGCTGCCGGGAATCGGATTACCCCAAGCCTTCATTTTTGACTGCCTTAGACAGCTCGTTCAGACTTTCAATAAAATTAAATTAAGAATTCTTGGCCAGACGAAAGACTTTGATCTTTCCAAAGCAAGAGAGCTGGCCCGTTTCGGAAAGTAACTTATTAGTGCCTTGACCAGTAATTCTTTCCCCTTCTTGCTTGTTATTTTTCGCCAAATTCAAATTGCTCCTCCTCGAATTGGCCGAAGCCAGTCCTTCGTCGTCACGCATCGAATTCGGCGAAAAATTCCAGCGCAAGAAGGGGAAAGAATTACTAGTCAAGGCACTAGCTTTAAAAAATTCTTTCCCAAGACAACAACATGTTTCGACCTTCAGAGTAAAAATCAATACTGATTTCCGGTCGTTTATCCAACCAATTACTAACTCTAAGTGAAAAGGTATTTAAAGGATCTGGACGATATCTTAGGCTTGAGTTGACTAAAAAGTAGCCCGGAAAAGTATAACGAGAATTTGCAAAAAAGTCGGATCTCTCTCCAACTCCGGTCCCTTCTAAAGTGCCGCCCCATTTGTCACCAATAAAGAGCCATCTCAAAGTTCCCGAAGTATTCGGTCTTCGACGCAACTTCTCTTGGCGAACAACATCAAAAGGCTCTTGATAGGCGTAAGACATCTGAAGTGTATGACTTGGTGTTAACGCAAAACTTCCCGCGGTCTCAATCCCTTGGGTTCTCACTCGAGCGGTATTTTGATATTGCAAAACTCCCATACCAAGGGATCTTGCTTCGATATAGTCGTTAAACGAAGTTTCAAATAGGGT
>CAYMDP010000017.1:0-51719 GCA_964389375.1 uncultured Pseudobdellovibrionaceae bacterium | reverse complement strand
CAAAATTGCTTAGGTCCTTCTCATCCATTAGAAGCTCATTTGCCAGATCTCAAGAAAAGCCTGCCCGAGCCCTGCATTTTACCGCAGGAAAAATCCTACCGAAAAATTTTTCAGGCCCAAGCAGATCCATTTCAAAGCAAAAAACACCTGCAGAACAGAAATCACTTCAGTTGGGTTTTTGCCTACGGGCAAGAGATTCTACTTCCGGGAGATTCCACAAGCGAAATGGAAAGACTCTGGATTAAAAAAATCGATGCAAACTTTCGGTATTTAATAGTCGGACACCACGGAAGTCGTACCTCGACTTCTGAGGATCTCATTGGCTCACTTCCCCATCTTCGTCAGGCTCTGGTGAGTGCAAGAAAAGCAAAGTATGGACATCCCCATATCGAGGTCTCTACTCGTCTGCAAAAAAATGGCATCGCAATGATCCGCACCGAAGACTGGGGAAATATCGAAATTGAATTGCCTCATTGAAGTTGTCGTCTTGAATCGACAAATTGAGCTTATAATCTGTCGGATTCTTAGATATATTCCAATTCTATGAAAATCTTCTCATTGGTATGGATTTTTGAGAGCTTTGAGGACCAGGATTCATTTTTCACAAAGAAAATGTTCGGCGGGCTCGCTGTTTACTTTGGCGGAAAAATGGTCATGCTACTTTGTGAAAGTCCAGGTGATACCGAGTGGCGAGGGACCACTTATCCTTTTGATATTTGGAACGGACTTTTGCTGCCGACGGAGCGAGAGCAGCATCAAAGCTTGCAATCAGACTTCCCAAACCTTGTAAATCATCCGGTCCTTCCAAAATGGCTTTACCTTCCAATGCTAGATACTGACTTTGAAGACACGGCCCTTAAGATTGCTGCGCGAATTGCAAAAAAGGATGAGCGCTTCGGAATCTTACCTAAAGAAAAAAAGCCCCGCAAAAAGAACAGGGTGTCTAAAAAGATTTCGACAAAGAAGACTCGTTCGGTCAGGTAACAGTTCCCTTTCCCTGTCAATGCGCATCAGAAAATGTGACACCGGACTTCTTATAAAAACCGCACCAGTTTTCAATGCGCTGAGACGGAGAAAGGGAACTGTTACCTCTTTAGTTTTCATAAAAACCGCACCAGTTTTCAATGCGCTGAGACGGAGAAAGGGAACTGTTACCTCTTTAAGACTTTAAAAATCTCTTCTTGAGATTCAGGCTTTAGATTCTTTTGAACCAGATCCACTGGGCGAAGCCCCTCTTCGTTTCTAATTTCTGGATCGGCCCCATAATCTTGTAAGAGCTGAGTTAATTTCAAACGAACTCCCGGCCGATTCAATCTCTCTGTCCAAAAATTAAAATCTGTCATCGCGAAGTGAAGAGCCGTGTTCCCGAGTTTTGTTTTAAGATTTGGATTAGCCTTGTTCTTTAACAAGATCTCCACAACCTCAAGGGCCCCACCCTGGGTCGCATCCATCAGAGGAGTCCGCCCCTCGTTATCCCTCGAGTCCACATCGGCCTCTTTTTCAATTAAAAGAGCGACCGTCGTCGTGTGACATCTGCTTGCCGCGTGGTGAAGCAAAGTGCTTTGATAAGTATCCGTTAAGTTGGGATCGAGCTTCTTTTGTTCAAAAAGCTCTTCGAGCATTTCGGTTCTTCCCCAGGTCGCAGCCGTTATCGCTAAGGGGCTCTCCGAAACCTTTGTCTTCAGATCAATTCTTGCTCCATTTGCCAATAGGACTTTAAAGACGTTGAGATGATTCCCCAAGACGGAATAAAGCAAAGCCGTATATCCAAACTTATCCTGGCGATTTATTGATCCTCTCCGCACGACCAATTCATTGATTGTCGCTTGAATATCTCCTTCAAATGCCGCTTTCATCAATGGTGTATGCCCAGGATTTAAAGCGGCTTCCCCAAAGCCCGACATGGACTCCTCATAAGTCTGCCTCTTACTTGCTGCTTCGGCGCAAACGGAAAAGGCTTCCTCGCTGATCAAAGGAGTGGTCTTTGGATTTCGTTCGCTGCGAGAACATGCAGGCAAGGAACAGCAAAAAATCAGTGCCAAAATGGCGAGCCACCTCATTTTTTTTTCAACATCTGACCCGACCTGTTCAGCATAAAAAATCACAAAAACCTCCGAAAAATGGCACAAATTGGCTCAAAAATGTCTCCCCTGCAGATGAGGAGGAGCAATAAGATTCATTTTAGGCAATTGAGACACAGACAATTGAAAATCCTGTGCCAAGAACCACGAAATCAAATGGGGATAGTCCTTAAGAAAGACCTGGCTTAAGCCTTGCTATCCTTAGGCTAATTATGAGTCCCTATGTCAAAGATTCTAAATTCCAAGAAATATCCCGCTTTCCTACGAAAGCTCAAGTAGGCCTTTCCTACCTGTTTTTTTTCGTTTTGCTGAGCTACTCAAGCCTTGGTCAGGCCAGTGCGATTTCCTTTTGTACAAATCTTCTAAGCTCAAAGGTGGCCCCCCTTTTTAGGACCCTCTCAAAAGCCCAAGAGGCCGAAACCTCTGCCCTAAATAACTACCTCGTAAATCTTGCCGGCGACGAAGAAGCTCATCGTCAGAACTTTCCCCACCTTCAAACCAAGTTTCACTTAGAGACCTTAAGCTATCTTCGTAAGCACTCCTTTCAACTTTCTCGAAACTCGTCTGTGGACCTTGTTCGCCGAAGGCTCGCAGAATCCCTTGCAAACAAAATCGCCGAGATGGGGGCCAATTCGATTTTAGATAGAATTGATTTTTTGGCGGCCTCGAAGATATTTGTCCTCCTTTTCACCCCAGCTTCGGATGCCCATCGAAGAAATATGAACCTGTTCGATGAGGAATCGTCGAGTTTAAGCCTAGACCGAAACCCCAAACGAAGCTGGGTTCTTTGGTTTGACAGAGAAGTTCGCCTAGGATCAGATTTTTCCAGAATTTGGCAACAAACAAGACAAAACACTTTAGAACAACAAGTCCCTGGGCAATTGCGTTTTCCAAACCATTTGCTCAACTCAGTAGAAGACTTTGAGTTTTTTTGGGACGAAGAGGTTGCTCCCATTTTAACCCGGCACAAGACTGAATTTGTTGATGGGGTTTACATGGACTCCCACGCACAGGCCTCACACGATGAAACCCATGCATCGGTCTCTCGAAATTTAGACTCAAGACGACTGACAGCAAAAGCCGGACAAAGAATTCGCAAGCTTATCCAAGAAACCGAGGATCATAAAACTAAACTAGGAATCCGCCTAATCCGCTGGGTTTTAAATCATGAATTTAATATCACAGCAGAAGAAGTCAAAACTCTTGCCCTGCATGGTGAAGTGCACACTGCCTCTGGTTTTTTTCGTGCCCAACACGTAATTGTCCATGCCGAAGAACAACTAAAGCGAGGACTGTTTCCAAACATTCGAAAAAAAGATTTTCAAGACATTGCCACCCGCGGATACGAGGCACTGACTCAGGCCTACCTCAAGATGGAGTTCTTATAAGATGGGCTCCCGAATGTTGTTGGTTTTATTCATATTTTGTCTTTCAGTGCCAATCCACTCGGCCCATGCTTCATTTGGAGACTATTGCACCCGATTACTTGTTGCCACGTTCTCTTCAAAATCGAAAGTCGTGCCCCCTGCCGATAACTTCAACTCCTATATCCTTCGCCTTGCCCGGGATAGCAAAGCACGAAGCCTAGGCTTTCCAACTTTACAAACTGAATTTCACCGAGACACTTTGAATAGCCTTATTCAACATTCCGATCAGTATTCAAAAGATTCTTCGAAAGATGCCGCCCGTCGCAAACTTGCTGAAGCTTTAAAAGACAAACTCACAGAACTCTCCTCAGCACCAAATCTGGATCGCATTGAGTTTTTAGCGACTGCAAAACTTTTTAGTGTCCTCTTTACAGAATTCGATCCCACCCATATTTCGATAAGTCTTTTAAATAAGTCCGATATGGACTTACAAATAAGTGAGCAGGCCAGCGAAACTTGGTCCCTCTGGCTTTACAAAAATATGAATCAGGGCCGAGATTTTTCAGTTCTCTTGGAACAAATTCGAAGCTTTACCAAAAACACTCAAGTGGAAGGCCAGCTCCGCTTTCCAAATCACCAAATCAACGAGGTCGAAGATTTTGAAGTTCTTTGGGATGAAGATGTGGCTCCAATTTTAACTCGTCCAGGGGTAGAGCTGATCGACAATGTTCCAATGTCTCCGATTGCAAAAGCCATCCATGACGAGGTTCATGCCCATAAAATTAGAAACACGGACTCAAGGCGACTTGCGGCCAGATCCGGAGAAAAGATTCGAGAGCTCATTAAAAACACTCAGGATCCAAAGCTAAAAATAGGACTGCGTTTGATGTACTGGATTTTCTCGCACGAGTTAAACGTTCCCGTTCACCAAGTTAAAGAGTTGGGACGAACCCCAAGTATTATTTTAGACAATGGCCCTGTCCACGGGGCCCACATCATCAGTTATGGTCAACAGGTTTTGCGTCAAGGTGTCTTTGGAACAGGCTATAATCATATTCAGATCTCTGATATTTCAAATCGCGGTTACGAAGCCTTCGTAACCGCCTACCTCAATATGGAATTTCTACCTTAATTGGGCTTAAAAGGGCGATATTCCATTTCTAGATCGCGGGCAACGGGCTCGTAGGAAACAAATCCGTTGTAGCAATTTAGACCAAAATAAAGCGCCTTATCTTTTGTAATCGCCTCTTCAACGCCCATCTGAGCAATCATAGAAGCATATTTAAAAGTCGCATTGGTCAAAGCATAAGTCGAAGTTCTAGCCACAACCCCTGGCATATTCGGAACGCAGTAGTGAATCACTCCATCAACTTCATAAGTGGGGTTAACGTGAGAAGTGGGCTTACAAGTTTCAACACATCCACCCTGATCGACAGCAACGTCAACCACGACACTTCCCGTGCTCATGCTAGACACCATCTTACGAGTGACAAGCTTTGGAGCTTTTCTTCCGGCAATCAAAATTGCGCCGACTAGAAGATCCGATTCGGCAACGGCCATCTCGATATTTTGAGTGTTTGAGTGAAGGGTCTGAATATTTCCTTGGAAGACATAGTCCAAATACTCAAGACGGTTACGGCTAACATCTAAAATCGTGACGTCTGCACCAAGGCCTACGGCCATCTTTGCAGCACTTGCTCCAACGATTCCTCCACCAATAATTGTGACCTTTCCACGCGCCACACCAGTCACACCGCCTAAAAGAATTCCTTTTCCACCGTGATCTTTTTGAAGATAGTAAGCACCTACTTGAGTCGCCATTCTTCCGGCCACTTCACTCATTGGCGTTAAAAGCGGAAGGCTTCCATCAGCATTTTGAATGGTTTCGTAAGCTACGGCCTTTACTTTGCGATCACACAAAACTTTTGTAAGCTTCGGCTCAGCCGCTAAATGAAGATAAGTGTAAAGAATCTGATTTTCTTTCATCAGATCATATTCGTCCGGAAGAGGCTCTTTTACTTTTACGATCATGTCGGCTTTGGCGTAGATCTCTTTTGCCGAGTCCAAGATCGTTGCACCCGCACGTTCGTAGTCTTCATTTGTAATGCGACTTCCAAGACCGGCGTCTTTTTCAACAAAAAGTTTATGACCTTCGTCGACAAGCTGGCGAACACCCGCTTCTGTTAGACCAACACGATTTTCACTAATCTTAATTTCTTTTGGAACACCGATAAGCATGGAATCTCTCCTTAAAATGGAATGATCCCATCCTTCTATAGATTTAGAAGCAGGCGGTCAACTTTTCCTTAAAAGGCCCAAAGTGAGCTTCCCATCAGGGTCGCATCTGGAATGTCCGCACCCAGTTCGATGTGTCGGTAAGAGTCTGAGGACTCCATAATTTTACGGACTAAGCGGTTCATCACGTCGTGGCCAGCCTTATGAAGAACCACATGACCCATTAAAGGCATTCCCAAGGTCACCAAATCACCTAAAGCATCTAACACTTTATGGCGCACGAATTCGTCGGGATAACGCAGACCTTCAGGATTTAAGATTTCATCGCTGTCCAAGACAATGGCGTTTTCGAGGCTGCCCCCGCGGGCAAGACCCCTCGCCCGCATGGCCTCAACATCTTTTAAAAAGCCAAAGGTTCGGGCCCGCGAGATTTCACGAGAAAATGTATGCTCATTAATATCGACGTCTAAGGATTGGCGTCCAATCTTAGGGTGAGCAAATTCGATCGTGCAGCTGACCCGAAGGCCATTGTATGGAAGCACATAAGCGTGCTTTTCGTCGTCCCCGTAATAGATGGGCTGAGAGATATAGGCGTATTTTCTGGGTTCATCTTGCTCGACGACTCCCGCTTTAAGGATCGCATCTAAAAAAACTTTGGCGCTGCCGTCCCCGATTGGAATCTCAGGTCCATCAAGTTCAATTAATAGGTTATCAATTCGAAGGGCGGCCAAGGTCGACAGACAGTGCTCGACGGTAGAAACCGAAAAGGCCTCTCCCCCTAAGGTTGTGGCCATACTGGTGGCTTGAACAAATTCAGCCCTTGTCGATAGGGCCGGAGAGCCCTCAAGGTCGCGCCGAACAAAATAAATCCCAGTGCCAACGGGTGCCGGGCAAAAGGTTAAGGTCGCCGGGGCCCCGGTGTGCAAACCAATCCCCTTCACTTCAGTTTTTTGCCGCAGAGTTCTTTGTAAAAACATAGATAAGCTGAAGTATTTCAATATAAGTGCCAGCACTGGATTTTTACGAAACTTTCTAAGTTACTGAAATTATAGAGGTCCGCCACCTAGACCCAAGTGCAGAACCCAGCAAGGAGTGCTCTGAGTGTGTACAATTCCGCACAGTCCTGTGGGTTTTACTCCATACATTCAGTACACAGCCTAGATTCCCGACGAAAGGCGCAAGATGTTTGAAGGCATAGCGAAGCACTGCCTAATTCTTGCTATACTAGGGTCCATGAGGACTCGATTTCCAAGCTTTAGTTTGATTCTTTTATTGTCGGCTTTTTTAAGCTCGGCCTGTGGATCCTCCTCGAAATCCGCAGACGGATCTGCGAAAACGGAATTTAAGATGCTCCCCGAACTCGATGGAAACAATAAAGCCCATGGCGCGGCCTACACCGGGGATGGAATGCATTTTAGAAAGCCCATCCCCACAAGACCCGACTGGAAACCCTTAGAATTTTATTTTAAACACTGCTCGGACATCGGAAAAAAAGCCCACTACTCAAATTCCAGCTACGAGTGCTCTGGTCCTTACTGAATTAATAGTAACTTGAACCCGCGAAAGAGATAAACAAGTCCAATACACATGACCAAAAGCTGAGTGATCCTTAAAAAGCTCTTATCTGTAAAACGATTCAAGACCTTCAGGCCCAGCTGGGTTCCTGCATAGGTCAAAGGAACAAACAACAAAAGCAAAGCGAAATCCAAATCCTTTGGCCATTCGGTTAAAACCATCCCGTAAAAAATCATTTTTAGAATATGGCTTAAACTTTGAGTCAAGGCTTTGCTGGCTACGATCTGATGGCGATTTAATTTTGTCTTCACAAAAAAGACATCTAACAGAGGGCCTGCAACCCCCGCTAAAATTTGAACCCCTGAGATCACAAAGCCGCAAAAGAAGGCCTGTCTTCGATCCATAAAATCCAGCTTTAACCGCTTAAAGAAAAACCCGATGAAGGGCACACTTCCTAACAATAAAAATAACACCGCCTTATCCGGAACAAATCGAAACCACTGAAGGGCGATAAAAGAAAGAATGGCTCCCGTAAAATAAGGCCAAAGACTTGGCCAATACATGGACTTTCTTAGCGTGTAAGCGCGAATCGCATTGGCGGAAAACTGAACCATCCCATGAATCAACATCGCGATAGCTACCGGATAGATCATGGCCAAAACGCCCATCAACAGCATGCCCCCGGCCATTCCGAAAATGCCCGAAACCATCGAGGTAAAAAAAATAGCGATCAATACTATTGAAGAACTTGTCATAAGCTCACTTTAAAAAAGCCAAAATAAAAAGCCTGTGGAAGTAAAGATACGCCCTAATCCCATATATTTGCAAGTCGCAGAGTCGCGGAGAGGGCTGCACCTAAAAAACTCGTCCATCACAAAATGTAATAGAGTGCATTAGCGTATCTCAGTGGCACAATGACTCTGAAAATGCTGGCACCATCCTTGTAATGAACTTCTCTGCGGTGTCGAGACGACCCGCTCGAGGGGGAATCGGTGAGGGAGAGTTTTTTTGTCCTTATACTCATAGCACTCAGCACCCACAGCCAAGCTTGGTCCAACACAAATGAGCTACGCACACAACTTGAGTCACAAAAAAAACTTCAACTGACCATGGGACTTCAAGCCTATAGCTCACTTCATGAATTCGAAAGTGTCGATCACGTCGCTGAAACTCAGCTGACCATTTCTCCAAGCTATAAATTGTCTGAAAGCCTTCAAATTCGCTCGAGCACTGCCCTTGCGCAAAGGCTGACGGGCTCTCAAAAATCGAGTCTATCGAATACCAAAGTGACCCTAAGGCACAAGTTGGTCCCGCTTGCATTTGGGCAAAGTTTAATTCCAAGTCTCGGAATCCGTCTTCCGACTCAGGTCGAAGATCGAAATCAAAATACTTATAATGGAAGTTTGTTTATAGACCCGACTCTTATAAGCCCATGGGAGATTGGAACCTTTCACTTCACCAGTTACTTCACTCTCTCTGCCAGCAAGAATTTCCATACCTATGATCGCGGAGCCAGTGGAGCTGCAAATGTTAGCCACAGTCTGAGTCAAGCTTTGGGCATTGAGAAGAGCCTAAGCAGTCGCGTATCATTTATATTAGACGGAGAGTATTTCACTGGATGGACCTACCAGAATTCGTTTCGAAGTCGTTTTTCGCTCGGCCAAAGCCTGTCTTACAGAAGTCAAAAGAATCTCACCTTTAGCATAGGTCATTCTAACAGTGCGGATGCTTTGAAGTCTAACGGACAAGACTTCAACATTAGCCTGCTAGACGAAAACACCTCTGTCATCTACTCAAGCCTTCAAGTTGTGTATTAGGATTAAGAACAAAAATAAGGGAGAAATAAAATGGGGAAAAAGGGGAAAGTCCAGAAAGGACTCTTAGGGAGTATCATACTTGCCTGCATGATCGCTTCGGGCTGTACGAAAGAGCGGCCCTATAAAGAAGTACTCAAAACAGACATAGGAGTCAAACAAGAGAACAAATCGATTATCGATACGAATGTCGATTATCTTTATGTTCCCTCAAGCTTAGAGAATACTCGACGCTCTGGAGCCTCCTACCCCTACTGGATGGGCGAGGGAAAACGGATCCGCTTTGTTTTTTCAGAGCGGGCTCTTCGAGTCATCGAGCCCGAGCCCGATGGACGTTTTACAAATAATCCAACGAACAATAATGCGGTCTTAACAATACCCATCGAACATATCGACTATAAATGTTCCGAAGACGCTTACGGGGATTGCACTCACCAAGAGGTCGAAAACAAAGATATCCCTTGGGATCAGAAGAAGCAGTTTCGCTTAAAGCCCGAGTCCATTGCTCTTCAACAGATTCAATTTCTTCCGGTCGAGATCGGAAAGTTTTTTGGATCTTGTTACTCCGAGGTGGGATCTGAGTTTGTTAAAGCGGAGTTAACTGCCGATGCGGTGAACTTAATTCTGGAAAAAACTTACCAGTCCAGCCCGTCTTGTGTCGATTTCTCTGATCTTGAGGACATTACGGATTTGACCTTCACCGTTCGGTATCAGCACTCTTTTGCCAAGATCTCGAAGCTTGCTTCTGCGGACTACAAACCCGCACAATACACTCGCGCCGATGAGGGCAACTTTGGATTTTTTGCGACAAAACGGCACAAATTGGATGTCGACAACAACGATATTATTCAAAGCGAAAGTCACCTTTTTGATCGTTGGAATCCAAACCGAACTGTCCAGTACAGTTTAAACGAAGCCTTTATGAAGCCCGAAAATCTTGCCTTAAAAAAGGCAACTTACCAAGCCTTTGAAGCCGTCAACCAGGCTTTAGCAAAAGCAGGAACTAAACTTCGTCTTAAACTCAACGAGCCCGTCGAAGGGATGTCCTCAGGAGACATTCGGCACAATATGATTGTGATGGTCGAAGATCCACAGGCTGCGGGCATTATTGGTTACGGTCCTCACGCCTCCCATCCCGAAACTGGAGAAATTCTTCATGCTCGAACGGTGATGTACCTCGGAACCATAAAGAAGCATCTGAAGTTTAGCTATGACGAACTTGTTCAAGAGCATATTCAAGCTAAGGCGCTCAGTGAAAGCGAATCCAACAAAATGGGAACAACTCAAGGAGCGAAGCCAAAACTTCAATTGGCTGAGCACCTCGTAGTTAAAAGTGCAAAAGGGAACTCAAATGCTCAATCAAGAGATCTTGCCGGATTAATGACAAGTTCAATCCGTCCAATCTCTTCGATTGGAAAAGCTCCAACGGACTTGATCTCGAACCCCGTCCAGCTTGAGCGACTTAAGGACGCGACCCTAAACCCCTTAAAGAATCCTCTTGTGACAAAGTCCTTAGATGAGAAACTTGACTTCTTATCTGCCCACTGTGCCTACCCTGCGGAACTTTTTAACTTCACTGCGGCGGTCGAAGGAGAAATCGGTGAGCTTTTAGAAGAAGTGGGATTAAAAGCTTGGGAGCAGCTCAGCGAAAACGAAAAGAATAAAGTGATCGACACTTTACTGCCCCATGTTTGGCTTCCAACTCTTGTGCACGAACTTGGGCACAACTTGGGGCTTAGACATAACTTCGCAGGCTCTGAAGACGTACCGAACTTTTACACCGAACAAGAGCTCTTAGAATTAGATGTTCGCCGACCCATTCGCTACAGCTCGATCATGGATTACTCTTACAAAACCACAAACGAGCTTCGGCATATGGGAAAATACGATATCGCGGCACTTCGCTACGGCTACGCCGAACAGGTCGAGCTTGAAGATGGATCGATGGTGTCTTTAGGTGACCTAAGGCAAGATCCAAGTCTTCAAATGAAGCCCTACGCCTTTTGCACAGATGAACATGTCGGCGCCAATCCAAACTGCAACCGTTTTGATGAGGGAACGAATATTCTAGAGATTGCTCAGCACTACGTTCGTGCTTACGAAGAGCGCTACAAGCGGGCAAATTTTCGAAACAATCGTCGTAACTTTAGCCTGATGAAAGATGCCGCCCAACTGGGAGCGATCAATCACACTATGAGTGGACTACGACTCATCTTCGAGCGCTACGAGAATATCAAGAATACATTCAGTCTTCCAGATGCTGCACCCGAGTGGGAGAGCATCGACTTTTTGAAGGAATTAAAGGCGGCAACGATTCTTGCTGGAAACTTTTACCTGAATGTTTTAAAGACACCGGATCTTCTTTGTGCAGTCTCTGAGGCACAGAATCCGACACAGATCATCGCAGTTCTTCCGATTCGAGCCCTTTCAAAGTCGGCAATCACTTGCTTTGATCAAGAAAACGTTCAATTAAATCCTCAGTACATTATAGTTGCCGAGGGTGGTAAATCCTTTCAGTCGCGAAAGGACCCATCTTCAAGCAACCCATATGTGGATCAGATCGATGTGCGAGGGATCTGGATGGATAAACTTTTAGCAAGCCACTACTTGTTTGCCCGAGAACTTGAAAGTCCCTTGTTTGATAAGTCGACAGAAAACTTTCTTCACATCCCAGAGCTTCAAGGCGCTGTCCTAGAGACCCTACGGCAACTGACCACGGACGAATTGTCAGGCCCCGTAAGCTTTCGGACGATCTTTGGATTCAACGCAGATCTAAATGTTGGATACAAGCTGTTTGACGGAGAAGATATGGACAACACTCATGCAATCCCTGTGACATTGGATTCAAGAGTTCAAAATTTCTTCAGTCTACCGAACCAAACAAGTTTGTTTCAGGAGGAGCTAATAAAGACAGTCCGAAAATCTCTTCCAAGTCGAGCACACAAGCAGATCTCGGACGAAGTTTTAAATCTTTTTAAAATTTCTAAAGAACTGCCGCGCGATGGAAGAGAAGATCAGTACTTAAGTGTCGAAATCGGAAGTGCACGCTACTTCGCCCTTCCACAGAGCGCGATTAGTGCCGAGCTACTTATGAACTACTCGATCACAAGTATTTTAAGCCAGCTGACTTGGGAACAGATTCAAAAACTGATCAGCGAGCTTGAGAAGGAAGGCCCTGGGACGCCAGATGAGGACAAACAAGAATCAAAGACACTAAGCTCAGGCGAGATAGAAAAAATCGCCAAAAGCATGGGACCAGAAATCTTGACGCGTTTTCTAAACGGCGGCTTTCAGGCACAATCTTACTACGCGCTGATGATCGACCTGCTCGCGATCTAGGGGTTCCAGGTCCCAAGTGGTAGCAACAGCAAGTCATTTTTAGTGACTTGCTGCTGCTACCACTTGGGACCTGGAACCTTTAAGGACAGACGACGCGATCTAGTACAACGAAAGCCCAGTCGAGAAATAGGAAACCAAAAGACAGCACGTTGCTAAAGCCTCAATTGAGTTTTATGATAAACTAATTTTAGTTATATTGGTGGTGTGAAGTCCTCATGAACCGATCTGGTATAAATTTCCAAACTTTATTCGAATCAGCGCCCTTTCAGTGTCTCATTCTTTTTCAGGACTTTAGCATTGCTGCAGTTACCGATCGATACCTTGCCGTGACAATGACAAAACGAGATGAAATCATCGGCAAAAATATCTTCGAAGTCTTTCCCGATAATCCAGATGATCCCGGTGCAACTGGAACAAGTTTATTGCGCGCTTCTCTAAATCGAGTGATTCAAAGTAAGCGGATGGATAGCATGGCCGTTCAAAAATACGATATCCGTCGCCCCGCATCTGCTGGCGGAGGTTTTGAAGAGCGGTACTGGAGTCCAACCAATTCTCCTGTCCTTTCGGCCGACGGAGAAATTCAGTACATTATTCATCAGGTGGAAGACGTTACAGAACTTGTAAAGCTTAAACAAGAGGGCCTCGAACAACACCGAATCACTGAGGAACTCCGGACCCGCGCCGACCAAGAAGAAAAAATCCGTCAGGCACAAAGGATGGAGGCCATGGGGCAATTGGCCGGTGGTGTTGCTCATGACTTCAATAATATCCTGGGTACGATAATGTTACTTTGTGATCGACCACCAGGTGAAACTGTGGATCCCTCTGTTCAAAAAAGATTTGATCAAATTCATACAAGTAGTGAAAGAGCTGCCTCCTTGACCCGCCAACTTTTAGCATTCAGTCGAAAACAGGTTTTACTGCCCCGAGTTTTAAATTTGAATGCTATCATCGAGAATTTGGACAGCCTCTTAGGACGTTTGCTTAATGAAGATATTAAGTTGGTCACCCAGCTTGATCCAAAACTTGGTAACACTTTGGCCGATACAGGGCAAGTCGAGCAAGTGGTGCTAAACCTGATCGTCAATGCCCGAGATGCTCTACCACGGGGTGGAAAGATCACGATCGAAACAAAAAATGCGAAGCTCGATGAGGCTTTGTCCTCTGGAGCACTTAAGGTCCCTCCGGGAGAATATATCATGCTGGCGGTGCGTGATAATGGGATCGGCATGAGCGCACAGACACAAGCTCGGTTGTTTGAGCCATTTTTTACAACTAAGGGAGTCGGCAGAGGAACTGGTCTTGGGCTTGCCACTGTGTACGGAATTGTCCAGCAAAGCAATGCAACGATTTGGGTCTATAGCGAACCTCAAAGAGGTTCAGTTTTTAAAATATATTTTCCTCGAGTGGACCAAAACATCGAATCCTCTGAATCGGTTTTCCCTATCTCAAAAGTATCGTGCGGCAGAGAAAGAGTGCTCGTCGTCGAGGACCAGGTTGAATTACGCAGCTTGATTTCTGAAACTCTTAAAGGCTCCGGTTACGAGGTCCATGAGGCGGCCAACGGGTTGAAGGCCTTGGATCTTATTCAAAATTCTACTTCCAAATTTGACCTTGTCATCACCGATGTTGTGATGCCCGAGATGGGGGGCCGAGAGCTTGCGCAGAAGTTAATGCTGATTGACCCTCAATTAAAGATTCTTTATTTGTCTGGCTATACGGAAGACACTCTTTCTAACTATGGAGTCTCTGGCTCACTCCCCCATTTTCTAGAGAAGCCCTTCTCGCGAAGCTCCCTTTTAAAAAAAATCCGCAACATTTTAGAGTAGCTTTCAAAAGCGCATATTAAATACTCCAGGTCGACGCAACAAATTTAGTCGCGAACCTGTCCGACAGGCTTAGACCCAGAACTTCTCCGGATCTAAGCTCGCCCCTTGGGAATGAACTATTCTTTCTTAGCCGTCGCCTTCGGTTTTGAATCAGACTTTTTAATATGTTTTGCAATTGCTGGATTAACGGGTTTATCAATTTCTTGAAGAATACTCGCAATTCTTAGAAGGTTCGAAGTCCAATCGGTAAAGACGATCTGATTCGAGCTGGAAACCACTGCCATTTCACCATCTTTGGAAGGAAGAATTCGCAGTTGTCGATTCAACTCATCCACAGATAAATGTTTGGCCGAATAAACCCAAGTATACATTCGCTCAGGCTTTAAAGCCGGCTTTTCGGGGCTCACTTCGATCAGGTCTCTTTGAATATTTCTGGCGGTTTTAACAATCATGCTATCGCCTTGCTTACTCATTGCGAATCCATTTAATGCAAGAGCCGAAGACATAAGATTGAAGAACTCTTCAAGACTGACTGGCTCCTGAGCAAGGATCGAAGCCGAGCCGCGAACCGCTGGGTCCACGACAAATTTTTGACCTGAGGCCTTAGAATAAACCTCAATAATTTTTTGAACGTCTTCATTTTTAAAATAAACTTTAACCGTTTTGCTGGCCTCAGCCACTTGACTCAAAATACCCAAGGCAATTGTCAAAACTAATGCTTTCATGCTTCACTCCCCTTAGATTTAATAGTCCTAAGATTTCTCAAATCTACATTGTTTCATCAAGTTAGATTTCTTCCCTAGACCAACTAGATTTTCATCTCGAATCTAATGGCTGCCTGATCTCAAATTTTGAACCGCCGATCCATTTCAAATACATGCAGGTCCAGAAATGATGCAGCAAAGCTAAATCCCACTTCCATCGACTTAAAGACAAAAGCCAGGTTCCCGATAAGCTGGTCTATGGAATTGATTTTAGTGATATTAATGTTTCTGGTCGGTTGCCAAACCAGAATGCCCCCACAACAGAACTGCCATAGCTTGCGGGATCCAGCCACAGCCTTTAACTGCGCAGCCACACTATCTGAGGCTGCTTCGATTCAACCTCCGACAAAACTAAAGATCGACGCTTACTTTGCTCAACTTTCAACCTATGGCTACGACGCCTCTTTGCGAAGCAAATATATTCGCGCCTTTTACAAAACCCCACTCAGCAAAACATTTAAGTCAAAGGATCCCTATTTTACTGAAATCTTTAGAGGACTGTCTTTGGCAGGATGGTTAGCTGCGAAACACGCCCAAGGGGACCCAACGACAAATGGTCTTACTGAATTTGGATTCATCATTGCAAACGGAGAAGTCTTACCTCCAACCGACATATCGATTGTATACGAAAAAGTTTACGAGCGACTTTTTTCTTCTGCGAAAAAAAATGGGATTGAAACATCGGATATTCTGCTTCCCGCAATTGCATTTTACAATTCCAAAACTTTTGAATACCACTTCAGTCGACCAGGCATTGACCCTATCCCAAACCCAGCAGAGGGTTGGGAATTAGCAGATAATTACAACCAGTTTTTCCCAAAAGACTTTGCTCGAATGATCCAGGAACGCAAATACCTTCTACACCCTTCAACTAGTCTCTTCTTTCATGACATTGGGCATTTTGTCGATTTTGTATTGAGGCCCCATTACATGAGGGAATTTCGATTATTCATCGAAAAAAAACATGCCGCGCTTAACAGTATCACCTACTTTAGAAAGGGATTTCAAAAATTTGGATTCGCTTTCACCCGCGGTGACCTTGAAGGCTTTATCAATGAAAATCTTTTTTTACCCTCACAAGCGAATATCTCTCGAATCCGCAGACTCATTCCCAAGCTAAATCCAAAAAAATTTCCCGAACCGAATGTGATTCAATCCGAGTACTTTGGGGCTTCAAGAAAGGATCTGATAAAAATGGCCTCCGATATTTTAGAGATGCCCTACATTTTATTTGAATCCCACGGTGGAGGTTCGCGGGACCCAAATCTCGAGCGGGGACTGAGGGTCGAGGAGGTAAATCAAGGTTTAAAAGAGATGCTGACGAATAAAGGCGGATTTGTAGACGAGAGACACATTAATGTAACTGTCGGAGAGTTCCCCGATAGACCACAAAAATCTAACGAATCCTATCTGATGCACGAAGCGCCCGGATTTTTTATGCGCCTGAAATTTCTTCTTGATTTTGCTGAAGGAAAAGTCGTTCCGGAAGTCATTGAAACCTTCCTGCGCACCGAAGGACAAAATTATGGCTTTAATGATCAAGCTTCATTTTTAAACCACCTGATTGCTATAAACCTTGCGGAAATTCATTTTCGCATACAAGCCGCTTTGTCTTTAGACATCACTCCTGAGGATTTGATTAAAGATACAGCTCTTCTTTACGAAAAGAATGGCCAAAAGAAGTACAGTAAATCAAAGACCTATAAGTACTTCTCCACATATCGCCCATTTACTACTCAGTGGTTTTTAGGCTACGATATCGCTCGAACTTCTAGATAGCGCCTTGCTCCCGGTCCCATTCTTCAGTTTGGGATTAGATGCATTTAAAGCGCATATCTACTGTATAGCCCTTGCCCAAAGCCGCGTCACTGGCTGCCCCGCCGACTCCAACAATTCCACCGATATTAGACTCTTTCTCTCCTCCAAAAACATAGGCCGCTCCACCTATGGTCTTAGCGACCTTTGAGGCCCTCTTCACGTTTTTGTAAGTTTGCTCATCTACATCACCTGTATATTTTTGCTCTTCTTTTACAAAGGCCGCGTTTTGGCCCCGCTTTTCACAAAAGTTATTTGCCTGCCGAATTGCGTTTCTACTGCCCTGATCTGCATCTGCGGTTTTAATGACAACCCGGTGGATTCCATCAGCACTGGGGCGGACGTCGGGATGGGTTGCACAAGAGACAAGGCCGAATATAAAAGGCCAAACAAACCACTTGAGTTTCATAACAGTACTCCTAGAAATATGATGCCGTTCAGTTTAGATAGTTAAAAAGCAGACTCTTAAACTGTCAATCCTAGACCTACAACACGCACCAGCATCGCCGGGCACAGTCCTTGCTCCTAGCCTGACATCTTCGAACCATAAATCATTGGGAGCTTTAAATGCTGCGTGCGACTCTAAATTTTACAGGGCTGAAAACTCTATTTACAAAATTCTTTTGTCTTTCTCTAAGCCTCAGCCTTGTGGCCCCGAGTACCTCATCCGCCTTTTTTGGACAAACTCAGTACCTGAATGATTCGACCGTGAAGGGACTCTCTTCCGTTTACCAACTGGATTTCTCAGAAGCGCAAGTTCTTCGCGACAATGACCACTCTTTCGAAGCGAAGCTTCAGGTTATCGAAAAAGCCCAGACCACTTTAGATATGGCTTACTTTATCTTCGCCCTCGACTATTCATCTGCATATTTGATGCAAAAATTGATTCAAAAAGGTGCAAGCCATCCAAATCTTAAGGTTCGGCTTCTTCTGGATTATAACGAAAACTACAAACGCCTCGACATTTTAAGCTATCTACAGCAGGCCTTTAACGAAAATGTTCGAAAGTCTGGTGGAAAAGGAAGTCTTGAGGTTCGTCTATATAATAAGCCGACGACAAATATTCTTAGGGACGCCGCATTCTTGACCTTGCCTTGTCCGTCTGGCGCAAAAGGAAAAGTCTGCTCGGCCGCAAAAATCCAAGCGGTCGATCAAGCTATCGCTAGTGGACTTAAACAAATTCCGGGCACCAATTCTGGCTTACTTTTATCCGGAATTTATTCGAAGTCGGGCGAGTTGATGGTCAGTTCCATTCTGAAGGGTCAGCAAATTGACCTTGCAAAATTTAAAGGTGGCAGCCAAGGCATGAGCGCTGAGGACAAGGCCGGGTTGAAAGAGCTTGCAAAACTGATCTATAAAGCAAAGTTTGGCGGTCTGGGTGATAAACTGGCTGCCTCTATTCAGCTGTCTTTGGCCATGAGCCTTCATGGCGAAAAAGTAGCCCCAATTATCGACGCCATCAGCGAACATCTTCCCGTCGATATCGAACGCAGTGAAGCTGGCAAACAAGACTGGGTCCACCTTACAGACTTTCTTCACCATAAGCTTCTTATGGCCGATGGACAAAGTTTTGTCTTAGGTGGTCGTAATATCGAAGACTCTTACCATATGTCGCCAAATCCGATGGTTACAAAGTACATCTTCGAAGATACGGACCTTGCCGTCGAACTTAAAGCTCCAAGCCAAAAGATGCTTAAATCTTTTGAACAACTCTTCGGATTTTCAGAAATGATGGCGAGCCTGGATGAAGTGCGGGCCATTGCTCCAAATGATGTGATTGCAAACTTGACCCGCGCCGAAGAGAATTGTGTTGCAAAAGGTGTATCTGAAAAAGAAGCACTTAAAACCTGCCAACAAACAGAATTTGAATCCAACTTTGCAAGTCTTGAAGAAAGAATCCGAGACATCGAAGCCAAGACCAATAAGTTGGCTCTTGAGTATCTTGCCAAGTACAAAAACAATTCTGCTATTCAAAAGTACCTGAATGGTAGTCCACTTGCGGTTGATGCGGGCGCTCGCTTAAGCTATTTCGAAAATCTTCCCTATTCTTTAAAAAACCCAAACAAAAGAACTTATGGCGCCTTGGTTAATCAAGAAGAAACCTCTGGAAAGTACATTCATGCCCTTTGGAAAAAAGCAGCACTTCAAGCCTGTGTTGATAAAACCTCGATCCTTATGCACAACGCCTACTTTTTTCCTCCGGCGAACATGATGGGGGTTTTTGGTGATATGATCTACGCAGGACAAGGGCGGGATCCAGTCGTTGCTGATTGCAGCCAAACTAAAATTAACATCATTACAAATTCTATCGAAACGACAGATTTAAACGTGGTCAATTTCGCCAGCCGCCAGTCCACTCGAGCCATCTCTAAAATCTATCGTAGCCACCAAAATCCAAAGAAAGCCCAGATCGAAATTTTCGAGTACACAAAAGCAAGCGGATCGGATAACCGCTCACTCCATTCTAAAGTTGCGGTTTTTGGGGATGATCTTTTTATTGGTTCTGCCAACTTAGATCCGCGAAGCCTTATGATG
Organism: uncultured Pseudobdellovibrionaceae bacterium; assembly: GCA_964389375.1. Taxonomy (GTDB): domain Bacteria; phylum Bdellovibrionota; class Bdellovibrionia; order Bdellovibrionales; family UBA1609; genus CAYMDP01. The sequence goes on along the minus strand of CAYMDP010000017.1, from coordinate 32,425 downwards.
GATAGCAATAATGGAATTTATGTCGAAGCCGCTCCCTTGGCTGCGAACGAATACATCGGTTTTGCTCAAGGCTTGATCTCGAGCAAACGGGCCCAATCAACAGCACCGAGCGCCCTTATGGACGATGCAACTTTTTCTGCAATTGATGCGGCGATGATTGAAGGTCTGGTTGCAAAATACCGTCTGACCGAAAGACTTCAGCCAGAGCGTGTCCAACAAATAAGAGACCTTCTACTTTCGATCTTTAAGAATATTCAGCAACTGTCTACTGAAAGTATTCTTCGTGATCCCCAAGAGCTGAATTGGTTTTCTCCAGACGAGTCAGGCTTCCAGGGTCCAGATCCGAAAAGAATCCGCGAGCAGAAACAAAACGACTTTAACCGTAGATATCAGTTAATTTAGATTCTGGCCTATTCAGCACTTGTTATCGCTATTTAGTATTCGTCAACAAGTGCTGACGAGAGAGCTCAGTGATCACCCGACCTCGAGGAGTTTTATGAATCAGTCCCTCTTGAATCAAGAAGGGCTCGTAAACTTCTTCGAGGGTGTCGGTTTCTTCACTTAAGGCCGAGGACAAGGTCTCGATTCCCACAGGTCCTCCGGCAAACTTATCGCAAATTAATCTTAAAATTCTGCGATCCATATCATCAAGCCCAAGTGAATCCACCTCAAGCTGATCCAAGGCATACTTGGCAAGCTCTTCGGTAATCACACCATTGCCTTGGACATCTGCATAATCACGAACACGTTTTAACAAACGATTTGCAATCCTCGGAGTCCCCCGACTTCGGCGAGCGATTTCCAATGCCCCCTCGCCTTCTAAGCCGATATTTAACAGCTTTGCTGAGCGATAAAGAATCTGATTCAAATCTTCTTTGGTATAAAAAGAAAGTCTTTCTAAAATTCCGAAGCGATCGCGAAAAGGACCTTTTAACAAACCCGCTCGAGTCGTTGCACCGACCAGAGTAAAGGGAGCCAATTGAAAGCGCATACTGCGCGCCCCAAGTCCCTCCCCGGTCACCAAATCGATATAATAATCTTCCATGGCACTGTATAAGTACTCTTCTACGTCCTTACTAAGACGGTGGATCTCGTCGATAAAAAAGATCGAGTTCGCTTTTAAGCTTGATAAGATGGCCGCAAGATCCCCTTTACGATGAAGGGCTGGGCCTGATGTGGATTTAAAATCCACCCCCATAGAGTTGGCCAAAATATGAGCTAAAGTGGTTTTTCCAAGGCCCGGAGGTCCACATAACAAAACGTGATCTAGTGGCTCTCCCCGTTTTTTCGCAGCTTCCACAAAAACTTTTAACTTTTCTTTAATCTTCGCCTGACCACTAAATTCGTCGAGATTTTTAGGACGAAGATTCTGTTCGAAATGAAGCTCTTCAGAGACGGGGTCTCCAACCACAATGCGCTCAATTTCCATCTGACTCTCCCCTCTTACAAACAAAAAGTGTCTCTACCCAAATCCACCCGGCTTCGGGCAAAAAACCCATTGAGTCTAATTTGTCAAAGCGACCAGGGCTTCCCGAACACCCTGTTCAATTTCAATATTTGCATCAAAATCCGCAACGACTTTTTCCACATCAGCAACTCGAAATCCTAAATGCACCATTGCGGATACAATTGCATCTCTATTGCCAACTCCGGCCTGGGCCCCTTGGCTTTCGACAAAGGTCAGCTTTCCCTTAAGCGTCAGAATCATCTGCTCGGCGGTTTTTTTGCCAACTTTTGGAAGCTTTGATAAAGCCTTTGCGTCTCCGGACTCGATCAAGTTTTGCAATGATTCTAAGCTTGTCGCAGATAAAATATTAAGTGCACTTTTAGGTCCTATGCCATTCACTTTTAGAAGGGACAAAAACAACTCTTTCTCGTTTCGCGAGGCAAAACCAAAAAGTTGCAAAGCATCTTCCCGAACATGCGTGTACACCCAAAGTTCTGCAGTTTCTCGATTTTGTAATTCACCAAGAGTCTGAAAAGCACAATGAAGCTCATAACCAAGGCCTTGAGTTTCGATTATTGCTTCAGAAAGTCCAACGGAAAGGACTTTGCCTTTAATATAACCGATCATATTTCTATTCCCATCATCTTGCAGACATTTCTAAACGTTTTAAAACCGAGAGCTCTTCAATCTTTCGACTGTGACAAATTGCCAAAGACAAAGCATCCGTGGCATCCAACAGGGAGTCCGAACCAATCCCCAACAAATTCAAAACCAAAAGTCGCACATGTTCTTTGCTTGCCGCACCAGATCCCGTGACAATCTTTTTAGCTGACCTGGCCGCATACTCAGTGACCTCACAGCGAAAACTCGAAGCCGTGGCCATCGCAACCCCTCGAACATGGCCCAATTTAAAAACGCTGTCGACGTTTTTACCTAAAAATATTTTCTCGATGACCATATCCTGAGGCGCATACTTTTGATGAAGGTTCTCAAGCTGAAGGCGCAAAAAGTTGAGCTTGTCCGAAAAAGTAAATTTCTCGGGAATCTTTATGACCCCATGATCCACGTGAAGAAGGCGCCCCTGTGGGGTCAAATCGACAAGTCCAAAACCCGTAAAGCGACTGCCCGGATCCAAGCCTAAAATTCTTCGGTTTTTCAGCTTTACCCCCAAGCTTTGAGCCCTCATTTAACACCAGAGCCTTTGAAGCTTTCAAGTGTATTGAATTTCATCGTCACATCGTGCAATGATTAAAAAATGAACGCCATTCAACCCGAACTGGTCGAAAAATATCAGCTGATGCTTCAGCAAGATCCAAAATCTCGGGTCTTCGCCCCCTTGTCCGAAGCCTATCGTAAGATGGGCCTTCACGAAGAGGCACTTGAGATCTGTCAAAGTGGAGTATTAGCGAATCCAGATTTCGCCGGAGGGCGCATCGCGTTAGCTCGAATTTTGATGCAACTTAATCAATACGATAAAGCGGCTCCAGAGCTTAAAGTCGCGACCGAACTTTCTCCTGAAAATGTTTTGGCATTTAGTCTTCTGGCCGAGTGCTACCTTCACCTAAAGGATGGCAAAGAAGCGCTAAAGGCCTATAAAATGCAGCTTTTTTTGAATCCTCAGGATGAAAGAGCTCAGCGCGCAGTAAAAAAACTTGAAGTGCTGACTGCCGATGAGTTTGAAGATGAAGTCTTTAATATGAAGCCCTTAAAAATCGCTTCGGCTAGCATGGAAGAAGTTCTTCAGATCGAACCCCTCACGCCGACCTTAAGTGATCAAAAGAAGAGCCGAGACATCGAGCGGTTTTTGTCTTTAGCCGATGCTTACCTAGTCCGAAATGACACAGACCGGGCCATAGAAACATTAAATGAGGCCGAACAAATTCACGGCAGCCTGCCCGAAATCGTTAAAAGATTAAAAATGTTGCACCAAAAGCACTTTGAGCAAGAAAACGAGATAGCGACGCAGCAAGACTCCGAAGGCCCGCCACTCTCTCGCCAGGAGTCTTTAAGAAAACAACAAATCCAAAGCCTTCAGATCGCACTAAAGCGGGTTCGGGCCGCAAAAATTCAAACTCCCTAAGGGGATAAGCGCCTAAATCCTTGATCAAGTGAGCCTTTCTGGTTTAATCCTTAGATCTCATTTTTCTCAGAATATACTTCCACTTATGAAAGGCTTGAGTATGTACGGAACCAGCGATTTCAAAAAAGGTTTAAAAGTTCTTATCGATGGCGAACCCTTTAGCATTGTGGATTTTCAGCACGTCAAACCTGGAAAAGGAAATCAGTTCACACGAACGAAGCTAAGAAACCTAATTACCGGATCAAACCTTGAACGCACAATTAAGTCTGGTGAAAAATTCGAGCCCGCAGATGTGGGCTACCGAGACATGAATTTCTTGTACAAAGACGAGTCTGGCTTCAATTTTATGGACCAGTCCAACTTCGAACAGCTTTCGTTGAATCCAGACGTGGTCGGGGACGGCGCCAATTTTTTGACAGAGAATATGGAAGTTAAAGTGTGCTTTTTTAACGACCGAGCCGTGGGAATTGAGCTTGCGAAGTCGGTCAGCCTTAAAGTTACGGCGACTGACCCGGGCTTTAAAGGAAATACGGTTACGAATACTTATAAACCTGCCACCCTCGAGACAGGTCACGTGGTCCAAGTTCCTCTTCATATCAACGTTGGGGATGTCCTAAAAGTCAGCACCATTGACGGGGCTTACGTCGAGCGAGTTTCAATCGGCTAAAGCTTGATTTGACGCGCCAGTTTAGGCCTCGCGAATCCTTAAAATCCCCAAGATAATTGAGAGGATAGACATAAGCGAGGAATCTTTGCAGCAGAGTTTAGAAATCGAGCTCCAAAATCGAATTTACCAAGGTGAAGACCTTGAGGCGATCGCAGAAGATCTTTGTTTGCGTCTGTATGACAAGAAACTTCGTAAGGACGAACTCTGGTCCCTTTTTCATTTTTTGTTTCACAGTGGGTTAGATAGAAAATTGATTGAACTTGCGATCTCTCTGGCGGATCAAAAAAAACTTCTCCCCTACCCTCATCTGATTGAAATCTTTCATCGTAATAAAGTAAGACCCTCCAGCTCATTTGTAGAGTCCCTTTCGAAGGGAGCGCGCAAGCAAGAACTCGTCGAGGAATTCGTTCGAAGTTCGAAGTGGGATAAACTCGACTCGCGCATCCCCGAATACCGCAAGACGATTCTCGAACAAAAACGCAGTGAAGTTTTAAAACAAAAAGAAAGACTCCTCGAGAAAGTCGGATTTTTTAAAGCTCAGATGATGCTTGAAGAAGAAAAACGGACTTTAAGAATCCTTCAGCGACTGGCGCCTGCAGATCCTAAGCTTCCTCCTATGATGGAGGATTTCGATCAGCGCTGGGCAAGGCATGTTCTTAGCCGTAGAGCGGCCTCTCATCTGGAATCTCTTGAAAAAACCCAAACCGCGACGACTCTCGAAGAAAAGGCGGCTGCACGAAAAATTGCGGACGAAATTCGAAAGCTGTGCCGGCAAGATCCGCGCTGGGCTTACAATTTTTCTATTGGTCTAATGTTTATGGAGCTCTTTGATGAAGCCTTGGACATCTTGCAAAAAAGTCCTCGGGATTTAGCCTCGGACTGGCTCAGGGTCGAACTCAGTTTATTAAATCGCCACTTCGTTGATGCACTTGAGGAAGTGTCCTATTTAGAAAACAAATATGCCGAGGATCCTGAGACTGTTTTTTCAAGCTCCTATGCCAGAGCAAAGGCCTTAAAGGGACTGGGACAAATTCAGTCGGCCATTGAAATTTTAAGAAGCATCATTAATGTTCGCCCAACTTACAGGTCCGCAAGTAGTCTTCTTGCCGATTGGTCAAGGGGCACTGGCTGATGGCATTCAACTGGAAACGAATCTTAAGATTGATCGGGATCGGTGCTCTTTTTGCGGGCTTCTTTTTTTTGATCGGCTTCTACCAAAAATACCACCTTCCTAAGATCAAGTCCTGGCTTCTTGTCGAGGTCGAAGAACAAAGCCAAAAGCATCTTCCCGTTCGAATCTGGCCCAAGTCCGTCGAACTTCATTTGTTTCCTGTTAAAATTTCTTTTAAAGACGTTCAACTTTTGCCTAACGAAGAGCTGCGCCAACAACTCGCTCCAGTGAGCATTGAACAAGTTGAGGTTCAGCTGAGTCTTTTAGGCCTATTAAAGGGCCAAGTCCGACTCTCGGATATCCGACTGATCCGTCCCAACATTGTCTACATCTCAAAGTCGGCCTCGGACTCTCCAGATTTAAAGCGAGCAAAGCTCGAACTCCCCTTCAAAATTTCAGACTTGTTTAAGCTTCCCATTGATGCGATTTGGATCGAAGATCTTGAGGCTTTGGTTCGGCTCGACAAACAAGGTTTTGACTTTAAGATTGAAGGCGCCGATTTAGGCCTAGAAAATCGTTATAATTCTTTGCTCTTAGACCTCTCCATGCCAAAATTTCTCTCTAAAGAAAAAGGCAAAAGCCAAAGTCTGACTCTGTCTTTAGACACTCGCTTTTTACTAGAACCCACAGAAATTCAGCTCTCTTCGCTGAAAGTCACTCGAGGCGAGGCTTATCTGATTGCAAGCGGAACAGCGACTGGAGAAATCGAACAGTTGCGTTTTGACGATGCCTCCGGAGAATTTCGCACTCAATTTCAACTTGATGAAATTAAAAATCTAATCCTGGCCTTTTCACCCGAAACAAAGATCCCAAGCCTTAAAGGTTTTTTAGATCTGCAAGGCCGAGTCGCTCGGCTGACTGAGGACAACCCCGTTCTTGCATTTGAACTCAACGGAAAAGGTCTTGAAGTTGAGCAGTTCATCCTTGGGGACCTCGGCGTTCGAGGTGCGATTGACAAAAATAAACTTCAGATTAGTACCGGTCTGTTGTCCGCACCCGCGGGTTCAGTCACAGTTTCTGATTTCGAAACTCAGCTGGGCGATCGTGGTCGCTTTCAAACAAATCTAAATTTCAAAAATTTAAAACTTCAGGAACTCTTTCGACAGATCGACCTTGATAAAATTCCGGTGTGGCTTACCGGGGCCGGAGACATCCCTTGTTACGGAGATTTTTGGCCGCAACTTAAAATCAATTGCAAAGGAAGCATTTCGGCCCAAGAACTTATCGTAAAGGGGTCCTTGAATTCAAAGACTTCGATTGTTGAGATCCCGCAGATGCAGGCCACCGGAGATCTTAAGCTGGATAAGACCGAAGTTCAGTATTCTGCCGACATCAAGGTCGGAAAACAGTCCAAAGGAAAATCTTCGGGAAAGATTTCATTCGAGAAGGGCTTCCAGATTGATTACTCTGCAGACAAAATTGATTTTGCAGATATTCGCACTCTTGCAAACATCGATTTCGAGGGCCAGGGGCAACTTAAAGGAAGTACCCAAGGGAATAGTAAAGTGGCCACATTCTCGATGGATGTCACGGCCGAGGACTTTTGGATTGAGGATTTCGGATTGGGCCAAAGCCAAGCCGAACTTCGCTACAAAGATGGGATCTTGAATATCCGCAAAATTCAGGGGCGTTATGGGGGTTCTCGCTACAGCGGAAACCTGGCTCTTAATTTTGATGCCTCTCAACTTCTGCTCAATGCAGACATTCCCTTTTTGGATCTTGAGGATTTACGCTCACTGATGCAGCGGAAATATCTTTTTCCGCTCCCCATTTCTGGAACTGGTTCAGGTCAAGTCAAAGTGACCGGCCCGCTTGTATTTAACCAACTTAGTTTTAACTTAAAGAGTTCATTCTTTAGATTAAATGTCGGTGCCGAAACTTTCGATGAGCTTGTCGTAAACGCCTCAGCCACCCAGGGACTTGTCACCGCAGACCGCGTGCAACTCTTAAAATCTGCAAGCGCTGTTTCGCTCAACGGACAACTTAAGCCGGACGGGGCCTTAGATGCCATTGTGGTTGGTCGTAATCTTCGCCTAGAGCAATCCGAGATCTTAAGCCAAGCGGGTTTAGACCTCACGGGACAAGCTGATTTTACCATGGCTCTTAAGGGACCCATTCGCTCTCCCCGCACAGAACTTTTTGGCAGACTCTCAAAAGTCGTAATTGGCGACCGTCCGATTGAAGACTCAAATTTTCAATTGCTCTTTGCTGCGGATCGAATTCAAGGAAAGGGAGAACTTCTTGGTAAGATGCTGCGCGGGGAACTGGTTCTGCCTTTAAATGAAAGTGCTCCCTTTAAAGCAAGTATTCAAACTGAGGGGCTCGACTTCACTCATTTGTTTTCAATTTTCTCTAGCTCTGCTCGCAAAAGAGACTATCAAACCCAAATCACTTCTAAGATTGATCTTTCTTCTGACAAGGGTGGGTTTTGGAATTCGACAGGCAGAATCTTGATTGAGTCGGCCGAACTCCGTCGCGGACCATTGAAAATGACTTTAAAAGAAAAAGCTGCGATTCAGATGACAGAGGGCGTGATCCGATCCGAGGGTATTCAATTTGAAGGTGACAATCACTTTTTAAAGCTCGACTTGGATCAATCGCGAAAAGATCAACTTCGAGCCTCTATAAATGGAAAGCTTGAACTTGGATTTTTAAGTCTCTTAACTCCCTTCATGAGTGAACTTCGCGGTCAGCTGGCTTTGTCTTTAAACCTAAGTGGTCCGATTACAAATCCCAGTTTAAATGGATCTGCTTTTATTGAAGAGGCCTTGATTAAACTAGAGGATTTTCCACACGCTTTCGAGAATCTGCGGGCGGATCTTTTATTCAATGATAAGAATATCCTCGTGAATGCATTAAGGACACAACTCGGTGGCGGAGTGGTCACCGGAAACGGCCGCGTTCAGATTGCGGGTCCGGGGAATATCCCCATCGAAATGAATGCCCAGTTTAAAGATGTCCAACTGAATATTCCCGATGGAATGAGGACCAAAGGATTTGGAGTCCTCAGTGTAAAAGGCTCTCGACCGCCTTACACCCTTGCATTAAATTACAATGTTGAGTCGGGAAATATTACGACCGAATTCAGCCCAGAAAATGACGAAACCGGCGCCATTCGTCCATCTGTTCTACTTCCAAAATTCGTTGCGGCCAATACGGTACAACCCATTCAGTTGGATTTAGATATTAATTTGGTCAATCCGATTAATGTGAAAAATGAATTGGTCGATGCCCCCATAAGAGGACGCTTAAAAATCTCAGGACCACCAGACTCTTTGAGTTTTAATGGAACTCTGACTCCGGGAATCGGCGGAGGGCTCTTCTTTAAGGACACTCGTTTTGATATTTTAACCGGATTTGTGGAATTTCAAAATTCGCCAGTGGCAAACCCACGGCTTTATATCTCGGCTCAAGCGCGGGTTGAGGAGACGATTCAAGATCAAAGTACTTCAGATCGGAAAAATGAATATGACGTCAATTTACTGATTCAAGGGCGTGTGCCCGACTACAAAATTCTTCTAACCAGTCAGCCTCCACTGAACGAACAAGAGATTGTCTCTTTGTTGGCCCTAGGAATGACCACGGCCTCCTTGCAAGAGAATTCTGTCTCTGGACGAAGTACGACCAGTTCAGGAATACAACTCGGAGCAGCCCTTCTACAAAAGCCCCTTGGGAAAGAGATCAAAGAAAAAACTGGATTTGAGTTTCAGATCTCTTCGGATACGGTGGCCGATGTGGCCTCACCAAAAGTGACTCTTAGTCGTCAAATCAGTCCAAAATTGGGCGCTTCGGCCAGCCGTACCATCGAGACGAACCCAAAAAATAGTGTTAAGCTCGAATATCGGGTCAACCGGAATGTCTCGGTGATTGGCTCTTGGGAATCCCAAGAACAACTCGAAAATGTGAACACGGACACAGTGTCCTCTCAGAACAAACTGGGATTGGACCTAGAATATAAAGTGAACTTTAAGTGATCAAAGGGCTGTGGCTATTCATTCTATCTTTTCTCTTCTCTAAAATAGCTTTTGGAGCTGAACCTCAATTTGTTGAAATTTCGGAGAATGACACTCAAGTTCTTCGCGACAAGCAGCCCCAGTTATTCACCGGAGAAGTCACTCTTGAAGAGGCTGACGAGGCTCTAAGAGCCCTTATGCTGACCGGAGGATATGAGCGAGTCCTGGTCCGCCAAAAAGAAGATGGAAATATCGAAATTAGTGGAAAGCCCATCCGTCTGATTCGCTCCATCGAGATCGAAGGGCAAAAAAATGTTAGAAAACGAGACCTTCTAGAAACTCTAGAACTCTCTGAGGGAGATCAGTTTGACAGAAAACGAATCATCCGAGCTGGAGAGGCCTTAAAAGAAAAACTCGCAGATCGCGGATTTTATAATGCTCTCGTCGAAGTGAGCTTCCTTAGAGCCCCCGATGGGAATCTGGATATTCTGTTTTCAATTGACGAGAAAGCGCCCTGCAGAATTCAGGAAATTCTCATCGAAACCGAAAATATCGAGCTTAAGGCTCGACTGGATCGCCAAGTTCTAAAATTTAGGAAGAAGGCTTTAACGGCAAACTCACTTGCGGAGATTGAGTCAAATCTGAACCAATTTCTTTTGTCTCGCAAATACTTACGCTATGAGATGCCTCCAGCGGAGTTGACCTACAATGTTGACAAAACCCAGGCTTCGATTCGATTTGACTTAAAACAAGCCTATCGCTACGAATTTTATTTTTCGGGCTACAAACGTTTTTCTCTCTCGGACATTCTGAAAGTAGTAAAATTGGACGAGTATCAAAGAACCAGTTTGGACCCTATTAGTGAAGTTGCCGAAAGGATACGACGGCACTATCTCTCAAAAGGATATCCTCAAGTTCGGGTCGAAACTCGCTCAGAAGAAGTCCCTCAAAATTTTCTTAGAAAGGCTTTTGTAAAAATCGAAGAGGGGCCTCGAGTTCGTATCACTGATATCGAAATCGCGGGACGAGTCTCTCGCCCCCCTAAGATTTACACTGATTTTGTAAAAGAAAACTCTTCAAGCCTAATCCGCAGCGGATACTACAACCGTGAGGATCTAGATCTTGGATACCGAAACCTAGTCACTCACCTGCGCAATGAAGGCTACCTTCGCGCCCGGGTTCAAAGCTCTCGTCTGGAATATTCCGCAGATAAACAAAGCACCAAGGTCATCCTGGTTTTAGACGAAGGCCCCTTAACGCAGATTCAATCCATCCAGTTCACGGGGATCAAGGCCTTTCGCCCAGAGGAACTGCTGGAAGTATTAGATCTTCAGAACCAAACTCCACTTCGCCTAAACCGACTCGAAGAAGGACTCAGCCGGCTTTCTGGATTTTACCGCGACCGCGGCTACCTTGAGATGAAACTGATGACCGAACAAGACAAAATTATTGAATATAATGAGCGAGGGACTCTTGCCAAATTGAACTTAAATATCTTTGAAGGTCCCCAAGTCCTGATCTCAAGCATCTCGATCGAAGGGAATACATTTACAAAGGACTACGTCATTCGCCAAGAGATTGACCTAAAGCCCGGAGATATTCTAACTCCCACGAAGGTGGATGAATCCGTCATTCGACTGAACCGTCTAGGGATCTTCTCAAGAGTCAATATCCGAACTCTCGAAGAGGGAACGACGATCGCAAACCGCAATATCATTATTAGCGTTTCCGAACGAGATCCCGGTACTTTTAGAGTCGGTGTTGGAGCAAATAGCGAAAGAAACTTAACTTTGATTGGGTCAACTGGTGTTGGCTACAGTAACCTTTGGGGAACGGCCAGAGGGGTCAGCACCAGAGTTCGCTTAAGTTCGAATGTGTCTGAGGTCAATTATCCGGAACACGAAATCACACTCGGCTATCTTGAACCTTTTATGTTCAAAAGTAGAACCCGAGGTCGCGTAAATTTAACTCAGTCCAGAACCGTTCGAAACTTTGACAAAGCGCGAGAAATTACACAAATCGTATCGAGTGATCGAGTTGAGTTTTTATTAGAGCGGGACTTAACCCGATTTTTTAAACTGACCTGGAAAGCCTGGAGCTTGGACTCTCGACTCGAATTTGAAAGAAACGGATATTGTCCCGACTCCGACCCAGACAACCGAACTAAGTGTCCTGGAAGCCAACAGCAGGTCGCAAAAATTGGTCCGATTCTAGATTTGGATTTTCGCGACAACTCATTTCTTCCAACTCTCGGCTCCTACTCACGCCTGGCCGTTGATTACTCAAATCCGAACCTAGGCTCCTCAAAAGGAATTGAGTTTTCTAAGGTCGATGGTCTTTTTACTCACTATTACCGGGTCCTGGGATCCTCCCGCTGGATTTGGGCCAACTCAATCCGTGGCGGCTATATTAAAAATCATAGCCAGACTGAAAACAGTGGAATTCCTGCAAGCGAAGTCTTTCTACTCGGAGGACTCTCTTCAGTTCGTGGCTTTGATGGCACAATTGAGGGAGATCGAATCCCCCGTAAAGACGAACTCCCAATTCAAAACTCAACAGATCTAGTCATTCGCGATTATGGAACTTACTACCTTCTTAAATCAGAAATTCGTTTTCCCATTTACGAAGAAATTGGCGGGGTCTTTTTCTACGATGGCGGACAGGTGTATTCTCCTGATTTCGAGCGCTACAAAACTGAAACAACCGAATATCAGTTTAAAAGAAGCTACCGTGATGCTGCAGGCTTTGGATTGCGATACAATACCCCTGTCGGTCCCGTCAGTTTAGATTTTGGATTTAAACTAAGACCCTTCCCGGACGAAAGCAAATATCAGATTCACTTTTCGATTGGAACTTTTTAGAGCTGATTTTTTATCCCACAGTCTTCTGAATCTTGACCCAATAAATGGGGCCATGATTGTTTTGATCGGGCAAAATACAGTATCCCAAAGACCGGGATTCGATTTTGTATTCAACAAGTGGGATCTGACTGGGAACAATTTGAGCCTCCGGATTTCGCTTCAGCAATCTCGCAGCAACATCTTCATTTTCCCAGGGACAAAGGGAGCAGGTACTGTAGACAAGAATTCCCCCCTCATTAAGCGCATCATAGGCTGAGCAAAGTAAAGAGAACTGTCTTTGGGCCAAGCCTTTGTTTCGCTTTGGGGACCAGGACAAAAAATCAGATCTGGATTGAAGAAGATGTCGCTCTCCAGAACAAGGCGCATCCAACAGGACCCGATCAAATTCATCGGAGCGATAGCGACCGAATCGATTTCCATCAAAATGGGTCAGCTCAAGTCTTAAGAACTCAGATTCTGGAAGATGTTGTCGAAGAACCGATTTCAGACGTTTAAATCGAGGTAGGGAAAGCTCATTAAAGGTCCACTTTGCCTCTCCGTTTACTGAGTAATGCATCGCCAGACTTTTTCCTCCCGGCGCTGCACAAAGATCTAAAACCTTGTGCCCGGGCTTCACCTCCAGATCGAGCGCCGGCATTAGAGAGGCGAAATCCAACTGATAGCAGCCTTCTAAGATTTTTTGAGAGTAATTGAGGTTTAAAATTTGACTAAAATCCGGATCCGAAAAATTTTGTCTAGCCCGTGGAGAGCATAAAGAGACCTTGGACTTGTCCTCAATAAGAGCCTGTTTAAGTCGAGGCCAGCGCTCCGAAAAAAATTGCATATAAAACTGATCGAAGCGATCGAGTTGCTCGAGATACTCACTCTCTGGATCTTGAACGCCTTTTTTCTTCATCTCAGCCCCAACAGGATCTGGCTTCGAGCCTTAGCCCAAAGGCGACAATAAATTTCGGTCAAAACAGCTATCGCCCGCCTTAGATGCTCGAAATCTATTGTCGCCTTTAGACTAGGTCTCGCAGACTTAGGTGCAAATTATAAACCCGCCAAATATCCGACATTTATTGTTTGCTGTCTACGATTTATCCTTAAGAAGTCCAGCAGCGAAGGTCTTCCAGGATGGAAGACGGCATCGTCCAAGGAGGGACTCCATGATCTTACTTAGGCCACTCGTCTTACTTGCTATGGGACTGATACTTTCAGTCGCATGCCAACAAAAGACTTCTCTGATTAAAAGTAGTCACACGAAAACTGAAGCCGAGAAAAAACTCAGTTCAGACTTTCAAGCAAAGGTAATCTATGGCGAGGATAATCGTTTAGATTTGTATCAAGTTGAAAACCCGGCCCTTCTTCAGCTTGCTCATTCCACAGTGGCTTTAATCGACAACTATAAACTTTCGCTGCCCACAGAGGGGCGGGTGCAAATTTCTACAAGTCACTATGGACAAAGCTACAACCTTTGCCCAGAGGAGCCCTTTCGGGAACAACAAACCGCAGCCTTTTGCTCGGGCTTTTTAGTAGCGCCCGATGTTGTCGTCACTGCCGGCCACTGCATTAACTCTCAAAGTAAATGCAATTCGACATCTTTCGTCTTCGGTTTTGGTATGAACTCCGAGGGGGCATCCGTCAGCTCGGTTCCTAGCGAAGATGTCTACCGTTGCAATCGCCTCATCAGAAATGAGGTTGTGGGAGGCGCAAGAGATTATGCGGTCGTGCAGCTTGACCGTCCGGTCCCAAACTATAAACCGCTGAGGGTCCGAAAATCAGGAGAACCAGAGGTCGGCACTGCGCTTGTGGTTATTGGCCATCCGGCCGGCCTTCCCACTAAGGTCGCAGATGGTGCCATCATTCGATCTATCCGAAGCGAACACTTTGTCACGACCCTTGATACCTACGGAGGCAATTCTGGTTCAGCGGTCTTCAACATCGACACCGGAGAAGTTGAAGGAATTCTTGTTCGGGGTGAGGCCGATTTTGTCAGTCGTGGAGGATGTCGCATATCGAATGTCTGCGGCGAAACAGAATGTCGCGGCGAAGACGTTACCAAAATAAGTCAGGCACTTCCATATATCCCCCAAGAGTGAAGAACTAATAAACAGTTCCTTCCGCAATCCGTCTAGCCCTCGTCTTAAATTGAGATCGAGCGGCTAGATCCTGGATTTCCCTTACAGATTTCAAATATCTTTGCTAGGATAATTGAATGTTCAAAGCTTCAAAAATTATTCTGACTTCACTTTTTTTAGTCACCTTCATCGGCGCTCCAGCCTGGGCATCAAAGAAAGAACAAGTTAAAAAAGAACCGACAAAAAAAGCTTCGAAAAATTTTGTGGTCATGAAAAATCGAAGTACAGGTGAAACCCTGCGTTTTGCAGAGGTTTCTCCCGCAGAACTTCAAAAAGATTTTGCCTCTTCCGAAGTTCATCTTCCAAGGTGGATGAAATCCTGCTCGAAGGACCGATCCACCGCAAGCCTTCAATCCGTCGAACTTGAACTCGAATTAGGCTTTTTGATTGAGTCTTTGCAAGAGCTCGCCAAACCAAGATTGACCAAGTCTCAAAAGGACCTCATCCTCAGTGTCCCGCTTTGCCAGAACTATCTTATAAAACTTAAAATTATCGCTCTACTTCTTCAAGAATTCCACCTTGTCCAAGGGCTGGATTCCGAAACCCTCGCCAGCCTTTAGTCTTAAGCTCGTCTCACAGTGATACAGTCTCTATTTTTTGAGACAAATTTTTCCCAAAATTAGGCATAATAAGAGGATGCTTAAGACTCATCTTTTTCTCGGACTTATTTTATACTTTAGTAGTCAAAATGCCCTTGCAACAGATGCCTGCACTGGGGCGCTCAATGAGTTCAAGGCCAAAGGCAAAATTGCAGAGGCCAAAAATGCAGAGCTTAAGAGTGCCGCCGCGATGAGAGAATCCATCGAAGCCGCAGACGCCGACAGCAATATGCTTGGAGGCGCAAAATCTCTGAAAAATGTTTCATTTTTCGGAACTCAGGTCGATCAAGCTACAAAAGAAATTTTTGCTCCGAGCTACAAAACCTGCGTTTCAGTATGCGAAGCGGCCTATACCCAGGGCGGCCCCAACGAAGCTGCATTGAAGCTGGCTTATTCAAATTTAAAAGAGTGCCATGCCCATAATAAAATTTTGCACACTAAACTGAATCTTTCTCAGCTTGCCCTCGGAGAAACGGCGATTAAAGCCGCAAAAGTTGCGGCGGTTGTTGGTGGAGGCGCATTGTTGCTTAAAGCTGTCATGGGCTCTGACTCTAAAGGTGGCGGAGGCGGGTCCTCGGGTTCTGGATCTTCAGGGGCTGGCGCAGGCGGAGCCGCCGGCGAGGGTAGCATACCCTTAAATAGTGACGGTACGGTAAACTGCCAAAAGGTGAGCGATCCCTATAATCATTCGGACTGTGATTCAATCTATGTCGAGCATTGCGACAAACAGCCAGAGGCCAAGGGTTGCGATCAGTTTTCTGAGCGTTATTGCGGTCTCAAAGAAAATGAAGAAACCGAAAAAGAATCTGAAAATAAAACCGATGTTGCCGCCAATCAGCTTGGAGAATTTTGTAAAACTCAAATGGGACTTCGCTATTGCGAAAAAGGACAGCGGGACCACTGCCCGACTTGTTCTCAATTAAAAACGCGCTACTCACCGGCCTGCGCTTCAGATCCGGCAGTTTGCATGAGTCCAGTCTCAAGAGACGCCATGATACAGGCTCAAACATCTTGCCCCACGGACCCAAAATTCTCGGATCCAGAAGTCGTGAAAATGATCCAAGACCCAGGCATGCAATACGGCGCCAGCAGCAACTCTACTGATGAACTTGCAAACAATCCAAAAAGCGGCAGCCTTATTGGTGCCTCCGGTTCCGAGACCAAGGGTGATGTCTCGGCGGATAAGAACGGCTCGACCACTGACCTAGGATCCGCAGATAAATCGAACTTGAAAATTTCTTCGACCGAGATCAAGCCCGCCCACTCCGCCGGTCTTCTAGTCGGTCAAAATCAGAGCATTCAACAGCTCTGCGCCGAAAACCGATTGAATCAGTGCGGACCACAAGCTCAAATGCGAAGGCCTTCAAGTCCATAAGGTCGACTCCAGACTAAATTCGGCATTTTGTATCCCGGTCAGTATTCGGTACTCCGTATTCTGAATTCTGAATTCTGAATTCTGAATAGAGAATACAGACCGGTAGCCTGTATACAGAATTAAGAAATGAGGAATGGGTAGAGGACCCTTACCGTACTGACTTTCCGGAATCTCCTGTGGGAGGACCTTGAGGACGAGGAGAAAGGGTCCCTTGCGCCTCACCGATACTGCAAACCTGCTTTGCCGGAACCTTCGGGCTGCAATTCAGAGCTCTTCTTAAACGAGGATTAGAAAAAACTGCGGATTCAAGCCGCTGATCCAATGGAACATGAAATTTTTGAGTCAGCTCCGCTGATTTAGGAGATCTACACGAAAAATCTACTAAAACAGCCAAGGGCTGCATATGGTCTTCTGTGCTTTCCACTTGAAGTGGCTGATCTTCTAAATACCGGGCAACCACCTCAGACCCAAACCAATCCTGAATTCCCGAATCCACGCGCGCATTCGTTTGCTCTGGAAGGCATTCGCGAAAGTCCGAAACCACTTCCTTTGCCCAAGCCAAATTTTTTTCGCTTTTAAGAGCATCCGCAAGCGTCTTTGGGCTCTCCGGCAGACTTGGGGATTTCGTTTGAAAGGATTGCGAGATCTGAGAATCGACAATGGCCTTAACTTCGGGCTTATTGAAGTCAATCCCTCCAGGTGCGTCCGGATAGCCCCCCTGAATTAAGCAAGCCTTCAAATTGTTAAAGGGATGCTTTGAGGGAGATATTACACCCATGACTGCTTTTGGATCTGTATCAGAAGCCTTAGGAAAACTTGTGGCGCATGATCCAAGCCCTCGACCTATAAAGGCACCCATGGTCCAAACAATGGATGACTTTGGATAACCGGCCATCTCGGGACACATGATCAAAGAATGGGAGCTTGGGTCGTAAGCGTATCCAAAATTCGACTTACAAACTTCTTGATCCCGACTCGATTGGAGTTTGCTCAGCTTCATCGTTTGAATTCGAGAAATCAGATTTTTCTCTTCGGCACTAAGTGCGTCCATCCTTCTACCGTTTCGAATGGCCTCTTGAGAATATTTTTGAGTCTGCTTAAACAACTTTTCAAGGCGTTGCATTTTTCCCCACGGGATATTCGTCCTGCCAAGCTCATCAAATTCTATGGTACTTCCGGAAATTGAATCGACTGAAGGCATTGTCTCCCCATTAGAAAATTTGTAGGGGCTTTTACTTCGAAGTTGAGTTTTTTCTTTCGACTTTAAAGTTTCGCAAAATTTTTTTATAGTCTCCAGATCGCAATCGAACTGGTTTGGGTTGGAATGAGCCATCCAACTTTGCGTAAGAATTATAGCCAGAACAACTTTACCTAAATCAGACATTTCATCCTCGAAATCGACGGGTGGACTGACTCTATATTTTCGGATTAATCGAATGCCATCTTTAGAGTCTAGATTAAGGACCTCAAGGCAAGCCCAGATCTTGATCCAGGAGGGCCTCTGTGACCCAGATCAAATTCTCTTGCATCGGCCTCACGACCGCTATAATTTTGCCCCATGGAAAAACTTATCGGCCTAGTCGGCCTGATCGTCTTGCTTCTTATTGCATTTGCTCTGTCCAACAATCGTAAACATATTCCCATTCGCCTGGTTGTCATTGGACTCGGCTTACAGTTTTTAATTGCCTTGCTAGTCATCGGGGTCCCTTCTTTAGGATGGTCCGGCCCCTTAGGTTTTGCATTTGATTGGGCCAATCAGGCGGTTGTGTCTTTGCTTTCGATGACCCAAGAAGGCAGCCTTTTTATTTTTGGCGAACTGGCGAAGTCTGACAAACTTGGATTTATTTTTGCGTTTCAGGTCTTGCCGACCATTATCTTTGTCGCTTCTTTAATGGCCGTGCTTTACCACATCGGAATCATGCAAAAAATTGTTGGCGCCATTGCTCTTGTGATGCAAAAAACTTTAGGCACCAGCGGAGCGGAATCTTTGTCGGTTGCAGCCAATGTCTTTGTTGGACAAACCGAAGCCCCATTGGTGATTAAACCCTACATTCGAAAGATGACTGAATCCGAGATCTTTTCTTTAATGGTTGGAGGAATGGCCACCGTCGCAGGTGGAGTTCTTGCGGCCTACGTTGGACTTTTAATCAGTCGAATTCCAGATATTGCAGGGCACTTATTGACTGCAAGCTTGATGTCCGCTCCCGCGGCCCTTGCGATTGCTAAAATTATGATTCCAGAGCGAGACAAACCCGAAACCCTTGGCCAAGTTCCAAAAACAGATCACTCGGACAAGGCTAGCAATGTCATTGAAGCTGCGGCCAATGGGGCCGCCGATGGACTAAAGCTTGCGTTAAATGTTGCGGCGATGCTTCTAGCATTTATTGCCCTCATCGCACTCGTCAATGCCATACTAGGAGGGATTGGCTCGGTCATTTCTTTTGAATCCTGGGGTCAATTTCTGGTTCCCGAACAAATGAAAGCTGAAGAACTTCGCCTTAGCTTTGAGCTTATTCTTGCATGGATTTTTGCCCCACTGGCCTGGCTGATGGGGATTCCTTGGAATGAAGCCTTTGTCGCCGGAAGTATGCTGGGAGAAAAAATCGTCCTTAATGAATTCGTGGCCTACCTTCATCTTTCTGAAGCCGCCGCGAACTTAAGCGACCGAACAGTGATTATTTTGTCTTATGCTCTTTGTGGCTTCGCAAACTTCTCTTCGATAGCGATCCAAATTGGAGGAATCGGAGGTTTGGCCCCCGAACGAAAATCCGATCTTGCTCGGCTTGGAATAAAATCTGTCGTCGGTGGAACTTTGGCCGCATTCTTAACAGCGACAATAGCCGGTCTACTGATCTAGACAAGTTTCTGATTGCTTGACCCACCAGAACTCCATGGGGCCAAGCACTTTACAAAAATATTTTATGAGGCTTTTAGCTGAAGTTCGCTGAAGAAACTCATCGACTTTACTGGTTGCCACATCAACACAATCACAGCGCCATAGATAAATGTCGAAAGTAAACTGGTTTGTGCGAAAGGAATTGCGGCAATGTAACAGGCCGCTAGACCTTCAAAAGTTTTGGGATAAATTCCAGCGGAAAACCAAACCCCAAAATTGGAGATCACGAAAAAAACAAGATTTGCACCCAAGGCGCCAAAGACTCCTTTAAGCCACAAAGCCTGATCATTTTTACGAAGGCCCCAGGCCAATAAAACTGAAAAAACATAGCCAAGATAAACAAAAGACCAGCCGGGATAAAGGCCTAAAAATAGATCACTTAGGGCGACCGCCGCCAGAGGATAGGCCATTCCAAGTCCAAGATTTCTTGCGGCCAATCCTGAAAACACAACCAATGCCAACATCGGACTGAAGTTTGCCGGATGAGGCAAAAGCCGAGCAATGATTACGAAGGCAAAAAATAAAACAAAAGGTAAAAGGCGCTGGATTGTCTTCATGCTTCTAAACTCCTTGCGGTAGCTTTTAGTCATATGTTTATCAGACTCGGGTGTCAAAGAATTGCTTTTCACTCTGGTTTTGCTAGTTTAAGCTCACTTTTTTGAAGGGGGCCTTTTAAAATGAGCCAGATTCAACTTGTTTTGCTTCGTCACGGAGAAAGCCAATGGAACAAAGAAAATCGCTTCACCGGCTGGGTGGACGTAGATTTATCTGAAAAGGGTCAAATTGAAGCAAAACAAGCGGGCCAATTGCTTAAAAAAGAAGGCTTTCACTTTGATTGCGCCTATACTTCACTTTTGAAACGGGCCGTTAGAACCCTTTGGACTGTTTTGGACGAAATGGATTTAATGTGGCTTCCAGTCAAAAAGACCTGGCGTCTGAACGAAAGGCATTACGGCGCCCTACAAGGACTCAACAAGTCCGAGACCGTGAAAAAATATGGTGAAGATCAGGTTTTTATTTGGAGACGAAGCTATGACACGCTTCCTCCTGCACTTGAAGATACAGATCGGCAGCATCCGAAAAATGATCCTCGCTACGCATCTGTTCAACCCTCGCTCCTTCCCTCAGCTGAGGCCCTAAAACACTGCAAAGATCGCGTCCTTCCGTATTGGCAAGAAGAAATCGCACCGGCTCTTCTTGCTCACAAAAAAGTCTTGGTCGTAGCCCATGGAAACAGCCTGAGGGCCTTGATTAAACATTTAGATCTAGTCTCAGATGAGGAAATTGCCGAGTTAAATATTCCTACGGGCATTCCACTTGTTTATGATTTAGATGAACAACTACAGCCTCTGGGCCACAGATATTTGGGTGATGCCAGCGCCGCAGCAGAAGCCGCTAAAGCGGTCGCGAATCAGACAAAAAAATAGCCATTCAACATTCCATCAAATGGCCGAACTCAATTCGAATTAAACAAGAGTTTAGAGCAGACTTCCCAAACCCAAAGTCCGTCGGCCCGAAAGACGAAAATGAAGCTCTAAATCACGCCCCACTTGAGCCATCAAACCAAGTCCCATTGCTGGGGGCTTTAACTCAAAATCCTCAAAGCGAGCTTTGACCATGCCCTCAACCTCTGGGCCATTTGGACCCTCGTGAACCTGAGCCTGAGCTTTGACGTCGTAAGACTGCTCACCAATTTGTAACTTCCCTCGAACTTCGAAAACCCCCTGGGACATTCTTTTTTTCCAAGTCTCTTGATCCATCGACTCACTTCGAAAGATCACCTCAGAGCGTCCTGCCCGTCCCAAAAGCTTAACAACATCTCGATCTCGTTCAGCTTCACCAGATTCAAAACGCGAAACCGGAATCAAAACTTCGACCAAGTATTTTCCGCCAAGTTCGGGCAAAATTTGAGAAGATACTTCGCAGTTTTGTCCAATGACTTGAACCGAACGGACCAAAAACATGCGCTTAGAGGCCTTGTAAGCCACACAATGATCTTTATCGGCAAGAATTTTGCTTAAAGGCGGAGCGGAGGCCCCGCCCCTAAAACACAAGAGCGAAAGAATTAATCCTAAGACCAATTTCATATTTGTCGAATTAACCTTCCGTCGCATTTCCAACTGGAGTTGAGGACTCTTTTGCCTTTTGTTCCATATCGGCTTTTTTAGAACGAACAGCCGCATCACAAATTGCAAGCTTATCTTCATACTCGTCCTGACGTTTCATCAGAACACCTTTATATTTTTTAAAGCGATCAATTCGATCCTTTAAAAACTCTTCCGACACACCGACGATCTTATCCTTTTCGTCGATCCCCACTTTCCACTCATCTTCTTTGTCTGTGACTCGCTCCAAAGGTTCGGTCCACATTAGTTTTCCGTCCCCACCAAGTTTTTTGGAAGTTTGCTCAATTCGGCATTCTTTTAGGGTCCCATAAAGACCTTTAGAGCCATATTTTCTGTTGCCATAAACTCTGTCTTCCAATTCGTAGACTTCGTTCTGCAGACGACGAAGCTCTTCGTTCATCTCGACTTTCTTTTGCACGACAAGATTGCCGTCCTTTACGCCGATCTTCTCGTCGATAAGGTCCTGCTCTTTTTCCATTTTGGTTTCAATTTTTTCTGCCTTATGGGGATTCGATGCACAAGAGGCAAGACCAAGGCTCGCAACTGCAATCATAAACAAAGGCAATTTCATAGAACTCGGGATCATACTGTCCTCCTCGGTACAAGTCCTTGAAGTATGCCATAAGCATGAGGAAGGAAAAGTCGGGATTTCAATTTTTTTTGCGCAGCATTTCATCCCCTTGAGCTTCCTCGGCTAGAGTCGCGACGCTTCGCCTTTGACTCGCTGCTCTTAACTCCTCTCCTTGACTCTTTCCCTTTATCCTCTGGACCTGGTTCAAAATGGGGACTGTAGCTTTCTAAAAAAATAAGAGGCGCCTAATATGAAAAAGCTTTGGCTAAAAAGTTATCCCGTCGGTGTTCCGGAAGAAATTAACCCCGATCAATTTGAGTCCATTTTAGATTTGTTTCATACATCCTGTCGGCGCTTTCGCAAACGCGATGCATTCTCGATGATGGGAGTCGGCTTAAGTTACGAAGAGCTGGATATCTTGTCGACGGATATGGCCGCTTACTTTCAAAATACGGCAAAGTTAAAAAAAGGCGACCGAGTCGCCATCCAAATGCCAAATGTCTTACAATATCCAGTGGCCCTTTTTGGGGCCCTAAAAGCGGGTTTAATCGTCGTCAATACAAACCCACTGTACACCGCTCGCGAAATGAAACATCAGTTCAATGATGCTGGAGTCAAAGCCATCGTTATCCTTGCGAACAGTGCCCATCTTTTGGAAGAAATCATAGCAGATACAAAAATAGAACATGTTGTAGTGACCGAAGTTGGAGATTTGTTGGGTTGGCCAAAAAGTCTAATCGTCAACAGTGTCGTCAAGTACATCAAAAAAATGGTGCCAAAATTTAAGCTTAAGTCTTCTCACAATTTTTACGAAGCCTTAGATCTAGGATCCGAGTCGACCTTTACCCCAATTTCGCTGAATGCCAATGATATTGCATTTCTTCAATACACTGGAGGAACGACAGGCGTTGCAAAAGGTGCGGCCTTGTCTCATCGAAATATTATTTCGAATATGTTACAGATCTCGGCATGGATGAAGCCCAAACTTAAAGAAGGCGAAGAAGTCGCCATCTGTGCTCTTCCTCTTTACCATATCTTCTCGTTAACTTTAAATGGTCTGGCGATCTTGTATTATGGCGGCACGAATTTGATGGTGACAAACCCAAGAGACATCCCGGGCTTTGTTAAGACTTTAAAGAAAAACTATTTCTCGGTCTTTCCAGGCTTAAACACTTTGTTTAATGCGCTGTTAAATCATCCAGAGTTTTCTACGGTCGATTTTTCGAATCTTAAAGTCAGCGTGGCTGGAGGCATGGCCCTGCAAAAGACCGTCGCAAAGCGCTGGGTTGAAGTGACGCGAACTCCGATCGTCGAAGGCTATGGATTAACAGAAACCTCCCCTGTGGCTTCCTGCAACCCGATTGACGGCAGCGACCGAGTTGGAACTATTGGTCTTCCTTTGCCTTCAACCGATATGAAGCTGGTTAACGATGAGGGCGTCGAGGTAGATGGGCAGACCGAGGCCGGAGAAATTTGTATTCGCGGCCCACAAGTTATGACCGGATATTGGAATAATCCGGAAGAGACAAAAAATGTGATCGACAATGAGGGTTGGTTTAAAAGTGGCGATATCGGAATGATCGATGATGCTGGCTTTTTTCGAATCGTAGACCGAAAAAAAGATATGATTTTGGTGTCTGGCTTTAACGTCTACCCAAATGAAATCGAAGAAGTGGTCTCTTCACATCCAAAGGTTTTAGAAGTCGCTGCCGTTGGTGCCCAGGATGAACACTCGACTGAAGTCGTTAAAGTCGTGGTGGTTAAGAAAGATGCAAGTTTAACTGAAAAAGAGATTATCGATCACTGCCGATTGAGCCTTGCTGGATACAAAGTCCCAAAGCTAGTCGAGTTCCGGTCCGAGTTGCCTAAAAACAACGTTGGCAAAATTTTGCGCAGAGAACTCAGATAAGAAGACCAAAGCAAGCCAAGCCACAGGTTTTTTGCTAAACCCGGTCTTGCCGCTCTTGAGTCTAATTTTAACAGGGCCCCCTTGTCTGGTGTCTTGGCTAGTCCCTCATCCGAGAGGTTTCCAACCGACTCCTCGGAAGCATCCGTGGACTGAAAATAACTTCAGAACCTAGAGCGTTCCTTCCTTATTAACACCTATGATCTTTGTCCGGATCCTTCAGATTTTCTAAGATCTCTGATCTTCTCGTGGCCAGCCATCGACTTGTCCTCTATACTGCGGGTTATGGAAAGCATTGATTCTTCCTCCACGAAAAAAGCCCTGGCCGTTAATCTAGATGACAGCATTTACGGAACCTTCGCCGAAATTGGCGCAGGCCAAGAAGTGGCTCGCCACTTTTTTCTTGCAGGCAGAGCCTCTCACACGATTGCTAAAACCATGTCTGCCTATGACATGACCTTTAGTGATGCAATTTATGGAAAAGAAGGGCGTTATGTCTGCGAATCTAGACTAATTAAAATGCTGGATCACGAGTACTCACTTTTAATCGAACGGCTCGAAAAGCAACGTGGGGCAAATACCCGCTTTTTTGCCTTTGCAGATACGGTCGCAACCCAAAGTCTTACCGATGAGGATTCAAGACGAAGTCACGGCTGGATGGGAATTCGTTTTCAGCATCAACCGGGGGCCGAGCCCTGCGATATTATTTTACATGTGAAGCTTTGGGATCGCGGCCGCATTCAACAACAAGACGCCCTCGGGGTATTAGGAGTTAATCTTCTTCACGGGGCTTATTTTTTAAACTCTGATCCCAAAAAGTTGATTCGCTCTCTCGTGGACAGCCTTGGCACTCGGCGGATCGAAGTCGATATGCTTCGCTTTAGTGGGCCTTGTTTTGAAAATTTAGACCACCGAGATTTGGCTCTCGAGTTGGTTGCAAACGGTTTAACTGAAGCTGTCGTGCTTTCTCCAAAGGGCGAAGTCCTACTGGCTTCGGAAGTTTTGTTTAAGCATGATGTTTTAGTTCAGCGCGGAACTTTTCGTCCCGTCACCAATGTGAATATCGAAATCCTCGAGCGTGGTCTAAAGCAAATTAAATCCGATAAAGCTTGTCAGGACAAAAACCCTGTCGTGTTGATGGAGCTGACGATGCATCCAGAGACCGAAGGTGGAACTCTGGATCGTAAGGATTTTTTAGATCGTGCAGAAGCCTTAGGTGCATTGAACTACCATGTTTTGATTTCTAAGTTCGTATTATTTTATCAGCTGAAACGCTACCTGCGTGAAGCAACCAGCGGTTTAATCGGGATGCTTGTCGGAGCCTCTCACCTGGAAAAGATTTTTGATCCCAAATATTACACAGAACTCCCTGGTAAAACCCTTGAGGGATTTGCCAGACTCTTCGACGAAAAAGCCAAGTTTTATGTCTTTCCCTTTAAAGATAAGTTGATTTGCTCGACTGCGAAAACTTTTAACCCCCACAGTTCTTTAAGACATTTATACAAACATTTTCTAGATTCTCAGCAGATTGAAGATATCGCCGGCTGCGAAGATGTCGATACCTCCATTCACGCCCGCGATGTACGAGCCATGCTAGACTCGGGTTCGAAAGAATGGGAAAAACTGGTTCCAGAAAAAGTAAAAGACCTAATCAACAAACGCGGTCTCTTCCGTAACAAAACATCTTGAGACGAAGCCCGAAGTAAAGTCCGAATCTCATTGAGGGGCGACTCTGAGTGGGTGCGTCGCGTCTTCGGATTGCGTCACCTGCGGTGGCCGCAACCCGGATACGCGCCGCTCACCGAGAGCCCCTCAATGAGATTCGGACTTTACTTCGGGCTTCGCCCAAAAATTTCTCCTAATAAAATGGTGTATCTACCAAATTTTCTTTGAATGGATCCGCCTCGATCCCGCGACCAAGAGCCGCCAGAACAAGGCGAAACCCCATTATTGGCCTCACAAATTGATAATTGGGACTATTTAAATAAAACGTGCGATTTAGGAGCGGGAGCGTTTCCAGATGTCTAGATCGAATTTCATTTTTTCTTCGACCAATTTTACGACGGTCGCAGGACAATCGCTTGTGGCTTCGACTAGAAATTCACCGGCCTGCCCAACGACGCGAACGACAGCTTTAAAAACTGAGTCTTTCTTTTCGATGGCAAATTTTAAGAATGCATCCGAGGGCGCTCTTCGCTGCAAACGATCTACGACCATCACTAACTGAGCGACAAGCTCTTGTTTAGGTGAGAACCCCAAGAAGCTTAATTTTTCACCCAGTTTTTCAGTGATCTTTCCGGTCAATCGCCCGCCGAGTTCCATTGAATTCATTCGTAAACGTCCTTGGTTAAATCTTAAAAGTTGACCCACGAGACTTGCATAGAGGTTATCAAAATTCAAAAATAAATCAATGAATTTCAAAAATCTCAAGCTTTAACAGTAACTTACCTTATTCTAAGTAAAGCTAAACTTTCGGCTAATCAAAGCTTCCTATTTTTACTTACTTCCCATTTTTGACTACCCATGTCAACCGGACTTTGCTAGGGTCCCCTAACTTTTCCTCAAGGAGACTCCGCGTGCAGCCTTCACTTATCCTGATCTCTGCCCTAATTCTTATATTGTCCCCAATTGGGGCCAAGGCCGAAAAAACCCGACGTCCTCCCATCAAAAAACAGCAGCAACAACAACCCACAGCCTACACTGTGATCGGTGGCGATCTGCCCAGGGCTTCTGCACCGGAGCAAGCGCCTCAACATGTGACCCCGGTTTCAGCGCCCACATTGGTTGCTAAGAAAATGACTTCTCGATGTGAAAATTTAGTTTCGGCTTACTCGCAAAAAGATTCTGAGCCCAGCGAGCAAGCCCCTCATCAATATGAGGATCATGTCGCTGTCTTGGACACCAATGTTTTGATTCTTAACCCGGACAGCATTTACGACTTTCCGGGTGCAGATATCTATATCCCATTAAAAGTTCTAGAAGAGCTCGATAAGTTTAAGCGCGAGCCAGACGACCGCGGCCGAAGTGCTCGAACATTCTCGAGAACAGTGGCTCAACTTCGACGGGACGGAAAGCTCAGCGAGGGAGTTGCCTTAAAAAACGGGTCTCGACTTTTTATGTTTGCACCGAATGTGAATTCTGACAATCGGGACAATGCGAAAAGCCTCGAGCTAGATTTGAAGGTCGCGGACAATCAAATTCTTGCGGCGGCCCTTGAGCTTCAACAGAAGTTTCCAGATAAAAAGGTGGTCTTGATCACTGAAGATATAAATATGTGGATCAAGGGCGACATGCTTAATTTAAATTCTGATGGGTACCGCTCGTCCAATAAAGCTCTCGCAAACCATCAGGTTTTTTCTGGAGTGACAGAAGTTGAGATCGATCGCGAGGAGATGAAGAAGCTTAAAGCCCAAGGCTTTTTGGCGGCACCGAATGCTTCACTTCATCCCAATGAATTTGTGATTTTAAATGTAGAAGGTCAAAATAAAAACGTCGTTGAATCCGTAGCGACCCGTTATGATAAAGAAACGCAGCAGCTTCGCCCGGTCGAAAACCTCGAAAAACTGAATCTTCCGCTAGAAGCTCGAAACACCGAACAAAGCTTAGCTTTGGACCTTTTGCTGGATGATAATATTAAGTTGGTTTCGATTTTGGGCTCTGCAGGAACTGGAAAAACCCTACTGTCTGAACTTGCTGCTCTTTATAAAACTGTGTGGACCTCTCAACCCGTCTATGACGAAGTTTTAATTACTCGTGCGATGGTATCCATGGGCAAAGACCCCGGAGCCCTTCCTGGTGACATGGCTGAAAAAATGGATCCTTACCTTCGACCCTTTTATGACAACCTCGAAGTGATCCTTGAAGAAATTAAACTTCACAATTGGAGTAAAGAAGTCGAAAAAGGGCAGGCCCCTGTCCGACAAGGACCTTCCCCTGAGCAAAAAGTTTTGCAAAGCCTCAATAGCCAGGAAAGAAACAGACTTAGAAAGTTGGCACAAAAACGCCGCCTTGATGATAGAGACCCTCGGGTCCTTGCCCGACTTGCTTCAGAACTAGGCTTCGAGCCTCGAGAGAATGAACAAGCATCCCTAAATGGAGGCCACCGAAGCTGGGCTCCCCGTAACATTAAGGAAATGACCGAGAATAAGGTCAATATTGTTCCCCTTAATTTCATTCGTGGACGAACTTTTAATCGCCGACTAATTATTATTGATGAAGCTCAAAACTTGTCGGCCCATGAAGTGAAGACAATCATCACACGAGCTGGCAAAGGTACAAAAATTGTCTTTCTGGGAGATATTGATCAAATCGATGCGCCCTATTTAAATGCCTACAATAACGGCTTTTCTCTTTTGATCGAACTCTTTAGAAGCGAAGAAATTGCGGGACACGTAACCCTTCGACAAACCGAGCGTTCTGAATTAGTTGATGCCGCAGTCAGAGCCTTTAACGCGCACGAAAACCGCTAAGATTGATCTCCCTTTCGATCCTTTTACTTTGATCGAAAGAGGATTCTTCGGGCCTAAGCTTGCCATAGTCTAAGTTGGGCTTTAGACTTTTCTAAATGGATCATCTTATAAGAATTTTTTGGGCCTTGCTCCTCGCGACAAATCTTTGTTTTGCATCTGAGGCTATTGCCCAAAATACACCAGCTCCAGAACAACCTGAGGCTGCTGTCCCTCCAACTCAGATTCCTACAGAGACTCAAAGAGAAAATGCTCTTCAGGTGACCTATCGAATTTTAACTCATCCGACCAGTCAGAAGATTTTCCGGGTTCTGAGTGATCCAGAGGTTAAAAAACTACTCGATGATTCCGTCCGACGCTTTAATTTTCAAAAGTTTCTACTGGCTCAATTAATCGCTTTGATCGTAATACTGATCTTGCGATCAGCTTTTTACCCCAGACGCGGCTTCGTGAAGTGGATTTTAACAGACCTTTGGATTGGTCTCGTCTTTTTCTTAATCCAAATCTTTATTATCCCTTACGCACTATTGGGAAAAACTTTTTTTGATTTAGTAAACCGTATGGTTCAGGCCTGGTAGTTACTGATAAATTGCGCCAAAAGCGCCACCGCTTGACCCGATCCTCCGGACTCAAGCCAAGGACCTTCTGCTGAATCTTTCCATGCATAAATATCCAAATGAGCCCAAGGTGTTCCGTCGACAAAACTTTCTAAAAATAAAGCGGCGGTCACGGCTCCACCGAAACCATCCGAAGCATTTGCAAAATCTGCGACATTTGATTTAAAAGAACCTCGATACTTTTGAAAAAGCGGCATCCTCCAAATCCAATCGCCAGTTTTCTCAGAGGCACTTTCGAGTTTTGCAGCCAAGCGATCCTGATTTGAAAACAAGCCCGCAATTTCTGCCCCAAGCCCCGCCTTGATCGCGCCAGTTAAGGTCGCAACATTTATTATCGCAGATGGGTCTTGCTCCCTAGCAAGGGTTAAGGCGTCGGCCAAAATCAGTCGTCCTTCTGCATCTGTGTTATGGATTTCGACGGATTTTCCACTTCTTGAAACAAAAACATCTCCTGGCCGAAAAGCTCGTTCGCTGACTGAATTTTCTGCCAAGGGTAAATAAAACTCACAAGCCAGATCGGGTTTACTTTGGGAAACATAGTATGCAAATCCCACAACTGCAGCAGACCCGCCCATATCCTTTTTCATCCATCGCATCCCGGAAGATGGCTTTAAATCCAATCCTCCGGAATCAAATGTAATCCCTTTGCCAACAAATGCCATTGGCTTGGACTTCTTTTTTGCAGCTCCTGAAAAACTCAGCTTGACCAGGCAGGGCTGGTGCAAAGCCCCCTCGCCCACTGCAAGCAGGAGGTTCATTTTTTCTTTCCTTAGACGGCTTGAATCCCAGATCTCGGTCTTTATTGCCGAACCTTTAAAAAGATTGCGAATCAATTCAGAATAAGTGCGAGGATTCAAAAGATTGGGAGGAAGATTGACAAGATGACGGGCTAAATTACAAGCGCGGGATAATTTAGAGACCTCTTTTACAATTTCGGAATCTACAACTTTTCCCTTCCACTTAAGACTTAAAGAAAAACTATCCTTTAGGCTTCCGGACATCACACTTCGATAGCGATAGTCCGCCAAATCCAGACCGAATAAAAATCCTCTCACGAAATCTAGGCTGAGCTTTCCAAAATCGATGCTCAAATGAAGGGCGCGCTTTTGAGTCTCAAGGCGACTCAAGGTCAATCCGGCCAAGTCCCGTCCAAAAACAAAGTCCCCCATCAACAAGCGTTTTTGATGTTCTTTAGTCAGCCAGGGGCTTGCGGCCGCTTGAAGACAAATTTGGCAAGATAGGCCCTTAGAGCTTTCAAGTTGTACGAAATCTCTAAAGGGAAAAGACATTTTTTCTGCCTCGGCCTCAGTTCCTGAAAAAAAACTTAAATCCACCGGAAAATCTTTTGTTTTCGTCTTAAGTGATCGTTCAACAAAGCTCTTTAACACCAGTGAAAGCCCCAGATCTTTCGAGGAGGAGAATGAGGACTCTGGTTTAGATTTCTTAGACGGTGATTTTGATTTTCTGGTTTTCGGCATTTGCAAACTCCTCTTTGTCGACTAGGATAATCAAAGCATGTCGCAAAGTCCACTCAGGGACATTCGAGTTATTTCTCTCAACGCGGAAAATCTATTCCTGTACATGGATCGCTATGCCGGCGAAGACCTTAGTCAAATGACCGAAAAACAGTGGCAAAGCCTGTCCAGCGCCACAGTGCCCAACAAAAGCCTCGAAAAAACTAAATGGCTTGCCGAGGGACTCCTTGAGCTTGATGGAGATATTATCGCTTTGGCCGAGGTTGGCGGCACCGAGTCCCTTTCGAACTTTGCACTTTATTTTTTAAAGAACCTATACAAACCGATGATCATCGAGGGGAACTCTGACCGAGGAATCGATGTCGGGTTTCTTGTTAAGGCGGAGCTGCCCTACCGCTATCTTTTAAATTCCAATAAAAGTCGGCGATTGAAGGTCGATCTAGATCAAGCTGATAATGACAAACCCCTCTATTTCTCACGTGACCTCCTCGAACTTCGAGTCTTTCGTGAGGGAGAAAAAAAACCTGAATTTATCCTTCTGACAACCCACTTAAAGTCTAAGTGGGACCGCGTGGGGGATGATCCCGGTGGAAGAAAACGCAGACGACTTGAAGCCAATACTCTAGCCGAAATCGTGGGAGAACTTGCCAACGAAACCAATAACGAAACACCTTTGATCGTTTGCGGGGATCTAAATGGCTGTGTTCGTAAAGATCACCTGGAAGCTGAATTTCACGAGCTAATGAACACAACCGAGCTTCGGGATATTTTTGATATTTTGGAAGTCCCGCTTTCTGAGACCGCCACCCAAGTTCAGTTTAAACACTCACACCAGCGCGAACTTGTTCAAATTGACCATATTCTAGTGTCAAAACACTTAGACGATAAATTGGTAGCTGGAGCTTGTTTTGTGCAAAGATATAAGAGTGAGGGTAAGGTCTTGTTGCCCTATCCAGAGACTCTGGATCAAAGAAGTGCTCTTCCGTCGGATCATTTCCCAGTAATACTGACCTTTAAGTGGCCCGCACCCTAGGACCCCGTAATATTAATTTCTACTTCGTTGCTTCCTCGTCGCGGTATTGCCAATACCGCTTCCTCGTCGCGCCTCGTATAAATCAATATTACGGGGTCCTAAGTAAAAAAACTTAAGGACTACTTAACTTCTAACAATTCAACTTCGAAGATCAAAGTTGAGCTAGGCGGAATTCCAGGACGTCCTTCGTCTCCGTAAGCCAAATTGCTTGGGATATAAAGTTCGTACTTAGATCCCTTGTTCATCAACTGAAGAGCTTCTGTCCAACCAGGAATTACACCCTTAAGAGGAAACTCTGCAGGCTGATTTCTTTTATAAGAAGAATCAAACTCAGTTCCATCAAGCAATGTTCCGCGGTAATGAACGCTGACAGTGCTAGTCTCTTTAGGCTTCGCTCCACTTCCTTCAGTAACTACTTTGTATTGAAGTCCTGAAGCTGTCGCTTTGACGCCTTCTTTTTCAAGATTTGCTTTTAGGAAATCCTCGCCGCGCTTTTTATTTTCTTGGCCCTGTGCTGCCAAAGCTTGCTGACGACCTTCGTACATTTTCTGCATTGCTGCTTGGATCTGCTCGTCAGTTAACTGAGAAGTTTTTCCAGACAATGCATCTTTGATTCCGGCCAATACGGCTTTTTCGTCCGCATCCACGTTTTGCGCTTTAATGTTTTTCGCAAACTGAAAACCTAGAGCGTAGCTATACTTATCTTTATCTGATTCAAGTTTCTTATTGCAGGAGGTTAACACTAGAGCTCCAGCAGCAAGACACAACATTGTTATTTTTGTAACTTTCATGACAACCCCTTATGAGTGTAAAAACTGTGTAGAAAAAATGGTAACCCCCTATATTTACTGGGTCAAACCCCATTTCCCCGCTGAACCTGGGATAAAAACCAAAAGCGGGCCTTGAACTCGACTTTTGCCTAAGCGACAAGCACAGTGCGCAACGCGTCTGACTTTTTCCCGCATTTTTTCCGGGAAAGTTTGAATTATTTTAGAAAGTGTCCGCCGAAGACTAGTTTCGCAGGGCGGCCGAAGGCCGACCGAGAATGTTCGACGGCTGAGG
>CAYMDP010000016.1:0-56703 GCA_964389375.1 uncultured Pseudobdellovibrionaceae bacterium | reverse complement strand
TTAGGTGCCCGTCGTATTTTTGCGTAACAAGATGTCAGTAGATTGCGCGCCGTTACGCAAAAATACGACGGGCACCTAAACGAGTAGATTGCGCGCCGTTACGCAAAAATACGACGGGCACCTAAACGCTTACGCAAAAATACGACGGGCACCTAAACGAAAAAAGCCTAGTTATTTCTAACTAGGCTTTTTCCTTAACTTTGCTCAAAATCCTAACTTGATGAAGGCTTACAAAGAAACCACGATTTCATTAAAGCCATCAATCTTGATCACGATGGTTTTGCTATTTAAGGGAGCCCGTAACTGAAACAAGGCATTGCCACCAAGCTCAAAAACAAAAAGATCTTTGCCGAGAACTTGCTGTCCAGCTTCATCTAATGCCCTTACGCTGACCCTTGCCCATGCAAGACTTTGCTCGGCGTCTTGCGGAAGGTTAATTGAGTAGCCTTCGGTTGGATTTTCCAAGTGCTCACAAGCGACCTTGTCCCGTTTAATCATAACAGACACCGAACTTTGTCCGTCCTCAGAAATCCCCGCGGCTGCCGCGACTCCAGTTGAACTGATCGTACGACAAGATGGAAGGCCACCGGCATAAGCCTGTCCAGCGAATCCAACTAGGGCTAAACAAACAATAAACAATTTCATAAGTCCTCCTTAAGGCTTAGGAAGTGATTTTCCTGATTTCAGTTATAGTTATGTTTCGTAAGTTTTCATATGGCAGATAAGGAATGTCTGCTATTCCATATAAGAATATCAGTTAAATTTGATCTCTGGATCCAACCTGAGTGACTGCCCAAGCTTAGAAATCCCCAATCAAGTCGCCGTGTTGGGAGCGGGTATATCCCTGACCCACTCTCTCCCAGACATATAACTAGTAATTATTTACTCAACAGACCTTTAGCAATTTCGTGCATTTTTTTCTAAAACTTTGATTTAAGAATCCCTTCAGTACTGGCCCATAGCCGCTCTAAATCTTAACTTCTTTTCTTCTTAACTCCTCACCATTTTTTAGATCGACCTAGAGTCTGTGTAAACAAAGTGGCCCGCGCAGCCGAACTTTCGACCGAACAGGTCCAAACACTTTCCTGAGTACAGGTCGCGTTAGATAAACAGAAATCCGAGATGAATTAAATTGACCAGTATATCCTTATCAAAATTTAATTTTAAAAAAGGAAAGAATTATGAACAAACTATCTCTTATATTATTTGCTGGATTGCTTTCGGCCTGCAGTGGTTCAAAGTCCGATTCAAGTGGTGGAACCAATGCTCCACAAGGGCAATTTAAAACTGAGGCCGCCTCTGGCCTTGTGAATGGAAGTCCTTGGACTTTTACTTCAGGCTTTGCAAAGCAAAGCTTCTTTGACCCTTCTGAAATGGCAATCAGCTTAAGTGATCAAAATCATGCTGATCCCTGTGCTGTCTTCAACTTAGGACCCCGCCTAATTCTTGCCAGAGCCCCCATTGCAGGAGCTAGTGAGGTCCAGTTTGGTCAGGGTGATCCCATGCACACAGCCACTTTTTCTTTTGAAGACACCGAAGATGGTTGGATGAACTTGGTTTCAACAAATGGCCGAATGCAAATTGCCTCGATCACAGACAACATTGTGACTGGGTCAATCATCATTCATTTTGATGGCGGCAATTCTGTGAACGGAACATTTAGTTTACCACTTTGCCCCTAAACTTTAACTCTAGGATTTACCGCATCCGGCGAATCCATCCGCTGCAGCACCGATACCTATTTTAAGATGTTGGGTCATCCTTGCGTTCGACTTGGCGCCCCCCCACAGCCAGGCGCGCCGAGCACTCAATGTCAGCGAACGATGGGTTCGCGGTCGAATTGGCTTAGGGGTTGATCTAAGTGCCAGATGCTGAGTTCGTCATTATATAATGTCGCATTGAAATCGGCGTTGTTGGTGTAAATGCCCCAATGCATGACCGTCGCCATCGTACTTGCCGACTGGCTTCTTTGAATCCCCGTAAAGACTCGGACTCCATCTTGCCAAACATGAACAATTCCGTCGCGGTTACTTTGGTAGTGAATATAAACTGTCATTCTCACCCAACGGCGCACCGGAAATTCAGGCTGAGGACTTGGGCCCACATACTGACCACTAAATCCTGGAACTTCCATATGAGCCATTTCAAGTCTTCGATTTACAACAGAGAGCCCATGAATATCTGGCCAATTGATCTTATCAGGATTGTTTGAATAAGTCGCAATACTGATCCAATCATTGGTATTCATCTGATTGTAATTCACATCCAGATAAATCATAAATGTACTGACCATCGGAGTTGGTAAATCATCCGTACGAACCGGGTAAGCTCGTCTTGTACCGTCTGGTGAATTGTATCTTCCCTGCACTCGTCCTCGATAGGCGTAATTTCCCGAAAACACGGGCTCGCCACTACTTCTATTGACAACAGTCCATCCCATCGCCCCATTGGGAAGGCTGCCATCCGCCGAAAAATTGGTGATATAATTCAACCACTCGCCGGGAACTCCATTTTCAAATCCACTGCTCCAAGTTAGACGTCCAGATACAATTTGTCCCTCTGACCCACCTCCATCAGAAACAACCCTACAACTCGAATAAATCGTCGCAGGAATCGAGGGAGAAAATAGACCGGTAGCCCCACTACAAACCGAAGCATTACCACGGCTTTGACTAAACAAAGCAGCCTGACATTCGGCCGAAGTCGGAGCTTCGCTTCGTGTGTAAAAATCCCGAAAAACCGTCCCCGGATTTACAAAGCTTCCGTTATCCGGATTTAGACAGCGAGTTGCACAAGAAGCATATAAGGGATAAGCCCCACTCCAGCTTCCGGAACTTTGACAAGTACTGGTCACCTGAGCGCAAGTCGATCCAAAATTCACCAGACTGCTTGGGTAGCCCGTCACGGTGCTGTTTTCCATATTTCCTGCAGGCACGGACTGCACAACTCCTGCGACCGAGCTTGAAGGACAAGTCTGCCCCGCAACTAAACAGGTCTGATAATAATTCGCCGGCAGAGCTGGAGAAAAGCCCTCGGTCGTGCATTCAAAATTTTGCAATTGGCATTGGGCCGCCGACCCACTGCTTAAAGGATAAAAGGAAAGGCTTTCTCCAATGGCTACACTTAATCCAAAGCGAGCATCGGTGCAATTCTGAGAGAGGGATTCAGAGGGCGCATCGGCTTCGACAACATTGCTGTTAAAGCCTGAGGAGCAGTTATTATATAAAAACATTGTCCCAAAAAGAGACATCAAAACCACTAAAAATCTTCGCCATTTTTTTTGACTTAACACGGCTAATTTCAACTTGAAACTCCATTTAGATGACCCTGATCTAAGATGCACAATTCAGTCCGTCATAGCAAGCCTACAAGCTCTCTTAGTGAATAGGTACTAAACACTGTCTATTTCATATCATCGCCACCGCAGGGCTCCGATAGCATTTGTAAGCTGTCGGTCTTTCCGGTGTTCGACTTGTCGCCCCACTGCCAGGTGCCGGGCACTCACTGTCAAACAATAGATTTACTTAAGAGAAAATAGTCTTTTAAGAAGATTCAACTTCTTTTCCGAATAGGGCGCATAGCGCGCCGGGTGATCCAGCCATCCTGTTCGAAGCATTAGGCTTTTGGAATGGCTAAAGGTCTTAAAACTATATTCTCCGTGGCAGTGCCCCATCCCACTTTCGCCGACTCCACCAAATGGAAGATAGGGATTGCCAAACTGAACCATCAGATCGTTAATGCAGCCTCCGCCAAAACTGAGTTTTTCTACAAAATCAGCTTGGGATTTTTTATTCCTTGAAAAGATATAGGCCGCCAGTGGCTTTTCTTTAGATCCAATCAGGGTCAAAAGATCATCAAAGTTTTCGTAGGTCATCCAGGGCAAAATCGGGCCAAAAATTTCTTCTTTCATCACGGGATCATCCCAAGTGACCTCCCCAAGAACAGTCGGCTGGATATAGAGGTCCTCCAAATCTGAAGCCCCGCCAATGCGTAATTTTTTTTGATCCAGCAATTTCTGCAATCTATGAAAATTTCTAGCGTTTACAATGCGCGAATAACTGAGGCTTTGTTTGGGATCCGAACCAAACTGGGCCTCGATATTAAAACGCACTTTTTCGAAAAACTTTTCAGAGATCGACCGGTGCACATAAAGATAATCCGGCGCCACACAAGTTTGCCCCGAGTTATAAAACTTTCCCCACACAATTCGGCGAGCCGCAAGATCCAAATCTGCATCCTCGCACACAATCACCGGACTTTTGCCCCCAAGCTCTAGAGTCACCGGAGTTAGATTTTTTGCAGCTGCCTGCATAATAATTCTTCCAACACTGGTGCTGCCGGTAAAGAAGATATGATCAAACTTATGACTTAACAGCTCGGTCGTCTCTTCGACTGCTCCTTCGATGACACAAATGTAATCTTCTGAAAAATATTTTTTCATTAATTCCGCAACAAGTTTAGAGGTGTTTGGGGAATGCTCTGAAGGCTTTAATACGACACAATTTCCAGCCGCCATGGCACCCACCAAGGGCGCCAGGAGCAACTGAAATGGATAGTTCCAGGGACCAATCACCAAGACCAAACCAAGAGGCTCGTAATACAATCGGCTTTTCGCTGGAAGAAAAGCCAAAGGAGTGGAAGCGTTTTTAGGCTTCATCCATTTCTTTAATTTCTTTCGGCTAAGTTGAATTTCTTTGATTAAGACCGCAATCTCCCCAATCATGGCTTCATGTTTGGGCTTTCTAAGATCTTTATAAAGCGCTTCACAGATCTGATCTTGGTTTTCACGAATCAACTTTTCAAATTGATCCAATTGGCTCAGTCGAAATTTTAAGGACCTAGTTTGTCGAGAATTAAAAAAATCCCTTAGCGATTTCAATTTATCCATATTCGCTATCCTAACTATATATTTTTAGACCGACAAGTCAGTACCACCTTATCAACCCAATCCCCCAACCTCAGTCCCTCGTAAAAACTTTAAGCTGATCTAGTGTCTACTTCGATTAGACTTAAGATGTCTCAACGTGAATCGTAGGCTGCTTTGACAGCGCATACAGTTTTGACGAATCAAAGAGGTCTCAAAGCTAAGCGCCCAAAACATCCTTAGCTCATCTGAACTCAAAATTTCATTGTAAAAATGGGGTCAAAAATGCCTGTGTCAATTTGACTGACGGGGCCATATTCAGTCTCAAGCTGATGCAAGCTAAATACATGATTTTAATATTGTATTTGCGCCGCCTCACAAGGGTCGCGGCATAAAAATTGGATTGGTACTGAGTCTATGAAAACACAAAATTGTTCAAAACTAATAGTGTCTCTTTTTTGCCTAGGCATGGTCCTACTTAGCACCGGGTGCAATAGTGGCAGCAGCGGATCAGACGGAAGTCAGGAATCCTCAGCCCTTTCCTTTACACCACAAGTATTTATCGAGTGTGACATCGACGCCAATCCAGAGTGCGGGTACACTTCACAGGTTCAAAACTGTACCGGATCCTTAAACCAAATCCATGCGGTCGCCGTCCTGACTCGAAACTCTTGCGACAATATCGAGTCCGGATATCTGGCTAAAGGAGAAGAAGAACTTTTGTGCTCAAGCTTTGGCTGTTATGGAGACGTGGGCCGTTTTAAGGACGAAAATGGAGATGAAATAGATATCATGCCCGGTGGTAATGCAAATATTTGTGTCTCTATCGACATAAACTGTGACGGCATCCGAAACAGCGGAGATTTAGTTTTCCAAACAAGCCTGAATATTTTCGATGATCTTGCGCCCGTGGAAGCTCTAAGCTGGACAAGCCTTCAATAAATAAAGCTTTGTTCCATGCCTTGCGATCTTAATTTAATCTTGGGACTCGCAGCTTAAGACAGCCCAGGGAGATTCGCCGTAAATCATCCCAAATCTTGGGCCCTCGACTTCTGCAAGAGATATTTCTAAAACCCAAATTAGAATTCGACTGCCTCCGAAGACTTCGTAACGAGAAAGTCTAAGTAGATTGCTTTGTCTTTCGATTACGTCCTCTCCAAATTCGTACTCACCATTTCCATAGCTCATTTTGTAATGATCAGAATGGCCATGAACTAAAATATCACTCTCTGGGGCCCCTTTGGAAACCCCACCTAGTCCCGTCAAATTTGGTTCGCCCTCAAAATCAATCTGGCACTTAAAACTTTCGGCGAAACTTGGAAGCGAATAGAAACCCAAAAACATTAAGCTAAGTATTAAGCTCTTAAATGACATCTATTGAACCTCCAAAATTTCGTACTCTTTAGATCCCTTGCTGGTTTTGACTTTAATGATCTGACCGACCTCTTGGCCGGTCAAGGCCCTGCCAAAAGGACTTTGCCCCGTGATCACTTTAATTTCTAAGCCTTCAAAAAAAAGCGCCATCCCAGCACCCTTCGGCATCAATAAAACATGTTGAAGTTTATCTTCGGACTGTAACTTTACGAGGGCCGAAACTTGAATCGGATCCTCTAAACCAAAGCTTCTCAGTTTTAGGCTCTTACAAAAATGAATGGCTTCTTCAACCTCGGCCACCCTTTGGGCTTGAGCCCCTGCTAAATATCCGGCCTCTAAAGCCCTGGTGTCGTATTTGTTCTCGGGCTTACTTTCTTCATGAGTCGCAGCCTCATGGGTCGCACGAGCGGCGGCCCTTAAGGTTTTAAGGTCCTCTTCGAGCTGCTGAATCATATTTTTTAGCAATAATGCCTTGTCTACTTTGATCATTTAAAAAGGCTAGCACATTTCCTAAGGACAGGCACTCCCACTGGCGTGCTGCCTGGATTAGTACAAAATCATGAAAAAAGTAAAATCTCCCAAATTATCCACAAAGCTAATTTTAAAAGTGGCATATTCCCGCTAGCGCATAAAAAAATCTTAGGGAGGTTTTATGAAAACGCTTTTAGTCAGTTCCGTACTACTTTTCGCAATGCAGACCTTTGCCTTCGACTTTGACTATCCTCAAGAGCCCGATGGATTTGATGTCAGTGAAGTTCAAGTGATCTTAGCCTGCGATTCGGTTCAGGCTAATGTAAAAAACTGGTATGTTTTAGGTCGAGT
Source organism: uncultured Pseudobdellovibrionaceae bacterium (assembly GCA_964389375.1). Taxonomy (GTDB): domain Bacteria; phylum Bdellovibrionota; class Bdellovibrionia; order Bdellovibrionales; family UBA1609; genus CAYMDP01. The sequence goes on along the minus strand of CAYMDP010000016.1, from coordinate 49,643 downwards.
TAATTATGGCGAGCCCCAACTTTTTAATTATTCATTAGGCCGACTAATTCCCGCAACAAATCAAACCAATTTAAGCTATCCAGAGGATGGCCGTCTTTACGAAATTCGCGTAGGGATTCTTCACTATATCTTTAACTTAACCTTGCCAGGCCAATACGAACTTTTGATCATCACAAAAGACCGCGTAAAGGTAGACTTGCTTCCTTGTCGGGATTCTTTACAATAGACGGTAAATGCTGGGACCGAAGCCCGAATCTTAGGCCCCCTTCAAGAAACCCTAGGATATGGATAAGCCTTCAAGGAAAATCACTATAAATAACTTTGGACGCAAAAATGCTCACACCATCTTGGCTAAAAATACTGACTTTCTTGACCTTGGCATTGAGTCCCGCATTCGGTAATGCTCAGGTAGATCAAGAAAAACAAAGACTATTGAAACGGGTCAATAAAGAGATTGGACACCAGCCGCTTTTAGAGCGCGTGGCTGCAGATCGAGATTTTGAAGGCCTCGGAAACTCGGAGCGGTTTAAAGTCAACTTACCCGTCATGGATCAACGCACTGGCCACACGCGAACCAGCGAAGTCCTAATTTATCTTCCTCATTTGGGATTGGATTATCTTGAAAACCTGCCGGTAGTTTTGGTGGCGTCCACTGTCCGAGGGGTCACTCTTTATGAAAGACTTCTTGCAAACAGGCTTAACGCCGCCGGCTATGCTGCCGTTTTAGTGGATAGCCGGTCTCTGACTTCTGAAACCTCTGAAGATTCTTTGAAAGAAGTCTATGACAATTCACTTCACGCCATTCGCATCATCAGAACAACCTTAGATTGGTTAGACCAAAAACCTAATCTCCCCTATCCTTCGAGAATTAAAACGGGGTCCTATTTCGTCTTAGGGATAAGCAATGGCGCAAGTCTTGCCTTGATCGCCACTGCAGTGGACCAAAGAATTATCGGAGTCTCTGTTGTGTCTGCCTTTTCTGACTTGCCATATTCGATGACCCACTCAAACCATCCAAAAATTGAAGAACTAAGACGAATTATATCTAAAGAATTGAATTTGAATCCGAAACAGTTTCAGGAGCATGTCGAACAGAGTATTCCGATGGACGTTTTGGACCTTGCGCCACTTCTTCTAGAAAAGTCTGAAGTTCTTTACCAAATTGTCTCTACCGATGACAAAGTATCGCCGGTTCACGCTCAGTTAAATCTGGTTGAGGCCATCGGCAATCATCAAGTCAGTACGATTGACTCTGGGCACGCAGTAACGCTCTTGAAAACTTTGACTCCCAAACACTTGAACCGAATTTTAGCGCACTTCAAGTCTCGAAAGAATAGCGGCAAAAACACTTGTGATCTGACACTGTAGAAGCCATAAGGACTATATGATCTCCCCAACATCTTGCCCTCAGTGTCAGTCTGAAAATATCTATCCTGATGGAAACCTATGGATTTGCCCCGAATGCAGCCACGAATGGAGTGCATTTGAAAGCGCTGATTCTAACACTGAAGCCGGATCCAGCACAGCTAGTGATGCGATCTTAGATGCCACCGGAAAACCACTTTCAAACGGCGACAGTGTCACAGTGATAAAGGATCTAAAAATTAAAGGAAGCTCTTCAGTTGTTAAGGGCGGAACCAAAGTGAAAAACATCCGCCTGGTGGACGGCCATGATGGGCATAATATCGCCTGCAAAATTGATGGACTTGGCTCGATGAACTTAAAATCTGAGTTTGTTAAGAAAGTCTAAGTGAATAACCGATCTCGACAAGACTGAAACTACAATAAATCGGGACTCGCGGGATCAAGATTGATCCCGCCCCCTAATCTATTTCACCCGACCCATCGCACGAACGATACTCTGATGAACCTCAGCTAAAGTTCCTACGGCTAAATAAACCACGAAGCTTCTTGTGTTGTTTCTGATACAACTCGAACGAGCCGAATCATCTACAGCTAAACTCCATTTTGCAGTACCCGCCGCATTGGGGCCACTTCCCCCGAGGTTGAAATAATACATTCCGTAGCCATGAAAATTACTTTTACAATTTACAAGCTGAGACCGAGGAACATAAACACCCATCGCATGAGATCCGCTGGCATTCGATAGAATAATCGGATCGTAATGACCTTTTCCCGCGGGCCGCGACTGAAAAGATCCCGGAGGAAACCCATTGCCCGATATGTTAATATTCGAAGAAGCATCAACCATCCTTAATCCACCATTTGGCAGAATATAGGAATATTGAATAAACTCAGGCGTTAAGTATCCGGTCAAAAATTCATAGGTTAAAGATTCGTTGTAGCTTCCCGCAGGATGTTGAAATTGAACATCATACTTAATCAAACGTGGATCATCGAACTCCCCGATTTGGATTCTTTTATTTAATAGATGATTTGATAAAGGCTGGTTTACTCGAGGGTCTTTTCCACGAACACATGCTCCCGTCACTCCGCGCCAGTTCCAGTAGGCCATATTGGCTTGAGTCAACATTACGTTAGGGGCCTGTTTAGCAAAACCCGTCATCACGGAACTACTACGAGAACCTGTTCCATCATGCTCAGATCCTGCTTCTGTTGGATTGTTACATTCTTTATATCCATCCACTTGCATGGCACTTTGAAGCTGGCGACCATGGTCATGAATATTAATAAATTCTTTTCCGTTCCAATTTAAACTTGAGACCGCTCCACCAAATCTTGGTCCGTCTACCGTAATTGCGATCGGAACGGCTCCACCTCCAACAATTGTGGTTCCAGTTACGACGATGGGTGTGTTTCCGACTGGTGCGGGGTTTGGAGTTGGAACTGGCGCACTCGGAGGAGTTCCTCCTGCGATAGGTTGAATCCCGCCACCACAACCGGGGATGCGCCCCTCACGCTGACCATTCTGATTCCAGTGATCAATCGCAGGCCCCCTCCAATTTGCAGCAACATCAGGGTAACGTTGAAGGTAACAACTTTCATTAAAAGTACCCGCCACCGGTGCACTTCCCCCAGGAGCCGGCTGAGTCCCCGCATCACAGCCTGGAATGCGCCCTTCTCGCTGGCCGTTTTGATTCCAATGATCAATCGCTGGCCCCCTCCAATTTGCAGCAACATCAGGATAGCGCTGAAGATAGCAGGCCTCGTTAAAAGCTCCTGCCACGGGCGCCGGTGCCCCACCTACCGGAGCCGGCTGAATGCCCGCTCCACATCCAGGAATACGCCCCTCACGCTGGCCGTTTTGGTTCCAGTGACCAATCGCAGTTCCTCCACCCCTGACCCAGTTCTGCTGAACATCCGGATAGCGCTGAAGGTAACAACTTTCATTAAAAACTGAAGATGAGGGAGCAGATCCCCCAGTTTGGTTTGTACAACCAGGAATTCGATTTTCAAATTGACCCCGTTGATTCCAATGGTCAATCGCTCGCCCGCCATTGTTGACCCAATTTGCGACAACGTCAGGATAACGATTTAAGTAACAAGCCTCATCAAAAGCTTGGGCCCAGACCGAAGAACTAAAGAATAATAGAAGGCTTAAAAGTGTAGTGCGAATCACTGGTGATCTCCGATCATTTAAAAATTTTTGATTTTTTTTGGACCGACGTGCAGGCAACTTGACCAATGTCTTAACGGAAAGGGAGTACAGATACTTGAATATTAAAAATAGAGTCAAATCTCTATGCACTATTTTAAGGGTATCAGCGTAAAGACATCCCAATTTGAGAAAAAATTGGATGCCTGCCCTTTCACCACGGCCACCAACTTCCAGCGACCATTCATTTTTGCAAAGAGTGGTGCTCCACTGTCGCCGGGCCGGACTCTTGATATCGATTTCGAGGTTAAGTAAGATCTTGAGACAGAGATTTGGTTCAAGCGAGCCATCTTTCGAGTGTTTGAAGTCGAAATCTCTTCTAGGTAATTGATGGAAACAATTGTTGGCTCGAAGGAAAGTGGTTTTGCTGAAAAACTATTGATTTCAGCGGTACTGGCCATCTCAGCAAAAGGAAAATCTTCTGGTAGATCCAAGTTCTCGTCCAGATAGATCCAGGCCAGATCCTCGTCCGGAGAAATTTGAGAGCGAAAATTCATTCGGCTAAGTTTTCCCTGAAGTTTGGGATGAAAAACAAAGCGCGACAAATATTCTTTGCGACTATTTACAACATAACCCACTAAGAAAGAGCTGCCGTCAGCACGAGTCTTGCTTCGATAAGAGCCAAGCTCGATTTGAACTTTATAGGAATTTAAAATTTCGGCATGGATCAAACAATGAGCCGCCGTAATCAAGATATTCGGCGCAATCACCGCAGCATTGCAATAAGAGGGAGCCTCATGACCTTGCGGGTCTCTTCCGTCGGCGCGAATAAAGACCGTGGAATCCCAAACCGGATCCAAAGCGACCGAATTATTTGTTAGTGAATTTCCAATAGAAAATAACAGCGCCCACAACAAGCCAAACATCATCCCACCCCCGTGAGAGCCTGATCAAAGTCGAAAGCCTCTGCCTTAGCAAGATCGCCTCGGCAAATGAAAAAGCTACAGGCAAGATGTCTTTAAAAATTAAATTGTCAGTCGTTTTTTCAATTCGTTCGCCGCGGAAAAGATGCGGGTTTTCTTTTCTTTCGGCATCTTCTCGATACTGCGGGCCATCATTGAAAGTCTTGGGTTTTTTAGAAAAAAGTCCTTATTATTTTCGATAAAGGACCAGTACAATCCGTCGACTCCATCCTGCCAATCGCCCGACTTATAAGCACCCATCTTCCGGTAGTAATTCGATCCACAAATATAAGGCTTTGTCGCAAAAATCCCACCATCACTAAATAGCGCCATCCCATAAACATTGGGCCCCATCACCCAATCTGAAGAATCAATAAACATCTCCATAAACCAGGAGTGAGCCTCTTTAGGTTCAACTTCCAGAAGAAGCATTAGACTGCCCACCACCATCAGGCGTTCAATGTGATGTGCGTAGCCATATTCAATTGTCTTTTTAATCACATCATCTAAGGGCTCAATCCCGGTGTTCGCCTGCCACCAATGTTGAGAAAGCTTTTTTTTATGAGACCAAAAATTCTTGCTGTCCTGAACTTCGCTAAAATTTTGATAAATTCCACGAACGAATTCTCTCCAACCAATTATCTGGCGAATAAACCCCTCGCAAGAGTTAATTGGAATCTTGTTTTCTTTTGCATGAGCCAAGGCCCGATCGGCAACTTCGGAAGGAGTCAAAAGCCCCATATTCAAAAATGGTGTTAAGACCGAATGATAGACAAAAGGAGAACTCTTAGACAAAGCATCTTCGTAGGGCCCAAAGTCACGAAAGCGCTGGTTTAAAAATTGATCCAACCACTTTAATGCGCCCTTTCGGTCCACCGGAAGCCAAAATTTTTCGGAATCCCCAGGATGAGTCGAAAATTTTTCTTCGACAAGCTTCATCACGGCTTCAGTCTGCACGGAGTGCTTTGTTTTTGAAATACTTGGAGGCACAAGATTTTTTGGCAAAGGCTTTCGGTTGTCCTGATCAAAGCTCCACTGCCCACCAACAGGATTTCCCTTAGCGTCAAGAAGGAGGCCAAGTCGTTTTCGCTGTTGTTCGTAAAAGGTCTTCATAAAAGGGCGCTTCGTGGAATCCAAGTAGGTCTTAAACTGATCGCGGGAGGTCAAAAACATGGGTGATGCAAAAACCTCGGTCGAAATACTGTTGTCTTTAAAAACTTTCTCGATCCGCGATTCAAAAAATTTATCCTCAATTTCAAAATAAGCAGCCGACTCTATCTTTTGTTCTTTTAATACCTGGGCCAAAGCTTGATCAAACTTGAGTTTGTCTGCCCCAAGTTCATCATAAAAAACTGTTAGGCCCAAAGACCTTAGCTCTTCAGCAAAAGATCTCATCGCAGATAAGAATAAAATAATTTTATGTTTATGATATTTGAAGTGGGTGCAAAGCTCTAGATCCTCGCGCATGTAAACCAAAGAAGAAGACTTATCTTGGATCTGCCTTAAAATCTGCTTCGCCGGAAACAGTTGGTTGCCAAGAATTAAAATAAGCTGCACAAACTCCACTCTTTCAGTTTAGTAAGACAAAGGTTTTACCGCCCCAAGTATAAAGCAAGTCACTGCGAAAAAATCAGGCATTACATTACACCCAGACCCTAGGAAATGGTCCAGTTTAGAGTCATTTCGCCGGGTCTAAAGCAACATATCGCTCTGTAAACAAAATTAGAGGCCCCCAAAATGACAAATTCAAATCCAGCCCGTGACTGAGTTCAAAGTTTAGTGCAGCATCACCAGATAGAAATTTAAACATCCTAGGAGGATACAATGAAATCGATTTCTAAATTGGCCATCATCGGCCTTATCGCGTTTGGATTTATTCCAAGCTCTTTTGCATCAGTTAAAATTGATGCGAAAAAAAGCACTTTTAACTGGAAAGGAACAAAGAAAATTGGAGGAGGTCAGCACGTTGGCACGATCTCTCTAAAATCAGCAACTGCTAAGGTTGAAAAAGATCAAGTCGTTGCCGGTGAGTTCGTCATGGACATGAACTCAATCAACGTGACTGACCTAGAAGGAAAAAAGAAAAACGACTTTCTTGGCCATATGAAGAGCGATGATTTTTTCAATACCGAAAAATTCCCGGAAGCAAAACTTGTCATCACTGGCCCCGCGGGCAAAGACAAAGTTAAGGCGAAACTTACAATTCGTGATAAAACCGAGCCGATTGAAATTCAGTTCAAAAAAACCGGCAATGTTTACACCGGAAAGCTTCAGTTTGATCGCAGCAAGTTTGGTGTAAACTACGGCTCTGCGACAATTTTTGAAAAGTTGACTTTAGACAAGGTCATCAACAACGAAGTCGATCTTGAGTTTAATATCGTAACCGAAACTGCTCCTGCGGCTGCTCCTAAAACAGCTGGATAATAGATTCTTAAGCTTCTCCCCTTTGTGTCCCTGACACAAAGGTGGTAGAGCTTTGGGAATGAAAGAATTTTTTTTAGTGGTTTTGCCGGGTTTTGAGGATCTTGCTCAAAAAGAGCTTTTAAACCACTACCCTCAGTTAGAATGTCAGATCGAAACCGGAGGGGTCAGTTTTAAGGCCCCTTTAAAACAAGGTTTGGGAATGAACCTTGTTTTAAAGATTCCAACCCGGATTTTAATGCGCATCGAGCGCTTCCGTTGCAAAGACTTCCCCAAGCTCTTTCAGGCTGTTGCAAACCACCCTTGGGAGCAAAAGGTTGATCTTTCTTGCCAGCTGGATGTTCAGGCCGCAAGCCACAAATCTAGAGTTAAAATTAAAAGTCGAATCGAAGAAACAGCACTTAAAGGCTGGAAGAGCCGCCAAAAGAAAATGAAGGTCGAAAAACCCTCAGAATCAAAGCTAAAGATGTTAGTCCGCTTTTTAGATGATGAGTGCACAATCAGTCTGGATACCTCAGGAGAACGGCTTCATAAGCGAGGGGAAAGAAAACTTATTGGAGAAGCCCCTTTGCGAGAGACCATCGCCGCATCTTTGATTCAATGGACGCTAAATTCTTATAAAGCTGAGGACCAGAATAGTTTATCGCTTCAAATTGTAGATCCCATGATGGGTGCGGGAACATTTTTAATCGAAGCTCTTGGACAAAGTCTTCCCCTAGATCAAAGAGAATTTGCCTTTAAACACTTTAAACAAACCGAAGTCGAACTTCCCAAGGAAAGACCAGCCCCTTATATGATCTCTGAGCTTCTAGGATTTGAAAGTGACACAAAAAGTTTTAAAACCGCCGAAAAAAACCTAGGCGAAGCCAAAGCAAAAATCATTCACGAAGATTTTTTTAAAACGACCTATAAGAAAAAACCCAATAGCGAAACTCTAACTTGGGTCTTCTGCAACCCACCCTACGGTGAGCGCCTAAAAGTTAAAGAAGACCTGAAGGACTACTACACCAGACTGCTACAGACCACGGAAGAAAAACTTCAACCGGATCGAGCTTGTTTTTTATTCCCAAATAAATCGCTAAAGGGACTTCTAGATTTACCAAAAACCTGGAAGGTTCTAGAAAAACGAAAATTCTCAAACGGCGGAATCGGCGTCACCGCATTCCTTTTTGGCCGAAAACTCTAGTCCTTTTTTCATAGCGATTCTTTCTATCTAAAAAAGTGCTCCACCTCAGCCGTCGAACATCCTCGGTCCGACTTTTAGGGCACTAGATTGAGGGTTCCCAAAATTTAAACTTCAACAGGAGTGTTGTTTATTCATGCGGACCTGCGGAACTAGTCTTCGGCGGACACTTTTTTAGATAGAAAGAATCGCTATGAAAAAAGCCCCATCGGTTGGATGAGGCTTAAGTCATTTTTAAACAAACAGTTTTGAGAAGCTAAGACTACTCGGGCTTTTTAGCGCCAGCGCCTTTGCCCTTTTTAGCAGCCAACTGCTCGGGAGAAAGTCCCCATGGAGACTCTTTCGGTCCGCCTCCGCCTTTACCTTTGCGGTTTTTGCCGCCGTCCTCTTTGCCAGTTTTCTTTTGAGCGACCGGCTTTGGATCAGATTTAAACTCAGGAATGTAGCAAGACTCTTCAATTTGAACTGCTTTTGCTGGAGCTTTTTCGCCCTCGTTTAGGCTGACCACTAAAATTCGGCTTAATTTCTGAGGCTCTTCGATTGTGACTTCAAGAGCATTGACGAAATGCTTAAGTTTATCGCCTTCAAACTTCATTTGCTCGCCAATGGCTTGAGCAACTTCTTCTGGGCTTTTACCTTCTGCTAAAAATGCTTTTTTTGCCTCGTGGCCTTTAAGAATATGAAGCGCCCAAAACTCTGTTACTGATTTCATAAGAACCTCTCTAATAGAATATAAATCCGGTCCAATAAGCACATAAAGCCGTGGGAAGGTCAATCTTTGTGGCTAAAAATTGTAGATTTGTGCTAGCCTTCTGGCTTCACGCAGCCTCTCAAAAAAGGAGTCTTAGATGCTTGAGCTTTTAACGACAACATTCGCCCTTCTTAGCATGTCTCTAGTTTCTGCAGCCTGGAGCCCAGAAAGCTTTAAAAAGCCGACCACAGAAGAACTGAAGCAAAAACTGAATGAAGTTCAATTTCGCGTCACTCAAAAAGATGATACAGAAAAGCCCTTCAATAACCCTTATTGGGATACTAAAGAGGCTGGAATTTATGTGGATATCGTCTCTGGTGAGCCACTTTTTAGTTCTCTCGACAAATATGATTCGGGCACGGGCTGGCCAAGTTTTACTAAGCCCTTGGTTAAAGAAAATTTGGTCGAAAAAATTGATAAAAAGCTATTCAGAACCCGAACCGAAGTTCGCTCAAAACATGCAGACTCTCACCTAGGGCATGTCTTTCCGGATGGTCCTAAACCGACGGGTTTAAGATATTGCATGAACTCTGCAGCCCTTCGTTTTATTCCGGTCAAAGATCTTAAAGCCCAGGGCTATGAAGAGTTTTTAAGCCTTTTTAACTCTGAGGCAAAAGAAGCTCCCGCTGCAAAATAAACTGCTGGCCGAAGTCTCTCGCCCGCAAATTAGAGCCCACTAACTCGAAAAATGCAGGAGCTTGTCATCAAGCAGAGAAGTTTTTGCAAAATTGGCCTAATTTTCGATCAATCGCACCTGAAAAGTCTGCAGAACTGACCCCAATGCTATCGGGCCCAGTATAGCCCCCCTTATGATCGAAAATTCGAAGATAAGGGGGACTTTATGCGTCTGATTTTACTGTCTTTTGTCTTAGGCTTTTCAGCGCAGTCTTTTGCCAGCCAAAGCTCCAGGGCCTGCGAGCACTCGATAAAAGGGATGGCCTTGTTTGCCGCTGATGACTCGGCTTACTACGAAGCGGATTTGGATTCAGGCGCTCCCTGGTACGAGGATGAGCCCCGAATTCCCGGAAGTGGATCTGATCCCGACGGCAGCGGATACACTGGGGAAGATCGAGGAACAGGAGAAGACAATTCGGGGGATGTCTCTGACACCGGCCGGGATTCTGACTCGAGTCCTTAAAGACTTAAGATTTGATAGACCAAAACTGCTAGCACATAAGCCGCTAAATTTAAGCCCGCCAATTGTGCTAGGGCAAATTTCAAAGAGCCCATTTCTTTATAGGCAATGGCCGTCGTCGATAGACATTGCAAGGCAATCATAAAGAAAACCACAAGTGCCGCAAGACTTGCGAGTGTAAACAAAGGGGATCCATCGGGCCAAGTCGCCGCTCTCATCTCGGCCAATAGGCCCTGCCTTAAAGATTCTTCTTCTTCAGATTCCGTCACTCTAAAAATCACGGCGACAGATGAAACAAAAACTTCTCTGGCCGCAAAAGCAGAAATCAACCCAACACCCACTCTCCAGTCAGCACCCATGGGTTTAAAGATGGGCTCAAGCACTTGGCCCGCCTGACCGGCATAACTTTGAGCAAGCTGATCTTCCGCAAGGATAGAGTCATTCCGAGGAAAAGTTGTTCCTAGCCAAACCAAAATCGCCAGAACAAAAATAACTGGGCCTGCTCGGCGAATGTAAGACGAAGTGCGATAGCTTGCAGAACGAAACACGGACTTCAACTGAGGTCTTCGATACAGCGGAAGATCCATCATAAAAAAGTTTTTTGCTTCGATTTTCACAAAGCGATTTAACAGGGCTGCGGCAAGGGCGCTGAGCAAAAGGGATGCAAAATAGATCAGAGCTAAACTTAATCCCGCTTTCCAGGCTGCCGAGCCGTAAAAAACAAAGCCCAAAATCAAGGCGTAGACCGGAAGACGCGCCGAACAGGTCAGCAATGGAATAATAAAAGTCGCCAGCCAGCGCTCTTTCTGAGAGCGAATATTTCTGGTCGCCATAATGGCTGGCACCGCACAGGCAAATCCAGATAAAAGAGGCACAAAGGACCTTCCGCTAAGTCCCACCTTCGAAAGTGGACGGTCAATCAAAGTTGCCGCTCTGGCTAGGTAGCCTGAATCTTCTAGAAGACTTAATCCAAAAAATAAAATGAAGATCTGAGGGACAAAGACCAAGACCGCAGAAAAACTCGTAATCAAACCCCCAGATACGAAGTCGGACCAAACCGCCCCTTGTCCAAGGGACTCGACAGTCTCAGCCATCCATGAAAAACCTTGATCCACCAGATCCATCAAAGGGGCTGCCGCCCAAAAAATCGAAGAAAAAAACAAAACCATGACCGAAAAGAAAATCGCAATCCCCCAAAAAGGATGCATTAAGGTTTTGTCCCAGCGATGGGTGTTAGAAAAAACTTTTTCTCGAATCTCTTCTTCGGGCCCACGAACTTCTGCCACTATGGCGAGAATCTCTTGATGAGCTTTTTTAATCCACTCAAAGTCTGTCACCGCAGGATTAAACTTGGTCTCGACTTTTTTTAAATTCTCTTCCCCTAAGGCTTTCGCAAGGTCTTGCACCCCTCCACCTAAACGTCCATCGATCGGAAATACCGGTAGATCCAAAAGCTTCGACAACTTTTGAACGTCCATCTTCAGCTGATTTTTTCGCAGCAAATCGGTCATGGTTAAAGCCACCACGACCGGGAAGCCCAAAGTCTTTAGCTGCTTGGCAAAAATTAAATGCTTTTCCATCTGAGTGGCGTCGACCACCAGCAAGAGTCTTTTATTAAATCTAGAAAATCTCTGGCCAAATAATGCTTCGAAGGTCACTTCTTCGTCGGGACCTTTGGGGTTAAGGCTGTAAGTCCCGGGAGTGTCTAAGATCTCTAACACTCGACCGTACTGCTTTAAGCTTTTTCCTAAAAAACAATCGATGGTCGCACCCGGATAGTTCACAGTGCGAAACTGAGATCCGGTCAGCCAATTAAAGAGGCTGGTCTTACCCGCATTCGGAGGGCCAAGCAGAATAACAAGTTCCTCTTGAATCTGATTTACTTCTGCAGAAGGATGCATGTCGCCTCTTCTTCTCTAAGTGCAAGGGTGCCAACGCCAAGCCGAATGATTAAGGGACCTCCAAAAGGGGCCTGCCCGACTTTTTTAACCACCTGACCCTCGCGAAATCCCATTTCAAACAGGCGTTCATGAAGTTCAGGCTCGCCCTGAAATCCAAAAATTCGATAGTCCACTTCGAATTCAGCTTCTTTTAAGGATTTTTTCATCCCACAAGCCTAACACCAAGAAAGAGCCGAGAGAACGAAGTCCCGGTTTTGGCCTTAATTTTGAAAGCTAGATGACACTCACATGAGATATTTTAACTCGATTCCAATTAAGGCCCTAGGAGTACTCTGCTTTTTCATAAGCGCTCTCTGCTATGGCCATGAAAATTCTCCACCATCTGTTCCTAAAACCCCACAAAACCTCTTAGAGATCCTAAAGAAAAGCCACCATTTTTCCCCACCAAACAAGGACCCAGAGCTTAGGAAAGCGCTGAGATACTCAGATTTAGAAAAAGGCGAGGAGGCTTATCTGCCCATTTCTTGGCTACAACCGGGTCAAGCCTCCTTTTCATTTTTGACTGTTAAATCAAAGATTCAAACTGTCGCCGAAGAGTGGGGCGCTCAGTGGGATACGAGAAAGGCTCGATGGAATCTTCCCTTTGACGGGCAAAAAGCCCTTTTTCCACAAAGCAAATCTGCACTGGTCTTATTGCTTTCAGATTCTGTTTTGGTACTTGATGGAAACCATAAAGTAATGACCAGTTTGTTTTTTGGCGCAGAAACTATGCCCGTAAAAATTGCGAACAATTGGTCCCACCTCAGTCTAAAAGAGGCCCTCCCCCGTCTGATAGAAAATGATTTGGTTTTTCCTTTTGATCCCATGGGAAAGACCATAAAAGAGTGGCCAAGCTTTACGAGTATCCCCGACAATCCACTTCGCTATTTGGCCGCAAAACTGCTGCTAAAATGCCAAATCCAACTGGATGAGGACAAAGAGCTTCAGATTAAAAAAGCCCGAGGAAGTTCAAATCCTGTTGTTTGCAAACTCAATCGAGATTTGCCATTTCTTGAGCTTAGAATGGCCCGGGTGTGGAAAAAATCCGGGATTGAATTTCGCTCGAAAGACCTTGAATCAAGTCCCAATGAATTAACCTCTGAATTAGTCGAAGCCGCCCGAAACTCTTTGATCGAAGGCCGAAATAAAAATGGGCCCGAGTATGAATTTTTGAAAGAGGTTTTGATTTTGGAATCCCCGCTGAACCTGGGCCCATCCAAAAATCTAACTGAAGAAGAGCGTAAAAAACTGCTTGTCCTTATCCAGGCCCACCTCGAAACACGCAAAAGTTGTGGGGCACTTCTCGCTGATAGCTATTTTTAGTTCCTCAATAGGTTGCGACGCATTGCACACCGAGAATGCGCTTATGAAGGCTTGAGCTTCCAAATTTCTGTCGCTTTCGGGCCCGCTTTTCGCTAATCTTTCGGCAAATTTCGTGGTCTTTTGACCCCTGCTTCACATCTTAGCAAAGGCGATTCGATATGCTTTATTCAAATATTCTTGAGGCGATTGGAAACACTCCCCTCGTAAAAATGAACCGAGTGACCTCTCATCTTGCCTGCAATGTCTACGCAAAATGTGAATTTATGAATCCCGGGGGTTCGGTAAAAGATCGAATCGGTTACCGCATGGTCTTGGATGCCGAAAAATCAGGGCGTATCAAACCCGGTGATACATTGATCGAACCCACTAGCGGAAACACAGGAATTGGGATTGCGCTGGCTGGAGCTGTAAAAGGCTACCGAGTGATCATCACGATGCCAGAAAAAATGAGTCGCGAAAAACAGGTCACACTAGAAGCTTTGGGCGCAGAAATTATCCGCACCCCAACTGAAGCCGCTTGGGACGCTCCAGAAAGTCATATCGGAGTCGCTAAAAAACTGAACAAAGAGATCCCGAACTCACATATCCTTGATCAGTACGCAAACCCCTCAAATCCTACCGCTCACTTTGAAGGGACGGCTGAAGAGATCCTTCGTGATTTAAAAAATAAAGTGGATATGGTCGTCGTCAGTGCCGGTACTGGGGGAACCATTACCGGTGTTGCAAAAAAACTTAAAGAAGTGAACCCGAACTGCATCGTGGTTGGAGCCGATCCCGTCGGATCTATTCTTGGTGGTGGAACCGAAATCCGCTCTTATCTTGTCGAAGGTATTGGTTACGACTTTATTCCGGATGTCTTGGATCGAAAGCTTATCGACCATTGGGTGAAAACCACAGATAAGGAATCTTTTCTTCTAGCTCGCAGATTAATTCGGGAAGAAGGATTTCTTTGTGGCGGATCTTGTGGCTCTACGATGCTTGCAGCCCTTGAACATGCTTCAAATCTTAAAGCCGGGCAAAACTGCGTTGTCATTTTGGCCGATGGAATCCGCAACTATATGACAAAGTTCGTGGACTCGAACTGGATGAAACAGCATCAGTTCACAGAATAAAAAAAATTTTAAGGATTTTGGCTCGGATTTTGGGCCAAGGATTCTTCCTCCGGCCATTTTTTCCAAACATAGATTAAGGCCTCTCCTGAAAAGGAGATCTCGGTGTGAAGTTCACCTTCAATAAGCCTTAGTGGGGTCACCGTCTCTTTGCCGAGCTGCATATCGGGATCGCGTCCACAGTCCCAGTTGTTTTCTGGATTTACCCATACAATTTTGTCACGAAGAGTTTGGCCGTCATAGGAGTATTCCCCACGTCTTTCGCAGAATCCCTTTTCTCCGGTGCGCTCCCAGTGCAGAAAACTTTTTCCGTCGAGAGTAAATTCAAAACTTAAAACAAGATTTTCGCTAAACGGAGGCCGCTCTTCTCCGCGAAATATGATTTTATAAAACAGCCATCGTCCAGAGATGTCGAAGCCAGAGCATTGTTCGCCCGCAATGGCAGACCCACCCACCGACAATAGAATTGCCAGCAGGGTCAGCGAAATGGCGCTTATAAAACTTCTTATTGAATCCACCCTCGGTTGCGCAGGATCTGTCGAGCTGTTTCCCGATCCTGATCCGTCAGTTCGGCCATGATGGCCCCTTCCGTCAGATCTACAAAATTTTCGAACTTTCCACCAGCTCCAACGTGGCTCAGAAAAAATTTCGCAAGTCGCGCGGTCTTTTCGACTCCCACTTGTTTGCGGAGGTCCCAAAAGGTTCCGCTGATGATTTCGCTATCTGCATACTTCTTTCCGGTAAAGTCTTTCCAAGCGATCTTAGAGTTTTCAAGGCTTCGCTTGTAAGGAACTTTAAAGTAGGCGTAGCTTCCCATTTTTGGCTCGTCATTGACTAAAGCTGAAAAAATATCCGAGAAAGCTTCGCTGTAAGACCCACCCTCACCTTCAAATGGAAGTTTTGACAGGTGTTCGACGTAGGCATGTGCAGTTTCGTGGGCCACAATTGTTGGATCTCTTGGTATTCCCCGAGTTGAAATTCCGTCTCCCTCACCCAGTCGCACTTGTCCGCGATAATAAAACATTGCATCCGAAGGCTTGCCGCCTCCCATATGAACTTTAATCTCCAGACGATATGGAAGATGAATCCCTAAAATATTGCTAAACCAATCCATCGTTCGTGAGGCGAAGAAAAAGGCCTGAACTTCATCAAATGTTTTTTCATCTGGTCGGTAGTTAAAAATGTGGATGGGGCTAAAGGCAGAAGTCCCAAGTTGACTTAAAACCTGCAGTTGAAGAGAGGTCAATGTTCCGTTACCAATCAAATTTGGAAGACCCTTTTCAACGGGTGCGGAGTTTAAAGGACTTTCCGGAAAGACCGTTCCAGTGCCTTCGATCATATGATAGCCAATTTCTCGGCGCTGACGAAGTCGGCCCTGAGCATTGATTAAGTATTCCAATGCCTGAATTTCGTTTTCCGCCAGGAACTGAACTCGAAGATAAGGTGAATAAGAGATCCCCTCTTTTCTTAAAATCACGTTTACATCAAAAACTTCATGGGCCTTATTAAACTCTGGGTATTGCCGTCTAATATCTTCTAAAATCTTTAAACTTTGTCCGCTTAAAGACAAAATCTGCTGGTCAAAAATTGAAAGGTCTTCATCCGTCCATTCTCCCGAGTAAGACAATAGATCTCCCGAGGAAGAGCGAACTGTCTGAAACCAACTCCCCTCAACAATTGCTCCTGATCTTCGAAGCTCGCCTCGACGAATTAAGGAGCCAGATTCTTTTACCAGAACACTTTCATTTGTATGCGCTTCCCACTCCTGAAGTTTTAAAAGCTCCGGTGCCTGGTTTGAAGACCATGCCGTCCACCGAACACTTTCAAGCTCTGGACTTCGACTACAAGCAGAAAGCAAAAGAGATCCAAATAATATTAATGAATTTTTAAAAGACATAGCCTGCGCCCCCCCAATGAAAAAGAGGGCCGAAGCCCTCTTTAGACAGTGACTCTAGAAGAGTCCCTTTGCGAAATCTGCGGTTCGACTACTCAAGAACAAGAATTTTTTCCATGTAAGTTCCATCACCGTTTAAAAAACGGATCTTGTGCTCTCCAGGTCCTAGCTTTCCAAGCTGAACTTCTTTAGAGAATGGGACTAAGACCATCAAACACATGCCCTGGCTTACAGAGGCTGTTGCCATTACTTCATGAGTTAAAGTCGCCTTATTATGAGCTACGTTTGCAGTCTTCCAGCTATAACAACTGTTAGAGAACAGTCCGCTTACGATAACATACACATCAGAGTCCGCATCGAATCCACCAGGAATGAAGGCTTCATTAATACTGACAGGCACATCAATCTTACTTGGAAGTGCTGCATTTGCAGAAATACCAGAAAATCCAACAGCTGCTGCGAATAATAGAGTGATCAATTTCATTTTGTTTCCCCTTTGATTGGTCGTTCCAGACCATTGTTATACCTCGACTTAGAGCAAGTCTTGGGCCTGGCCCCAAATGGAAAATATTCAATTTAAGCGGGATGCTCTGAGCACTTCTGACTCAAGTTCTGGGCGAAAGGGCCAAAGTGTCACGTTTTACTCAAGGCTTGACCAGCTGAGTTATTCAGCAGGTACCAACTGAATCTTGCTTAAATTTATCTCGTAGGAAGACTTCGTATCGTCTCCGTCGATTGAAAGCCAGATTGCGACAACTGGAAGTGGCTCGCTGAACTTGTGGCTTAAATTAAAGGCTCCTGGCTTTAATAAGCTCCACACAACTTGCTCTTGAATAAGATCAGTTAAAGGATGGACCCGCTTCTGACCTACAGCTTCTGCAGTTTGAGTTGCGACCAAAAATTCAATGCGATCGACGCCCTTATCTTTCGGAGCCAAATCAAAAAGCTTTTTGACCCAAGAGGCGGCAACCATACGCTGCGCAAAATTTAAGCGCTTCTTACCCTCGACGACAAGTCCGATTCGAAGGGTATAATCATCGTTTCCTTTTTGGCCTTGGGCAATTTCTTTCTTAAGCGTCAACAAACCCGACAACAGCCCTTCAACTTGGACCTCTGACACTTTCATACCTTGAGGCAAAGGAAAAATAATTGGAGAGGCTGAGGCTTCGACTTTTAGCTTTAGACCCTTGGTCGTAAATTCAGTTTTGTGAGGTTTAATATTTCTAAATTCTAAAATTTGCCAATTTTGACTTGAATCCATCGGAAGAGCAAAGGCCGCCAGTAAAAGAGTTTTCGCGCCCACTTGATTGAGTTTTTGAAATCCAAAATTCATCATTGAAGCTCCCTATTTTTTTAAACACCGGCCCTAGGGGATCAATCCTTGCACAAGCTTAAAGAGTTTGTCAGGCTTAAAACTGTGAAATTCTCATTTCTAAATCCATCTGGCGGAATCGTTTATCATAAACTGGCGTGGAACTATCGAAAGGTCCTTTGGAGACCCTTTCATCACTGGATTCAAAACGAACTGAAAAGTTGGGACCCCCCAAAGGACCAGCTATTCCTGCTTGGGCCAAGTGCCGGCTACAGTCTGGACCCAGAGTTTCTTGCTCGCTTTAAAAAACTCATCATTTCTGAGCCCGACCCTCTGGCCCGCTTTCTTCTAAAAAGACGATTCCCAGATAGCCAAATCGAATGGGATAATAAAGATTATTTGTTTCGAGATAAAGTCTTTCGCCCCGAAGGTCTTCTAGAGTTAAGAGAAAGCTATCCCCAGACCGGAATTTTATTTTGCAATATTCTAGGACAGTTGCCTTTCTTAGTCCCAAATTCTCAGCACTACCACCTGCGCCTGAAAGAAGTTCTACAAAAAGTCTTCGAGGGGCCTGCGGCTTCTTACCATGATCTCTACTCGACCCACCTTCCGCGGAAATGCAAATTCAAAGCAAGAGATCAAAGCTGGAAAACGCCTGAAGATCTAATGATCGAGATTAAAAAATCTTGCTCCGATTCCATATCATTCTGGGATCACGGCCTTCAAAAGACTTTCCCAGTGCAAATTAAAGGTTCTTATGGGGCTTGGATGCTACACCCCAAAGCCCTGCACATAGTTGAATGCCTTCATCATGTTTGATAGGTTGCCGTGATGGAATCAATAAATCAGCTGCTTCCCGACTGGCTGAAGTCGGATATTCTTGGCTTTTCAAACTGGCAATGGCTTGGGCTTTTTTTAGGCCTCTTTGTAGGCTTATTCTTAAAGTCCGCTGGGGAATGGCTGATTAAGGTCAGTATCAAAAAATTTAGCCGACAAGGCGAGCAATCTTACGCCAACCTTTTCTTGCGATGTCTTGAGGCTCCGGGCGGACTTGTTTTCGCTACAGCTTTTTGGTTTGTTTCGATTAAATCTTTAGGATTTACCGGCACGACTTTGAATATCCTGACAGCCTTAATAAAGGTCAGCTTAGGATTCAGCTTAGTATGGGTCGCCTATAAACTGACCGATGTATTTCAGGCCTGGCTTCAGAAGTTAGCCTCACGCACGGACAACAATCTCTCTGTGCAATTGGTCCCTCTTATAACTAAGACTGTGCGACTTTTTGTTTTAATCTTCGGAACACTTGTCGTGGTCCAAAACCTAGGCTTCAACGTGATGTCTTTGATGGCGGGCCTTGGACTTGGCGGCTTAGCCTTCGCTTTAGCGGCTAAAGATACGGCCGCAAATCTTTTTGGATCCATTATGATTCTTTTGGATCGTCCGTTTAAGATCGGTGATTACATTATCTCAAATGGAGTTGAGGGCACCGTCGAAGAGATTGGTTTTCGCTCGACCAGGATTCGCACTCTTTACGATTCACTAATTAGTGTTCCAAATTCTGTTATGGTTGTCAGCAATATCGATAATATGGGTCGAAGGCGCTATCGTAGATCCAATTTTGAATTGGGTCTTACTTACGATACTTCGCCCGAAAAAATAGAACAGTTTGTCGCAGGAATTAAGAAAATTCTTGCCACCTACACGACTGTTCTTCAGGACGAAACCAAGACTCACGTTGCATTTAATAGCTACGGAAACTTTAGTCTGAATATTCTGGTACAGTTTTTTGTCTACAGCGACACCTTGGCCCTCGAGCTAAACGAGCGTCACAAAGTCTTATTGGATATCATGAAGCTTGCGAAAAGGATTCCAGTAGAGTTTGCATTCCCAACTCAGACTTTACACTTGGCCGAAAAGCGACAATAAATTTCGGTCAAAACCGCTATCGCTCGCGGTAGAAACTCGAATCTGACCACGTGCTCGCCTGCAGGCGCGCGCGGCCATATTCGAGCTTCTACCGCGTTTTGCCTCGAAATCTATAGTCGCTTTTAGGCTAGAGGGCGTTCAAGCCGCTAGCCAAGTTTCTAAGCTTTGAAGCTCGGCTTCACTGGTGGGGGCGGAGAACTCAATACGGTGGCGCTTTTGAGGGTCTTGGTTTTCTACAATAGAACAAGTCAGCTCACGAGAGTCACCGCCCTCGGGCTTCATAAGACGAACAAGGCAATAGCCCACAACCCAGTCTGGCAAAGCTTTTTCTAATAAGACTCCGCCGGCGGACACATTGACCGAATAAGACTTAAATTTTCTTTGATCACATTCAATCTCTACTAAAAGTCTTCTGTGATGCCTGGGATAAAGTCGAATAACAAACTCACCCTGTGAGCGCTCGACCTCAAGCTCTTTGGCCATGTCCATATCAATGTCGGTCAATGTCCCTTCTCTGCCTTCTGAGAATTCATTTTCAACAAAGACTTTTTTGATTGCGGTTTCGAATTGATCCACAGACTCAGAAAGAGTCGGTGGGGCTTGCGCCAATTTTCGTTCGGGAAAAGCTTGAAGAAGTTCTTTGCTTTGGCTTAAGGGTCGCCACTCTTTCCAGTCGTCCCGCCAAATAACCCAATTCAGTCGGTCCCGCACTTCTATGACAGAGACCACCGCGTGAATTTCAATAAAAGTTAAGCCCTGAAGACCGCGGTCATCCAAGAGAGATTGAATACACCAAAGATGGTTCTTCGCACTCATGACAAAAACCTCTTATAGACAACTTGCAGGGACAAAGACTGCAGTTCCTCTGTTATTTGCTTTAAACCAGCTGGCATCAACCGGGGTCAGATTAATAGATGTCCCCTTGCGCAGCATTCCCAGAGGACGCTCGTCGGAACTTGGCTTTCCAAAATAGGAACAATCTGTTTTTAAAATCACAGCGGTATTAGCCGGCTTGCGATGTAACTGAACCTTCACATTGTTGGCACCCTTCGGCGTCGCAGTCGATTGGACTCGTTGCTGCGCTTCTGCATTGCGAACACGAGCCGCAGCCTCTTGTGCTTCGAAACGCTTCTGCCTCTCTAAGGCCTGGTTTTTTTGATTCGCTAGGTCTGATTTTTGACTTGCTGCCTTGGCTTCAAGTTGAGCCAATCGCGCTTGAGAGTCCGCAACTCGTCTTTTCATCTGCTCGGCTTCACCCTCTGCGACGGAAACTTCTTCTTGCAACTGGTCTGAGGACTTACGAAGGGTTCGCATTTCGCCTTCAGACTTTGCCATTAAATCTTTTGAACGATTGATTTCTTCTCTAAGCTTTTGTTGCTCTGCTTTAAGACGTGCAACCTGTTTACTAGTTTCTGCCTTGGCCGCTTTCAAACGCTCATGAGATTTATTTTCTTCAGTCTTTGCAGCTTCAAGCTCTCGGCTTAATTTTGCGGTTTCGTCTTTCGCGCGCTGAAGCTCTCCTTCACTCTGACGAGCTTCGTTTAAAACCAAGGCGGCACGCGCCACAGACTCATCTCGCTCTTTTTTTATTTTTTCGCTTTCATTTCTTAAACCCTGAACTTTTGCTTTTGCAATTTCGATGGCCTCAGTTGACTTTTGGTATTGCTGCTCAGCGCTTTGTCTTTCTTTTAGGTATTTTCGACCCACCGCAAGTGCGGCTTCGGTCTCACGCTCGGCAGCCGCAATCTCTTGCTTAGCTTCACGCTCTTTACTTCTCGAACGAGCTAAAGCAGCCTGAGCCTCTGACTTTGCTTTTTCTGCTTCCTTTAATGCTCTCTCACGGCGCGCTTTAGCTGCATTTGCTTCGGCCCGAGCGGCCTCACTGTCGGATGCGGCGGTTTCAGCTTCGGCCTCGATATCATCTAAGTCTGACAGGGCAAAAGCCGGCAGTGCGAGTTGAAGTAGAATGAATAGTAAAAAACTGAATCTCATAATTCCCCCATGACAGTCGAAAGCTTACGATTTCTTATCGGAAAATCCGCTAAGCCCTTGAAACCTTTGTTCAAAACCCACTGCCGAAGGACAAAAACTAGACTAGATGAAAGTCTTACAGGATGTGACCCAATTGTGAACCACAGGCAAGGACCCTCACTAAAAGTCCCAATGCTATGCGAAAAGCGCCTCTATTTAGGCAGTTAGAAAAATCTACGAACTTTAGATGAGTTCAAAATTTCAGTTTTAAAGAATTTTCCCAGGAAAAAACTCTAACAATCAGTCTTTGCCTGGATCGCCAATTCCTCTAGGTTCGCTTAGACGCCCACAAAATATTGGCACTCGGCTTGCTTAGTAGTCGGTATCCCCCCTTGGCGACCTGGTCCCCCTCCTTACCCTCCAGGTCGCTATTTTTTTCTCAGAACAAGAAAATAGACAAATTTACCCCAGCACCGAGTTACAGATATCCCTTATCAGAAATTTGCAAAACGAAGTTTCTGTTAAATGATCAAAATCAAATAAATTTGAGCGTTTTAAACTCTCCACCTTGCTATTCCTCATTCCAAGTCTTCTTATCAAACTTATTCTTAAATTAGCCCTGCAAGTGCACAAGCCTATTTGTTGCATTGCGACTCCAAGCGCCGGAGTGGGATCAGTCGACTATGGACAAACGAATAAAATCTGGTGAGTATGCGGCAGCATGAAAAACTCCACTCCCCCTGTGCCATACTACGCGGTGATTTTTAAGTCCCAGAGAAACACAAAGGACTCTAAAGGCTACGAGAAAATGGCCGAACGCATGCAAGCTCTAGCGAAACAACAAAAAGGTTTTTTAGGACTAGACAGTGTTCGAGATGCCAAGGGCTTAGGGATTACGATTTCTTATTGGCAAACGGCTGAGGACATAAAGACGTGGAAGGGAAATAGTGAGCATCAGATAGCTCAGGAGTTTGGACGCTCCGATTGGTACAGCGCTTATCACATAAAAATTTGCCGGGTCGAGCGTGAGTTCTTTTTCGAGGAAAGCCCGAAATGACTTCTTTAGTAATACCCAGTTTTCAAACAGATCGCCTGATTTTAAAAGGTGTTACTTTGAAGGACGCTCCTTCCTATCAAAAGAATTTCGTCGATTATGCAGTCATCTCACAACTCTCCTCGACTGTTCCCTGGCCTTATCCTGAAAATGGAGTAGAAGAATTTATCCGAACTTTTATTCTACCCCGGCAAGGTCAGGATCGTTGGGTGTGGGGGATTTTTCTTAAAACAAATCCAGACGAAATGATCGGGGGCATTGATCTTTGGCGCAAAGGAACCCCCGAGCACAGAGGTTTTTGGCTTGGCAAAGCTTTTTGGGGCCAAGGATATATGACGGAGGCCGTAAAGCCTGTTATGGATTACGCCTTTGATCACTTGGGCTTTGAGACTCTGATTTTTTCGAACGCGGTCGGCAATACTAAATCAAGACGGATCAAAGAAAAAACTGGCGCACGATTTATTGGAACTCGCCCAGCTAAATTCGTAAGTTCGGATTATACCGAGGCCGAAACCTGGGAGTTAACCAAACAAGAATGGCAAAAATGGATGGCCCCCAATACTCGATGAAAAAATACTACATTGCGCATTTTCCGAAAATAAATCGTGAGCACTGGATTGTGAAGTTTCGCGAGAAATTCGACGACAAAAGTCATTTAGTTGCCCCACACATCACCTTGTTCTTCCCAACAGAAATCGACTCACCGGAACTATTTGGTAAAGAAGTTAAACGAATGACTTCAAACTTTAGAAAGTTTAAGATTCGATTTCGATCCGCAATGATGATGCCCGAAAACGGCCCAAATGGATCTCTTGGCTTTATTTTTTTGGTGCCTGATGAGGGTTTTGGGAACGTCTTACGCCTTCATGATCTTTTATACTCCGAAAGGTTCGCACATTTACTTAGACTCGATATTCCATTTGTTCCACATATGACGATCGGGTCAAATTTAAGCTTATCTGAAGCCAAGAAACAAGTGGATGCCTTGAACTCCTTGAACTTTGATTTAGAGTTTACCTTTAATACACTCTCCATAGTGGAAATCGCTGACTCAACTCAAGATCGAATTATAGCTTCGTCCATTGATCTAGTATAATTGGCTGGCTCGCCGTCTGGGCCCAAGTCGCACCAGAAGTCCGCGTGGATATTCCGAATAGGACTATTAGACATTCTTTTTATCCAGTACCAGAGAAATTGGCGAACTGCTAGCTTACTCTCCGAAGACAACTGAATGAGTTAAACCTTAGGAGGATATATGGGGAAAATCGTTTCAGGACTATTTGGGTTATTGGTCTTATGCACCAGTTTTTATGCACACGCGAGGCTTACATCAGCACGAGACTTAGCTTGTGATCTAGAATCAGGATCACGTGTGACTCTAAAGAGTAACAATAGTTTGTGGTCTGTATGGGAAAGTGAAAAATTTAATGTTGAACTGATTTTAGAAAATGAGAGTGGTTCAGAAGAAATACTAAAGACGATATGGACGAATGAAAAGGCTGCTCACACCCGCGGAAATGATCAGGGCGAAAGACAGTATATTTTTACTTCAGAGCGGGGTGAGGAACATTTCGTCGCTTTAGAGTTTCATGCACCCTTTGGAGTTGCTGAGGGCATTAAGCTATTTCGAGTCCTTTCGACTTCATTGCAGTTTGAACACAAACAAGACTCACTGAGCGGAAAATGCACAGTTGTCTATCACGCTCCTTCGAATATTTAGTCAGTTTTCAGAAAGATTTTGGCGGGATGTAAATCCCGCCCATGATTCAGCTCCATCCCAGATAAAATTTACCCGATTCAAGTTTTGAATCAAATTGATTCAAAAAAGCTAGAGTTATTCGC
The DNA here is from genome assembly GCA_964389375.1 of uncultured Pseudobdellovibrionaceae bacterium. Classification (GTDB taxonomy): domain Bacteria; phylum Bdellovibrionota; class Bdellovibrionia; order Bdellovibrionales; family UBA1609; genus CAYMDP01. The sequence continues at coordinate 25,303 of CAYMDP010000016.1, read as the reverse complement.
CGAATGAACCTATAAGCCTGTCCATGCTTCAGACAGATCGTATTAAACTAGTTCTATTAGAGGAGTTTGCTAGCGCACAGGCTCGTAACCCAAACTATTCTATGCGGGCTTTCGCTAAAAAAATTGGTATCTCCCAGGCAGCGATTTCTCAAATACTTGCCGATAAGCGGCCAGTAACCAAAAAATGTGCCGAAAAAATTCTTAGAGGTCTTGATAAGACACCGGCTGAGCTATCAGAAATCCTTCACCCAGAAAGTGACAGCAATCTTTCCTTCAAAGCCATCGACATGGATACCTATCACACCATAGCTGATTGGTATTATTTTGCCATTCTAAGTCTCGCAGAGACCCGTGACTTTCAAAGCTCGACGCGATGGATAGCGGAACGTCTCGGGATTAGTGAAAAAAGAGCCGCTGAGGCGATTTCCAGGTTGCAAAGACTTGATTTGATAAATCGCGATCCTAAGTCAAAGAAATTGGTCCCCACGGGTATGCAATTTGAAGCTGTTTCTGCCATCGCCAATCCTGCATTAAAAAAAGCTTGCCGCCAGAATATTGAGCTTGCACAGAGTGCTCTTGAGACAACTGAATTTGTAGAACGCGATTTTACCGCCATCACCCTTTGCTTTGATCCAGACAAAATGGATGTCGCCAAGAAGATGATTAAAAATTTTCGTCGTAATTTCTGTAAAGTGATGGAGAAAAGTCCGAAAAAAGAAGTTTATAAATTGAGTGTTCAACTATTTCCGTTAACCAAGAAAAGGGGTCAGAAATGAAAAAGGTTCTATTGGGAGTCATCTTGTTATATACACAAGTCTCCGGTGCAGGTCATGATCAAGGCGGTGGTGGTCATATTTGCAAATCTCAGGCACAACTTTATGTCAACAACATCAGTGCTGTAATCGATGAAGACTCGTCTTTAGCCGCCAGGTACCCCGAGTGGGCTAGCTTGAAAGAAAAATTAAACCCGATTGCTAATCCAGGCTTTGTCTTGAAGATACTGAAAGGCCCAATCCAGGGCTGTCCAAATACGGAAAACGCCTTAGCCTGCGGCCGCCCGCGACTGAATACTTTGGAGCTCTTCTGCGGAGAAAACGGGTGGAATTCTCTAGAGCTAAAAGAAAAATACAGGCTGCTTATCCACGAACTATATTGGTGGTCACCCTTGGATGATACTAACTATTTTTACTCGAATAAAATGATCGATGATTTATTCGACAGAATCAAAAGATCCGGATCAATCAATCAAAACTATTTAAGATTGAGAGACGGTGAGATCAAAAGCCTCGAAACTATGCTCAACAGTGTCTCACTTTGCAAACCGACTAATAAAGGCGGCGACATATGGCAAGACGTAAACGGACAATTAACCTGCACACCAAAACCAAGAGATGGCGGCCACACGAATAACCGGTGCTACATCGAATACGTGATGGACTACTCAGTGATCATAAATAATAAGTTCTCATTGAATCGAGTTGTAAACACGATAGACACGGGTTTCTCTCAAGCCAGTGTTCCTTTAGGCACTATATTTACAGAGCAAAAATGTAAAAACCTGATTCGCGAGGTGTATTTTCCGTCCAAGTCGATGGAGTGGTTTACTCCCCTGGGCAGGGTTAAAAATGGCGACCTTATAGTTCAGCAAACGGGGAATCAAAAAATATGTTTCAAAGAAGCAATCGAATTCTCCCACGATTCTAGCACTTGGGAAATCGGCTCAATAAATATTAAGCGCGTGGTTGTCCCCTGCCCTCAATAGATTACCGTTTGTCCTGTACATAATGGAACACGGACCCATGGCTGGGTCCAGTCCTACCTGGCCCAGTGAGAAAGGGCGCCTCTTAGACTTAAGCTTATATTAATCCCGGTCGAGTCGACTCTCTGACCTGCTTCGCATAGAATAGAAGCTGTGAAATCGACGCTTATTTTCCCCCTCATTTTAGTCCTTAGCTGCATCGGTCAAGCCCATGCTTCGAATTCGAAAGCTTTGAAAGTCATTATTGATCCGGGCCATGGAGGCCGAGACAATGGGGCTGTTCACGGTCATATGAAAGAATCCGAAGTCACTTTAAAGGTCAGTGAAAAACTAAAACAACTGCTGCAAAAAGATCCGCGATTTAAAACTCAACTGACACGCAGTGAAAATTTAAGTCTCTCTTTAGCCGACCGGGCTCAGTTTGCCGTGGAAGAAAAAGGAGATTTGTTTCTTTCAATTCACGCCAACTCTTCCACTGATCCACGGGCTAAGGGACTTGAAATATACTTTCAAAACCAACTCCCTCCGGATGAAGAAGCCATGTATATGGCGGCTCGCGAAAACGGCGCGGTCCTTGATGAGCGACAATTTGATATCGAATCTACCACCGAAATTCCTGATCGAGAAAAGCTTTCTCCCGAAGTTCGAACCATCCTTGCTGACACACTAAAAAATGATCGGATCCGCAGATCCAGCAGACTCTCAAGCTTCATTCGAGAACACTGGAAGGGTCAGGCTCGCGCACCTGGCCTATCACTGCGACAAGCCCCCTTCTTTGTCATCAGCCATGTGAATATGCCCTCGGCTCTCATCGAAATTGGCTACCTTACGAATCCTCGAGAAGGGAAGCTGCTTCTAACAGACGAGTATCAAGAAAAAGTTGCACAAAGTATTCACAAAGCCCTGATTAAATATAAAGAAGAGTTGGACAAATCCAAGCAAGCCAGCCTAGATTGAGGCCATGAGAAATGATGGTCGAAATTTAAATCAGTTACGTCCCGTAAAATTAACCTCCGAAGTCATTCCCCACGCCGAGGGCAGTGTTGAAATCTGCATGGGAAACACTCGAGTCATTTGCACAGCTTCTCTGGAGCCCTCAGTGCCTAAGTGGCTTGCAGGAACCGGCAAAGGCTGGGTGACCGCAGAATATGGAATGCTTCCCCGTTCGACGCATACTCGGATTCACAGGGACAAGGCGGCCAACAGTGGTCGCACCCAAGAAATCTCTCGATTAATTGGCCGAAGCCTTAGGGCCGCGGTCGATCTATCTGTCCTCGGCGAAAGACAAATTACCGTGGATTGTGATGTGATCCAGGCCGATGGCGGGACTCGAACAGCCTCAGTCACCGGAGGCTTTGTCGCCCTCGCTTTAGCCCTAAAATTTATGAAAGATCAGGGGCAAATTCGAGAGCTTCCTTTACTTCATTATGTCTCGGCCGTAAGCCTTGGCCTAGACCACGACCGCACGCTTCTGGATTTAAATTACGAAGAGGATTTCGCCTGCGGAACAGACATGAATATCGTGATGTCCAGCAAGAATGAATTTATCGAACTTCAAGGAACCGCAGAAAATGGGACCTTCAATCAAAAGCAGCTTTCTTCGATGATTGAGCTGGCTCAACTGGGCTGCAGCGAATTGTTTAAAAAGCAAAGCGAAGTTCTTGGCTCATTTTTTCCGCTGCGATCTTAAATCAAAATGGATCTTTGGGTTGCAACCACAAATCAAGGCAAGCTGAACGAGTTTCGGAATTTGCTGACTGCTAAAGGTGTGCAAGTCCACTCCCCTTCAGAACTTAAAGTTTATTCTTCTCCCAAAGAAGACGGAAAAACCTTCGAAGAAAACGCACGAATCAAAGCGCGCTCTTTAAAGGCCTTAAAACAAAACGAATGGGTTGTTGGAGAAGACAGCGGGATTGAAGTCGAAGGCTTAGCTATGATGCCTGGAATTTTTTCTGCTCGCTACGCAGGAGAAAGAGCCTCGGACGGAGAAAACGTCGCGAAGCTTTTAAAAATGCTTCAAATTAGAAGCCCAAATCAAAGAGCCGCTCAGTTTCGCTGCACGATGGTCGTGTATTCACCAGAAGGAAATGAGCATGTCATAGAAGGCCTTGTAAAAGGCCAAATCAGTCAGAAAGTGACTGGCACGACGGGCTTTGGTTATGATCCGATATTTATTCCCGAAGGTGAAACAAAAACTTTTGCAGAGCTGGGACAGGCTTATAAAAATAAAGTCTCTCACCGAGCTCAGGCCATTCAAAAGCTCTTCGAACTACTCACATAATTTTCGCCAAATTCAAAACGACTAGAGTCTGCGGGGGTCATCAAGGCAAGGATATCCTGTGATGCTAAGAAGATTCAACAAAGTGAGGTGCGCAAAGATGGCCTAAAATCGCTTTATATAAAAGGCTTAAATAAAGTGCAAATCTTCGCTGGTTTTAAACAGGCGAAGCTTCTCGAGGCTGGCGTAGATATCGATTTGTCGTTTAATTTTTTCGGATGGTGCGAGCAGAGCAACCTGCCGGCCCTCTTTTTCAAGACTGGATGCCAAGCTACTCATCAGTTTGATGCTTGGAAGAGACAAAAAATTCGTTCGGGTGAGGTCAAAAGCCAGATGGGTCTGCTGACTTTTAATGATCCCATTCACTTTTTCCATCAACTCCGCATAGTTAAAGGCATCCACACGGTTGTGAATCTGAACAATTGACCAATTTTTGCTTTCTTGAACCTGAATTTCGCGCAGTTCTTTATCCATATCCCATTTTTTGACCAGCCTCGCGAATTGTCAACCAAGGCTTTTCGGCTTCTAGACTAAATGCAATGAGGTGGCCGATAACTTCTTGTTTTGATTCATTTACATTGGTCCCGTTCTAAAGTAGAACCGAGGGCCAATGGAACGTCTTAAAATATTTTCAGGAAATTCAAACATGGCTTTCGCCCAGAAAGTCGCCAAGGCAGCGGGTCTTGAGCTAGGGCATTGTGATATCTCTCGCTTTGCTGACGGCGAAATTCAGGTCGAAATTCACGAAAGTGTCCGCGGCTGCAGCGTATTTGTCATTCAGAGCACCTGCCCTCCCGTTAACGAAAACTATATGGAATTATTTCTGGTTTTGGACGCCTTAAAGCGAGCCTCAGCCTCTGAAATCACCTTGGTTATGCCCTATTATGGATATGCCCGCCAGGACCGCAAAGTCGCTCCAAGAGCGCCGATTTCGGCAAAATGTGTGGCCGAGCTTTGCTATACGGCCGGTGCCAACCGTCTGGTCGTTGTCGATCTTCACTCTGCTCAAATCCAGGGCTTTTTTAATGGGCCGGTGGATCACCTTTTCGGGATCCCAACCCTGGCTCGAGCCTGGAGAGAGCAAATTGGCCACGGGGACGAATTTATCTGCGTTAGCCCCGATGCTGGAGGGGTTGAAAGAACCCGAGCTTTTGCAAAACGCATCGATTGCCCCATTGCGATCATCGATAAAAGACGAACCGGTCCAAATGAGGCCAAGGCCTACCACCTGATCGGTGACGTAACGGGAAAAACCGCGATAATTATTGACGATATGATCGATACCGCCGGCACCTTGGTACAAGCTGTTGACAGCCTGCTGAAAAATGGTGCAAAACGAGTGTTTGCTGTGGCAACCCACCCAGTTTTGTCTGGTCCGGCTATTAGCCGTCTGACAGAAAGTGGGGTTGAAAGAGTTTGGGTAACTGACACGATTCCCCTGAAGCCCGAAGCACAGAAGTGCTCGAAAATTCAGGTGATTAGCGTGGCTCCTTTGGTGGCTGAGGCCATTCGAAGAATTTACTCTTATGACTCTGTCAGCGCCATGTTTGATTGATAAATAGGATTTTTAAGTCTATAACTGCCGCTTTTTGAGAGAGGTTAAAATGTCATCTGAACAAATCGTCATCGAAGTGAACGCCCGCAAGCAAGGCAAGCACAACTCACGGGGCCTAAGAAAAGCTCAAGAAGTTCCAGCAGTTGTTTATGGACCAAAGACAAAACCCGTCAATATTTCGATCCGCATGAACGATGCGATCAAATATTCTAAGCACGGATTTGAAAACTCGATCTTTACTTTAAAATCTACCGATTCAACTTTAAGCGGCTTGAAAGTTCTTAAGAAGCAGTTGGATATTCACCCTCTTTCTAGACTTCCAATTCACATGGACTTCTTTGCTCCTGATATGACAAAGACTGTTCGAGTTTCTGTTGAAATTCGTTACGAAGGAAAGCCTGAAGGTCTTAAAGAAGGCGGGGTATTCAATGCTGTTCGCCGAGATGTTGAGATTGAGTGTCTTCCAAATGAAATTCCAGAGTTTATTTCGATAGATGTTTCTGGAATGATGCTGAACGACAGCATGCACGTTTCTGATCTTTCGATTCCTGCTGGAAGCGAACTCATGACAAGTGAAACAGAAACCATTTGTACAGTTGCCGCAGTTGAAGAAGAAACCGTTGCTGCTGCTCCTGTCGCTGCCGCTGCTGCTGCAACGCCTGCTGCTGGTGCCGCCGGTGCTGCTGCCGCTCCTGCTGCCGCTGCTGCCCCTGCCGGAGACAAAAAGTCTAAGTAATCATGAAAATGATTGTTGGCCTGGGAAATCCAGGCCCAAAGTATGCATTAACTCGGCACAATGTTGGATTTTTATTAGTCGATGCTTTGGCCGAGCAAACTTCTTCCAATCCCTTTAAAACCGAACTTAAAGCTCTCGTCGCAAAAACTAAAATCGATGGTGAAGCGGCCCTTCTGGTTAAGCCTCAGACCTTTATGAATTTATCTGGAGAGTCTGTGCGACCCCTGATGGATTACTACAAAATTGAAATGAAGGACCTTTTAGTCGCTCATGATGAAATCGATATCGCATTTGCGCAGCTGCGTTTTCATATTCGCAGAGGACCGGGCGGTCACAACGGAATAAAAAGCCTGATACAACATTTTGGCGGAAATGATTTTGCCCGTCTTAAACTTGGAGTGGGTCGTCCCAGTCATCCCTCTCAAGAAGTTTCGGACTATGTGTTAGAGAATTTTTCTAAGGATGAAATGAAACAGCTTCCAGACTATATTGGCGAAGCTTGTTCTGCAGTTGAATACTTTGTGGGTCATGGGATCGAGCGATCTGCAAACCAATATAATGGAGCTAAATAATGTCTCTTCAGTGTGGAATCGTCGGCCTTCCGAATGTTGGAAAAAGTACGCTCTTTAACGCTCTGACAGCTTCAAAGGCTGAAGCGGCCAACTATCCCTTTTGCACGATTGATCCAAATGTCGGAGTTGTCACTGTTCCGGATGAGCGCCTGGATCAGATTTGCGCCTATGTAAAACCAAAAAGTGTGATTCCTACGGCCATGGAGTTTGTCGATATCGCTGGGATTGTCGAAGGTGCAAGTAAAGGCGAGGGGCTTGGAAACAAGTTCTTGGCCAATATTCGACAAGTCCACGCTATCATTCATGTGGTTCGCTGTTTTGAAGATCCAAACGTCATTCACGTTTCGGGCTCTGTGGATCCCCTTCGTGATATCGAAGTCATCAATACCGAGTTGATGCTGGCCGATCTTGAATCCATCGACAAACGCCTTAAAAAAATTGAAAAAATCGCTCAGTCTTCGAAAGACGCAAAAATTAAAATCGAGTTCGGCATCGTTAAAAAAGTTTATGATGCTCTCAGTGAGGGAAAACCCGCCCGAGTTGTTCAACCCGAAGATGCGGAAGCTGCGATCTATACCGAATTTCAACTTTTAACTTCTAAACCCGTTCTTTACGTCTGTAACGTGGGCGAAGATGATTTTATCTCTGGCAACTCTCCTCTTGTCGCAAAGGTTAAAGAAAAAGCGGAGTCCGAAGGCAATTCCTGTCTTACGATCTGTAGTTCGATGGAAGCTGAGATCGCCCAGCTTGCGCCAGAAGAGCGCGTGGAATTTTTGTCTTCTATGGGAGTCAGCGAGCCCGGTCTTCACCGACTGATTCGAGAATCTTACAAACTTTTAGATTTAATCACCTACTTTACCGCAGGCGAAAAAGAAGTGCGCGCATGGACGGTCCGAAAAGGCTCGAAAGGCCCTCAAGCTGCTGGGGTCATTCACTCTGATTTTGAAAAAGGTTTTATTCGAGCGGAAACCTACCACTCGTCGGATCTATTCGAACTTAAATCTGAGGCCGCAGTCAAAGAAGCCGGAAAATATAGATCTGAAGGCAAAGAATACGTCGTAAAAGACGGCGATATCCTATTTTTCCGATTTAATGTTTAGATTCCCTTCGCAGCTAAACTTTTAAATTTGTTTTAATGCGCTAGAGTTCGACGGAAAAGCCCCCCTCCGGCTATCCTATTCCCGTCCTATTACATTAGCGATAGTTGCCAATCACTCGTTTAGTGTCAGAAATTTCTATCTTTGGCCTTTTAAAGAAAATGAGCACAAAATCCGAGTTCGGTTCGGTGCGATGCTCGCCAAAGGCGAGCGGCGCTGCCGACCGCATGTTTGAAGGATTTTGGGATCATTTTTTTAAAAGGCCAAAGATCCCGCAGCTTCGGGACAACTTGACTATCTGTAAGCGGGAATTCCGGTGAGGGCTTGGCCGACGACGAGACGATGGATGTCTTCGGTGCCTTCGTAGGTGTTTACAGTCTCAAGATTCATCATATGACGAATGATTGGATATTCGTCGATGATCCCGTTTCCGCCGAGCATATCGCGGGCTTCACGGGCAACTTCTAGAGCTACTTTACAGTTATTCATTTTACCCAAAGAAATATGGTGAGGCTCGATCTCGCCTTTTTCTTTTAGGCGACCCAACTGAATCGCAAGAAGCTGACCTTTAGTGATTTCTTGAGCCATCTTCACAAGCTTTGCTTGTGCTAACTGATATGCAGCTAAAGGCTTTCCATCAAAGATCACTCTTTCTTTGGCGTAATTCAGAGCGGTGTGAAAACAAAGATTTGCAGCACCCAAAACTCCCCATGCAATTCCGAATCGAGCTTGAGACAAACAAGACAAGGGACCCTTAAGACCCTTAATGTTGGGAAGCATATTTTCTTCTGGAACAAAACAATCTTCGAAGTGAAGCTCTGAGGTAACAGAGACTCGTAATGAAAATTTACCCTTCATCGTTGAAGTCGAAAAGCCCTTCATGCCTTTTTCTAAGATGAAGCCACGAATGTCCCCTTCATCTGTTCTGGCCCAAACAACGGCGATGTCCGAAATGCAGCCATTGGTAATCCACATTTTGTTTCCGTTAAGGACGTAGCCACCTTGAGTTTTTGTGGCCTTTGTTAACATTGCACCAGGATTTGATCCTGCATCCGGCTCGGTCAAACCGAAGCAGCCGATCAACTCGGCTTTGGCCAATTTTGGTAGATATTTTTCTTTTTGTTTTTCAGACCCGTAAGCATAAATCGGGTACATCACAAGTGCACCTTGAACAGAACAGAAAGATCGAATTCCAGAATCTGCGCGCTCGAGCTCTTGCATTAAAAGTCCGTAAGCTACGTGCCCAAGCCCTGCGCAGTCGTAACCTTGAATGGTAGACCCTAAAACTCCCATTTCTCCGAAGCGAGGAATCAACTGCATTGGGAATTGTTCGTTGCGATGTGCTTCTTGTAAAACCGGGAGGACTTCTTCAGTCACAAACTCACGAATCGTGTTGCGGACCATCAGCTCTTCTTGGGTAAAAAGACTGTCTTCGTTGAGGTAATTGAGATGTTCGTAGGCGGCCATATTTGCTCCTCGATTTTATAGTAGCCAGGATCTATCAAAGGGGTCTATGGAATGCAACAAATGCCCCCGTCTTGCAACGTAGCATTTTTATGATTCGGGAAGACAGGATTCAGCCCCAAATTGCCCTTTTATCCGACCAAGAAGGCTTGAGCTTCTGCCGGGCAAGAGAGCCATTCTGAAATGGGACCGAGCGTGTTTCCTTAGGCTCAAAATGTCCACTTCGGCCCTATTTGCGGTGTTTGACGCCCCCTCCTTCTTTCGCTAGTCTCTCGACCAATAGGCTTAAAAGGATCTTGTTATTCAGTGTTTGAAAACCCTTTGTCCTTAAAAGGATTGCTTTCTGAGGCTTCGACTGGACACCAAGACGTGTGGCAAGACCTAACTTTGATTTTTAGATGGGTGACAGATGTACAATAGAGCGGAGGTCGTGGATCAGAACTTTAAACGCTTTGTTCTGTCCGGCCAATTACCCCGAGCCTGGAGCCACACGAGCCCTCATGAAGCGGGACTTTCTAAGGCCCAAGTCATGGACCTGTTTGAATCCCAGGTGATGAGCCGGCAGCTCGACCTAAGAGCTAGAATCTTAAAAAACGAAAACTTATGTTACTACACCATTGGAAGCTCGGGTCACGAAGGCAATGCTGGTCTTGGAATGGTTTTTCCGTATACGGATATGGCCTTTTTGCATTACCGCAGTGGCGCCTTTATGATGCAAAGATCAAAGCAGCTTTCCGGCACAAGTCCTCTTTACGATACGATGCTTTCATTTATTGCGGCCAAAGAAGATCCGATTGCCGGTGGCAGGCATAAAGTTTGGGGCAGTAAAGTTTTAAATGTTCCCCCACAAACCAGCACCATTGCCTCTCACCTGCCAAAGGCCGCTGGCGCCGCTTTATCGATTTCGAGGGCTCGAGATTTAAATTTAGATTCAGTTCTACCGCGAAACGCATTGGTGCTTTGTAGTTTTGGGGATGCCTCGGTCAATCATGCCTCGGCCCTTGCAGCACTTAATTCGGCCTGTTGGACAAGTTATCAAAACTTAAATCTTCCTCTTGTTTTTATCTGTGAAGATAATGGAATTGGAATTTCGGTTCGAACCCCGCGCAATTGGATTGAAGATACTTACAAAAATAAGCCGGGCCTTGAGTATATTTCGGCAGACGGTTTAAATATTTGTGATGTGGTTGCCAAGGCAAAAGAAGCCGAGCGCTTTGTGCGAAGCCGTAGAAAGCCCGTGTTTTTTCATATGCGCTGTGTGCGCTTGATGGGACACGCCGGATCCGACATGGAAGCCAGCTACAGCACTTTAAGCGAAATTGAGGCCACAGAGTTTAACGATCCCCTTCTGCATACTGCGCGAATTATTTTAGAAAATGGATATGCCTCGGGAGAAGATCTTTTACGGATCTATACGGATATGGATATTCGGATTAAAAAAATTGCGGATGAATGTTTAACTCGTCCTAAAATTGAAGATCCAAAAGAAATCGCCAGCACCATTGTCTCGATCACTGAACCCAAAGTTGCACCGCCGGCGCCAAGCCTTGAAAGCTTTAAAGAATCTCTCGGAAAAGAAGCGGTAAAATTGGATCAGCCCCTTCATATGGCAAAGCTGATTAACTTTGGCCTTCACGAAACCCTTTTGCGTTACAAAAATACAGTGGTCTTTGGAGAAGACGTCGCTCAAAAAGGCGGCGTTTATAATGTGACGGATGGGCTTTGGAAAAGTTATGGACCAAGACGGGTTTTTAATACGCCTCTTGATGAAACCACTATCCTTGGAACAGCGATTGGAATGGCCCATAATGGTTTTCTTCCAATTCCAGAAATTCAATTTTTGGCCTATCTTCATAATGCCGAAGATCAGCTGCGTGGAGAAGCTTCGACCTTAGCTTTTTTCTCGCAAGGGCAGTTTACAAATCCCATGATTCTTCGAATTGCGGGCCTCCCCTACCAAAAGGGATTTGGAGGACATTTTCATAACGACAATTCACTGGCGATCTTTCGAGATATTCCAGGCATCATTGTGGCCGTTCCCTCAACTGGGGCGGATGCCGTCAAAATGCTTCGCGCTTGTGCAAAAGAAGCCTACGAAAATGGCCGCGTCGTTGTTTTTGTTGAACCCATTGCGCTTTATATGACTCGAGATCTTCACGAGGCCAATGACAAAGCTTGGACTTCTACTTACCCAAGCCTTGGTGAAGAAATTCCGATCGGACAATTTGGAGTGTTTGGCGAGGGCAAAGAACTTGCGATCCTCACTTACGGCAATGGCACTTACTACTCTAGGCAAGCCATTAAAGAACTTGAAGACAAACATAAAGTAAAAACCCGTTTGATTGATCTGCGCTGGATCGCACCGATTGATCAAGTGACTTTAAGCAAGGCCGTTCAAGATTGTCAGCATATCTTGATTGTTGATGAGTGTCGAAAAACCGGATCTTTAAGCGAATTTTTAGTCGCCTCATTGGTTGAGCACCTTGATCAACTTCCGAAAGTCCGAGTTCTTGCTGCCGAAGATTGTTTTATTCCCCTAGGAAAAGCCGCAGCCTCTGGACTTCCGAGCAAAGAGGACATTATCAACCAGGCCCTGCGCCTTTTGAATAAGGTTTAAAAAATGTCGAAAGAACGCCTTGTTGTCATTTGCCCGGGACGCGGGACCTACACCAAAGAAACCCTTGGTTATTTAAAAAAATTTGGCGCCCCCATTCGCGATTATGTGAATTCCGTCGATCAATGGCGAGAGAATTTAGGGCAGTCAAAGATCTCGGATCTGGATGGGGCAGAAAAATTTCAGCCCCATGTTCATACGAAGGGCGAAAACGCCTCGATGCTGATTCACTCTTGTTCTTACGCAGATTTTTTAAGCATTGATCAAAATAAATTTGAAGTTGTAGCAATCACCGGAAACTCGATGGGCTGGTACATTGCCTTGGCCTTAAGTGGCGCTTTAAAAGAAAAGGCGTCTTTTGAAGTGATCAATACAATGGGCTCGATGATGAAAGAGCAAATCATCGGCGGACAGGTCATCTATCCAATTATTGGCAAAGACTGGCGCATTGATAAAGAGCAAGAAAGTGCCGTTTTTGCGATAGTTGATGAAATCAATTCCAGACCAGAGTGTGAATCCTATCTTTCGATTCGCCTTGGTGGATACTTGGTTTTGGCGGGAAATAAGCCAGGTGTGGCGGCTCTGTTGAAGGAGCTTCCTCAGATTGATGATTATCCTTTTCAGTTAATCAACCACGCAGCTTTTCACACTCCCCTGCTAAGAGAGACTTCGGATAAAGCCCTAAGACAATTGCCTTCAAGCTTATTTTCGCAACCCCAAATCCCCTTAGTCGACGGACGGGGAAAAATTTGGCCCAAACATTATTCAGACCTTGAGAATCTTTACGACTACACCTTCAGACATCAGGTTTATGCAGCATACGACTTCACGGCGGCCGTCAGTGTTTGCCTAAAAGAGTTTGCCCCTGACCGCTTAGTTTTACTAGGCCCCGGATCAACCTTAGGCGGATCCATCGGCCAAATCATGATTCAAAATAACTGGAAGAACCTAAAAAACAAAACCGACTTCCAAACTCTTCAAGAAAAGGATCCCTTTTTGGTAAGTATGGGAAGAGAAGATCAAAGAAAGCTCGTGCTTCCTTAACTGCCCGTGAAAGCCTTGCCGCGTATTTTCTGAAACAATCCGATCAGGAATGGATGATGGAAACGGGAAGCCGTTATTTATCGTATTTTTGAGTAAGGATACACGAACCGCTAACGCCTCGTTACGCAAAAATACGACGGGCACCTAAATCCACTCCGAAGGGCCGACCGAGGATGTTCGACGGCTGAGGTGGAGCACTTAAAAAATGTAAACGGACTGCTCGGGAAAGACTCGGGGGTCAGATTAAACTCGGCCCTTCATTTGGGGGTCGAAGGCATCGCGAAGTCCATCACCTAGCAGATTGAAGGCAAGCATGACCATAAAAAGTGCGACGCCTGGTGAAATCATAAGATGCGGATAAGTTCTTAAAGATCTCCAACCTTCGTTTGCAAGGACTCCCCAACTTGAATAAGGCGGCTGAAGTCCAAGACCCAAGAAGGACAGAAAACTTTCGTAAAGAATATTTGCCGGGATTTCGAAGGTCAGAAGCACGATAATTGGTCCTAAGATATTCGGAAACACATGGCGAAGGACGACGTGAAAGCCTCTGGCTCCAAGGGCTCTGGCGGCTTCAACATAGGCCATCTCTTTAATCTGAAGGACTTGGCCGCGCACTACGCGAGCGAGTGTCACCCAGCTAACAAGACTTAATGCGACCAACATTCCCGTGAGGGCTTTAAGCTCTGGATTGGTAAAAAAGTTTCCAGCATCAAAAATTACTTTTACCAAGATCAATAATACTAAGGTTGGAACCGAATAAAGAATATCCACAATGCGCATCATGAAAGAATCCACTCGGCCACCAAACCAGCCTGAGACCGCGCCAAAAATCACACCGATCACAAGTGAAATTAAAGCGGCAACAATTCCAACGGCCATCGACATTCGTGCCCCATAGATCATGCGCGACAACATATCTCGACCTAATGAATCGGTCCCTAGCCAATGACGGCTAGAAGGAGGTTCTAAGATACGATCCATATGTTGCTCGTAAAAAGCATAGGGAGCCAAAAAGTCGGCGAAAAGTGCAATCAAACAGGTCAGCACAATGACAAAGCCAGAAAACATCGCAAACTTATTTCGTTTTAAGCGACGATAGCCTTCTGACCATAAGCTTTGAGGAGCTTTAGCAGAACTCATGACAACTTAATCCTTGGATCAAAGTAGGCATAGAGCAGATCAACAATAAGATTTGCAGCAACCAGAGCTAAAGAAAAAATAAAAGTTGTTCCAAGGATCAAGGGGTAGTCTCTGTTACTGACACTTAAGATTAAGTGTTTTCCCAGTCCCGGAATTGCAAAGATTTGCTCGATCACAAAGGTCCCGGTCAAAATTCCAGCGGCCAAGGGCCCAGAGTAAGTTAAAACCGGAATCAAAGAATTCTTTAGAACATGCTTATAAAGAACCGTGGCATTTGATAGCCCTTTCGCTTTAGCGGTCCGAATGTAATCGGACCTGATCACTTCTAAAACGCTTGCCCGAGTCAAACGCGCAATCACCGCAGCAGGTCTGGTACCTAACACGATCACAGGTAAAATATAGTACAAGGGACCTTCCCAAAGAGCGGGCTCGAACCAACCTAAATGAAAAGAAAAAATCCAGATCACAATCGGAGCTATCAAAAAACTGGGCAATGCGACGCCGCTGATTGCAAACATCATGGTTAATCCATCGATGGCCGTATTGTGTTTGGACGCACTATAAACCCCTGCAGGAATTCCGATCAAAAAAGCCAAAATTAAAGAATAGACCCCAAGCTGTACCGACACCGGCAAGGTCTCTGCAATAATCTCGGAAATATTTCGTCCCAAATACTTATAAGATTCCCCTAGATCACCTACCAACAATCCACCAATGTAATTGAAGTACTGCTCGTAAAGAGGAGCATTCAACTGATACTTAGCTTCGATATTGGCTTTGACCTCGGGAGGCAGGGCTTTTTCTTGATCAAATGGACCACCTGGCATCAAACGAAGTGCAAAGAATGTTAGACTTGCGATGACCCAAAGAGTGACTAAGGCCTCGATGACTCTTTTAAACACATACTTCGTTAGATGCTGAGCAAGGGTGTAATAGATAAATGAAAATGCAACTAGGGCTATATCTAAATAGACCA
This sequence comes from uncultured Pseudobdellovibrionaceae bacterium, assembly GCA_964389375.1. Classification (GTDB taxonomy): domain Bacteria; phylum Bdellovibrionota; class Bdellovibrionia; order Bdellovibrionales; family UBA1609; genus CAYMDP01. Next base: position 10,068 of record CAYMDP010000016.1, on the reverse strand, counting down.
GCCATTTCGAAATCTCAAAATTAAAAAAGCTTAAGAATAGGGTCACCGCCAGACTTAAAATAAGCAGTGGCCCTAGAACCAAATCTAGCTTTTGCTTCACTTCAGCTCGACTCCCTTAAGAATCGCTCTAGACATGCTGTTAACGGGATAGTTTTTAACCCTTGGAGAAATCAACTCTTGGCTGACCATCGAGTAAATTGGCACCACGGGAACTGCTTCTTCAGTCATCTTCTTTTGGGCTTCAGAATAGATTTTTCGTCTTTCTTCTTTGTCTACAATGCTAACCGCTTTTTCGATCAATCCGTCGTAGGCCTTATCACCCCAGCGCGTGTGATTGTTTTCGGAATAGCTAGTCATTAGATTCATGAAGTTATCTGGATCTGGATAGTCCGCAAGCCAACCTAGGCGAAAGATCGAAGCGGGCTCTGTTTTTAAAGAGCTTAAGTAAACCTTCCACTCTTCATTTTTTAACTCGATATCCACACCTAGATTTTTCTTAATCTGAGCCTGGACATTTTCTGCTACACGCTGGTGATCTTCGTTGGTGTTAAAGCTAAGTGTAATCTTTGGAACCTTGGTGCGGTCTTTAAATCCAGCCTCGTCCAAAAGTGAACGCGCTTTTTCGGCATCAAACTTAACTCCACGATCGGCTTCGTAGCCGAACATTCCTGGAGGAATCCAACTTGTTAAAGGAATTTGTCCCCCATTTAACAGAGTCGTAATTTCTTTTCGATCAATCGCGTGAGAAAAGGCGCTTCGAACTTTCGGGTTATCAAAGGGAGGTTTTTTTGTATTAAAACCGTAATAATAGATCCCAAGAATTCCCATCTCACGGTACTCAGGCCGATTGCGAAGAGTCGCAAGTTCTCTGGACGGAAGTTGGCTTTGCACATCAAGGCGTTTTGCATCGAAAAGATTAAGAGCTGTTGAGAGTTCATTAATCATATAAGCCAATACGTATTTTGTTTTTGCCTTTTCACCGAAATAAGATTCGTTTCGCTCTAAAACAATGGCCTTATCGTGCTCCCAGATTTTTAGTTTGTAGGCACCAAGTGAAACCATATTCTCGGGCTCGGTCCATTTATCCCCGTGCTTTTCGACGACGTCTTTTCGGATCGGATAGGTCGAGTGATGAGTCAAAAGATAAGGGAAGTAGCTTTTGGGCTGAGTCAATTCCACGACCACACGGCCTTCTTTATCGACGGAAACCCCGACTTGAGAAAAGTCTTTTAGCTTTCCTTCGTTGTAGGATCGCGCGTTCTTTACACTATATAAGAAGTAGGCATATTCAGAGGCCGTCGCTGGATTTAGTAAACGCTCCCAGCCGTCAATTAAGTGCTGAGCTGTAAATTCAACTCCGTCAGTCCAAAGGACCCCTTTACGCAAAGTAAAGGTCCACTTCTTTGCCTGATCAGAAGGAAACCACTCGGTTGCAAGACCGGGAATTAATCCAAGCTCTGCGTCGGCAAGATCGTACTCGACAAGACCTTCCATAATGTTCATCTGAATCAAAGCCGAAGTCGTGTCGGTTGATTTAGACCAATCTAGTGATGGGGGCTCTTGAGAAATATTTATTCTTAGAGTTTCTGTCACATCAAGTCCGTATTCGACACTGGCTTTCTTTTTTGTGCAGGAAAGGCTCATTAACACCGGAAGGATCAAGGCCAAGCAAAACCACAAGCGACGCATAAAAACTCCTCAGTCAGAGATTCAGAAGGTCCCGAATCTTCAATGCTTTCGACTTGAAGTCAACTTCGCTAAGACCAGAGGAAGGCAGGAGGAGCAATTTTTAAAGACGCGCCGCGCTTTAGGCGGGGTTCTGGATCAATCCCAGCTTTCGCGAGTTGCGGGGCGAGCGACAGCGGTGAACTTTACGGGCTGCCTTAACCAGGCGAGCTCGTCCGGACTTTTACGATAGAGCGTTTGATAAACCATGTAGTTCGTCGTGACACGCTTGACGTAATTTCGTGTCTCTAAAAACGGAATATGCTCGATAAATTCGTCAAAATCTAGGTTACCGAATAAAGAAAGCCAGTTCTCGACTCGATGAGGGCCTGCATTGTAACCCGCGGCAACCAGAGGAAGCTGATTATCAAATTTTTTCGCCAATCGCTGAAGATAGCGAGAACCCAATTGGATATTTACATGGGGCTTAGTGATTGAAGGCAAATCAAAATCATCCATTCCCATTAGACTTGCGACTTGTCTTGCGGTGCCTGGCATCAGCTGCATTAAGCCCTTTGCTCCAACCGGGGAAGATACGTCTGCTCTGAAGTTACTTTCGGCCCGCATAATCGACCAAATCCAGTCGGATGGGATCGCAAGTTTTTTCGCCGCCTCGTCCACTGAAGACTTGTAGGCCTGAGGATAGCTGGATTCCCAAAGGTCCCTTGCGCCATCAAAGCCCCCTCGAATCCGGACGGCCGCAAAATTATTATTACTGATGGCCGAGGAGCGGTTATAGGCTTCGATCGCATCATAGGCGCTGATCAGCATCTTTAGATAAGCGGGATAACGAGTGCGTCGCTCGATCTCGTAAAGTTCATAGCGAGCCATATCGTTAAAGCCAACAGAGATTAAATCTCTGGCCATGACAAAACGTTTTCTTAACCGAGGATCGCGGAAAGTAGAGACCTTCCACATCTCATCCTCCCCGTCTTCAGCAGCCAAGGCCTCTTCTGGTCCTACCGGAGCCTCGGGCTCATCCGCCGGATCTAAAGCTTCTTCTTCTCTTTTTGCCAGGGCCTCTTCCGAATCATTTTCATCCTCAACTGAATCTGCGGCCACGGCCTCTTGCTCTAAAACCTCTGCGGGAGTCTCTTCCCCGGCCGGCAGGGACGCGAGATCTCGTTCGGCGGAAGCTTGTTTTAGCTCGGGAGAAAGTGTGGGCAAACTTTTAAGTCTCGAACTGGCCGCTCGAGAGTAATAATCATAGGAGCGTGCCAAGACAATTTCTTCGAAGTTTTTTCGCGCGTTTTGATAATCCTCAAGACGCAAATAGCTCATGGCCATCCAGTAAAGGATTTTTTCGTCGGTGACTTTTCTCCATCGACGCTTCCAACGCTTACGCTCAACTTTGATCGAAGCAAAACCCTGAAGTGCGGATTCGTAGTCGCCTTTTAGATAGTGATTCCAAGCCAGATGCCATTTTGCGTCTCGGCTTAAACCAGAAGTTGGGTAGATTTTTATAAAGCGCTCAAACTTTCGAGCGGCCCCATCATAATCTTGAAACTGATAACTTAAGAAGGCCGCCTGATAAAGAGCTTCACGACCAGCCTGTGATCTGGGGGCCAATTCATGGGCCTGAGTATAGGCTCCAACAGCAGTCGGAAATTCCCCAGCTCTTGAGGCCGCCCGAGCAAGCAAAGACAGGTAAGCTAAATTTTTCTTCTGTTCCCCATGATACGGAAGCAAAAGCCGAACAGCATCTTCTACATACCCTTCATGAATCAAGAAGTTTGCTAGCACCCGATCGACAACATAGGTCGCTGACTTCGGCGCACGTGCCTTTAAGGTTTCGATTTCTCTGCGGGCACGATCGGATTCGCCGGCCCACTGGAGGCGCCTCATCCTTCGACTTTGATCGTCGAATGAAGCTAAGCAGCCAAGACGCTTGCCTTCAACCATCGCATTTTGAAGATCAATTCCCCAGTCTCTAACCAAGGCATGTTGTGGGTGCCCAGAGTAAAGGCGTCTTGCCCAACGACAAACATTCCACTGACGTTTGCTGTTTTGCTCGACTTGAATCAGACCCCATAAGACCTCTGGGTACTGAGTAGAACCTCGCCAGCGTCTTTCTAGATAGGCCAAATGTTTACCGGCCACTTTCCATTTTTTTTCTTTAAGGTCCATTTCTGCGAGGTGAAAACGAGCCTGATACTGAAGATGGCGTGGAGGTGCAAGTTTTACCGCCGCATCCAAATGCTTTCTCGCCATGGTAAAATCCCCGAGCTGCTGTGAGGCCAAGCCTAGATAATAGGTCGCGTAGGGAAGCAAATTCGTTTTAAGCTCAATCGATTTCTCTAAGGCAACCTTAGCCTCTGAAAATTTTTGATTTTCAAAAAATAAAATCCCCTTAGCAAAAGCGGCTAAGGCTTGGTCTTTGGGCTCTAACTTTTGAATGCTTGCGCCTTCAAGAATTGAAAGGGCCTGAGCTTTTTCGCCCGCGAGAACTTTGTTTCGAACTCCCTCGAAGGCTGGGTTCTGGGCATTGGCAGAAAAAGAGAAAATAATTGTGGCTAAAGCCGTTCGAAGTATGGTCAACGCCCCTCCATGAGTCGTAGACAAAGTCTGGATTATCTCAGCACAGCCTAGAACCTGCGACAAGCTTTGTCGGCTAAAAAGTTCCGGAAGCTGATCTAATTAGAATAAGTTATTTTCTCTGGGAAATCGACCCGCCTTAGACCAAAGAAATTATTTCCGCCAGGCGTCGCACAGTTTTTAGATTTCAGCGCTTGGCAGACTAGGCAGGGGTCCAGGCTAAGCCCCTCCTAAAGACCAATCATGGCGTCCTGAATCACTCTGCAAGTAAAGGATTTTGCGAGAGAACTTCAAAATAGAATCTGGTGCCGGTGGACAGGTTCGTTTCTTTCCCGGTCCGACAAACTGCGGAATGATAGCGAATGTCGTTAGAAGATGAACCACTTAAAAACTGTCGACAGTTACGAAGAGCCTCTAGTCGGCTTCCATAGTTAGCCTGAAGCAGAGCGCTGACACCCGCTCGAGTCGACATAATGACCCGCCAGGTCAGTTCGTCTGTTCTCCCCAAGCCGTATACATTTAGGCCGTAACTACTGGTCGGCCTGAAGATCGGGTGCTCTTTTCGAAGATCTCTCTCAAGCACATCCCGAGATACTGGCCGGCCCTTCTCTTCTTCCGGACGGGGTTTCGGCACGCCCCGGCTGAAATCGACCACATAGGGAACAACATAGCCCTGCTTTTTTTCGATAAATTCACAGTAAACAAAGTAGTACTCAAGAACATAGATCTTCTTCGCTTTTTGGCACAGATCTATAGCAACAGAAAGTTGAAATCCAAACCGACGGTCATCGTCATGGTAGCTTTCTAAAATTTCTTCGTAATGAACCTTTTTAGGGGAACGGTATTCAGTCGTCCAAAACTCACTCGCCTTTAAAAACTCAACAAGAGGTCTTGAAATTCGAAACAAGGAATCCGAAATTCCCAAAAGGGGCAAGAGCTCGTGAACAACGAAGATGTCTTGATGGGCTTTACTCTGGTTTTCAAAAGTGACTCGGTCATATTGAATCAAAAGCTCGTGAGGAAAATTAATGCCGTGCTTTTCATTCACTCCAAGGTCCAAAGAAGAATTGCTTTGCTCGATATTGACCCGAGTCAAGAGCTCCTCCAACTTTGCAACATCGATTTGAGGCAGCCCTTGCTGCATTTGCGCACCCTTTGCCCGTTTAGCGGCTTCCAAAAATTCATAAGCGATCTCGATAAATCTAAGATCCGTAAAACTCCCCCCATTCCCGATAAGATCCCCACCCCTGGCGACCGCGACCCCTTGGAAACCCACCAAGTTGAGAAATAGGATCATTAATCCAATTTGAATAGATCTCACTTTACACCTTCCTTTTGACACTTTTTCGTCAAGGGGAACCAGGCCAATTCAAGCTGATAAACCGTGTCGCCATCTGCCTCTTTTGCAAATCTTTGGTTAAACTTTCTCATGAAGCTAACAATCTCTTCCTTTGCTGCCCCGAGATCTTCTTCTTTAACTGCAAGGACAAGAGCATTGAATTCTCTTTCCTCAACGGCCTGATTTCTAAGAGCAATCTGCGCATTTATGAGTGAGTTTTCATGAAATGAGCGAATCGCCTCATTCGACACATCACTGCGAATGTGCTGGGGGGTTGGGTCAGTCACCAAAACTCCCTCTTGATCAACTTGCACAAATCCAAACTCAATCAGGCGATCGACAGAGACCTCAATTTCTTTGGGGGTCACCTTAAAACGAAAAAGCTTTGCGATTTCCTGAGAAGAGTCCCGCTTAAACCGTTTGAACTTTATCAGCTGGCGAAGGGCCCAGGACCACCACTGCGATAAAAGCGCAAACTGATCTGCGTTCATGTGATGGAATTCACCATCTTTATGGCGAAATGTTAGACGCTCGATGATCTCGTGGCGTAAGGGGCTTTGCTCGGGAATTTTCTCGAGTAAAACTAAATCTCTAAAATATGAAATTTCATCGCTGTGAAAATGAAAGTACTGAATCAGTTTTTCTTGGACTTCGGGTCCGGCATTTCTATCGCCGCGAATAATCTTTAAAAGAGAGGTATTGTTTCTAAGCCCAAGCTTGCGAGCCCAGGCTTCGTAACTGAAGTTTCTAGAGTTTTGCTTCATGAACTCATAATGAGCCTTCAGGAAGCTACGGTAGTTCGTATGATCTAAAATACGTGGTTGTGTTGGCTCCATTCCCCAAAGATTTGAACTATTCCAAGGCAAACCACAAGCAAATACAGGCAACCTGTACAATTTAGATAGATCCCCTTGGCCACATATAAATTTTTCACGAATTGCTAAGACTATCCGACTTTGATGTCAGGGGAAACAAAGCGACTTCGAGCTGATAAACCGAATCTGCCGCATCTTCCTGGGAAAAACGTTGATTGAATTTTTTGACGAACTCGAGAATTTCTTCTTTGGCGGAACCGAAGTCCTCTGACCGCACGGCGAGGACCAGGCTATTGAATTCACGCTCATCCACGGGCAGATCTCTTAAAGCGATTTGTGCATTGACAAGTGCGGCTCCATGGAAAGAACGAATCGCCTCATTACATACCTGGCTTTTTATGCTTCGCGACTGCGGATCCGAAATCAGCACACCCTCTTCATCCGCCTTGATAAATCCAAACTCCATAAGACGTTTGATCGAGGTGTCGACCTCTTTAGGGCTGACTTTAAAGTGAAAGCTTTTTGCGATCTCGTGCGAAGAATCGAGCTTGAATTTTTTAAACTTAAGCAACTGGCGAATCGCCCAGTGCCACCAATCCGCAAGAAGAACAAAGTGATTTTCATCAATCTGTTGAAACTCGGTATCCTTATATCTAAAAGACAGGCGCTCGATAATTTGAAGCCTTAATGGGCTTTGTTCGGGCATTTTTTCGAGAAGAACAAGATCCCTAAAATAAGCAATCTCCTCACTTTGAAACTGAAAATATTGAATCAGTTTTTCTTGGACTGCGGGGCCAGCGTTCCTGTCGCCACGGATGATCTTTAAGATTGAGGTGTTGTTTTTTAGCCCAAGCTTTCGTGCCCATACCTCGTAGCTAAAGCCTTTGGAGGTCCGTTTTTTGTAGTCGTAATAGGACTTTAAAAAACTACGATAGTTTGTGTGATCTAAAATTCGGGGCTCCGTGCTTTGCATGGAAAGGCTTTTGGTCTGAACACAGGCAAATAACAATAAAATACAGGCAAAATGAACAATTTAAGCTGACTGGTCTGCCTGTTTATAATCCTTACACTGCGATCAAGGGCTAACTCAACATTGCGATGGCCTTATGCCAGCTCTTTAATCGCTTAGACCTTTGAGCCGCAGAAAGTGTGGGGCTAAACTCTTTGTCGATCGCCCATACTTTTTTAATCTCGGCTTGGTCTTTCCAAAAACCGACTCCAAGACCTGCCAAATAAGCTGCGCCGGCGGAAGTGGTTTCGATCATTTTCGGGCGAGTAATTGAGGCTGCAAGATAATCGGACTGCAGCTGCATCAATAGGTTATTCGCTGAAGCTCCCCCATCAACCTTAAGACCCCGAATGTTTTTTCCCAGATCCTTTTTCATCGCTTCAAGAATGTCGACATTTTGAAGTGCCATGGCTTCAAGTGTTGCCCGCGCAATATGAGCCCGTTTTGTTCCTCGTGTTAGGCCCGTAATGATTCCTCTCGCTTCGGGTTTCCAGTAGGGAGCCCCAAGACCAGTCAGTGCCGGCACAAATTCAACTCCGTCTGAAGAGTCAACCTGTGCGGCCAAGGCCTCTACTTCTCCACTGGACTTTAGAAAACCAAATTGATCTCTTAAAAATTGAACAGCCGCTCCGCATATGAAAGCTCCGCCCTCTAAGGCATAGGTCATTTGTTTTTGCTTTGCTAAACGCCACGCAACCGTTGTTAAAACTCCCGCTTTGGATTGAACCGCCTTCGGGCCACAATTCATCAAAATAAAACTGCCCGTACCGAATGTGCATTTAGCAGAGCCCACCTCAAAACAGGTTTGTCCGAATAAGGCCGATTGTTGATCTCCTGCCATTCCAGAAATGGGGATCCCGTCGGGAAGGCCCGGCACTCCCGATGTATGTCCTAAAATCCCACTTGAATCTTCGATAGAGGGAAGCATCGCTCTGGGCACAGAGAAAAGTTTTAATAAATCCTGATCCCAGTCTCCTTTATGAATATTCATCAACATTGTCCGGCTTGCATTGGACACATCCGTCTTGTGGGCCAAACCTTTAGTCAAACGCCACAAAAGAAAGCTATCTATAGTTCCCGCAAGAACCTTTCCCGCCTTTGCCTGGCTTAACAAAGAGCTTTGATTTTTCAGAATCCAACGAATCTTCGAGGCCGAGAAGTAAGGATCAATTACAAGACCCGTTTTGGCTTTGATCATTTTAGAGAGTTTTTTCTTCTTCAGCGACTCACAAAAATCCGTTGTTCTTCGACATTGCCAAACGATGGCATTATGGACCGGCCGACCAGAGTTTTTATCCCAGACCACCACGGTCTCTCGCTGATTGGTAATCCCAATGGCGGCGATGTCGCTGCCCTGAATCTTGGCCCCCTCAATCGCTTTTGAAATTGTAGATAAACAGGATTTCCAAATCGCTTCAGGATTGTGTTCGACCCAACCTGCTTTTGGATAAATTTGCTCAAACTCTTCGTTGACCTTAAATACGGAATCCCCTTTTTGATTAAGAAGGCTTGCCGTACTTCCAGTGGTTCCTTGATCGATTGCAAGAATATATTTTGACATCACAAAACTCCGAGCCATAGGTTGGTGCGACAGATACCCAAAGTGATCGAGTTTATCGGTTTCTGAAAGCGAATTCTTAGGATCCTTGCGCCTAATTTTGAGATGAGATCCTCGACGTATCACAGCGGATACGCCTCCGGTCTAAACTAAAAATTATTCGCAAATCTGGCAAAAACTTACTTCCATAAACCGGTAAACTCGGTCACTTTGGGTATAATGAATAAAAAATCGAAAAAGCCCAAACAAAATTTTTTAGAGCGCCTTTTAGAAAAGGATGCTGATCGCCTGCTGTATCGAGTCATCCCTCGGTTTTTGATGGAGATCGCAAACAAGTATTTTCGGGTAGAAATCGAAGGCCTCGAATTTCTGCCAAAGCATGGCCCGATCATTTTTGCTCCCAATCACTCGGGAGTCACGGGCTTTGACGCCATGATTTTGGCTTACGAGATCGGCAAGCGTCTGAAACGAAAACCAATTGTATTGACCCACCATCTTTGGTTCTTAACCCAGACGACCGCCATTCCCGCTAAGAAGCTGGGCTTCGTCGAAGCCACTTACAAAAATGGAGTTGAGGCACTAAAGAAAAAACAGGCGATAATAATTTTTCCAGAAGGTGAAGCCGGCAACTTTAAGGTCTCCTCAAAATCTTACGTGCTTCAGGAGTTTCGCCGTGGATTTGTTCGACTGGCCCTCGAAACTAAGGCTCCCATCGTTCCCACTCTAGTTATTGGGGCTGAAGAGACTCATATTAATTTAAAAAGTATTCGACTGACAAAATACTTACGGGGACTCGTCATCCCGCTCCCCTTAAATATTATTCCGCTTCCTTCAAAATGGAAGATTATCTTTATGGAGCCCATTTCGCTTCCCTTTGATCAAACAAGTGCTAAGGACCGCGAACTGGTTTGCGACTTAGCCATGGACATCCAAGAAAAAATGCAATCCCGCCTACAAAAAGAACTCCGCTAGCTGCCCTGCACTTGGCTGTGGGCAGTCATCCGGAATGGGCCTCGGCGGTCCAGGATGGACCAGGCCGCGAGCCATGGATGGCGCGCCCATTCCGGATGACTGCCCACAGCCAAGT
>CAYMDP010000015.1:8554-57696 GCA_964389375.1 uncultured Pseudobdellovibrionaceae bacterium | reverse complement strand
GGACTTGAACCATCGACCCCTTCATTAAAAGTGAAGTGCTCTACCAACTGAGCTAGCGGATCAAGAAATTCTTCCTGAAAATAGGACGCTCATATTTCAAAATTAAGAGCACTCCGTCAACCAAGAACTGAAAGAATTTTGACATCTTGCGCGGCCCCTCTGCTAAAAAAGCGGGCGAAGCCACAAAGTTTGGTCTCTGTTGGGGCCTAAAGAGATCACATCCATCGGGGTTTCGATGGCTTTTTCCACAAAGTCCACATAGGCCCGGGCCGTTCGGGGTAAATCTTTCAGGGCTTTGATGCCTGATAAATCTTCACTCCAGCCGGCGATGGACTCGTAAATAGGCTTAACTCGGGCCAAATCCCCGGGGCTGACCGGATATTCGGTGATGCGCTCGCCATCTAGCTCATATTCTGAGCAGATTTTAAGCTCTTCGATCCCGCTTAAGACGTCCATCTTCATAAAAGCCAGGTGGGTGATCCCATTAATGCGAATCGCATATTTTAGGGCGACCAGATCGAGCCAACCACAGCGGCGCTTTCGGCCGGTGGTCGCGCCAAACTCTTTGCCGACTGTTCGGATGCGCTCGCCGATCTCGTCGTCACACTCGGTTGGAAAGGGCCCAGAGCCCACTCGAGTTGCATAGGCCTTTGTGATCCCAACAACTTTTTGAATCGTCGTAGGTCCTACTCCCGAGCCAATCAATGCCGAGCCTGCAAGGGTCGAAGAACTGGTCACGAAGGGATAAGTCCCGTGCAGTAAATCTAAAAGACTTCCTTGAGCCCCTTCGAATAAAACTTTTTTCCCAGCTTTTAAGGCTTTATGAATCGCAAGTGAGGTGTCGTTGCAGCGGTAAGGGGCCATGGCTTCGGCACAGCGCTTTGCCGAAGCCATCACGGCTTCTGCATCGACGGGGGCTTCTTTGTAAAAGTGCTGAAGCAAATGGTTTTTTTCTTTTAATGAGGCCTCTAATTTTGCGCGCAAAGTTTCGGGACGAAATAAATCTCCAAATAAAATGGCTTTTCTAGAGGCACGATCTTCATAGGCCGGACCAATTCCTTTTCCGGTGGTTCCGATCTTTTCGTGTCCTAAGGCCTTTTCTCGAGCCATGTCGAGCTGCCGGTGATAAGGCAAAATCACTGTGGCCGAATCCGAGATTAATAGTTGATTGGGGTTTGATAAAAGGCCGTTTTTCTTCAAAGCTAGGATTTCTTCAAGAACAGTTTCGACATCCAAAACAACGCCGGCTGCGATCACACAAGTCGTCTTTGGGTGAAGGACTCCAGAAGGCACCAAATGAAGAACTGTTTTATGTCCGTCGACGATCAAAGTGTGGCCGGCATTCGCGCCCCCTTGATAGCGCACCACTAGGTCCGCTTCGGCAGAGAACACATCAACGACTTTTCCTTTTCCTTCGTCGCCCCACTGGGCTCCGACAACGATGATTCCAGGCATGAATCCCCCTCAAAAGCTATAGGCACAAGAGCGGCATCTTACAAAGACTTATAGGGATTTGGCAAACCAGGCCTGGTGTTCGGGGAGGGGAGTCAAAACCGATCCGGATTTTAAAAAATGCAAAAGATTCTCGACGGCTTCAAAGGAAGACCTAGAAAAGGCTTCCTCGGTATAGGCTCCGATGTGCGGAGTCATTAAAATCTGTGGGTAAGACCTCAAGCGAGAGCTTCTGGGCAGAGGCTCTTTTTCAAAAACATCCAAAGCCAGACCCGATAAAATTCCCTCATCCAAAGCAGCAGTCAAATCGGTCTCGCTTAGGACCTCGCCTCTAGAGACATTAATCAACAAGGCTTCGGAATTCATATGCCTGATGGTCTGATGATTGATCATATGCTTTGTCTCGGTCGTTAGCGGCACATGAAAGCTAACAATATCTGCGGCCAAAAGTAATTCGCTAAAACTTAAGGCTTCAACATCTTCTTTAATCATATCTTCAGGAGTCAGGTAGGGGTCGGCCGCGATCACTTTCATTCCAAAGGCCTGAGCCAGCTTTGCAACTTTTTTGCCCACTCGTCCAAATCCGACAATGCCAAGACAGCGGCCTTTTAGCTGATGGCCTCTCGTTGAGGCCTCGCGCCAATGGCCTGTTGAAATCGCTTTACTGCTATGGTGAATGTGCCGACTTAAGTTTAGCATCAAAGCCAAGGTCAGCTCGGCCGTGCTATCTGCATTGGCCTCTGGAGTATGGGCCACTTGAATGCTTTTTTTCTTACAGGCTTTTAGATCAATATGATCAAAGCCGCTGGTCGCACTAATTACGACTTTTAAATTGGGAGCGGCTTCTAAAAGCTCTAAATTGACTTCGGTTCGACTGCGAATCAAAAGGGCCTGACAGCTTTTTAGTGCGGCTTCATTTTTTTTAAATTCCGTATCGACGAGAATCTCTAAGTTTTTATCTGCGCCAAGGCTACGCAGCTTTTGCAAAGCTTCCGCCGAATAGTTTTCAGTCACTAGGACTTGAAAACTCATTTGTTTAAAATCCCTTGAGTGATTTGCACGGCTTGATTCACTTTTTCTTGGGTGAGGCCCTTCATTTTTAGATCAAGAAGACTTTTTCCAAGCAGCTTTATAGTTTCAACCTGATCTTCATCAGAAATTCCACCTAGATGTCCAATGCGCAGAATTTTTCCCTTCAATTGATCTTGGCCGCCCATCAAAGTGATATTGTATTCAGCTTCGAGGCGGTCACGGACCGCTTCTGAGGACAAATCTTCTGGACAGAGCAAAGCCGTCACAGAATTTGAGGGAGACTGTGAATAAACAGAAAGCCCTAAAATTGCAGCTGCCTCGCGAGTGGCGCGGGCCAAAGTTTCACAACGAGCAATGCACTGACTTAAACCTTTTTGAGTCATCTCGCCTAAGACCCAGTCTAAGGCCTGAATCAGTGCCACGGATGAACTAAAAAGAGTTTGAGTTTTTTTGTTCATATCGCGCTCAGCTTTTAGGTCAAAATAAAATCTCTGGCAGCGAGCCGAAGAATTAAATTTCCAAGCTTTTTCAGAAAGGGCCACAAAGGATAGCCCCGTCGGAAGCATAAAGGCCTTCTGAGATCCTGCAATAACAACATCAAGACCCCACTCATCCATGGGCAGATTCATGGCTCCAATTGCGGTAATTGCATCGACGATAAAAATTGTATGTTCACGAGGACGAATCAAATTTGCTAAAGCTTGGATTGGATGAATGCTTGCAGTACTTGTTTCGCAGGCTTGGCAAAGGACAGCACGGATATCATTGTGCTGTTCTAAAAGACATTTGACTTCATCTACCGAGACAGCCTGACCCCAGGCTACATTCAGGCGCAGGACGTTTAATCCAAAACATTCGGCCATATCAGCCCAGCGCTCGCCAAATTTTCCAGAGACGATGCTTAAAACTTTATCCCCAGGTGACAAGACATTCACCAGGCCCGCTTCCATTCCCCCAGAGCCCGTTGAAGACAGCATCATCACGGGCTGATTGGTTAAGAAAACCAATTTTAACTTGTCAAGAACCGCGCCTAATATTTTAGAGAATTCAGGAGTGCGATGATGAATCATTGGGCGGGCAAGCCGCTCGAGGACTTCCTTAGGCAGTGGCACTGGACCCGGAGTCATTAGGCGGTATGGATATTGTGATGAACTCATATTATCTGGCCCTCAAGTCAGTCAGGTATATCTTGATTTGTAAATATAAGGCAACTGATGCATGGATTTCACAGTTGAAATTCAATTCTTCAGGGGTTAGCGTGAATTTGTGATCAAACTCCATTTCAATCGCTTTTTATGTGGGCTAATTGGCCTCCTGATTTTGTCGGGCTGTGCAAGTTATCGCTTTGGTTATTCCCAAAGAGGCATCCCCGGCGGCTATACCCAAATCGCGGTTCCTGTGTTTAAAAACAACTCCGACGAAGTTGGAATTGAAGTTCAGTTTACCAATGCGATGATTCAAGAATTCGAGCGCTCTCGGGTGGCCAGAGTGGTGGATCGCTCCCGCGCCCCGGTGATTTTAGAAGGCTCCATCGTTAGCGTCAGTACCAACACTGGAACGGGTGTGACCGGCGGAAGTGATTCCGGGATTCCCTCTTTGCCCGAAAAATCTGTTTTAACAACGGAGTATCGTTTGGTCGTCAACTGCAGAGTTTTACTTCGAAGGGCTTCGGATAATGCTGTTCTTTGGGAAGGCAATTTTTCGAACGAACGCGCCTACGCGCCCCCGAGAATTGGTGCCGCAGGAGTCAATTCTGCGAATGCACTTTACAATCGCAGCGTTCGGCTTCAAACCATTGCTCAGCTTGCTGAGTTAATTATGGAAGAAGCTCACAATCGTATTACGGAGAATTTTTAGTGCCTGCTATGGATTTACGCAACCTTCAGATTAAGCTCGAAAAGCAGGATCCGCAGAATCTTTATCTTGTGTTCGGGGACGAGCCTTATCTTGTCGACCAAGCGGTGGCTTTACTAAAAGCCAAGGCCTTAGCCGATGGCGCCGCAGATTTTAATTACGATTCCTTCTTTGCGCCAGACGTCGCCGCAGTTCATGTCCGAGACACCGTTGAAACTTTGCCGATGATGTCCTCAAGACGAGTCGTGATTTACCGCAATGCGGATGTCTTAAAGGAAAAAGACTGGGCCGCTCTTTTACCACTTTTCGAAAATCCAGTGGATAGCTGCGTATTTATTTTAGTAGGTCAGTCTTTTGATAAACGAAAAAAGCATTATAAAAAAATTCTTGAGTCCGGTGTCGTCGTTGAATTGAATCGCCCTTACGATAATCAGATTCCCATGTGGATCGAGTACATTGCTTTTCAAAATGGCCTCGAAATCTCTAAAGATGCGCGCAGCCTAATTCAGCAATTTATTGGCCAGAGCTTATCCGAGATCAACAATGAAGTCCGAAAGCTTAAGGACTTTATTGGCGGCAAAAAGAAAATCGAAGCCGAAGATGTTTTAAATGTGGTCTCAAAGTCCAAGGTCAATAGCGTTTTTGACTTAACAAATGCCATTGGCCGCAGAGACCGAGCGCTGGCACTAATGCATTTAGCAAATCTTCTGGAGCAAGGACAAAACGAAGTCGGCGTGGTCTCGATGATCAGTCGTCATGTCCGAATTCTTTCGATCGTGCGAGAAGGCATGAAGTCTGGCCTGAGCGGGCAAAGACTAAGTACAAAAGCCGGAGTTCCTGGCTTTTTCTTAAAAGATTATATGGACCAAGCCCGCAGCTGGGGAGATCCGAAAATCCGCATGACCATGGACGCCCTTTTTGAAACCGATAAGGCGCTAAAGTCTTCCCCGGTTTCGTCTCATATTTGGCTAGAAAACTTCATCATCAAAACCTGCGATATTTGAAACCATCGGATATCGGATAGCAGAATTCTGATATCGGATATCTGTACAGAGTTCGGATATCCGAACTGAATTCTGAGTACGGGACTGATATCGGATATCCGAATTCTGATATCCGATATCCGATGTTTCTTCTGGCCTTAGGGCGGGCTTCAAGAATTCCATAATTTTTGCCGATGTCCTTTTGAAGAGGTGTGCCCTGTGGCTCAAGAGAAGACCTACATTCGTCGTCGTCGAGTTCCCCGTCGTGGTTTTGACCATGCGGTCGGGCTATTGATTGGTGGCGATTATAGGATTTTTCAGGCGATTGAGGTCGGTGAGGGCGGAGTCGCGATTCGGTCCGAAATGCGTCTTCCGGTGGGGCAGTTGATGGTCATTACCTTTAAGCTTCCCGAGGCCCCCCCGATTATAGTTAGGGGCATCGTTCGATATCAGCAAACAATAGCAAACTCAAATGATGTAAAGCTTGGAGTTGAGTTCTTGAATTTAGGATTTGATTGTAAGCGAAGTATTCGAAGTTATGTCGCAGCCAAATCAGAAGCCGAGGCTCAGTTGAATCCGAGCCCCCGATCCGCTTAAAGAAAGATTACTTGGCTAGAGTTTGAACTCTTTTAGAAAGACGAGAAATTTTTCGAGCCGCAGTTTTCGCGTGAATCACGCCTTTTTGAGCCGCTTTATCCAAACGACTGGTGACTGCGATCAAAACTTTTAAAGCTTCATCTTTATTTTTTTCGCCGATGACTTTTTCAAGCTTTCTTTCGAAAGTTCGAATCGAGCTTCTAGTTTTAGTATTATTGGCAGCTTTTACTACCGATTGACGAGCTCGTTTTGCAGCCGACTTATGGTTTGCCAAGGTCTAACCTCCAGTGGTTAACTCAAAGTGAACAGAAATCAGGAGCAGTGCTAGCACAGGGGCCTGCGTCAGGCAAGCCCAAGTGGGTGCTGAGTGGTGGTTGAGAATGGCAGATTCAAATGACGGGGTATCGGGGCCGGCTCGACCTGATTTATTGAAAGAAAAACAAGGAAAATCAAAGTCTGGAGTGCTTCAGTCGGCTGTCGCAATGTCCGCCGGGACCATGGCCTCTCGGGTTTTGGGCTTTGTGCGCGACGCCGTAATGATGGCCGCCTTTGATTTGACCTCGAAAGATGCCTTCGTTGTGGCCTTTAAATTACCCAATTTCTTCCGGCGAGTCTTGGGCGAGGGCTCCCTGGCCGTAAGCTTTATCCCGATCTTTATTTCTCAGTTAAAGGCCCAGCCCGGGGATTCGCCCGAAGTCGCCAAAGCCCGGGCCCAAAACCTGGCTAATGGAGTTTATACCCTGCTCACTGGGGTCACTCTAATTATCTGTGCTTTTACGATCATTTTTATGGATGTCTTGATTCAGGCTTGGGTTGGGCATCCGGCGGGATTTGGCTCTATTCCTGGCAAGGTCGAGCAGACCGTATATTTGGCTCGGATCATGTTTTTTTACCTTTATCTGGTGACGACTTATGCTTTTTTTATGGCGATCTCAAACGCCTTAAAGAAATTTTTGATCCCAGCGATTGCACCGGCATTTTTTAACCTCGGATTTATCGTGATCGCCCTTTTGCCACAAAGTTTTAGTCGAGTGCCTGGAGATCTTCTGGCTTGGGGTGTGATTTTTGGTGGAGTTATTCAAGCCCTGATGGTCGCGGTTTTGTTGGTGAAGCTTGGCTTTTTGCCGAAACTTCAGAGCAATATCCGCGTTCCGGGTCTAACAAAGGTTTTAAAAAATATGCTTCCGGGCATTTTGGGCCTAGGGGTTTTTCAAATTTTAAGCCTCGTAAATGCGGCTTATGCGGCAAGGCTTGCCGAAGGAGCTCAGACTTACATTTATGCAGGAGACCGATTGCTCGAGCTGCCACAGTCTTTGATAGCGATTAGTTTGGGAGCAGCACTACTGCCGACTTATTCTTCGCTTTTAAGCGAGGGTAAAAAAGAGGCGATGCTTGGGACGGCAAATAAGTATCTTAAAGTTTTGTTGTTTCTGGCGCTTCCCAGTGCAGTTGGCTTATTTTTCTTGGCGCAACCGATTGTGGAAGTTTTATTTATGCGCGGTAAATTTGATGCAAGAGACGCCTTGGCTACGGCTCAAGTGACTCAAGTGTATTGCTTTTTATTGCTGTTCTCGAGTGTATCGAAGGTATTGGCGCCAGGCTTTTATGCGATTCAAAACACTTGGCTTCCTGCAATCGTTGCGGGAATTTGTGTTTTTGTTCATATCATCGTGGCCTACTTTTGGGTGGATTGGTACGGACTGCTTGGAATCGTGGCCTCAACTTCTTTGTCCGGATTCTTGAATATGCTTTTGCTGGGATTTGCATTTCGCAAATACATCGGGCCATTGGGGTTCACCAAATTGTTTGGTCCAATCCTTAAAATTGTGCCGGGCCTTTTAGTGATGGGCTTGTTTTTATACTGGGGCTATTCGCCACTTCAAGATCTTCTGGCGAGCTTTTTAGGACTAGGATTTGGGCGCGCCCTGGCCCTATTTATATCCATCGCCCTTAGCGTCTACGGCTATTTTGCGATCTCCCAAAAGTTAGGATCAGAAGAAGCAATCTCCATCTGGGGCAGCCTAAGACGAAGGTTTTAGGACGAAAAAGTGACCATTTTGGGCTCTGTTTTGCTTTAAAATTTGCGGCGCTTTGGCTTTATCTTAGCCTCAGGCTGGTCTTAAATTTGCTTATAATTCCTTCGTCTTGCTGAAGGAGTAAGCCCTATGAGATTCATTTTAAACCTAAGTTTTGCGACAATAGGACTCCTATTTTTAGCCACCGGATCGGCTCTGGCGAAAACCCAAAAGACGGTTTACCTCAACGAAGCCCGTACCGAGACGGCCTTGCTTAGACTTAATAAAAAAGAGTCCTGTGATCGGGCTCAAGCCGCCGCTTTAAACCGTTTAGTCGATAAATGTCTCGGAGGGCTAAATGGCACAGTTGCAGAAGAAGTGTGTGTTGAAGAAAAAGATCCAACGAACGGAAAAATACCCTTTTTCGAAAAATTCTGCGTCATCACCTGCAACATCTCTTGCGCCATCCAAGTCGCGCAGTAATTCCCAATCCCAAACCAAAGACAAACTTGAAACGGAGTTAAAACCGGGGCTCTTCGAGTTTGACCTGTTTCCAAAGCTCTTCGAGGGCGGATTGCGGAAGCTTTGAGAAATCTTTTCCTTGCTCTGAGGCAAGGCTTTTCATGCGGAAAAATCGGGTTTCGAAGCGGGAATTGCCGATGCGTAAACTTTGTTCGGCATCTTGATCGAGATGTCTTGCGAGTTGAGCTACGGCGAAAAGTAAATCACCCAGTTCGTGCTGGATAGCTTTTTGGTTTTTACCTTTCATCGCCTCTTTTAGTTCTGCAAATTCTTCATCGACTTTGACCAAAACTTCTTCTGCTTTGCTCCAATCAAAATTAAACTTTTTTGTTTTTTCTCCGATTTTTTGACTGCGAATTAGGCTTGGCAGGGCTTCTGGGATATCGAAACGCTCGGTCTGCAAAGTGGGGCGACTTGCTTTTTCTTTGGCCTTGATGTCGCTCCAGTTGCGAATGACTTCATCGGCGTCTGCCACTTGGACGTCTGAAAATACGTGAGGATGTCTTCGGACCATTTTTTCGCTTAAGACCTCGAGGACATCTTCGATCGAGAAGCGCTTTTCTTGCCTTGCGATTTCAGAGTGAAGAACGACCTGAAATAGCAGATCGCCGAGTTCTTCCTTTAACTCTTGATCCTCGGCCTTATCAATGGCCTCAGCCAGTTCGAAGGCCTCTTCGATGGCAAAACGAGTTAGACTTTGGTGGGTTTGCTGCCTGTCCCAAGGGCAACCCTCGGGGCCGCGCAGCGTCTTTACGATTTCTAGTAGGCTTTTAAAGTCTCTTAAGTCCTGTGGCGCTTTGGGCATAAATCCTTATCGGTCTTAAGTTGGACCTCATCCGAAGTATGGTATAACTGGCTCTTCGTACAGAATCTGCTGAGTTATTGCTAACACTTCGGTATTTGTCAAAAAAAGCCGAGTTATTATACTCAATGCGGTGGAGTTTTTTGGTTTATGGAAGCGAGTTTATGCCAGGTTTGTGAATCATTTTTACAATGGACCGGAGGCGTATCCCCCGAGATACGTCGAGGATCCCTTTTTAAAATGGAAGGGCAAAAATGAGGCGCAAATATGGTATAAAATCGCTTTCAGAAACCGATAAACTCGACCGTTTTGAGTATAATGGATGGTCGAGACCTTTTTGGAGTATTTTGAGTAGATGAAATTTAACAAGAAACCAGCAAAAGACGAAGTTCATCTTCGGTCCAAATACATCGACCATTCCCGTCGGTTTTTGGACTGGGTGGATCAATTGGGTTTTGAGCGAACCTTTGTTGGCCGCTGGGCCAGTGAAGTTGAGACTCGCTTTGGTTTGCGACGAATCGGCATCTTATTTCTTTTTAGCTTAATGCTTTCCTTTTTGCTGTTTTCTGATTTCGAAGTCTCTTTTGACGCAAAAATCGGAAACGTCGCGACGATGGACATTAAGTCGCCCTTAAGTTTTCAGATCGTGGATGAGCTTGCTACAGAAACCAAACGCAACGAAGTTGAAAAAGCTGTAGCCCCCGTTTTTGATTACGATCCCGAAATTTACCAGAGTATTTTAACCAATGTGTCCAAAGCTTTTTGGATGATGAGACAAGAGATTCCCTTTGCTCAGTGGCCAAACTCTGGAGCAAAGCGCGCCCAAAACGTCAAAGAGGCCATGGTCTTAAAGCCTAAGTTTGAAAAAGAGCTTGGATCGGTCATTCCGGATTCTTCTTTTGAATGGTTGTTAAATAAAGAGTTTAGCCTACGCATTGAAAGAGTTTTAACTGAGGGATTGGTGCGCTGGTCACAACAAAAAATCGTAGATATTCCCACAAACTTTTTACCAGAAGAAAGTTCGGCCTTAATTCTTCGTCAAATCACTCGACGGGGAGACGGGGGCCAAGAGTCCACTCTAAAGTGGTCCGAGGTCTTAGACATCAAGCGAGCCGGGGATTTAAGCCTAGAGGGCGTTCGATACTTTGTCGGTCTTGGAACAGAAGACAAAAAATCTTTAACTCGGCTTGCTCACGCTTTAGTGGTTCCGAATACAAACTTTAATCGCCAAGAGACAACGGATCGAAGACAACGGGTTCGAGATACGGTTTTGCCTGTTCAGATTTCAATTAAGAAAAACCAAACGATTGTGACCGAAGGAACAGTCATTCAGCCGATTCATTTAGCCCTGATCAAGGAGATCGAAAACTTGCGCTCCAATCGGCGCATGGATTTTGTGGCTTTGATTTCAGCATGCTTATTTGTGTTGCTGATTTTAGCCTTTTTTAGTTACATGCGCCGCTTTACTACGAACCGAATTAAAGTCTTGGCCAAAGACATTATGGTCATGGGAATTGTAACGGTGTTTGTTGTGGCGATGGTAAAGCTGTTTCTTTACACCACCAATGCGGCCTTTTTGTCCAAGTTTGGATCCATGCCTTCTTCTGTATTTTTGTATTCGGCTCCTGTCGCCGCGGGTCCGATGCTTGTCGGTCTTTTGATCACCTCAGGAGAAATCGTATTTTTGTTTACGGTTTTTCTAGTGGTTTGTTTGGCCCTGATGGTGGATATGAATTTTGGCTTTCTATTAGTTTCCCTGATTAGCGGTATGGCCGCAGCTCGGGGAGTCTATGAGTGTAAAAAACGAAATGATATTTACTGGGCTGGAGTTCGAACCGGTGTCTTAAGTGCGATCGCAATTACTCTGGTTGTTTCTTTGCAGAAGCTCGGTGATGCGGATTTACTTGAAGTTTTGATTTGGACAGTGCCTGCGGGATTTGTTGGAGGCATTTTGTCTTCGATGGTTGCGATGATGATCGTACCCCTTCTAGAGACTTGGTTTAATTATACGACGGACGTAAAGTTATTAGAGCTTGCCAGTTTGAATCATCCTTTGATGAAAGAGATGATTGTAAAAGCACCTGGGACTTATCACCACAGTTTGATTGTGGGCTCTTTAGTTGAAGCCGCTGCTGAAGAGATCAATGCCAATGCCCTTCTTGCAAAGGTCATGGCTTATTATCATGACATCGGAAAAATGCACCATGCCCATTATTTTATCGAAAACCAAAGACAGGGGTATAATCCCCATGAGCAGATCTCTCCTCATATGAGTAAAACGGTATTGATTGCTCATGTTAAAGATGGGGCCGAGATGGGACTTGAGCATAAGCTTGGTAAACCCATCATCGATGGAATTTTGCAGCATCACGGAACGACTTTGATTTCTTATTTCTACAATAAGGCCCTTCAAGAGCAAGACGACGATATTGATCATGTTGAGTCCGACGACTTTCGCTACCCCGGGCCAAAACCGCAATTTCGCGAAGCGGCTTTGGTGATGCTGGGGGATAGTATTGAGGCTGCGGCAAGATCTTTGGACGAGCCCACTCCGGCCAGACTGCAAAACTTGGTGAAGAATATCATTCAGAGCAAATTCTTAGACGGACAGCTGGACGAATGTAATCTGACTTTAAAAGATTTGTCTGTCATTGAGGCGACTTTTAAGCGGGCGATTTTGGGAATCTATCATCAAAGAATTGATTACCCATCCGCACCTCATCCTGCGGGAAAGCCCCATCACCCCCATGTGCCTCAAATTCCTAAAGGCAAAAAGAGCAATTTTTCGGCATGAAGATCGAGATTTTAAATCGCTCCTCCGATCGAATTCCGCGATCTTTTTTAGTTTCTTGGTCGAAGGCCCTGGCCAAAGAGTTAAGAAAGCGTGGTCATAAAAATTTGAGCCCTTCTTTGCAACTGACCCTGGTTTTCGTCGGAGAACCCGAAGGCAAGAAGCTGAACTTGACCTACCGATCAAAAAACCGCGCGACAGATGTTTTAAGTTTTGAGGCCCTTGAGCCCAACTCTTTAGGGGAGCTTGTTTTGTGCACGCCGGTCTTAAAGGCTCAAGCCAAAGAGCACGACTTAAGTTTTCGCTTTGAAGTGGGCTATATGCTTCTGCATGGGGTTCTTCACCTTTTGGGCTATGAGCACGAAAAAAGTAAAGCCGAGGCCAAACAGATGTTTGGCTTGCAAGACGAAATCTTTGATTGCCTGATTGCCCGCGCGAAAGACTTTTGATAGCGTGACCACTGTGTCGAGCAAGACACTGGGAGCCACGCAATGTCATTAAGCACAGAATCTTCATCCGTAAAGTCTGAGATCGAAAGTCTATTGATTAAAGCCCAAGACCTTCGGGGGTATCTTTGACATCGACCGGGTTAAAAAGCGTCTCGAAGAGTTAGAGCAGGCCAGCCAAAATCCAGCGGTCTGGAATCAAGTTCAAGAAATGCAAAAATTAAATAAAGAGCGGTCATTGCTGTCGAAGACCTTCGAAGATTGGCAGGATTTACAGCAGGGCCTTGAAGACGCTCAAGTTCTTTTGCAAATGGCGAAAGAAGCAGATGACGAAGCCAGTTTTTTGGAAGTTAAGTCTGAACTTAAATCCATCCGCAATCGCATCGAAGACCTAGAGACTAAAAGTTTAATGAAGGGCGCAATGGATGGAAACAGCGCTTATCTATCCTTAAACTCGGGAGCTGGTGGCACTGAGGCCTGTGACTGGGCAGAAATGTTAATGAGAATGTATTTAAGATGGGCCGAGAGACAAGGCTATAAAACGGAATTGCTAGCCATGACCGAGGGTGAAGGTGCAGGAATTAAATCGGCGACCATTCATATCGAGGGACCTTACGTTTATGGGCATCTGCGAGCCGAGTCTGGGGTTCATCGTTTAGTTCGTATTAGTCCATTTGATTCGAATGCCAGACGGCACACTAGTTTTGCCTCGATTTATTCTTGGCCAGAAATCGACGATGATGTGAAGGTCGATATTAAAGATGAGGACATTCGCATCGATACCTACCGCGCAAGTGGTGCGGGTGGACAGCACGTCAATAAAACCGATTCGGCCATTCGAATCACCCATATTCCGACGGGTCTTGTGGTTCAATGTCAAAATCAACGCAGTCAGCATGCGAATCGGGATACGGCCTTTAAAATGTTAAAAGCTCAGCTTTATGAATTGGAACTTGAGCGGCGCAGCCAAGAGTTAAAACAATATGTCGCCGAGAAAAAAGCAAACGAATGGGGTAGCCAGATTCGTTCTTATGTGCTTCATCCTTATCAGTTGGTCAAAGATCATCGCACAGAATTTGAAACCAGCAACCCTTCGGCGGTTTTAGACGGAGAATTGGATCCCTTCATTCATGCTTTGTTAAAAGCCCAAGCTTTGGAGGCTAAAGCCTAATGTTAAAAGCTTGGATTGCATGGCGCTGGATGAGTTCTCCGCGCACCTTACTATCCGTCACGACCCTCCTTAGCTTTTTGGGGCTGATTATTGGTGTGGGCTCTTTGGTCGTCGGCATGGCGGTCGTTAGTGGTTATGAATCCACTTTGAAAAGATCAGTGATCGATGTTTATGGGCACATGATGGTTGTAAGACGGGGAGGCCTGGAGGCCAATCAAGATATGATGACCGAAGTTGGTCCCTTGGTCGAGGGTCTTGTTGGAAGCTCGGCATTTGTCTACGTCGAATCGATCTTGGCCCATCAAGGAAAAATTTCGGGTGTTATTCTTGAGGGCTTAGAGCTTGAAAGTTTGGATAAAGTCATTGGTGTTCGCGACAAATTAATTGAAGGAAGTTTTGCCTTTGATGAAGTTGAGGGTGTGGCGGGTGCAATTGTTGGAAAAGGTCTTGCGCAAAAGTTCGAGCTTAAAGTTGGAGATCGGTTTCGTTTAGTGACACCCGTAGCATCTGAAAGAACGCGGGATCAATTTCGCCCCCGTATGTCTAGCTTTTATGTGTCGGGAATTGTGGATTTAGGGCGCTATGATTACGACTCACGCTACGTTGCAACGGACTTAAAGCGGGCTCAGGATTTTGCCCAAGTCGGGGAGCGTGTGACGGGATTTCGACTGAAGTTTTCTTCAGAAGATTTGGCTCGTCCAAATAATGTGATTTTGACCAACCAACTTGGTGGAAGCCTTTGGGTCCGAGACTGGATCGAAATGAACAGCAATTTATTTGAGGCGATTCGAATTGAGCGGATGGTGATCTTTTTTATTCTTCTGGTGATCGTCATTGCAGCAAGTTTTAATATTGCCAGCACACTTTACGTCAGCGTGGTTCGTCGCTTTCACGATATTAGTATTCTAAAGGCGATGGGTGCGAGCGAAGATAATATTCGAAGGATTTTTATTTTTCAGGGTTTGCTCTTAGGCGCCATCGGCTCAGGATTGGGGCTTGGCTTGGGGCTTTTGGCCTGCCGAGCCTTTTTGTGGATTCAGGATCGCTGGGAGATTCTTCCAAAAGAGGTTTATAAACTCGACAAAATCAGTCTAGAGTTGCGATGGGTCGATATTTCGGCGATCTTTTTGGTGACCCTTTTAATTTGTTTTCTGGCCACCCGGTCTCCAGCTAAGCGCGCAGGAAGATTGTCGGCCGTAGAAGGATTGAGGTTCGAGTGATTTTAGAGGCAAAGGCTGTTCATAAAACTTATCCGAGGGGCTCTGAAGAGCTTCATATTTTGCGAGGAATCGACTTTCAAGTCGGAGCCGGTGAGGCCGTTTGCATCGTCGGATCTTCGGGAGCTGGAAAAAGTACCTTTTTGCACATTTTAGGAGCACTTGATCGCCCGTCTCAGGGAGAAGTCTATTTTAACTCTCAGGCGCTAGGTCAAAAGTCAGATTCTCAGTTGGCTCAGTTTCGTAACGAAAGCATCGGTTTTGTATTTCAGTTTCATCATTTGCTTTCGGAGTTTTCGGCCCTGGAAAACGTCATGATGCCTCAAAGAATAGCAGGTCATAGCAAAAAACTTGCGGCCTTAAAGGCGACAGAACTTTTAGATCGCCTTGGATTGAAGGACCGAATCCAGCATTTTCCCTCTGAGATGAGTGGAGGGGAGCAGCAAAGAGTTGCCATTGCGCGGGCTCTTGTGATGGGGCCAAAGATTTTGCTGGCCGATGAGCCCACGGGAAATCTGGACACGAATAACTCGCTTAAAATTCAGGAGCTTTTGTTCGAGCTGAAGCAAAGTTTGGGTTTAACTCTGGTCGTCGTGACTCATGATATGGGGTTTTCTTATCGTTTTCCCCGTGTGATGAAGATGAGAGACGGGCAGTGGGAAGCGCAGCGCCCAAATTTTTAAACCAAAGACATGTTCGATGCTGTTTAGGTCTGCACTGATTCTGGGTGCGGATCTTCGACGCTGATCTTCGACGCTAGTCTTCGACGCGATGCTGAGCAGCTAAGGAGTTTCGTCTTTCCTTGTCTCTGTTATTTTGACATCAATTCGAATTCAGGCTAGTCTGTCCTCCATTTTCGGCTTAAGTGCCTAAAACCACTTGGGAATTTAAAAGTTTGAGAGCGCTCCTTTGCTGCCTTTTTGGCCTTGTTTTTATGTCGGGGATTTCGGCCGGGGCCGAAGACCTCCTCAGTCCGTCGTCCCCGCTTGAGGACCTTCGAGAGCCGGCGGCAAAAAAAGGGGCAACGAAAAGCTCGACGACCTCTTCTGCGACAATTCAAAAGATTATCATCAAGGGAAATAAAAAAATTGAAGAAGCTGCGATTCAAGCCAAGCTTCTCAGTAAGGTTGGCCAGGCTTTTGATGCGAAGTTGCTGCGCCAAGAGATCGGCGAGTTGTTTCAAACCGGCTTTTTTTATGATGTTGAAATTGAGCGAGTAGATTCGGCTGAAGGGCTTACACTGATTTATTCGGTGGTCGAGAAGCCTTCGATTTCTGAAATTGAATATGTCGGCAATGACGAGATCAGTGATGACGATCTTAAAGAGGCGAGTGGAATCAGGGCTTACGAAATTTTAGATTACGCCAAGATTCAAGCGGCCATCGAGAAGCTTGAAAAAATGTACGAAGAAAAAGGTTATTTTTTAGCGCGCATTTCTCACCGGGTGGAGCAGACCACAGACAAAGACCATGTGAAATTGATTTTGGACATTCAAGAAAACGATAAGGTTGTCGTAAAGCGTGTGACCTTTCTTGGTAATAGTAAATTGGATTCTGGTCGTCTTAAGGCCGGAATGGTGACTAAAGAGGGTGGTTTTTTTAGCTTTATCTCTGGCTCTGGGGCCTACAAGCAAGAGGCCTTTGATCGAGATATTCAGCTTTTAAATTACCTTTATTTTAACGAAGGTTATGTTCAGGTGAAGGTGGATCGCCCTCAGGTTTATGTGACTCCCGATAAAAAGGGAATCTTCATCACCATTCGAATTGAAGAGGGTGACCAGTTTAAAGTCGGTGCCGTGGATTTTACCGGCGATCTGTTGTTCTCAGAAGAGGATTTGCGTGAGTCGGTCAAGATTGATGAGTCCGAGCTTTTTGTTTATGAAACTCTGCAGTCTGATCTTCGAACTCTTCAGGCAAAGTACGGGGATTTAGGTTATGCCTTCGCCAATATTATTCCGCGAACCAGAATCCGTGAGCAGGACAAAGAAGTCGATATCGCCTTTGAAATTGATAAGGGTGAAAAAGTTTATATTGGTAAAATTAATGTGATCGGAAACGTAAAAACCAGAGACAAAGTCGTCCGTCGCGAACTTAAAGTTCGTGAGGGAGAGCTTTATCACGAAACCCGCCGTCGAGAGTCCATGGATAATGTTCGACGTCTCGGCTTCTTCGAAGAAGTAAATTTTAACACTAAAACTCCTCGTGGTGTGACGAACATCATGGATATCGATATCGTCGTAAAAGAGCGAAACACTGGGACGATTCAAGTCGGAGCGGGCTATTCGAGCTTTGCCGGGGCCGTTTTTAACGGTCAGGTCAATCAACAGAACTTCCTCGGAAAAGGGCAGCGCCTTGGGGTCTCGATTGATTTAAGTAAGCGGCAGTCTTTATTTCGGGCAAGCTTCACTGAGCCCTATTTTATGGATACAGAATGGTCCCTGGGTGTGGATGCTTATCGCAGTCAGCGAACCCTAACCGAATACGCAGAAACTAAAACCGGGGGCGCACTTCGAGTGGGTCATCCTCTTGCGCCCTACCTTCATGGTTTCGTTCGTTACAAGTTGGATGATACCGAGCTAAGCCTTGAAGAAAATGGCGATGAAGAACTTTTTCCCGTTAAGACCGCAAGTGGTTTGACCAGTTCCATGACCTTTACCTTGGAGTACGACAAGCGGGATGATCGTTTTTCTCCCACAAAAGGAATATTTGGAAGTGTATCTTTAGAGTACGCGGGTCTTGGCGGAGAGCTTGATTATACGAAAGGTTATTCAACATTTAGGTTCTACAAGACTGTAGTTGGCGAACTGGTGTGGAGAAATAATCTAAATTACGGTTTTATTTCGAGTAACGATCCCAATAAGGATCTGCCCTTTAACGAACTTTTTCTTCTGGGTGGGGCCAACAGTCTGCGTGGATTTGAATGGTTCTCGGTGGGTCGAAGAAAACGTTCTCAGAAGACCTATGACGCTGCTATTGGGCAAGGTTTCTCGCAGAAAGATGCCGAGAATCTTGCGATGCGACCCTTTGGTGGCACGCAGCAATTTTATTACAATCTCGAGTTTGAATTCCCTCTCATCAAGGAAGCGGGAATCAAAGGTGTTGTGTTTTACGATATCGGAAACGCAGACAACGAGTTGACTCTTAGCGATATGCGCAGTGACGTGGGCTTTGGATTTCGATGGTTTTCGCCAATTGGACCTCTTCGATTTGAGTGGGGCTTCCCCTTGGATAGAAAAGAAGCCTATGACGAAGGGCCTTCGAACTTCGAGTTTGCGATTGGCGCACCTTTTTAAGGGCTATTGTGTCAAGACCGAGCGAATGATATGAATGAAGGGTAAAAAAATTTTAAAGGGAGACAGTAAATGAAATCATCACAAATTATGGGCAGCCTTCTTTTGGCTTTTGCGCTTGTTGGAATTTCAGCACGAGCTGAAACTAAGATAGGTTATGTCGATATCCAAAAAGCCATCCAAGAAACCAGCGCCGGCAAAAAAGCAAAAAAAGATTTAGAGACAGATTTTAACAAGAAAAAGAAAGAGCTCGAAAAGAAAGAAGCAGATCTTAAAAAGATGAATGAAGATCTAGAGAAAAAAGCTTTGGTTCTTTCTGAAGAAGTCCGCACTCAAAAACAACAAGAACTTCAGCAAGAGATGATGAAGTACAGAGAGCTTGTCGGAAAAAGTCAGATGGACATTCAAAAAAGAGAGCGCGATTTGACTCTTCCAATCCTCGAGAAGATTCGCGGTATTGTTGAAGATATCGCTAAAAAAGATAGCTACACGGTGATTCTAGAAAAGTCCGAGCAAAGTGTTCTTTACGCAAACAAAGATATCGATTTGACGGATCGAGTAGTTAAAGAGTTCGAAAAGGCAAAGAAGTAGTTCATGACGGAAACCTCGGCTCCCTACATGAACATCAATCAGTTGATGGAGGTTTTGCCTCATCGCTACCCTTTTTTACTGATTGATGCGGTTCAGGAGTTTCACCAGGGGCCTGACCCAAAAAGTCGGGTCGGCCAATGGGTCACAGCCATTAAGAATGTTACTTTCAATGAGCCTTTTTTCCCTGGGCATTTTCCGCATAAGCCGATCATGCCTGGAGTTTTGTTGATTGAGGCAATGGCTCAAGCGGGAGCGATTGCCTTTTATAGGGCCGAAGATAAGGCTCAGGATTTTGCGATCGCTTTTGTGAAGTCTGCAAAATTTCGCAAACCTGTGATTCCCGGAGATACTTTAAATATTCGCGCAGAGATTCTTAGGGATCGCGGCACGATGACCTTGATTCAGTGTGAATGTTTTGTGCGCGGTCAAAAGGTGGCCGAAGCAGAAGTGATGGCCTCTGTGACTCGTAAGTCCGTAGATGGAGTTCCTGTATGAGTATTCATTCGACCGCAATTATATCAAAGCAGGCAGAGATCGAAGAGGGTGTTGAGATCGGACCTTACGCGGTTATTCAGGGTCGGGTTCAAATCAAAAAGGGAACTCGGATTGGACCCCATTGTGTCGTGGGATCAGAGCATGGTGTTGTTAGCATTGGTGAAAACAATATCCTTCATGCGGGGGCGGCCGTCGGCGGAGCACCTCAAGATTTAAAGTATAACAACGAACCGACTCGCCTTGAAGTGGGTGACGCAAACGTATTTCGAGAATTTGTGACCGTGAATATTGGGACCACCACCGGTGGCGGAGTGACACGAGTTGGAAGTCGCAATCTTTTTATGGCCTATGTTCATATCGCTCATGATTGTGAACTTGGAAACAATATTGTCATCGCAAATACGACCAATTTTGCAGGGCATGTGAAAGTTGAAGACCATGTGCGCA
The DNA here is from genome assembly GCA_964389375.1 of uncultured Pseudobdellovibrionaceae bacterium. Lineage (GTDB taxonomy): Bacteria > Bdellovibrionota > Bdellovibrionia > Bdellovibrionales > UBA1609 > CAYMDP01. Next base: position 37,992 of record CAYMDP010000015.1, on the reverse strand, counting down.
TTGGTGGAGTCTGTAGTTTTAATCAGTTCGTAGTGCTTGGGACCTACTCTTATATTGCGGGTGATGCGGCGGTAAACAAAGACGTTTTGCCATATTCGATTGCCCAAGGAAAATATGCTGTCGTAAGAGCGACGAATAAGATTGGCCTAGAGCGCGCAGGTTTTACTAAACCCGAAGTAGAAAGCATTCATCGCGCGATTCGATTCCTGGTTATGGGTGGTCGAACGATCGAAGAAGCGATCAAAATGATCGAAGAAGAATGTGAGCCCTCAAAGCATATCGACCACCTGGTTCAGTTTGTTAAGAACTCAAGCCGCGGAATTGCGCGCTAAGCTCAATAAATAAGCGGAACGCTTTGTGAATAAACGGAGTGCCGGATGAAAAAGTTAAGAGTTGCAGTCGTCGGAGTGGGCCACCTTGGTCGGTTTCATGCGCAAAAGTATAAAATGATTCCAGAGGTCGACCTTGTAGCGGTTTGTGACTTGGACCAGGCCCAGGGCTCTCGCGTCGCTGAAGAGCTTGGTGTTCCTCTGATTTCAGATTACAAAGAGCTTTTCGGAAAAGTCGATGCGGTGACCATTGCTGCCAATACTCGGGCTCACTTTCAAATCGGAAAAGATTTTTTAGAGCATGGCGTTCACATTCATGTGGAAAAGCCGATGACCGTGACCTCAAAAGAAGGCGAACAACTTTGCGAGATCGCAGAAAAGAAAAACCTTAAGCTTCAAGTGGGCCATGTCGAACGTTTTAATCCAGCACTTATTTCGGCGCGCAAAAAATTAAGTCGCCCACTTTTTATCGAATGTCATCGCTTGGCTCCATTTAAACCCCGGGGAGTGGATGTCGACGTGGTCTTGGATTTAATGATTCATGACCTGGATGTGATTTTATCTCTCGTAAAAAGCGAAATCGTGACGGTCTCTGCGGTGGGAACTCCCGTTTTAACCAAAACCAATGATATTGCAAACGTTCGTCTTGAGTTTGCCAGTGGCACAGTTGCCAATGTGACTTCTTCAAGAGTTTCACAAAAAACAGAACGAAAATTTCGGGTCTTTCAGCCCAACCAATATCTTTCGATTGATTTCGGAACAGGTGAGGTCAATCTTTTGACGAAGACCGGGGATTGGAATGAAGATCAGATCCCTTTGGATGCTGAGGCCTGGAGTCTCGAAAAGGGTGATGCTTTGCTGGATGAAACTCAGTCCTTTGTGAATTCCGTCTTAAAAGATCAGCCCTGTGTTGTCTCTGGCCGGGATGGCCTTGTTGCCCTTCGATTAGCGGAGCAGATCATTGAAGACATTCAACGCCGACTCCGCTAGGACCTCCGCAGAACCTCAGGTGATGATGGTGGCGGCAGAAGCTTCGAGCAGTCTGTACGCTCAGCGTCTTATCGAACATTGGAAAAGCCGAAATCTGAAGGTGAAAACCTTTGGAGTGGGCAGTCGCTCTATGGAGAAATTGGGCTTTGAAATCTTAGGGCGCTCGGAAGACTTGGCGGTCGTCGGAATCCAGGAGGTTTTGTCCAACTTCGGTTTGATTCGTCAGACCTTTCACGCCCTGGTTCGAGAGGCTAAGGCCAGAAAACCCGATGTCATTTTACTTTTGGACTATCCTGACTTTAATCTGCGTTTAGCCAAAAAGTTAAGTTTGCTTGGACTTCCCGTGGTCTATTACATTTCCCCTCAGATTTGGGCCTGGCGACAGGGCCGGGTTCATATCGTGAAGAAGTGGATCAGTAAGATGCTTGTGCTGTTTCCCTTTGAAGTTCCTTTTTATGAAAAACATCAAGTGCCAGTTCGTTTTGTTGGACATCCTTTATTGGATGAAATGGACTCCAAATATTTTGACCCCGCCTGGAGACAACTTCAGCGAGGTCGTTACGGAATCGCCGAAGACGATTTGGTCTTAGGTTTAATGCCTGGCAGTCGGCATTCAGAGTTGAAGCAACATCTTCAGCTGCAGATTCAAGTCGCAGAAAGACTACATAAGATTTATCCTAAACTAAAGATTGCCTTATTGGTCGCTCCAACTTTTGATTTAGAGCATATTCAGTCTTTGCTTCCACGCTTAGATTTTCCCTTGATGCTTTTTAAAGATGAACCCTTCGATATGATTTCCTTAACAGATTTGGTTTTGTGCGCCTCAGGGACGGCAACCTTAATGGTGGGTCTGATGGAGAAGCCAGGACTGATCATGTATCGAATGAATGCAATGACCGCATGGTTTGCAAAGCGCCTGGTGAAGTCGACTAAGTATTTCGGATTGATCAATCTTGTTTTAGATGAAGAAGTCATGGAAGAGCTATTCCAAGAAAAGGCGAATGTCGAGAATCTGGTGGATAAGCTAAGCTTGATGATTCAAAACCCACAGCTTCGAAACAATCTTTCTGACAAATTAAAAGAAGCTAAGTTTAAATTAGGGGATAAAGGCGCCAATTTAAGAGTTTGTGAAGAACTTGAAAAGTATTGGAGCCAAAATAAATGAGTTTAGCTCCTCTGGCGAGCCTTAAGAATTTTCTTTATGACAAAGGAATCCTTGAAGTCAGAGGCCCCTCAATTCCAGTGGTCAGTATAGGAAATTTAACGATGGGTGGGACGGGAAAGACTCCAACTTTACTTCATCTTTTGTCTTATTTTAAAGATTCTAAAATTAAAGTCGGAGTTGTCAGCCGAGGCTATGGTGGCAGCTATCAAGGCGTGCAAAGTCTTCATATTAAGCCCGGAGGCTTAGTTCAAGCGGCGGAAACCTTTGGAGATGAACCGACTTTAATTAAATACAAATTTCCTGAGGTGCCAGTGGTCGTGTGTCGAGACCGAATCCGCGCCTGCGAGGAACTTCAGAAAAAAAACGAACAAGTGCGGCTGATTTTTGCCGATGATGCCTTTCAACATCGAAGACTAAAAAGAAATGTGGATATTGTCATCTTGGATGCATTGGCTGCGGACAGTAGCTACGGAGTGTTTCCCTTTGGGCGAGCGCGAGAGGGCTTTCGGGGTTTGGATCGCGCTCAATTTGTCGTCATGAATCGGGTGAATTTAGTCGACCCAAAAAAAGTCGCAGAACTTGAAGCGAGGGTGAAAAAAGTCAGCTCGGCGCAAATCCTAAAGGCCTCAGTTCGACTTTTGGTTCCCGAGCTGGAGGGACTTTTGGCGAATCCCAAAAAGCCTCTGCTTGTTTGTGGCATAGGACGACCAGAAAGTTTTGTTGCGGCTCTTAAGGATCTTTCAATTCAGCCGCAGGAGAGCCTATTTTTTCCAGATCATCACCACTACAGCAAAAAGGATGTCGGGCAGATCTTAAAGAAGCGAGAGCAAGTGGGTGCCGGGGATATATTGGTTACCGAAAAGGACTATGTTAAACTCGAGGGGTTTTCTGAACTTAGCCCCCACTTAAAGGTGGCGCAATTGGTTGAGGACTTTAGTCCAGAGGTTGAAAAACTCTATGAAGTTTTGCTTCGGTTGGCTCGCTAGTTTAATTTCAGGTCTGCTACGGAATCTTCCGGGTCGAGGACTTTATTATTTTGGCGATTTATTGGGCTTGATTTGGTTTGATCTGCTTCGAATCCGTAGGCAGGTCGTTGACGAAAATATCCAAAAAGTGTTTCCACAGATGGATCGAAAGTCTCGAATCAGGCTTGCGCGAAAGTCCTTGCGAAATATGGGTCGAACGGTCGCTGAGTACACTTATCTGCCGGTCCTTGATCAGGACTTCGTCAGTAAAAAAGTTCGGCTGCATAATCCAGAAAATTTAAAAAAAGTGATGGACCGAAAAAAGGGTGCATTTTTGTTAACTCTTCATCTAGGAAACGGAGACCTTGCGATTTGCTCTATGGCGGCAATGGGTTATCCGGTTGCTTTGTTGACCAAGGATTTTAAGTTGAAGTGGCTGACTGAGCTTTGGTTTGGAGTTCGAGAGCGATCGGGATTAAAGCTTATACCGGCTCGAAACAGTAGTTATGCGGTTTTAAAAAGTCTTAAGGCCAATCAAGTCATTGGATTTCCACTGGACCAGTTTATGGGGCCTCCAATTGGGGCAAAAACAAAATTTTTCGGTCACGAAACGGGGACCGCTCTTGGAATGGCTGTGATGGCCGAGCGATCTGGAGCGGGGGTCGTTCCAACTTATACATATAGGGATGAGGACGGGGTGACGCACATTCATTTTGACCCCGAGATCCCCTTCGAGAAGGGCGAGGACCGTGATCAAGCTCTTGTGAATATGACACAAAAGTATAATGATCAGATTGAGAAGTACATTCTGAAGCGACCTGACCAATGGATGTGGGTTCACAAACGATGGAAGCGTTTTGTTGTGACTTAAAAATTCCGGAGGCAAAGATGGCGGCGGCTTTTAAACGGACCTGTATGGGGATTTAAAAATGAGAAGTGCTAAGATTTTTACACAGATTGGATTTCTTGTTTTTTTACTTTTAGGTGCCGCCTGTGCATCCCGCGTTCTTCAGTACGAAAAATCTGAAAATCTACGCACCAACAAAGAATATGACGATTTGATGAAGGTGAAAGAGATTCCTTTGCCTCCGGAAGAAAAAATGGCAGAGGTCCCCGCCGAAATTCGAGAAAGTGACGAAAAAAAGAAGCCAGTTGTTCAAGAAGAAAAGAAAAAGGCACCGAAGCAATCCTCTAAGCCAATTCCAAAAGGAGCGACGCCTGTGAGCCAAGCCCGACTTCCAAAAATTGAAGACTCCGAAGGCTTCGTGGGCCGCAGGCCCTTGGCCGACCCCTTTCGAATCGGCGAGAAGGCCGTTTACGACATCAGCTACTTTAAAATGAGTGCTGGAGAAATGGAGCTCGAAGTTGGACCCTTTGTTGAAGTCAATGGAGCAAAGGCATATCAGTTTATCGTGCGCCTAAAAACGAGTCCCTTATTTTCTCGCTTTTATTCTGTCGAAGATTCCGCGGTCACCTACGTCAATTACGAAACTCTTTTGCCCTACAACCTGAGAGTGCAAATTAAGGAAAGTAAACAGCTGGCTGAAGCGATGACTTACTTTGATTTTAAGACTCTTAAAGGAAACTACTGGCAGAAGCGTTTTACCAAAGAAAAAGGTGAGGTCGAGAAAAAATTGGAGTGGGATATTCAGCCCTACTCTCAAAATGTGATCAGTTCGATTTTTTATCTAAGAAACTTCACTTTAACTCCAGGAAAAGAGTTGGCTTTTTTAGTAGCCGATGATGGAAAAAACATCACTTTTACTGGCAAGGTTTTAGGTAAAGAAAAACTGGCCACAGCGGCTGGGACTTTCGATACTGTGGTCGTCCAACCCAGTATTCAAGCCGATGGTCAGTTTAAACCCGTCGGCGACATTAAGCTTTGGTTGACTGACGACGATCGCAAGATTTTGGTTCGTATTGAAAGTGCCATTAAAATTGGAACGCTTAAGGGGCAGCTGAAGTCTTTATCCCCTGGACGCAGCCTTTAGAATTACTAGTCAACTCACTAGCTGATCGTCGAGGGACAGAAGTCTAGTTCGGCGTGCAGATCCTGTCCATAGACGTAAGATCGGCTAAAATAGAGTGATGGAAATTCACTGTCGACATTTTAATGGTTATAAGCCCTGTGGTTTGTCCGAGACTTGCAATCATAAGTGCCCTTCTTTAGATATCCCAAGAAGTCGAATTCTTCTGATTCAACTTGAGGCCATCGGATCTGTATTACGCACGACAAGCCTTCTTCCGGCGATTCAGAAAAAATATCCAAAGTCTCATATCACTTGGCTTACGATGAAGCCCTCTCATCAGCTACTGCAAAATCTTCCACAAATCGATCGTATTCTTACGACCAGCTCCGAAGACCTTGAGCGTTTAAAGGCTTTGCGTTTTGATGTGGTCTTAAATTTGGACAAGTCTTTGTTAAGTGGAGGGATCATGAAGTCCCTTGAAATCGGCGAGCTTTTTGGCTTTCGCACGGATTCTAGATCTGGAGCCAGTCTTCCGGCGAATACTGCGGCAGGCGAGCTTTGGGAGCTAGGGCTTTCGAACAAGAAAAAATTTTTTGAAAACCTGAAGCCCGAAACCCAGCTGATGCATGAAGCCTTAGAGCTTGGAAGTTTTAAACGGGATACTTATCAAGTTGTTTTATCTGACCTTGAGCAGCGGGTTGCGGACTTAAGAAGAAGTTTATGGGCGCCAAATGGGGAGCGCATTGTTGGAATCAATACGGGTTGTAGTTCAGTTATTTCATATAAAAAACTATCCATTCAAATGCAGCGAGACCTGGTTCAGAAGATATCCGATTGGCCAGGAGTTCGTGTAGTGTTACTTGGTGGACCGGAAGACAGCCATCGCAATAAAGAAATTGCTCGTGATTTAAAGGTCATTCAAAGTCCAACGGATCGTGGTCTTAGGGATGGCCTTTGCAGCGTGCAAGCCTGTGACCTGGTGATTTCAGGAGACAGTCTTGGAATGCATATGGCCATTGGGCTTAAGAAGTTTGTGGTGGCTTGGTTTGGGCCGACCTGTGCTCAGGAAATCGATCTTTATGAGCGCGGAGTGAAGATACTCTCCCCCGTGCCCTGTAGTCCTTGCTGGAAAAGAAGCTGCAACAAAGAGTCGATGTGTTATGATCAGGTCTCGGTTGAAGAAATTCTTTCTGCAGTTAAGCGGGGCCTTCATTGCGTATACTCCTCATCCAAACAGCCTTTGTCGGAGATCTATTCCTCTCTATCCCTTTAATGAAAAGGGCTAAGGCTCTTTCTCCGAAGAGTCATCTCACTTTGCTTTGTCGTAAAGGCTTTGCCGCCCCTTTTATAAAAGCGGGTCTGGTGGACCAAGCCGTAGAGGTTCATAAAAAAGATCCTCAAAATCGGCGACAGATTTACTCGGAATTAATGCAGCAAGAATTTGATCTGCTTATTAGTCCTCATCAGTCTTTTCGCACGGCCTGGCTGGTGCGAAAGATTAAAGTTTTGGGACCAAAGATTAGCTTTAAGCGTTGGTGGGATATAGGGGCCTATACTCATCGAATTCAAAAATCTGAGAGTCTGCCAGATGCTTTAAAACAGCTGATGCTTTTAACTCCAGTCGATCGAGAGCTTTCCCTAAATCTAGAAAAAATTTCTAGTGAACCAGCTTTCCAAAATCCAAAGCAAAATACAAGTATTTTGGATTTTAACAAGAATCCAATTCCCTCTTGGGCGCGGATGAATTTAGAGATCGGCGAGGGTTTTAAAAGCGAACTGGATTCACTGCCGAAAGACCTTCTTGAAGCTGTTGATGGCGCGATCTTGCTGGCTCCTGGAAGTGTGTGGGCAACTAAACGTTGGACATTGACCTCTTACATAGAGCTTGCAGAGAAATTGATTCAAAGTGGACACAAAGTCGCTTTGATGGGTGGGCCTGATGAGGCTTCGATCTGCGCAGAGCTAAAGAGGGCTGTACCCCAGGTTTTTGATTTTGCTGGAAAAACAAATCTAAGTCAGGCTTTGCTGTTGCTAAAACGAGCTCGTCTTTTAGTCTGTAACGACAGTGGCGCGGCTCATATGGCCGCGTCAGTTGCCCTGCCGGTAGTTTCTATTTTTGGACCAACAACTTTGGCCCAAGGATTTAGACCTTGGACAGATCAACTTGCGGTGATTCAAAAAGATTTAAGCTGTCGTCCTTGTGGGCGCCATGGGGGACATCGCTGTCCCTTAGGCACTCATGAGTGTATGAAAAGCATAAAGAGCGATGAAGTTCTCTTCGCCGTTCAGAAGATGATTAATGCTCTTCCGAAAGATCTTTCACGTTAATCCCGTATTTTTTGATTTTACGCAGAAGAGTATTTTTTGGGATATTTGCCTCGGCAACGGTTTTATTAATGCGTCCGCCGTTGGCTTTTAAGGCCTGAACAATGAATTCTTTTTCAGTCTCTTCTTTAAAGCGATCAAAGTCCAAAGGTCCTGAATAGTTTTGCGGAAGATCAATCGCCACTTGGTCGCTTGAAAAGGTCAAAACATTTTCAGGAAGACTGGATAAAGAAATACTTGCACCGTTTTCTACAATAAAAGCTCTTTCGATCACATTTTCAAGTTCACGAATATTGCCTGGCCATCTGTAATGCTTCAAAGTGTTTAGAGCATTCGGGTCAATGCCGTTGATGTGGCGGTTATGCTTTTTACTAAATTTTTTGATAAAGTGAATAACCAAGCCGTCAAGGTCATCGATCCGGTCGCGAAGGGGAGGAAGAAAGATTGGCATCACATTTAAGCGGTAAAACAGATCCTCTCTAAATTGCCCATCTTCGATCATTTTTTCTAGGTTTCTATTCGTTGCCGCGATAATTCGGGCATTCGTGGCGACCTCTCGGTTACTTCCTACGGGCACGAATTTTCGCTCTTGAAGAATGCGAAGAAGTTTAACTTGCATCTCTGGCTTTAACTCCGCAATTTCGTCTAAAAAAATGGTTCCCTTATTAGCCTGTTGGAATTTTCCAATTTTTCGTTCGACGGCCCCGGTAAAGGCTCCTCTTTCGTGGCCAAAAAACTCGCTTTCCATAAGAGCTTCGGGAATCGCCCCACAGTTGATCGCGACAAATTCATTATGCTTTCTGTGAGAGTTGTAATGGATGGCTCGCGCGACGAGTTCTTTTCCTGTTCCGTTTTCTCCACGAATCAGGACTGTCGTATCAACATTACTTAATCTGTTGATGAGGTCGAAGACCACATTCATTTTTTGTGAGGAGCCTACGAATTCACTGTCGATGTCGTCATCAAAAATCGGATTCGAAAGGGCTAGGTCACTGACCATCTCTTGGGTCTCTAGGGCTTTTTTTACGATTTCGACAAGTTTTTGGGGTTGTACGGGCTTTTCGATATAATCGTAAGCACCGCATTTAATGGCAACAACAGCGTCTTGAAGGTTACTGTGGGCGGTCATAATGACCACAAAAGTTTTGGGATCATTTTTTTTGATCTGCTCAAGTGCTTCCAGTCCGTTCATTTCGGGCATTCTTACGTCCATCAGGACCAAATCATAAGCGGCCCCTTTTGCCGCCTCTACCGCCAGTTTTCCATTTTCAACTTCCGTGATTTGAAACTGAAATTCAGAAAGAGTAGAAGCTAAGATGGAGCCTACGGATTTACGTAGTTCAGCTTCGTCATCAACGATTAGGGTTTTAAAGATGCGATTCATAGAGTTCTCCTTGGGCGCGATCCGGATTGGCTTGATCCAATGGATCGGAGGCGAGGGGTTGTTGTGTAGGTGAAGGGTTGATTGGGGGGCTTGTTTCGCTAACCGGAAGTCGGAAGCCAACACGAGTGCCCTTTCCTTGTTCGCTAAATAGAAAAACTTTTCCGCCGTGAAGCTCGATAAAGTACTTTACTAAGAATAGGCCTAGGCCCGAGCCCTTGGTGCTCATATTGTGCGCTTCGCCTCGATAGAATTTCTCAAAAATTTTATCTTGTTCTGCGCTCGAAATGCCGGCTCCATTGTCTTCGACCACCAGCACGACCATGTCGTCAATTTCTTCGGTGGTAATTTGAATCGTCGAGCTTTCAGGAGCGTACTTGATTGCGTTTTCAACTAGGTTTAGCACAACCTCAGAGATTAAGACGCTATCGATATCGATCAAGAACATGGGCTCAAGCTCGGTCTGAATTTTGATACTTTTTGCATCCGCTAAGGGGCGAAGCTGCTCAACGACGCGCTCGACGATTTCGTTGATATCTCCAGCCTCTTTGTTGATCTTAAAGTCGCGAGACTCGACCCGGCTGATTTGAAGAATACTTTGAATATATCTATGAAGCTCCATACTTTCTTTACGAAGAGCACTCAGTCCTTCTTGAACTTGAGGGTCACCATTTTGGGCCAAAAGGCGATCACAAATTGCCTGGATCTTGGCGATAGGAGTTTTTAGATCATGGCTAAACAGGCTGACAAAATTGTTTTTAAGTTGCTCAATTTCTAACAGGAAGCGCTTTTCTTCTTGCAGGCGCCAGCTGAGGTTTTCTTTTTGCGTAAGCTGGTAGCCCAAAAAAATCATGTAGGTCACAAGAATTTGTGCCACGGGAGATAGAATCGGTATCCAAAAGTAGAAGGTATCAAAAATCCAGAACGAAAAGGCCGTCCACGAGATCGCCATCCAAAACAAAAAGACGAAGGCCACGGACTGTGGATATGAAAAAAGAATACCCAAGGTCAGTCCAAGTATCGCGAGCAGAATGACAAGGATCAAAGCGTAGGGAGTGCGTTTGACCCACTTGTTTTCCGAAATATTCTCTGAGATCTGAGCGATAATTTCGGATCGGTTCATTTGTCCAAGTGGAGTCGTGAAAATATGATTTTCGTTGCTTCGACTTCCGATAATGACGATTTTTCCTTTAAAAAAATGATCAGGCAGGCGACCGTCCATCAAGTCCGATACAGAAACAGAGGGAAAAAGCGGAGTCTGCCCCTGAAAGTTAATAATCCGACGAGCCCCGGTGAACTCTTCCGTTCGAAGTCGTTTTTTCTTATTGATCTCGGCTAGACGAAAAGACATATGGGGAATATGAGCCGAAGGAGACGAAAATCTTCGCACCACTCGGTCTTCGTCGGCCCTTAAATCAAAAAGCGCAATATTGGATCCGTAGTCATTTGAAAATGCGGGAAGAAGTGCGCGACCGTCATTATCGATTTTGGCGGACCAGAGGATCCGTGAGTCCACTAGAATTGGATGTTGTTTGATCAAATCATCAGGGCGTGGAATCGAGTTCTGGCCAAAGAAGTAAGTGACTCCGATCGCGAGAGCCTCTTGATCAAGAATTTTTTGAAGTAGCTTCGGCCAAGTTTTGTCATGCCAAAAGAAACCATCATGAGTGGCGCTAAAGTTTCTCCAGGGACCAAGTCCTTGATGAGCCTCTTGGTGAAGCCTTGACCAGTCGGATTCATCAAAGGTCAGAAGAACGATGGGAGTTGCGGGGGCCTGGCTTCCACGAATTGAAAATCTTAAGTCGTAATTGTCGGTTCGATCGAGAAAGACTAGGGCGAAACCAAGACCCAGACAAATCATGGCCCTTAACCAAACATCCTTCCAGCGAAGGATGAATCGAGAGGTCCACCAGGCCTGTGCTTTGAGTTCTCTAAAAGTCTTTGTCATAACGTAACGCTATGTATCAAGATCCCATAGAAATTTCAATTGGTTATCGAGGAAAAGTTGATATTTTCAGTACTTATGCGAGTTTTTAGCGAAAATCAGGCCCAGTTCGACCAGGACCTCTTGGGGGGGGTTTTAACTATTGGCAATTTTGACGGAATCCACCTGGGACACCAAGCATTGGTCCATCATGTGCTGGATGAGGCCCGGGATTTAGGGGTTCGGGCCATGATGATGACTTTCGACCCCCATCCGGCCCAGGTATTAAACCCAGAGCGAAAACACCAACGTTTGTTTCCAAGGGATGATGTGGTTCGGGTCCTAGAAAGCTATGGACTTGATGCTCTCATTGTCCGCGCTTTTTCTCGGAGTTTTTCTCAGTTAAGCCCCCGAGATTTCGTAAAACGAGTTCTAATCGATGAGTTGAACCCAAAAAAAATCGTCGTTGGATATGACTTTTCTTTTGGCGCTAATCGCAGCGGTAAAATCGAAGACCTCGTCGAACTCGGGAGGGAATTTGGCTTTGAAGTTGTTTTGGTGGATGCGGTTCATTTTCAAGGAGATATAGTGTCGAGCTCGCGGATCAGGAAGGCCATTTACGAAGGGAATGTCGAGTTGGCCCATCAACTTTTGGGGCGGCATTTTTACCTTAAAGGTCTTGTTGAGAAAGGCGATGGACGAGGGCGACAGATTGGTGTGCCGACGGCAAATCTTGGATTAATTTCTGAGACCTGTCCGAAGCTTGGAGTCTATGCCACTCGCTTGAGATTCAAAAATCAAGACTTCGATGCCGTCACAAATATTGGCAAGGTCCCAACCTTTAAAGAAGATTGGCAGGCCGCTCCTCGAGTCGAAACCCATGTGCTGGGTGAAAAACTCGATTTATATGGGCAAGAAGTTGAGATTCATTTTGTAACTAGAATTAGAGACGAAAAAAAATTTGGATCGGTCGAAGAGTTGGTCGCTCAGATTCAAAAAGATAAAGCCTTGGCGAGTTCTATCCTGAAAAATAATAAGGCGGAAACGATAAGGTGGGATAAATGAAGTGGTGTGTGATCTCTGCAGAAGTTGGAGACCAAAAACTGGCTCAGATTTTGAGTCAATACTTGAATCAGATCGGAATAGAAAATGAATTTCAATTTTTAGCCGCTGACCCGGTTTCTTTCGCAGATATTCATAAAGAGGCACTTCAGAACTTTGATCAAATCCGTTTAGGTCGGCCCTTTGGGCAACATGTGATCCAGCTTTATAAAAAAATGGAATCCCAAAGCTCGCAGCTGGGTGCAGCGGATTGCATTGTTAAAGCAGATTCAGGAGTCTGGCCAAGGTCTGCACTGTATCGGGCCTGGGCCTCTCTTCTTGGGCTTTGGGGGGACAAATTAAAGGTCGATTCTGCAGCCTTAGTCGTCGGTGCCGGGGCTTCGGCTCGAATTAGTATTGCCTCCTTAATTCGTGTTGGTTTTCAGCGCATCCATGTCACTTCGACCTTTGATGATGAGGGTTTGGCCCTAATTAAAGAGATGAAAAGATCTTTTGTTGGGATTGAATTTGAGTTTATTGGCCAAGACAAACTTGTTTTGCTGCCTGGGAATCATGGGATTCTGGTGAATACGACGCCTTTAATTCCGGAAAACGATATTTTAAAAGAGCTTTATTATTTTAATTTTCTTCAGAAGGATGGAATGGTTTGGGATTTAACCATAGAGCCTTGGACCACGGCCTTGGTACAGCAAGCGGAAGAGGTTGGGGCATCCGTCATTCGCGGCGCCGAACTGAAAGCATGGACCGACGCGCACTGGGTGCAGTGGGTTGTTCCAGAAAACAAGAGATCGGCCTTCGATCAAAAGGCTTATTTTTCGCTCCTTCAGACCCAGTTGGCGAGTGAAGACCCGAAGTCCTAAGAGTCGCAAATCCTTGTTTTGAATTTGTTTTTATTAAAACTCGGACCTAGGTCTAGTTACAAAAAACGGCACTCGAGAGTAAGATACTAAGGAAGTAAAAGCACTTAGGATATTCAGGGTGGCGGGGAAAGAATGTCGGCAAAAAAAGGGATCGGTGAACTCTTAGTTCGAGAGAGTCTGATCGATATTGATCAGCTCGAAAAAGCCAGAAAAGAACAAAAAAACTACGGCGGGCGCTTAACTACAGCGCTGGTGCGGCTTGGTTATGTCAAAGAGTCTGAGCTGGCAGAATTTTTGGGCAAGCAATACAATCTTGCGACGATTGATTTGTCGACCTTTGAAGTTGATCCGGACGTGATCTCGATGGTCTCAAAGCAGGTTTGCGAAAAGAACTCTGTGATTCCTGTTTCCAAGGCAGGAAAGAGTTTAGTTGTCGCTTTTGCTGATCCAAGCAACATGTATGTTAAAGATGACCTTGCGCTTTTGACTCGACACAAAATTGAAGTGGTTGTGGCTTCTGAAGCTGCGATCAAAGCAGCCATCGAGCGATATTATGGCGGAAGCTCTCAGTTCGAGAACATCATGTCCGAGATCGAAGATTCGGACGAAAGTTTTCTTGGACCAAAATCCACCGCTGCCATCGTGGATCAGGATATTCAGTCCGATGAAGGGCCAATTGTAAAATTTGTGAATGCCATGCTGGCGGAAGCGATCAAAACCCGAACTTCGGATATTCATATCGAGTCCTACGAAAAACGTTTTCGCATTCGTTTTCGTATCGACGGAAGTTTGTACGAAAAGACTCAGCCACCTGCCGGAGCAGCCAACGCGGTGGTCAGCCGGGTTAAAATTTTAAGTAAGATGGATATTTCAGAGCGTAGACGCCCCCAGGATGGACGCCTCAAAGTGCGTTTAAAAGATGGGAGAGAAGTGGATTTTCGTGTGAATGCAGTTCCCACGATGTTTGGTGAAAAAATTGTTATGCGTGTATTGGACAAATCAAATCTTCAGGTGGATTTGACCAAATTAGGAATGGAAGAAGATCACTTAAAAGTTTTTAAAGAAGCTTTGGCTTTGCCCCAAGGAATGCTGCTGATCACCGGGCCTACCGGGAGTGGAAAAACGACCACAATTTATTCGGCACTTCAGGAGCTGAATACAGCAGATACAAACCTGTCTACAGCAGAAGATCCGGTTGAATTTAATCTGGATGGAATTAACCAGGTGCAAATCAATTCAAATATCGGATTTAACTTTCCGGATGCACTTAGGGCCTTTCTTCGTCAGGATCCTGAAGTGATCATGGTGGGAGAGATTCGAGATCTCGAAACCGCTGAGGTTGCCTTTAAAGCGGCCTCAACGGGTCACTTGGTTGTAAGTACTCTACATACAAATGACGCAACCTCGACTGTGACCCGCTTAATCGATATGGGGATTGCTCCCTATATGGTGGCGGAAGCAACTTCTTTGATTGTCGCTCAGAGGTTGATTCGAAAAGTTTGCTCCAAGTGTGCTGAGCCCATAAAAGTTCCAACAGAAGTCTTGTTGGAGCTTGGTGTTCTGCAAGACGAACTTAAAGAGTGCACGGGCATTCGCAAGGGCGGTGGCTGTGCGAACTGTAGCGGAACGGGGTTGGGTGGCCGAGTGGCCATTTTTGAAACTCTTCGAATTACTTCAGCCGTCAAAGAGGCCATTTTTAAAGGTTCATCCCCCTTAGAAATTCGACGACGCGCAATCCAAGATGGAATGAAAACCCTTCGGCGAAGCGCGATCAACAAGATGAAAGAGGGATTGACCACAGTCGAAGAGGTCATCAACACAACCTTGAGTGACATCATATGATCAGTCTGCATCAGCTCTTAAAGGCTGCGATTAAACAAAACGCATCAGATCTGCATGTCGTGGCGGGCTCTCCTCCCAGTCTTCGTGTCGATGGTCGAGTCGTTAGAGTGAAGACTCCAGACTTAAGCGCTGATGATTCAAGAAAAATTTGTTATTCGATTTTGACGGATTCACAAAAAAGTAAGTTTGAAGCGACCAAAGAATTAGATTTTAGCTTTGGTGTAAAGGCGATGGCCCGCTTTAGAGCGAATTTATTTTTTCAAAGAGGCGCTGTTTCGGGAGTGTTTCGTCGTATTCCGAACGATATCCCCGAGCTAAGCACATTGGGCTTACCAAAAGTTCTTGGAGATTTGGTCGGTGCGCCGAGTGGACTTGTTCTAGTTACCGGGCCTACGGGCTGCGGTAAGTCGACAACGATTGCGGCCATGCTGGATAAAGTGAATCGTGAACTGCGTGGACACATTATCACTCTGGAAGATCCGATTGAATATGTGCATGCACATAAAAACTGTATCGTGAATCAGAGAGAAATCGGCGTGGATTCAGCTAGCTATAAGACGGCACTAAAGCATGTCCTTCGTCAGGATCCAGATGTTTGTATGATGGGTGAGATGAGAGATCTAGAAACCATCGAAGCGGCTTTAACCATTGCCGAAACGGGGCATCTGGTTTTTGCGACCCTTCACACAAACTCGGCAATTCAAACAATCAATCGAATCGTTGGGGTTTTTCCGGGCGAGCAACAAGATCGTATTCGTCTGCAGTTGAGTTTTGTGCTGAATGCCATTGTGTCTCAGCGTTTGATTCAGGGGCCCAAGGGTGGAAGAGTTCCGGCGATAGAGTTGTTGTTAATGAATCCAAATATTCGAAATTTGATTCGTGAAAATAAGCTGCATCAGGTTTATGGAATGATGCAAGTTGGACAAGATAAAACGGGAATGATCACGATGAATCAATCCCTAGTAAAGCTGATAGTAAAAAGAAGAATTGAAATTCGGGATGCGTTTTTAGCGAGCAGTGATCCAGAAGAGCTCGATAAACT
The DNA here is from genome assembly GCA_964389375.1 of uncultured Pseudobdellovibrionaceae bacterium. Taxonomy (GTDB): domain Bacteria; phylum Bdellovibrionota; class Bdellovibrionia; order Bdellovibrionales; family UBA1609; genus CAYMDP01. Next base: position 22,137 of record CAYMDP010000015.1, on the reverse strand, counting down.
TTTGAAACAGTCTGGGATATAATGGCAAAGTTTCTTTTTCAGGCAAAAACATTGGACGGTCGAGTCGTCAAGGGAGACCTTGAGGCCGCGAATGAGTCCGAGGCTCGTGTGATTATACGAGCGCAAAAATTGATTCCGCTAAAGCTGGCGGCAGCGGGATCCATTATGGGCCCAAAAGCAAAGTCGACAGGCTTTTTTGCAAGTTTCGCGGATACGGTTGGTCCAAAAGATCTTCAGGTTTTCACGCGCCAATTTAGCGTTCTGGTTGGTGCGGGGGTCCCGATTGTACAAGCTCTTCAGGCCCTTCAAACCGGTGCCCGAAGCCCCGGGATGGGAAATGCCATCGGTGCGGTTTTGGCCGAAGTCGAAAAGGGAAAGCGCTTGGGCGAGGCCATTGCCTCAAGACCCAAAGTTTTTGACCGCCTCTATATCAACCTGGTCCGCGCCGGAGAAGAGGGTGGTGTTCTGGATACGGTTTTAAATCGATTGGCAGAATATATCGAAACCTCGGTGAAGCTTCGCGGAAAAATCACTGGGGCCATGTGGTATCCCGCAATTGTGATCCTTATCGCAGGAATCGTGATTTCGGGAATTATGATTTTTGTAATCCCAAGTTTCGTGGATATGTTCTCTCAAATGGGTGAAGACCTTCCCGCTCTTACGCAATTTGTAATCAACTTAAGTAACGCAATGGTGGATTACTGGTATTTGATTTTATCCTGTGCCGTTTTTATTCCCGTGGCGATCAAGATGTATTACGACACCGACGACGGCCGAAAAGTTTTGGACCAACTGATAATTCAAACTCCTGTCTTTGGCTCTCTTGTTCAAAAAGGATCAATAGCCCGCTCTAGTCGAACTCTGGCAACCCTTTTGGGTGCGGGAGTTCGAATTATGGAAGCCCTTGATATTGCGGCGGCGACTTCTGGAAACTGGGTGATCGAAAGGACTTTTCTTTCAGCAAAGGACGCCGTTGCCCGAGGAAAATCCCTGACCGAGCCTTTAAAGCGGGAAAAATTGTTTCCGAACATGGTGATTCAGATGATCGCAGTCGGAGAGCAAACAGGAAATTTAGATACCATGCTTGGGAAGATCGCTGACTTTTATGAAGAAGAAGTCGAACAAGCCGCAGACGCTCTGACCAGTCTGGTTGAGCCCCTCTTGATGGTGTTTCTAGGTGTCGTGATCGCGGTTATCGTTATTGCCATGTATTTGCCAATTTTCAACCTGGCCAGTGCCGTGACGGGCTAATGGCTGGCTTCGAAGTTCTTTCAGGACAAGTTCAGCCTCAATCGAGTTCGCGGTCTGCCGAACATTTTGGTCAACAGCGCTATGAACTGGTGGCGCAGATTAGGTCCCTCGTTTGGATTTTAGTATTGGCTTTGGCTTTGTTTTTTCAGCTTTTTCAGCCTCAGTTTATTGGCTTCGACATTTGGTTTCCGATTCTGTTGGTTTTGGGTCTTCATTTTAGTCTGAGTGCCATAGTTCACATATTTTTGTGGACCAAAATTGAGGCACGCCTAAGTCTAATTTATCTGCTTAGTTTTGATATCCTTTGGATAACAGTCATAGTAGCCCTTTCGGGCTATAACAAATCCATCTTTATTCTTTTATTTTCAATGAACATGATCCTTGCGGGAATGATTTTGGATCGAAAAGGCGCACTTCTTTTTGCTTTGGTAACAAGTGCTGCGTTCAACTTTGTCCTCGCCTTTAATCCGCTTCACTTCGAGCAGGGTTTTACTGCCTCACTTGTTATCAACAATATTTCTTATTTTGCCTTAGCATTTTTGGCGGGACATTTAAGCGAACAGCTGACTTTTTTGGGGAGTCAGCTGCGCCGTACAGAAAAAGATGTCGAAGTACTAAAAGATCTAAACCAGCTGGTCTTCGAAAATATCGCAACCGGACTTTTGGTTTTTAATCCTTTTGGTCTGATTATCTATTCCAATGAATCTGCAAAAAAAATTCTAGGAATTAAAAAGTTTGAAGGAAAGAACCTATTAGAGGTGTTTCCAGTTTTAGAGGCGAAGCTGAGTCAGCAAGAGGTTGATCGAAGTCCAGGAGCAGTTACAAGAGGAGAAGAACGATTTAATTCCCCGCAATTGGGCCAGATGATTTTGGAAACTCTAACCTCGCCACTTTACTCGAGCGAGGGTGCTTTAAGGGGTTTTTTGATCTTGTTTCAGGATTTGACGGTCGTCAAACGACTGGAGCATGAGATGAGGCAAAAAGAAAAGCTTGCTGCGGTTGGGCAGTTGGCCGCCGGCATTGCCCATGAGATTCGTAATCCTCTTGCAAGTATCAGTGGAAGTATTCAACTGATGACCGCATCCTCCCCGGCTATGACGGATGAAGACCGGAAGTTGATGTCGATTGTCCTAAAGGAGATCGACCGGTTAAATGGACTGATCTCTGAGTTTTTAGAGTTTGTCCGACCCGAAGAGAGAGCTTTCGACCCAATCAACCTTAATTCGCTTTTGTCTGAGGTCATGGAGTCAATTCGCTTCAACAAGACCTTGCGTTCAGATGTTCAGATCTCTTTGGAGCTGAATTGCGGGCAGATGATTTTAGGACAACGAGATAAGTTGAAGCAGGCCTTTTTAAACATCGTGATCAACGCATTTCAGGCGATGGAGAAAGCAGAAAGTCCTCGACTGATTGTCAGTACTCACGACGAGGCGGATCAGGTCGTGGTTCGCTTTGTAGATTCGGGGATGGGGATCGGGAAAGAGTCTTTAGACCGAATATTCGAGCCCTTTCATACGACCAAACCCAAGGGGACCGGACTGGGCTTAGCCATCACTCATAAAATTCTTGAAAGCCATTCGGCACGGGTGGCCGTTAACAGTGAACTTGGAATTGGAACTGAGTTTAGGATCTTCTTTCCTGGCGAAAGGGACAGTCGGGAGAGAAACTATTTTGATAAAAAACAAGCCTAGGTCTTGCGGGATGTTGAATTTCGATTGGAAACATCAGAGACTGAAGGGGCCCAAGAGGGGGAATTATGAAACCTAGGATTTTGGTTGTCGACGACGAAGAGTCAATTCGCGAATTTCTTGATATTATGCTGCGAAAAGAAGGCTATGAAGTCAGCATGGCTGAAGATGGTCAAGCGGCCCTTGATCTGATTAAAAAGAAATCCTTCGACATGGTGATCTCAGATCTTCAGATGCCTAACTTGACTGGAATTGAGCTTCTACGCAAGGTTAAGGACAATTACCCTGATTTGCTTTTTATGATGATTACGGCTTTTGGAACGACAGAAACCGCGGTCGAGGCGATGAAGCTTGGAGCTTACGACTATATTACTAAGCCCTTTAAAATCGACGAAGTCCGCATCAACATTGCAAATGCCCTGCGCAGTAAAAACCTAGAAGTTGAAAACCGAGTTCTTAAGAAAGAGTTGGGTAAAGAGTATAGTTTTCAAAGTCTGGTCGGTAATTCTGAGATCATGCATCAGATCTACGAAATGATCCGACGAGTTTCTCAAACACCCACAAATATTTTGGTCACTGGGGAAAGCGGAACTGGAAAAGAAATGGTCGCCAAGGCAATTCACTACAATGGTTTATTAAAAGATAAACCTTTTGTAACGGTCAATTGTGGAGCTATCCCTGAATCTTTGATGGAATCCGAAATGTTCGGTCATAAGAAGGGGTCTTTTACGGGCGCAGTTTCGGACAAACAAGGTCTTTTTGAGGTCGCCGACACGGGGACATTATTTTTGGATGAAGTCGGTGAGTTGCCTTTGACCATTCAGGTTAAACTTCTTCGGGCGATTCAGGAAAGAGTGATTCGAAGAGTTGGTGGGACCGAAGATTCTAAAATTGAAGTGCGGATCATTGCGGCGACGAATCGAAATTTAGAAGATATGGTTGCGAGCGGAGAATTTCGACAAGATTTATATTATCGACTGAATGTTATTAATATTCGTACTCCGTCCCTTCGCGAACGGTCGGATGATATTCCGGTTCTTGCGAACCATTTCTTAAAAAAGTATAACGAACGTCTGAATAAGAGCATTGGCGCAATCAGCGCCGAAGCGATGGAGATGTTGAAGAAATACGACTATCCAGGAAACGTCCGAGAGCTTGAGAATATCATCGAGCGGACGGTCGCCTTAGAGGGCGGGGCCACAATTCTTCCAGAGTCTCTTCCTCCATTTGTGAATACCCCGGCCGGACGAAAGATGGCATCGAGTCACGAAATTGAGATTACCGATGACGGAGTCGATTTAGATAAAGTGATCGGCCAGATCGAGAAAGAACTTCTGATCAAGGCCATTCATGCATCCAACGGAATTAAGAAAAGAGCCGCAAAGCTTTTAAATATTACCTTTAGATCCATGCGCTACCGGGTTGAAAAATACAACTTAGGGACTATGGGTGATGACGAACTGGATGACGAAACAGCTTAAGTCCTCAGTTTAATAAAATAGGACTTTCATAACTTGATAGGATCCGGCCTGATTTTTTCGGTTCAATTCTAAATTGATTTCTTTTAAAGCTTCTTCGAAGGCCCGAATGACTTCTTTTCTTTCCAGGCTTGAAAGTGAAAAGGATGGATTTTGCCCAAGGATCAGTTGAATTCCTCCTTGGCCGGGTTGACTCATTCTCATATCTAAACCAAAGGTCACTTGCTCAAGTCGTTTTGGATCTACCTTTAACTGTAGTTTTTTTCGCAAAAGCTTTTCTAAACTGTTGCCGTGTCCAATCAGGATACTTCGGTCTGTTGCCGTTTGAACTTCGGGTCCCACAAAAACATTTCGGTACTCCGAGGGATTTTTGTCACGAGCAAAGGTTCTTATAATTTCTCTTTTGTCTTGATCCGTGTAGGCCCTCGTCATGGGCTTTCCGATACAATCATCACCGGAGCAGCCGGTGTTAAATAGAAGATTTTCGTTTGCAGAAGAAACTTTAACTCGCTCTTGAATCGTGTCGCGCTGTTGGTTTAAGCGATCAGTCACGATGTCACTCAGCCGGTCTGCGGTCTCCAGGGCCTCTTCGGCCCGGTCTTTAAGGGCAATGGCCCAGGCCGTTTTTTGAAGGTTCTGGCTTCCTGCACCCGCAATGTCAGTTGCGATCAAGCCAAAGGGAGCACTATCCAATTCAAGATGAACCCGTTTCGGCAGAGTAATTTCCGGAGAAAATTTATCAGCGAGCTCCGCAAAGGATTTTAACCGGGCCGCCTGTTCGATCGTGATAGGAACTCTGAAGTGCTTTGTGATCACCTGTGCGAGTTCGCTTGGCTGATCCAGCTTTCGGGCGTAATTGAGGACTGCTCGGTCCAAGGTCAGGATCAGACTTTCTCCGATTTGAACCTGAACAGTCATCGAGCTCTCAAGAAATTCAAAGACGAGCTCGTCATGAAGGTTTCGAGCCTCTTCAAAGATCTCCTTAAAATAAGCTTGTACCTCAGCCTCATCAAAACCTTGATTTTTTAGGTTGATCAAGCGGCGACTAAAACGGGCTGCGGAATTGGCTTGGACGGCGCTTAGACCGAAGCCTCTTCTAAATAGTCCTCGATTAAGATCTTCAGCGCGTAGAGATTGGCGAACAATGGGATCGGAATAAAAAATCTGATCGGCATTTTTTCCGAGCTGCTCAAGAGCTTCGATCAGTTGAGGATCTTGGGCTCCTTCGATTGCAAAGCGTAGATCCTTATAGTCCGAGTAAAGGTGAAATCTGTGATTTGGAAACTGCCGTTTTAGTTCTGGAACCTGATCAAGAAGTGCCTGAAAGTATCGATTGACCAGGGCCGTAACGAAATCCTCGTCTTTTAAAGTGTCGTTTAAAAACTTAAGTTGTGAAGCTTCATATTTTTGAAATAGGAGATTTTGTGAGGTGGGTGACTTTTTCAGGCGCGCCCATTCTTTGTTTTCTTCTGGGCTCGTGAAAACAAGAAACTTGTATTTCTCGATGGCCAAAGTTCGGGGCGGAGTGCGGTCGGCAAGACCGAGAACTGTCTTAGCTCGCCGGTTAGGTTTTTCCGTCGAGAGGGTTTTTTCGCATAGGTTTGTGGGGCTGAGAGGATCAATATTTCTGGAGGTCGCCGAGACATCGATCGACAAAACCAGCAAAAGTGTAAGAAGAGCAGAGGCCAAGCTTGGGCCGGATCCATAGCAAGGAAGAAGATAAATGAAGTCAGAAATGGAATGAGAGGGTCTGTGCTTGGGCGGCTTCAATTTATTGGTCCTGTTAGTGGCTAATTTATAACACGCAGCGCAATAGTTTGGAATCGAATTAAGACTTGAGGGACGAATTAGTTCTCAAGAACCCTCATGACCGAGCCTTTTGGTAAAAAGATGTAGCCAAAGGTTCGTCCATTTTCGTTGGGTTCGATGATTAACTTAGCCTCATTTTCAAGGCGGGTCAGACTTGTGGGGACCAGGCAGTTTTCGTCTTTCGGGAGCAAGCGAAGGGTGACGATTTTGACCTTCGTTGGAAGTTCAGCCACTTGATAGACTTCTCGAAAACCACAGCCTGTTGAAATAGGGAGTTCAACAAGAAGTTCAAGACCGTGGCCTTTAATATCTTCAACTTCGTAGCGGCTGAGTCCATTTTGATCAGACAGCTGAGTCACGCGACTCGCCTGAAGAAGTACGGGGAGTAAAAACACGATCAAAAATGGAAGTCTAAAAAACAAACCAGGCTCCATTGCTTAAAAAATAAGCCCCTATCTATCAGATATTTCTGTAATTGCTGAATGTTTTGGCCGTATGACCTTGAGCGTTATTTCATGCTCGCCAAAAAGGTCACCAGGGGGTGTTAATGCATAAGTTAATGAAATTATTAATTTTTTTTATGTCTTCTCACAAGGCTTTGCAGGCCCCTTAAGCTCAGATGCAATAAAATCAGGCCTTGGGCTTGCAGAACTAAAGCTCAAGGACCGACTTTAAATAAAGGTGGATCAGAATGAGACGCTTAAACATATCAATAACTTTAGGAGCCATGCTGGCCATCGCGATTGGATTTAACAATTGCGGGCAGGTGTCCTTTGACTCAAACAACGACCCATCTAACGTGGGCCTTGGGCTTCCTTTTGATGACACCAATTTTGGTGGGGATATTTTTGATCCAAATTGTGTGTTCGCAGAAAAGATGATTTCAGATTCATTCGAAGGCCGAAGCGAAATTTCGGCTTCCACAGGAAACCCATTTGGCTGGCGAAAAATCGTAAATGATATGGGAAAAATTGGAACGAGCGCCGATCGAGTGGGCTCAGAAATTTTCTTATCAAGCCCTCTGGGCGCAGCCGCCAACGGTAACAGCTCAGTCTATTTTTATGGCCGTCCGGGAAGCTCTGTTCACAATGTCTATTTGATTTCGACGGCTTTGCCCTTAGCAAACCACAAAGAGCTTGGAATTTCTTTTGCCTACCTTCCGATGGCACTCGAATCCGGCGAGTATCTTAGACTTGAAGTTTGTAACGGAACCGCAGCGGCTTGTGGTGTCGGATCTAGCTTTAATGCGACGGCTTTAAAAAATGGTCCATGGGTGAAAGTTTTCGAAGCGGGCTCAGATGCAAAGACGAGAACTTTTAACGGCCTAAACCATGTCCGAACAGATTGGCTATTTAAGACCCTTCGGATTGAGATGAACAAGTTCCCTCACTCGGCAGGTTCCTTCGTTTTTCGCTTCAACGCGCGCATGAATGAAGGCTTTAAAGTCTTTAACCAAGGTGTCCCGGTTGCGGCCAATGGTCTAGAAGACGGGGTTGCCCTAGATGCGGTTTCGGCGGGCGCGATCACCTGTAATTAATCTTCAATCGCTTGATAAGTTAACCCAAATCGCACAGGCTTTTGTCACTCTGCAGATGGGCGCAAGTCTTTTTGTTTCAATACAGTATTAATAAGTAATTAAGGTTGTCACTGGCAGTCTGCCTGCTTACACTTTTAAGTATGCCTTGTGATGTGGGTCTGCTTGTTTGCATAAGGCCAAAGGGGTGAGGAAGTGAGACGTAAACAGCAAATTAGAAATCTAGTGATTGTGGGGGCGACTTTAGCGGTCATTTTGGCCTACAACAATTGTGGTCCAGTAGCTTTTGACCCAGTCAGTGACTCTTCTCAGGGCTCACAAGACACGCCGCTTCCTCCTGGCGCCGATGATGGGACTCCTCCTGATGATGATGCCGGTCCCGGATTACCTCCGCCACCTACGCCTATCCCACCACCGGATAATGGTGGAATGGGTCCGAGACCGGATGATTCTTTCAACCCCGATTGTGTGTTTACAGAAATTTTGATTTCGGACTCCTTTGAGGGAAGGCGCGAGATCGATGCCTCAGCAGGGAATCCATTTGGATGGCGACGAGTTGTTGATGATTTGGGGCGGGTTGGAACTTCTGCGGACCGTGTTGGTGCAGAGATCTTCAATACGAATCCTTTAGGCCCAGCAGCAGCTGGAGTCTCGTCCGTTTATTTTTATGGGCGCCCGGGAAGTTCGGTTCATAATGTCTTTTTGGTTTCGACGGCCCTACCTCTTGAGAATCGACCAGAGTACGGGATCTCATTTAACTACCTTCCGATTGGACTTGAGGCCGGCGAATATCTAAAACTTGAAGTGTGTAACGGAACAGCTGCGGCCTGCGGAGTTGGACCGACTTTTAATGCGGCTGGCTTAAGAAACGGCCCTTGGGTGACTATTTTTCAGGGAAGCTCAACGGGTCGCTATTCAACGATGAATGGAATCAATCACCAAAGAGCGGATTGGATTCATCACTCGATTCGAATTCCTGTGGTTCAATTTCCGGCGGCGAGTGGATCCTTGGTTTTTCGCTTCAATGCCTTTATGAACTCTGGCTTTAGAGCCTTTAATGGAAGAGTTCCGGTCGAATCCAGAGGCATAGAAGACGCCGTGGGACTCGATGCCGTGAACGTCGGAGTTTTGGACTGCGACTAGGTCTTACTCAATTTCAAATAATTCTTTAATGGCGCGCTGAAGTCCTTCTTCAGCGATAAAGCCAGAATTCATTGCAGGCTCTCCCTGACTTGGAATAAACAGCAATGCCGGAATCCCCTTAATACCAAACATCCCAGCTAATTCTGGGCTGGCTTCGGTGTCGATTTTGTAAATGTCGACTTTTCCTTTGTAGGTTTCGGCAATTCTATCCAGTACGGGCGCTTGCATCTGACAAGGTCCACACCAGTCTGCGTAGAAATCAATAATTGCGGGGCGAGAGCCTTTAAAGCTCCATTCTTTTGAATTTTCAAAGTCGAAGATTTTTTCTTTGAAGCTCTGTAAGTTTAAAGTTTCCATGCTTGCTCCTTTTTCGGCTAAACTCATATCGCGTTTAATTTGAAACTCAACAAATTGTTTGATCCCAGGCTCACGAAAAATCCAATAACTCATCCACCAAAAGCTTAGAAGCCGGGGAGAAGGTCCCCGAAGGAGAGTATACAATCATCTGGTCAAGGCTCTTATGTTTGCTTGTGACCTCAATTCTTCTGACGGGATATTGCTTCTCAATGGAGCTTCCGTAATTTTCTGGAAGAGGCACGATCGCATGACCGCTAAGCAGAATCTGAAGAGCGCCACTGAGATTATTGCTAAAAGCAAAAAACTGCATTTTGTATTTTAAATTTTCAGCGAAGATATTGAATTCCAAATCAGACAGTTTCCGATTTTGATTGTCGAGCCAAGTAGTTTTTTGACCGAAAAGGTCCTCTTTGTAGATCTTTTTCTTTTTCCACAGTGGGTGCTTGTCAGAAATGTAGTAACGAAGGACCTCTTGCCCTATTTTTTGGTATTTTAATCTTGCTGATCTCTGACTGAAAATTCCTAAGCCTATAGAGATCTCGCCCTCGAGGAGCAGACGGTTGATGGTATCAGAGTCATAAGACTGTAAGTTGAGTTTTAAGGATGGGAATTTTTGAACAACTTTTCTAAGGGCCAACTCAAATTTTTCATTTTGGAAATGATCCAGGATTCCAATGCTCAGAATCCCGGAGAACTGATTTTCGTCACTTTGACTTTGTGCGAAGCCTTCAAGTTCCAGAAAGATTTTTTGGGTCGTTTGATAGAGTCGGGCGCCTGAGGTCGTCAACTGAAATGCAGATCGGCTCCTAAGGCAAAGTTTTTCCTCTAGTGCTGCCTCGAGATTATTTAGGGAGTGAGTCATGGCGGGAGCTGAAAGGTACAGGTCTTTAGCGGCCAAGCTTAGGCTTCGATGTTTAGCGATCGTGTGAAAGTGAAGCAAGGCATTCAGGTTTATATTTTGTATTCTAAGTTTCATTTTATTAAAACGACAGTTTAGTTTGTTTCAATTTACTTAATCGATCATCTAGCATAACTAAAGAGGCAAGAGAAGGTGAATATGACAGCAAGGCAAATCATAGAAGAATTTGAGAGGACTTGGTTCTACAACCGTAAGATTACAATGGATTTTTTAGACGCAATTCCAGGGGATATGTGGAATTACACCCACCACCCAAAGTATGCGCCTCTTGCGAAGCAATTCCGCCACATGGCTTGCGTTTACGGAGTTTACATAGAGGGCTTTCGTAACCGTGCCGTGGATTTTTCGAAAAAACATTCCTTTTACTCCGGCCATTTAACTAAGTCCGAAATTCGGCAGGATTTAATCAGAAAAGACGAGGAGTTAAAATCGGTTCTTCGCCAATACGATGATGAGGCTCTCGCTAGTTTTCAGCTAGATTTTTTCGGGGTGAATATGGGCTTTAGCGAATATTGCCATGTACTTATTCAGCATGAATGTCTGCATATTGGAATTTGGTCAAACGTCGCGGCTTTTGCGGGCTTCGAACTGCCGCAAAGCTGGAAGTCCGATTGGGGTTTTAATTAATGGGACGCTGCAAATACGAACGATTAAGCGAGATGGAATCTGCTCTCGATGAAGTCCGAAAGTTTAAGGGTCTAAAAGAACCCAAGCCGGGGATTTTTTATTTAAAGGGCCAAGGTTTTCTTCATTTTCATGAAAAAGATAACAAGATTTGGGCAGATGTGAGGGATGGAAAAGACTGGGGCATACCAATTGACGTTCCCGCGACAGTAACAAAAGCTTTCTTGAAACAATTTGTGACTCAGGTCCACGATCGATACTTAGGCTCGGGTGGAAGTAAATAAAAAAACGGCCCCAGTTGGAGCCGTTTATTCTAGAACTAACTTTTAAAAATTAGTTTGGAGAGCAAGTCGCAAAGCCTTCAATCGGGTGGACTTGGCCATCGTTCATTGTCGCATTGCCGTTGTAAGCAGAGTTTAAATTTCCGCCTTCGTTGGTGTAACTTGTTGTTACGAAAAGGGCGCCAATTTTATTGCCACCATCAACGATGTCTCCACGAACCGTGTTTACAAGAGTGTTTCCAGCACAGCCGTAAGTTTCACTGACCATTGGGATGCTTTCGTCTCCAGTTGCAACATCTCTTGCAACTCCATCGGCGCGAAGCATAGCTTGGCCATCATTGATGCTATAAGTGGTGACGCCATCGGCTCCAACACTTTGGCTGATTGTTAGCTTCTCGCCATCACAAGAATAGCTTCCGCTAAGATCAGGACAGGCCATTGCTGCGGATGCAAACAATGCAGATACAGAAAGAACAGATACCTTTAAAAGACTTCTCATAAGATCCCCCTTTGAGAAAAATGTTTGTGAAGCGAAGCTACGGCGCAGGCAAATTGGGGTCAAGATTTCTGTACGGCCTTGAGCAGCATGTGTTGAGCGGTTTGATGCTTTGCTTCTTGGGCTTAAGTGCTTTGTTTTCGTTCTGTGCTTTTCTTGAGGGGCTTTACTCTTCGAGGTTTGATTTGGGTTTTTTGGTGTTTATGTTTTTTATTTATAGTTTGGAGATTTTGGTTGGACTCGGTCTTCCCGGCTTGGGCTCCTGCCCAAGCCCTTAAGAAGCCGGGGGCGCGAGCTAAGTCGGCCGTCGTGGCCGACTTACCACACCACAAGCGCCACTGGCGCTTGCGGCGCGGCCGCTCGCTCTCTTCTCGTCCTGCCGCCATCACCGACGATTTCGTCTTCGAAGTTTATTTTTGGTTTTTTGCTTTTTGGTGTTTTATAAAATTTGGTGATGGCGGCAGGACTCGAACCTGCGACCCTCAGCTTAGAAGGCTGATGCTCTATCCAGCTGAGCTACGCCACCAAGTTTATTTCTCGATGCTCTTTGTTACAAACCCTGGGGTCGGAAGTCAAAATTAAACTCTTGCTCGCGGGCTTTAGAATTACGGCCCCTCGGACTTTAAAGCTGTCCTTGGGACGCGGCAGGAGTGGACGGAATCAGGCCAAATGAGTCCCCGCTCAACTGAGCGGGGGGATTGATTAGAGTTTAGGCAAATAGCTAATTTCGATCAGACTTCCGATCGGAGGTGCGGACTCAAAAATAATCCTTCGGCCTTCGACTCGCCATTGGATCCCGGTGCTTGGAGTAATGCGAATCTCTAGGCTTTCGGGGATTGGCTCCTGACTTAGGGTGAAGATCTTTTCTAAGCCGCGAGATCGGACTTTGTCTGCGACAGCCTTTAGGGCCTGGGCGTAGCCCTCTTCTTTACAGATGCTTAAGGTAAAGCCTGAGGTCTTTTGGGCAAGATCACTGACATAGGTTCCATAGTATACCTGAGATAAAAATTGCTGGTCTTTTTGAGACTTCAGACATTCTTTGTCTTCGGGCTGAACAATGATTCCATAGCCGGTGAAATTCTTTTGACCTTGAAACTCTTCGGCGACTGTATCGATAAGTTCTTGTGGCTTAACTAATCTTCTAAAGACTTCGCGACCGCTTCCGCCTTCGTCTGCATCAGAGACAGCGATCATAACAAAATCAGATTGATCCCTGAAAAAGCCATGGTTGTAAGTCGCTTGTCCTCGGACGGCATCGCGAGTCGCCTTTAGTGGCTCTTCGATGTTCACTCCACAAAAGACACCGGCCATGATCTCGATCGGCGAAGTTAATTTTTCGACCAGATGAGGGTTATCTTTTCTGCAGTTTAGGGTTTCGTTTCTTCGGATCGTAGAAACTAATTTTTCTTCTGCGTTCGGAGTTGAAGACTGAATATAGAATTCTTCGGTTCCGCGAATTCGATCTAAGCGGCCTCCGTAGCCGGGGTAGCCCTTTGGAGAAGTCATGTCGGTTGTCGTAACACCAATGTGAAAATCGAGCCCCTGAAGGTGGTTCACAAAACCGCGAAACTTCTCGGCGATTCCAAGTTGGAAATCCACAAGCATCGAGTCTGAGTTGTCGATGACAAACAAGACATCCACTTGTCCGCCACTATCTTTTTGCTCGAAGCGGTCAGTCACTTTCACTGGCGGCTCTGGTTCAGGCTGAGGTTGCGGCTCGGGCTGAGGTTGCGGTTCGGGCTGAGGTTGCGGTTCAGGCTGAGGTTGTGGTTCGGGCTGAGGTTGCGGTTCAGGCTGAGGTTGTGGTTCAGGCTGAGGTTGTGGTTCAGGCTGAGGTTGCGGCTCGGGCTGAGGTTGCGGCTCGGGCTGAGGTTGCGGCTCGGGCTGAGGTTGCGGTTCAGGCTGAGGTTGCGGTTCAGGCTGAGGTTGCGGTTCAGGCTGAGGTTGCGGTTCAGGCTGAGGTTGCGGCTCGGGCTGAGGTTGCGGCTCGGGCTGAGGTTGCG
>CAYMDP010000015.1:0-8454 GCA_964389375.1 uncultured Pseudobdellovibrionaceae bacterium | reverse complement strand
GGCTCGGGCTGAGGTTGTGGCTCGGGCTGAGGTTGTGGCTCGGGCTGAGGTTGTGGCTCGGGCTGAGGTTGTGGCTCGGGCTGAGGATCCGGAAGTGGTGGAAGATCTGGGTCGCGAGGCGGTGGGGTATCCGTGTCATCATCTTCTGGAGGAGTCGATTTCTCCTCGAGTCCTTGCGGGTCCTTTAAAGCTTCGGTTTGTTCGGCCTGAGTACAGGCGGCGCTAAAAAGTGAAAACAATAGGATGAAGATTAAAAATCGAAGCTGTTTCATTGATGATCCCCCAGGAAGCCAAAATTCTAGAATATTGTCTCAAAGATTTTATGAAAAGTTAAAGGAAGTTAGGCCCTTGTCTAAACGAATTTTGATTCCTTCACGGGGTCTAAACCCTTCTTCTGTATCGAGGTCTAGTCTTTCAGCTTGAGCCCTTATGGGGAATCGTCTAGGTTCATGGGGCTGATAGGGCTTTAGCCCTAAGAAAAGGAGTGTTGAAATGACAAAGCACCAGCTTAAAGTCGAGGATATTTTAGCCCAAGTTCTTCCGACTCCATTTCGTCGCTCAGACTTAAGCGAAGAGCAGCAAATTCAGAAAATTTCTGAACACTTCAAACAAATTATGGAAACCCTGGGCCTGGATCTGGCCAATGACAGTCTTAAAGACACGCCAAATCGAGTGGCTAAGATGTATGTTAAAGAAATTTTCTCAGGCCTAAGATCCGAAAACTTTCCGAAGATCACGGTCATCGACAATGACATGAACTACGACCAAATGATTGTGGCAAAAAAAGTAAATATCATGTCGACTTGCGAGCATCATTTCGTCACCATTGATGGCTTCGCAACGATCGCCTATATCCCAAATAAAATGGTGATAGGCCTTTCTAAAATAAATCGAATCGCAAGATTTTTTGCACGCAGACCTCAGGTCCAAGAAAGACTGACTAAGCAGATTGCCGATTGTTTAGAGCATGTGCTTCAGACCGAACACGTGGCCGTGCATATCGATGCTCGTCACTACTGTCTAGTTTCCAGGGGGGTTGAGGATGTTGCAAGCTCTACGGTCACTTGCGACCTTCGAGGAGATTTTAAAAGAAAGCTCGAAACTAGAAGCGAGTTTTTATCCCTTTGTGATCAGCGAAAATAATCCATCGCGATCTTAAGAGCTCCCTCTTTAGGGCGAAGCTCTGATTCTTGAAGAAGTCCAAGCGGGCGTTCTGCAGATAGACCCAAGGTCTCGATCAGGGATTTGTGTCCCTCTTTCATATAAAGAAGTCCGGTTAAAATCTGTCCCTGACTTCGCGACTCAATCAATTTCTGAATCGCGCCCGAACGATTATGAATATCATGATCTTGCCCATCGATTTTTTTAAGAACTAACTTCGAGCCATCATGAAGCACAACTTCCATTGTGCTCCCCTCTGGGTAATCGACCAAAATCTCTTCTTGAGGCTGAATAAATCCAAGCTCCTGAAGGTGAATGTCGTGAGCCTTCACCGCATGAAAGCTTTTCGTAGATCCCTCGTGGTTTGCAAAAGTCACACAAGGGGAAATGATATCGATAAAAGCTGTTCCCTTGTGCCTTAGAGCTGTAGAAATCAAGGGGACAAGTTGTTTTGCGTCTCCTGAAAAAGAGCGAGCCACAAAAGAACAACCCAAATCCAAAGCCATCGAACACAAATCAATGGTTTCAAATGGATTTTCTTCGCCGCTTTTGTGTTTTGATCCAGGATCTGCAGTGGCCGAAAACTGACCCTTGGTTAGACCGTAAACGCCATTATTTTCTACAAGATAGACCATCGGTAAATTGCGCCGAATCAAATGCGCAAAACCACCTAGACCAATACTTGCCGAATCTCCATCGCCCGACACACCAATAACTTGAAGTTGAGGCATGGCCACCTTTGCTCCAGTCGAAAGGGGTGCCATTCGGCCGTGCAAAGAATTAAATCCATGGGACCGATTCATAAAATAGGTCGGAGTTTTTGAGGAGCAACCAATGCCAGACATCTTTGCCACATGATAGGGATTGATCGATGACTGATAAAAGGCCGAGATAATATGATTCGTCACACTGTCATGGCCACAGCCCGTACACAAAGTGGACTTTGCCCCTGCATAGTCCGCTTTGCTGAGTCCAATTCGATTAGTGACTTCAGTTTTAGTGGGTGTGATCACAGTTTCGCCACTCATAAAGCTTTCTCCATACTTAAGATCTGACTAGAGACTACTTTTGCTTCTAAGGGCAAACCATCATACTGCAAAACAGAATTTAGCTTGTCGCTTAAGCGAGGACTGTCGTTTCGAATCAGGCCTAAAAGTTGAGCATCACGATTTTGCTCGACGACATAAACTCGCTTGTGGGCTTTAAGGAAATCTTCGACCTCAGCAGAAAATGGAAGTGCACGAAGTCTTAAGTAAGAGGTCTTCAGCCCCTCTTTAGCCAACTGATCCCTGGCTTCATCCATCGCCGCATGACTTGATCCAAAGGCGATAATTCCAATCTGAGCGTCCTCACCGAGGTCCACCGAAGGTTTTGGAACAAATGTTCTGGCTGTTTCGAATTTCTTTTTTAAGCGATTCAGATTCTTTTTGTAGACCTCGTTGTTTTCACTATAACCGGCCATTTCGTCATGCCCCGTGCCGCGAGTAAAATACGCGGCCTTTGGGTGCTCGGTACCGGGAAGTGTACGATAGGTGATTCCATCTTTATCGACATCAAGGTAGCGCCCAAAGCGCTCAACTTGATCCAGTTGCTCACGGTTTAAAACTTTGCCGCGATCAAAAGGCTTTGTCGGAGTTTCGAACTCATCACAAATATGAAAATTCATTCCAAGATCCAAATCACTTAAAACAATCACAAGGGTATTAAACCGCTCGGCAAGGTCAAAAGCAGTTTGTCCAAACTCGAAGCACTCTTTCGGATCTCCTGGAAGAAGCACAATATGTTCAACATCTCCATGGGACAAATGGGCGGCAGATCTTAGATCGCCTTGCATCGTCCGAGTGGGTAGTCCTGTTGAAGGGCCAACTCTTTGCACATCCCAAATCACAGCCGGAACTTCCGCATAATAGGCTAGGCCTGCAGCTTCTCCCATTAAAGAAAGTCCAGGACCTGAAGTCGCGGTGACGGCTCGGCATCCGGCCCAGGCTGCACCGATCACCATACAAATTGAAGCCAGTTCATCCTCAGCCTGAACAACGGCGTAGCTGGGATTTCCATTTTCATCTCTACGAAATTGATCCGCATACTGCATAAATCCCTCAATCAAAGAGCTTGAAGGAGTAATTGGGTACCAAGCCGCAAAACTGCAACCACCAAAAGTTAAGCCAAGGGCTGCAGCAGAATTTCCGTCGATCAAAATTTTTCGATTATTGGCGCCGGGAATTTTTTGAACACGAATCGGAAACTCCATTTGAGTCGCCAATTCTTTTGCATACTCCCGGCCCACGGCAATGGCCTTTAGGTTATTTTCAATGACATGTTCTTTGCCCTGAAACTGATCATGCACCACAGACTCAAGGACATCCTGATCAATGCCCATCAGCTCGGCCAAAAGACCAACATAAACGACATTGGTTAAAAGTTTTTTAAGTTTTACGGAATCCGAGGTGGGCTCAACTAGTTTTTTAAAAGGGATCTTCAAAATTTTAACATCGGGTCTAAGGCTGCTCAGATCCATTTTGATTTCGTCATTCACCAGCATAAGGCCATCGGGCTTTACACTTTTTAAATCTTCTGCCAATGAGGCCGGATTCATTGCAACAACGATATCATTTTCAGAACTGCGCGCTGTAAAGCCCTTTGGTTGGACTCGAATTGTAAACCAAGTGGGAAGGCCCGCAATATTTGAGGGGAATAGGTTTTTTGCTCCCACCGGGAGTCCCATGCGAAAAAGGCTTTTAACCAAGAGTGTATTGGCCGACTGGCTTCCGCTTCCATTCACTGTGCCGATGTGAATGACAAAATCATTGGTTTTAACTTTAGACATGGGGAAAGTTCTAGCACAGGCCCGGAGCCTTGCAAATAGGGATTTATTCGGTGCTATAGGCCTCAGGGCAGATGCCAATGACCCAGTTTTTATAGGCCTCGTAAAGCTCATCGACGTCGCTGGGCGGGTGGACAGGGCCCACGTGAACTTTTAAGACTCCCGGAAAGGGAATCAGGCGACCTTTGGGCCACAGCTTATTATTGCCTTCAAGGTAAAGAAACAAGATGGGCGTATCTGTTTTTTCGGCAAACAAACTGACCCCGCGTTTAAAATTTTTGATGGTTCCATCGGGAGAGCGGGTCCCTTCGGGAAACAAAATCATCCAACAGCGTTCAAGGTTAGTCAAAAGACTGGTACAAAGTTTGACGGCTTCGCCCTTTTTGTCCTTTCGATCAATCGGAATGGCCCCAAGGCAGTGCTTCGAAAAGAATGTGAAAACCGGATTTTTAAACCAATAGTCTTTCGCGGCCGAAATATAAAGATCCATCCAGTACTTAAAGGGAATAGCCGCGGCAATAGAGACAGCGTCCAAGTGGCTTGCGTGATTCGAGATAATAATCAACCTTGGGTATTTTTCGTAAAGGTCCTCAAAGCGCCCAACAACTTTAAGTCGAATATAAAACCGAAAGGCGAGAGCTTTTAAAAAAAAGCCCCACAGTAGTCGAAAACCAAAGCTGGTTAAATCAAATTGCCGAGTAAACAAGGGCAAATGTTTGATATGCCCAGGAAGCTTGGTCCACTGCTCGTTTTCGTAGTTCCAGTCTCTCATAGGCCCCGTTGAAGAAAAAGATAGGTGTAGAAGTAAAGGGGGCCTACAAAGATCAGTTTATCGACTCTCGCTAAAAGATCTCCGCGACCGATAATAAACACTCCGGTGTTTTTGATCCCTAAATCTTTTCGAATCACGGCTAAGGTCAAGTCTCCAAGGCGTCCGATTAAGGAGGCAATTAGTCCTGCAGCGATCCAAAAGTGTTCGGATCGATCCGGAAGCAGATGTCTTAGGGCCCAAGCCATAACCAAGGTCATCAACACCGATACAACAATTCCTTCAAGCGTAATGCGTGAGGTGATTCGACTAAAGATCTTCACTTTGCCAAAAAGCCGAGTGACAGCAAGTGAGGTGTTTTGGCTAATTTCAGCAAGAAGATAAAGATAAAGAACGATGAAAACCCCTTGAGGCAAAGTCAGAAGCTTTGCCATATGCATAAAAGACCAGCCCCAAAAGATAAAGGCCACCAAGGAAAGGGCCAAGTATTGAATCATATGGGTCGCAGAATTTCTTAAAATCGGAATCATGCAGATACCGGCTGCAAAGATCATGGGCATCAAGTTAAAAATTTCGCTTTGTCCCGTTCGGATCAAGTAAGCGAGTGCAAAAATTGAAATGTAGGTCGTCCAAATAAACCAGCTTCGGTGGTAGATGCCCACCATCTGAAAAAATATTTTAGCACTTAGAATCGCAATCAAGGTCAGAAACAAAAAGGGAGCGGGATCCGCAAGGCCGAGGACTCCCAGTATCAGAGGGGCTGCGATAAACCAGCTCTGAATGCTAGCCCAGGCGGCAGAAAAAACCGGACTGTTTTTTTTAAGAACGAAAAAGAAAAAACCTAAGACCGCAAGAGTGGCCAGAATCAGAGCGGCGGTTTCTTGGTAAATGGGATCTGTCCAAAGGCCTAAAGAGATCAACTTTCTCTCCATTCAATGTTGTGGTCTTTAATTTTTTTATAAAGACTGGATCTTGAGATTTGTAAGACTTTTGCCGCCTCATCTATATCTTTAATCTGAGCCAAGGTGCGCTGGATGATCAGGGACTCAAATTCAGTTGTGACCTGAGCGAGCCCCTTATGAAAATCGAAACTCTCGGTTTGTAGGTCTGAAGACAGATTTAGCTTTTGACCCAAGCAAGCTAAAACGTCCTCTTTGCGAATCATCGGAAGCGGGGATTGAACTAAAAGTTGTTCGCACACTCGCTTTAGTTCACGTACATTTCCAGGCCAAGGATGTTCGGCCAAGGCTAAAAGCCCATCCTCTTCGAGTTTCTTCTTTCGAATAGGATCCTGAGAAAAAAAGAACTGGCAAAGATCAGCAAGGTCCCCAGTCCGCTTTTTTAAAGGAGGGAGAACTATTTTTTTTCCACTCAAACGAAATAGCAGATCTTCTCGAAATTGATTCTCGCGCACCATCTGATCTAGATTTCTATTGGTCGCAACAATCACCCGAGTCTTAACTCGAATGGATTCACTTGCTCCCACCCTGCGGATTTCTCCAGATTCAAGAAAGCGCAAAAGTTTTGCCTGAAGTGGCATCGATAAAGCTTCGATTTCATCTAAAAACAAATCCCCACCGTGAGCCGCCTCAGCCAATCCCATTTTATTTTGCTGAGCTCCGGTAAAGGCACCACGAACATGTCCAAAAAACTCGGACTCAAATAGATTTTCTGGAATCGCGGCCACGTTGACGCTGATGATAGGGCCCGTTTGATTTTGCTGGTGAAGCAGTTGGGCGACGACTTCTTTTCCAGTTCCGGACTCGCCCTCGATTAAAATCGGGCCCACTTCGCCTTTTAAAGAAGCGATCCATTTTTTCACCTGGGAAGATTCGGGACTTGAGCCAATCCAATTCAGTTGGGATCCTGCTTTTCTGGTCGCTGCTTCTACCAATAAAACGTAAGCCTCGATTTTTTCTAAAGTCAAAACGATCTCGTCTGCATTTAAGGGCTTTGCCAAATATCTAGAGGCCCCAGCTTTTAAAGATTTCTCCATAAGGTCGCGGTTCATGTCGCCGGACATCGCTACAATTTCCATTCTTGGGTTTTGTTCGTGAAGCTTACGGATGACTTCGATCCCCTCGGCCCGATCGAGGTTTCCGGTCAAATGCATATCTACGAAGGCCGCGTGAAAGTGTCCCTCGGGGAGGTCTTTGAAAGAGTCCCAACCCGTGACCTTCCAACCCTGGGGGGCGGCGATTCGAAGCGACTGAAGAATTAAATCATCGTCATCAATTGCTAAGAGTTTAAGCGGTTCCAATAGGGCCTCCTCGGACTCACAGACTACTCGCAAGAGGCCCGGATGACAACGCCGCATATCAATCTCTGTGGAAAAACTGTAAATCCAACTTGGTTTCTATTTCGGTTCGCGCTAGTTTTTACCTCATGAAATCAGCACCACGCATCCTTCTGCTCGAGTCCGTTCATCCCTGTGCCAAAGAGCGCCTGCAAGATGCAGGACTTGTCGTTGAAGAAGAAAAAGGCTCACTTGCAGAGCCGGCTCTTATTCAAAGGCTAAAGGGCTTCGATGCCCTTGGGATTCGCTCAAAAACAAATCTGAGTGCCGGATTTTTTCAATCCATGGATCAATTAAAAGTTGTGGGGGCATTTTGCATCGGGACCAATCAAGTAGATGTGTGGACTTCGAATAAGCAGGGGATTCCTGTCTTTAATGCGCCCTACAGCAATACTCGAAGTGTGGCTGAGTTGGTTTTGGCTGAAATGATCGCCTTAAGCCGCAAACTTGGTGATGTCAGTATGATGGCTCATCAGGGAAAATGGTTGAAGTCCGCAAGTGGTGCTCGCGAAGTCCGTGGCAAAACTCTTGGAATTATAGGTTATGGTCATATCGGCAGCCAGCTCAGCATTTTATCGGAATCTTTAGGTTTAAAAGTTCGCTACTACGATATTGTAAAAAAATTGCCACTCGGAAATGCTCAGTCAGTGGATAGTCTGGACGATCTTTTGGCAGATTCGGACTTCGTAAGCCTTCACGTCCCCGAGACAAACCTAACCAAAGATATGATCGGTGAGCCCGAGCTTCGCCGCATGAAGAAGGGAAGTTATTTAATCAACGCCAGTCGTGGAACTGTTGTCGATATCCAGGCCCTGTCATTAGTTCTTCGGGCGGGACATTTGGCTGGCGCCGCAATTGATGTTTTTCCAGTAGAGCCTATGAATAACGATCAACCTTTTGAATCTGCACTGCAGGGAATCGAAAATGTTATTCTTACGCCCCATATTGGTGGAAGCACAGAAGAGGCTCAGGCTGCCATTGGACTAGAAGTCGCAGAGAGTCTGATTCGATTTTTTAAACAAGGCTCCACTTTGGGCGCAGTCAACTTTCCGCAAGTCGATCCGCCACCACTTGCAAGTGCACAGCGAATTGTGAATGTGCACAGAAACGTCCCCGGAGTCTTAAGTGAAACAAACAGCATTGTGTCGCAGGTGGGAGCAAATATTAAAGCCCAGTATTTGTCGACTGATCCCCAGATTGGCTATCTGATCTTGGATATGGAGCGTGGTGACGCCGAAGAAGTCGGTCGTAGAATCGCCGCCCTTAAAACCTCAATCCAAACCCGCATTATTTCTTAAACCCCAGGCCTTTTTTTGAAAAATTCCGGACTGTTTTTAAAAGTGCTCCGCCTCAGCCGTCGAACATTCTCGCTGTTCCTTCGGCTTTGCCGAAGGAACGGCTGCG
>CAYMDP010000014.1:0-58564 GCA_964389375.1 uncultured Pseudobdellovibrionaceae bacterium | reverse complement strand
TACTCGGACTTCAGATCTTCTATTTTTACCTGGGCTTTAGAATTTAAAACTCCATCGCATGTGACATTCTGAAAGCTCAATGAAGCCAATGTGTCTGCATGCAGATTTAGTGAGAACAAATTTAAACTGACGTAACAAACTGCGAAAATTTTTATTAAAAAAGCCAATCGTCATTCTCCCTTATAATCGAGATCAAACTCTTGCAATCCGGACGCCAGTTTCTAAGCTAAATAGACTCAATCTGAGCGATTAATCGCCCGTAAAACGTCACCGAGATTTTGAACTAGACTTGACTTTTTACATCGAGGCCACATATATTAATTGAGTAATGTCGAGGGCTTAGATCTCCTAAGCCCAGCGGGATTCCTTTACTTTCAACTGAGTTTCGACTCGAAAGGAGGTCTCTAGTGAACCCGCAATCATTTCACCAAGTTGATTTCCTCATCAACATCATTTGCCAGCTTCGGCCACCAGATCCAGGTTAGCGACCGCAATCTAGAAAACATAATAAGCTGAGTGAATCTTTCCTGCTTGTTTAGGCAAGTACCCAAATTACCTTGTCTTCAATGAGTCCTTGGCTCAGTGACAGGTAGACTCCCAAGTCGCTGCTTCGCCCAATAAGCCGCGAGAGATTCAGCCCAGCACGGACACAATTCATTTTAGAACCCTAACAAGGAGGTCCATAATGAACCAAAAAATCTATCCACTTCTTTATCAGCTACGCCTAAAAGAAGTTCATCAATTTGCAAATCACGAAGAACTTAAAACTCAAGCGGATCGAATTATTCACGAGATCAGACAACATATTGGGGAGGATGTAGAAATTCACCTCAGTATTGAGCCCGAAAAGCACAGAAGACGTTTTGCCTACTCGATCACTTTAAATATTGATCTGGGCCCAAAACAAATTCATGTTCACAAAACCGGACGGGTTCTTCATACGACTTTAAACCGAGTCAAACGCATGGCCCTGAAGACTTATCATCGTCAGAATAAGAAATTACTTGCGAGCAAACGAAGACCACGGTTCTTTCAGCCGCGACTCGAACTTAATCTCGACGCCGGCTAATACCTGAAGCCATCCCCTCCCCCTTATCTCCCTTCGCCAGTCCAAGGACTTCGGCGAAGGGGCTTCTTTAGCCTTCTTTTGGTAAATCAATTAGATCTGAGAGAATCTTTTTCGCCCTCTCCGGCAAATTCACATCAAATGGCGACATCACAAAAACGTCTTTATAAACGTCTTGCACGATGTAGCGTCCACCCGGGATAGACTTTGGCCAATCCGTCAACTTGGTTTGAAAGGTTCTCGGACCAGAATCCGTTCGAACCTTCCAGACTCTCAGCTCATATTCTTCAAAGACTTCGAAGATGTCTTCAATCTGAAAACAAAATTCACTCGCCTTTAGGGCCTCTAACAGAGCCAGCTGACTTTTTTCATCTAAGTCTGATAGATCTCGGATCAAGAGATGCTCCCCGTCCTGAGCATCCCTTAAAGAGAGATAGTTTAAGGGATTCGACCAAGGGAAACATCGGTGCACATACACCGATACCTCCTTTTCGCCCTGGCTTAAGATCAATTCTCCCGAGGCCAAAACCCTTAAACTTATTTTAAGGCTTGGCAGTTCATTAACAAAATTCGTATCCGTATTTTTGTTCATCATTTCAATTTCCATTTCTTGTTCCTTTCGTTTCGCCTTATTGAATCCGCTGAAGATCTTGCTGCATCTTCACAAGCTTCGCATAAAGCCCCTCTTTTTGAAGAAGTTCATTGTGAGATCCTTCTTCCTTCAACACACCCTTTTCTATGACCAAGATTCGATCGGCCTTGACCAAGGTAGACAACCTATGGGCAATCGCAATCACTGTCCGGCCCTTAATCAAACGATCCAGAGCATCTTGAATCTTTCTTTCGGTCTCGGTGTCCACACTGCTTGTCGCCTCGTCGAGAATCAAAAGTTTCGGATTGCGAAGAATCGCTCGCGCAATAGAAACCCTTTGTCGCTCGCCCCCGCTTAAACTTTGACCCCTTTCTCCGATCAAAGTTTCGTAGCCATAGGGAAGGCGACAAATAAAATCATGGGCATTTGCCGCTTGTGCCGCCGCCACAACTTCATCTAAGCCGGCTTCAGGCTTTGCGTAGCGAATGTTTTCGAGAATGGATCCGTGAAACAAGAAAGGATCTTGTAAGACCATCCCAAGTTGTTTCCGAAAGTCCCCGATATCCAGCTCGCGCAAATCCACGCCGTCAACTTTTATCGAACCGCGACTGACGTCATAAAATCTTGCCAAAAGATTTGTGATCGTCGTTTTTCCACTCCCTGATGGTCCAACAAGTCCGATCATTTCTCCGGGACGAATATGAAAGTCCACGTCCTTAAGAATGTTTCGAACTCCGTCATAGCTGAAGCCCACCTTTTCAAATCGCACCTCTCCCATGAAGTTTTCAATCTTAACGGCGTCCCTCTGCACAGTAACCTGAGGCTCGGTGTCGAGGACCTCAAACACACGATGTGCAGAACTCGTCGCTCGGTTGACCATCCTCGCCATCTGACCAATCACTTCAATGGGCTGAACAAACATCCCAAGATAAAGTAGAAAGGCGATAAAGGTTCCTGGAGAAAGCCCCGTCTCGATTCCTTGAGTTCGAAACACTTCAACGTGATCCAATACCCTTGGAACCCCGAAGACCCACACTGCAATCACAATACTCTGAATCCCCAGCATCAAGATCGGCCAAAATGAAGTCCACACTTTATGAACTCGATTGCAGGCCTCTAAAAAATCCTGATTACGCGACTGAAACTTTGCAACTTCAAAGTCCTCACGGTGAAAGGCCTTCACCACTCGAATCCCAGGAATTGTATCGGACAAACAATCCGTCATGTTCGACCAACGCCGCCAGACCCGTAAAAAAAGCCCCTGCATCGTGTTGCCGTGTCTTGCAATCGACCAAAGAATCAAAGGAACCGGGACCGTCACCAACAATCCAAGCCGCCAGTCCATGTAAAGCAAGACCACGCCCAAACCAGATAACATCAACAAAGATGTAAAAACCTCAACGACGCCAAAGGCGATAAAATCCCAAATTCGGTCCGTGTCAGATCCCACTCGGCTAATCAGGCTTCCTGTTTGTTTACTCGAGAAGTAAGACAAGCTCAGCTTCTGCAAATGTGTGTAGACCTTGTCTCGAAGGTCCGTTGCCACGTACTCACCCATTACCGACATTGTCTTTAGTCGAATCCAAGCGAAAAACTCTCGCAGTGAATAGACCAGAACAAGAGCCGAGATTGTAACGAACACCAACTCTTTGGCAGCCTCTATCGAAAGACTTCCGGACTGAAAGGGCTTGATGACGTGATCCACTAAGTATCCCGTCAAGAAGGGAGGTAACAGACTGACTAAAGTCATCACCACTGCACCTAACATTCCTAGAGCCACTTGAGCACGATAGGGATATAAAAAGCCCATCAGGCGCCAAACAACTGCGACTTGATTGCCCGTGATTGAGGCCTGAGCTTCTTTAATCGGCGCCAAGACTTCATCTTGGTAAATTTGATCCGAGCTTTTTGTTAACGCCTCTGAACTCGCCGAATTCGTACCCGAATTCGCTAAACCCTCTGAACTCTTTTGAACTTCTAAACCCTGCTCCAGTAAAAACCGAAACTGGGCCATCGTTCGGCTTTGCCGAAACGAAGAACGAAGCACCAAAGAGGTTCCTTCTTTAAACTCCAACACCAAACGATGGCAGCTTAAAGAGGGAATCTCAGAGATACGAGACAATGCCTTTCGTGCAAAGTTATCGATTCTCCAAGATCCATCTTGATTTTTTTTCGCCAAACAAAAATTTTCTCGTCCCAAACAGATCCAAGAGGATTCAAGCTGGTAGAACTCGTTTAAGTCCAAAAAGGAATAAAGCAGAATCTCGGCCCCATTCCAATTTTTACGAACCAAAGTTCTTAACTCTTCAGGCAATATCTCGGGCTGATCCGTATATCGCTTTATCATTTCAGTTTCCATTAGAAGCCTCCTCCCAAGTGCATGTACTTCGCCTTTAAACTTTCGAATTCATGCCGTTCTTCATTTTGATCTTCAGGACCCACGCGACGAACGATTCGAGATCCAAAGATCTCGTTCGCTAAATTATGGGCCCACATAAATACAGATCGAATACCTTCTTCGATCCCTTCGGTTTTTATTAAAAACCATAAAAAATATCTAAACTCTAATCCCTTCATGGGAATCTCCTTTTTGTAGAACAAATAAAAATTAGGTTGATGTCGGACGAAGGATGATAAGCTGTAAACGCCAATCGTCTTAGGGCTTACAAAGCCTCAAGTCCTTCTCAAATTTTGAATACTGGGGTTCTTTACTTAAGATCTGATTTAGAGAACTTAAACCCGGTGTGCGCGGGGCATCCAGGTAGAGCAGGAAGAACCGCATCGACGAGTTTTGTCTCGATCGTGATCATAAATGTGCTGACCATGTGTTCCTCCTTTTTTAAAAATTGGTTAAGCAGTTCTTTCATTATGATTATTGATTTTACAAATTTCAACAAAAATTATTTGAACTTCAAAAAATAATTCGAATGAGGGTTTGGACCAGGCAAAAATCTAGGCTATGTCTTGAGTGAAACATTCACCCAATCGAAAGAATTTATGAGCAAAAAAAATCCTCCAAAAGATAATCCAAATGCCTTTAAACACTGGATGAATTCCGAACTTCTTAATCGAATGTCTTCAGCGATTTTAAAAGTCGAGCCGCGCTTTGACGACAAACAGTTTAAACGTTGCGCCAAAGACTTCGAAAATCTTGAACTAAAACCTCGAGTCCGACTGATTTCTAAAACTTTAAACGAACTTTTGCCTAAAGATTTCCCGAGGGCTCTACGAATTCTAGTTCAATCGACTAAAGCTGGAGAATTAAAAGGCTTTGATCTTTGGCCCTATACCGAATTCGTACAAAGCTATGGGTTGGAGTACCCAGAAGACTCACTGAGCGCCCTTTATGAGTTCACTCAGATCTTTACCGCTGAGTTTGCAATTCGTCCGTTTATCAACTCGAAGCCAGAACAGGTTCTTCATCATCTTTTAAAACTGACAAAAGACCCCAACCCTCATGTTCGACGCTGGACCTCCGAGGGCAGCCGTCCGCGACTGCCCTGGGGCGAAAAACTTCATGTCTTGATTAAAAACCCTGAGTTAGGTTTAAAAATTTTAGAGCAACTAAAATACGACGATGAGCTTTATGTTCGAAAAAGCATTGCCAACCACCTGAACGACATTAGCAAAGACCACCCAGATCTTGTCATCAAGGTACTGAAGAAATGGAAAAAGGAGTCTCCACCTAAGCAGAGAGATAAAATAAATTGGATTGCTCATCGAGCCCTGCGGTCTTTGATAAAAGCTGGGCACCCCAAGGCTTTGTCCCTTATGGGCGTCGAATCAAAAGTTGCGATTCGAACCGAAGCGCTCAGCCTTAAGAAAAAACGTCTTCAAATTGGAGAGCGACTTGAGTTCACTCTTCCCATCCAATCTGTTTCTTCAAAAACTCAAAAGCTGATTGTGGATTACCGAATTCACTTCTTGAAGGCCTCAGGAAAATCTTCACCTAAAGTATTCAAACTGAAGACCTTAGAACTTAGGCCCAAAGAAAAAATTCTGATCCAAAAGGCTCATCATCTAAAAGAGATTACGACGATGGTTTTTCGCTCGGGCACACATTTGGTCGACATTCAAATCAACGGTCAGATTGTTGCCTCTCATAAATGGACCTTTGTGGTCTAATTTAGGTTTTGAAAGCCAAAGTTTCCATTTGCATGGAGTCCCTAGGACGGGGGCATTTTCGAAGCCCACAAATGGAGCTCGCCAAAATGTAAGGAACAACAATTAACTGACCGGCTTAGGAGCTGAGAGGATCTTGCGCCGAATTAACCAAAACGCCAACAACAACACTGCAACAAGAACAATTCCAAGTTTAAACTGCTTAAAATATTTCACGATCTCGTCTCCGTAATAGGCAAGAAGCAAAACCTGAGTCGGAACAGAAATAAGTGCTGCCGTTCCATCCGACAGAAAAAACTTCGTGTAGCTAATCTTCAGCGCTCCACACATAAAATGCCCTGGAAACCTTAAGCCCGGGGTAAACCTAAAAAATCCACAGGCTAAAAAGCCATATTTCTGGGTCACGATCTCAACCTTATCAAGAGCCTTAGAACTGATCACTTTCGAAAAGGGCGAGGATCTTATAAGGCCCACTCCATATTTTCTCCCTAAGAAAAAAACTAAAAAGTCACTTATGAGGACCGCAAATAGACAGGTCAGTGCCAAGGTGATGGGATTAATCGTTGATGGCCGTCCAAGCTCTGCGGCCTCCATCATGGCAACGCTTGCAACCATTCCGCTTGTGATCAACACCAGCTCTTCTGGAAAAGGTAAGCCAAAACTACTTAAGGTTAAAAACAAAACTACACTGAAATATAGATACTCAGGATGGTGTGAGGCCTCGATCAGCCATTCGCGAATGATATCTTCAAATCCAAACATGAAGATAAAGCTATCATACCGAAGTCCTCTCCACCAAGAAGAGCCGGAACGCCTGGATCCATTTCACCAACGCGACTTTAACTCACTAAATTCACTTTCAGGACTCGACCTAAGCTCAGACCGCGGACTTCCTTTGAGTTTTGCGCTAATTTGCCTATAATAGAGTCATGTTAAAAATTATTTTAAATATAAAAGTCCTTCTTCTCGCTGTTCTCTTCACGAGTCAGGCCGCATGGTCTGCGATGTCGCCGATTGGGATTAGTATAGTTCCGCCCGTTCAGTTTCCTCCAGATGATTTTTCGGTGGCCGGGGCTCGTTTTAGTTTAATTTATGGCCAGCATCGCGATGTTTATGGTCTGGATATTGGTGCCATTGGAAATATCACGGATCAAAAGTTTGTAGGGCTCGGCATAGCTGGTGGTTTTAACTACACAAAAGGAGCCACCCGAATTATTGGACTTCAGCTTGCGGGCCTGACCAATATTAACACCAACAAAACAGTGGTTTATGGATTTCAGATCGCAGGTTTAGCAAACTACAATAGCGCGAGCTCTGAATTCTATGGAGTTCAACTGGCTCTAGCAAACTTAAGCCACCACTCTGAGGTAAACGGCCTGCAGGTCGGAATCTACAACCGTGCGCAGACTGTTCACGGACTTCAGATTGGACTTGTGAATTACACAAATAATTTAAAAGGACTACAGATCGGATTGCTGAATTTCTACCCTAAGGGTGTTTTTTCAGTGTCACCGATCTTAAACTTCGGCTTCTAAACCAGAACTCAATTATTTGATAGCTTCTCGAATATAGGCGCTGGCTGTATCTAAAGACCAGACTACAAGAACAATCAAGAAGGCCAAGGTACCCACTTCATTCCAAAGTGCTTGCCCCTGATATTGAATCAACAAAGTTCCGATACCACCGCCGCCGACAAGTCCAATGACCGTCGCCATTCGAACATTGATATCCCAGCGATAGATCGTAAAACTGATGTAGGGAAGAATAATCTGAGGCACAATCGCATACCATAAGATCTGCGGAAAATTTGCACCCGTAGCCGCGATGCCCTCAATTGGCCCTTCATCAACGCTCTCGATGATTTCTGAGTACTGTTTAGCAAGCGATGCGATCGAGTGAAGCATTAAAGAAAGCATTCCAGCAAAGGGTCCGATTCCAACCCAGACCGAGAAAACAATCGCCCAAATCAAAGGTTCGATTGAACGTGTTACGTTTAACATGGTTCTTAAAAGGACATAAATCGCCAGTGTGACTCTTGAGCCTTTCATTATATTTTTTGCACAAAAGAAAGCCAGCAAGAATGCCAAAGGCACAGCTATCACAGTGGCAAGAAAGGCAATATAGATGGTCTCGATGATCGCGAGAATGCCCGTCGGAAGAATAGACCAATCGGGACTTAACAAGGCTCCAAAAATTCTTTGCGCACCCTTAAAGCCCGCCTCGTCGAAAATTTCGTAAAAACTAAAATTCGTCACCTGAACGGCCATAACAAATGTGACGGTAAAGGCGATCAACAGTTGCCAGCCCCAAAGGGTCTTGTTCCAAGACTTTGGCTCTCGATTGACTTTTTGCAAAGGCGTTTCGAATACGAAACACCCCAAAGACAAAAATTTTGCTTTTTGACAAGCTAAGCTTAAAACTACTGCCCCGAGGATCGAACCCAAAAGAAGCAGGCTTAGATATTGAAGACTCAAAAGCTCAGCCTCTGCCGGCTTAAGCACGACGACCCAAAGAACCAAAAGAAGATAACTAACTGTGATCGCGTCAAAAACAAGTCCCTTGGTATTTACTTTAAAATTACCCAACGTGAACCTCTCGAGCTTGCTCTCCATAAATTTCTTTAAACCACTGCTCGTCGATATCTTTCGGCGAACCCATAAAGACGACTTCACCAGCTTTCAAGGCAATCACCCGAGTCGCATATCGTCGCACCAAACTTAAAAAGTGAAGGTTACAAATGACTGTTATGCCAAGCTCGCGATTAATCTTTTCGAGGTAATCCATAACCGTGTGACAAGTGGCTGGGTCAAGGCTGGCCACGGGCTCGTCAGCAAGCAAAATCTCAGGATTCTGCATAAGTGCCCGAGCAATTGCCACCCGTTGCTGTTGACCACCCGAAAGACTGTGTGCACGAATTCGAGATTTCTCTGCAATCCCAACCAGTTTAAGAAAGCCAAGGGCCTTTTCTTGATCCGCTTTAGAAAACAGACCAAGAATACTTCTAAAAGTTCCGATCTGTGAAAGATTCCCCATTAAAACATTACTTAAAACGGTGTGACGACCAACAAGATTAAAATGTTGAAAAATCATCGCCATTTTTTTTCGCACCCAGCGCATTTTATTGCCGGTCACTTTAGTAATGTCTTCTCCATGAAATAAAATCTGTCCCGAACTTGGGGGCACAAGCTGGTTTAGACAGCGAAGCATCGTGGACTTGCCGGATCCGCTGAGGCCGATCACGACCAAAAATTCGCCCGGCTGAACATCAAACGAGACGCCTTTTAAAGCTTTGGTCCCATTGTCATAGGTTTTTTCTAGATTCTTAACGGATAAAATTGGAACTTGTGATTTATTGCTCATAATCTCTACTTGTTTAAATCCGCTGCACTTTTTCCAAGAGACTTCAGCATCTCTCGAACATTGTCATACCTTGCGTCCGTCGATCGAACCATTCCGGTAATCCCATAGATATCGTAAAAGACCTGCTTTCCCTCTTCGGTATCCATGTACTTCATCAGAGCATCGACAATTGAGTTGATCATTTCTTCTGGAAGGTCTTTGCGAAACACAATCGGGTCATTCGGAATCGCATCAGTTAACTGGATGATTTTAATTTTTTCTTCGACATCTGGAAACTGGGTTTTCACCAAGCGTCTAGCATCCTCAATACGGCCATGCTGAGGCGGAGAATAAAAGGTGGCTCCCGCATCGACTTGCTTCTGATAAATCATCGTAATCACGTTATCGTGTTTTTGCGCAAACACAGTTTCTGAAGGCTTCAACTTATTATCTAAAAACAGTTTTGCCGGAAGAAGATAGCCCGAAGTGGATGCTGGGTCGACATAGGCAAATTTCTTTCCATCAATATCTTTCAATTCCTTAATTGGACCATCCGCTCTTGCCACGATTTGTGCTTGATAAGTTTCACTGCCACTGCGAACAAAGGCAATTCGAGCCGTCGCACCATAGCGTTCGTGAGCCATGATGTATCCAAAGGTATTGATCGAAGCAATATCAGCGCGGTTGGTACCAAAGGACTCAACCACTGCAACAAAGCTGGTGGGAACAGCAAATTTGTATTTATAAGGAGTCGCCTTCTCGAGGTACTCCTTCACTTTAAGGCCCGTTGCCTCAAGAAGCTTTGCATCGACTGAAGGGACAAAGAAAAACTTTAAGGGGTTTTCTGCCGATCCCAAGGGCGACACTTTGCGTGTACAGCCAAGAGTTAAAGAACAGCACAAGAGGACCAGAATCGCGCCTAATCTCATTATTTAGCCTTTTCTTTGGGTTGCAGACCGTTTTTTTACATCCCTCCCTAGTCCGGTCAATGGAAAAGCACGAAACTCGAGGCCGATAAGGCTCAATCTGGGGACTGCCGGAGTGCGAAAAAAATTGTAGGCCGGCTTGCCTTAAGTTCTGGACACAATCTTGACTTTACTGGCGGCTTTTTTAGCTTTTGCTCTGGCTTTGTCCACAGAGCTGGCCCGGGCCAATGCGACAGCCATTCTGCGAAAGGGGCTCGCAGAGGGCTTGCCAAAGATTCGGATTTCAACATTTGATTCCTTCAGTGCCTTTTCGATTCCTGTGTAGGCCGGGGGTTGGGTCGAAACTTCGGACAAAACCACGGCCGAAGCCGAAGGGCCCCAAGTTTTAGTTTTTGGAATTGGAAGACCCAAAATCGCCCGAAGATGCAAATCAAACTCAGAAAGATCCTGAGAAATTAAAGTCACCATTCCCGTATCATGAGGTCTTGGAGAAAGTTCTGAAAAATAAACTTCGTTTTTGGTCAAAAAGAATTCCACACCAAAGATTCCGGCTCCACCCAAGTGATCGGTGACTTTTTTAGCCATCCCTTGAGCTTTTTTTAACAAATTTTTTGAAATTTTCGCGGGCATCCAAGACTCTTGATAATCTCCTCGCTTTTGCACATGTCCAATGGGCTCCAGAAAAAGAGTAGGTCCCTTTTTTTGTTTCACGGTCAGTAGAGTAATCTCGGACTGAAAGTGGATAAACTCTTCGACAATCACTCGGACCTTGTCTCCGCGCATTCCCGCGACCGCAAACTCCCAAGCTTTCTCGACATCTTTGGCGCTTTTGACCACCGATTGCCCCTTGCCTGAAGAGGACATGACGGGCTTTACGACGTTTGGGAATCCAATTTTTTTACTGCTTTGAATCAGCTCTTCGAGAGACTCTGCGTAGGCAAATTTAGCGGTCTTAAGTTTTAATTTTTGGCTTGCGACATCCCGAATGGCGTCTCGGTTCATGGTGAGGTGAGCGGCCTTAGCCGATGGAACAACTTGAATTCCAGACTTTTCAAATTCTAATAATTTTTCGGTCCGGATGGCCTCAATTTCTGGGACTACAATGTCGGGCTTGTGCCGATCGATTATTTTTTGCAGAGCATCGCCATCTAACATATCCAAAACTTCGAAATGATCCGCAACCTGCATGGCGGGTGCCCCTGGATAGCGGTCTGCGGCGATCACAGTTAGGCCCATGCGCTTGGCCGAGATCACAAACTCTTTTCCTAACTCACCAGAACCTAAAAGTAGGACTTTAATTTTAGAAGGATCCATGCGCCGCAGTCTGCCGAAAAGAAATTTACAAATCAAGGACTGATTGGATAGAACGCCCCAACACACCTTAGAATTCTGTCCCTTACGGAACTCCTCACATAGACAAACTCTCCCATCGAAACCTTCCCCTCCCAGGAATTCGATCGGCTCCAAAAATTTTGATGGCTTGTCTTTGATTGCACTGCGAACAGAGTAGTCTAAGGTTTTCGACTGAGGATAGGCCCCCATGTGCGATAGGTTTGATATGATCGAAGTTCAAATATCTTTTAGAGTTACAAATTCTACATTTTCGCTCATCACGATTCCACACCTGATGCCGAATGGCCGGAGAAATGTATCGAGGATTTTTTGCGCTTCGCGACTCCGGCGTTGTGGGTGGATCTGTTTTTTTAGCGGCAGATTTGTTTTCGAATTCAATATGGCCCTGTGATCCGTGCGACTCATGATCGCCTGGAAAGGGATCCACCACAATATTCCGAGACATCCCACCCATCGGCGCAGTCCCCCGACAAATGACATCCGTCAATGCCAAGTCCGTCCGCTTCTTGCCAAATTTTCTGATTTTCAATTCACGAATACTGATTACGGCCATTTCACCAATCAATTCGGCTAAACTAAGACTTGCCCCCTTTAGCCCCAATAAAGATCGAACCTCGTCCAATTGCTGGCTTAAATCTTTGGTTTTAACAAATGAAGCCTGCGTATGAGAGTCATCAAGGACCTTTTCTCGTTCGCGAGGAAGGGCCGTCTGGGGCTGAAGGCTAATTAGGACCTTTTGGCCTTCACGAACTGATTTGTTTTCGAGACTTTTTAAAACTTTAAGTTTTTCGGATGAATCTATCTTCAATTGGGGCGCCGCTTTTTGCGCTTCACGAAAATAACTCTGAGCCTGAGAAATATTGCTTAAACTTAAATCCCCGGATTCGATCTTTTGCTCTAGCTCAGGAATTTCCTTAATCAAACGCATGGCCTGAATGCGGCGGCCGGCCTGACCTTCGCTATATTTTAAGTCTTTGACCGCGTATTCAAATAAACTTTGGTAGCCTAGGTCTGAGAATAATTTTCTTCTGTCTACTTCGCGAAGATGGTGTAACACCTTGGTCAATACCTCGCGCTCGGTTTGCACCAGCAGTTTTGTCTGAGATAAAAGCTCGCTATCTTTAAGATGTTTTAGATTCAAAAATCACCTCCATAAAATGAATTGAATCTAGCATGAGTTTTTTAAAGTGTTTTTTCACACGAAGGTGCGAGCAGACAGAGAAGATGTCAAAAACGCTTAATGGCGCCACCGCCAGGTGTTTACATAATAAAATGGAAAAAATTTAAAGACGATATACTCGCGATGACCTCGGGCATTCTGGCGCGCGAAAAAGTCCGTCAAAGTATTTATTAAACTTGAAGCACCGCTTAACTTTTTAGTCCGCGAGCATTCCAAGCTAAATAGGTACGTCTAACTATAATGCCGAAGCAGCTACTTGGACCTGACCCCTTTGGGCCTCATGCAATTGCGATTTATGATAAGCGACAACTCGTTCAGCACGATTTTGAATACTATACCTTTGTGAATAATACAGACTTAAACAGAGTGTCTGCACTTGTGGGAGTTGTGAGAAGCCCGAAAGGTGACGAGCGCTTAGTCAACATTGGCAGCACGGTTCTCGATCCTAGGTGGTATGGATTTTAGATTGGCTACCGGAATAGAACCCAGGGCCCTCACGCAGGCTATAAATAATACTAAATAATTGAAAGTGTTTTGAAATTTTGGTTTTTTAGCGCACTTTGCCTTGGGGTTATGCTGCTTTTGAATTTGGCATTCTTTTGCATAGATGGGTTGAAGATGAGATTCTTGGTCCTGTTCTTTTTCCTATTTTCTATTCAGGTCTCGGGGCAGGGCAAGTGCCCGGGCGTTTTGACCGACAAATCAGAAGGTTTTTATTTTAACCCCACGGACCAAGAAGATCCAAAATCCCCTTGGAGCAATTCTGTTTCTAATTCCGCATATTATGTTTCTGGATATATGTCCGCCCCTTCCCAAATGGGTGTTCGCATTCAAAGATCTATGTACTATCGGGCCGATTATCCAGAGACCCTTAAAGTTCATGAGAGATGGATTGTCCTGGTTCACGGTTTGGGTGATCACTCTGGGCGGATGAATGAACTTGCCGAAAAATATTTGGCTCTTGGCTATCGCGTATTACGGGTGGACTTACTCGGACATGGCCGCTCGCTCTTAAATTCGATTCAAGAACAATCTTATATTCTTGAAGACGAAATAGATATTCGAGCTCAAGCATTAGTTCTTAAGCAAACCCTAAAACATCTAAAAATCAATTCAGCTGAAGTCGTTGGACATTCTTACGGTGGGGCTGTGGCGCTTTTGCTGGGTGCATATAATAAAACTATAACTCAACCTTCTTCGGAGATAAAAATTCATAAAATTCAGCTTCTTGCTTTTTATGCGCAAGATATTGGGGATTGGCTTGCGAGCCACTCGATGTCCGCCGCTGCGAGCTCGATGACGAAAGGGATCGGCTTTCTCGCTCCCCTTCATGTTTCTGAAAAACTGATTGAGTCCCTCGAACACAACCGATTCACCATGGGACAATATTATTCATCCATGGAATCTGTTTTTCGCTTTTTCGGAATGGCGCAAGCAAAAGACAAGATTGTGGACTCAAGCCTCGAAAAGTTTCTTTATACAAGCTATGGGGCTTACTTGGCCCAAAATGCCAACTCGACGGGCATCGATATCTCTAATCAATCCGCCCACGAGCTCATTGACCTTCAAATAAGAAATGCGATCGCCGTCACCAGAGGCGGAAAACACTTTAATTTGTTTCATCCCGGGCAAGACCTCCCACGATTTCATATTCCAATTGTGATCATCACGGGCAATAAAGATGAACTTGTTCCCTTCGAAATGATGAAGCAGGCCAAGCGCGCTTTAGAACAAAAAGGATTTGAGGTCGAATTTGTGGTGATCGAAGGTGCCGGACACCTTCTGATTAAAACTCACCTGAATCAGGTTTTTAAAGCTCTTTAAACGGACCCATAGGTTCTAGGCAATAAGGGCGCGGTGGAGTCTTTGGATAACGGCATCGACTTGTTCGGTGTCGACGACAAAACTGATGTTTAACTCTGAAGCACCCATCGAAATCATTTGAATATTAAATTCAGACACTTCCGAAAAAATCTTTGCCGCCAGTCCCGGAGTGTTACGAATACCGCCCCCAACAACTGAGACCATCGCCCGGTTGTGATGAACTTCAACACTCGAAAACTCTCTCAAAAGCGCTGTTGCTTCGTCTAATGCCGCTGAATCAAAGTTTGGATCAAGTGTCAGGGACACGTTCACTTCGGAGGTCGCAATCAAATCGACCGACAGTTTACAGCGCGCAAAAATATCAAAAACAGATTTTAAAAATCCATAAGCCCCAAGCATTCGTGTGGAATAGATGTTCACAAGTGCAACTTTTCTTTTAAAAGCCATGCCACAAACTTTTGTTGATCGTGCGGCCATATCAAAGGTGATTTCGGTCCCACTGTGTTCTGGATTCTTAGAATTCAAAATCCACACCGGAATTTTTTGTGCCAAGGCTGGATAAATCGTCGCGGGATGAAGTACCTTTGCGCCAAAATAAGCCATCTCGGCAGCTTCTAAAAAATGTATTCGAGGAATTACCTTGGCCTCGGGCACGACTCTTGGATCAGTCGATAAAATTCCATCTACGTCCGTCCAAATTTCTAAGTTTTTTGCGCCAAGTGCAGAGGCAAATATCGCCGCAGAATAATCTGAACCGCCCCGACCCAAAGTTGTCGTGCGACTTTTGGAATCCGAAGCAATAAAGCCTTGAGACACCAACACTGAGGATTTTAAAATTTGCGGCAAATCTTTTTGGCACAAATTCTCGGTCTCTTTCATATCTACTAGTGCCGCACCAAAGCTCGCGTCTGTTCTTAAGACTTCTCGAGCGTCTTGCCATACGACCGAGTGGGCTTTTTGTCGAAAAGCTCCGGCGACCAATTTGGACGAACTTAACTCTCCAAGAGCCAAAATCGTGTCCTTCGAGCGGGCCGTGACCTCTTTTAATGTTGCCAAGGAATGAACAATTTTTTTGAGCTCTTCAAAGCCTTCCCGGATCGATTCGAGTTCCTCGCGAGATAGCTGAAGTTCAAGACCAACCTGCTGATGACGTTCGGATAGACCTTCGACCAAAACTTCGGCCTGGTCAGCCAATCCCTTCTCGCAAAGGCTTGCCAGTTCCACCAAAGCATCCGTCACTTTAGCCAAGGCCGAAACCACAACGAAGCGGGCACCACCTTTAGAGGCCACAATATCGACCAGGCGAGAGATCGCCTGGGCATCTTGCACACTGGTGCCCCCAAATTTGAGGACTGTTAAATTGGAAAACTCTTGGCCCATGACGCCCTTAGTAACAGACTCCCCGGATCCTTGCAAGAACTGCCAATTGGCCGCTTATCCTGAATTTGGTCAAGCCACGGAAGTTTTACATATTTTATGAAGTGAGTTTTTCCCGGTCTTGGGTATATAAGATTTGGCTTCAACCAAGGGGATGTTATGACAACTGCCGAATACATTAAAAATGCCATTAAAACAGAATCGAGGGACTTTAAAGCCATAGGAGAACGCCTTCAACGAGTCGAAAATCAACGCCTTCTTCATGCAGGGATTGGCCTTGCAACAGAGGCCGGGGAATTCTTAGATGCCCTAAAAAAGCATATCTACTATGGAAAAGACCTCGATAAGGTGAATCTTCAAGAGGAACTTGGAGACCTGTTTTGGTATTGCGCGATCATCGCAGACGAGCTTGGAGTCGACTTTAGCGAGGTCATGACTCGAAATATCGATAAACTAAAGGCCCGCTACGGGGATAAGTTTTCTGAGGCCTCTGCCGAAAAACGCGATCTTGAAAGAGAACGGCAAATTTTAGAAGGCCAAGCTTAAGACAGCAAATAAACAAAGGGCCCGTCGAAAGTTCTGACGAGCCCCTATGAGTTCTAAATTTCTTGACCAGCAAGTCTTAAATCAATGGCCCCCCGGGCTTCCCTCGAAACTTGGATTCTCGTCTAAGACAACCTTATTTCTGGACTTCGACTCAAACTTCGAAAGCAGCATATAGAGCGAAGGCACAACGAAAAGTGTAAAAATCGTCGAAAGGATTGTCCCTCCGATGATCGTTAAGCCCATGGGAGTCCTTGTCTCTTGACCGATGCTATTTCCCATAGCCAAAGGCATCGCCGCGGCAATGGTCGCAACCGAGGTCATTAAAATCGGACGAAGCCGAATGGGAGAGGCAAAAATCAGGGCCTTTCTAATATTTTCTTCCCCACGATCTCGGATTTGGTTGGTGAATTCAACAAGAAGAATCGAGTTCTTCTTCGCAATTCCCATCAACACAATAATTCCAATAAAGCTAAAAAGGTTCAATGATACGCCAAACATCCAAAGAGTTAACAAGGCTCCGGTTAAGCTAAAAGGAAGAGCAATTAGAATCGAGATGGGGTGAATAAAGGAATTAAACTGAACAGCTAAAATCATATAGGCCACAACAATTCCCATGATTAAGGCCAGTCCCAAACTTTCAAAGCTCTCTTGAAGTCCCGCAGCGGATCCCTCGAGGTTAAATCCGTATCCGTCTGGAAGCTTTTCTAGAGCTATCGTCCGAGCCCGCTCTAGGACAGCCCCTTGAGACTTTCCTTGGACCAGGTTTCCAAAAACGCTGACTGCCCGCTGTCGATTTAATCTTGAGATACTTTGGTAAGTCGGTCTCTCCTCGAGAATAAACACGTCATGCAGAGGCACTCGAAGCCCAAAGTTATTTCGAACTTCAATGCCTTCAATATCTTTCGGAGAGGTGACCTTTTCATCCCTTAACTTGACTCGCACATCGTAGCGGCGACCATCTGCCGTGAAGCGACTAATTGGCACGCCCGAAACAGTGGCATTCAAGGTTCTAGACACCGAACTTACCGGAACCCCTCTCTTCGCCATAGAATCACGGTCTGGTGACATCAAAAGCTCTGGAACTCCTTCCTTAAAATCAATATCTAAATCTTGGGTCAATCCCTCGGTATTTAACTGCTCCATGATCTCTGTGGCGGTTTTTTGCAAGACCTTTAGATCGGGCCCTGTAATGTTAA
The DNA here is from genome assembly GCA_964389375.1 of uncultured Pseudobdellovibrionaceae bacterium. Taxonomy (GTDB): domain Bacteria; phylum Bdellovibrionota; class Bdellovibrionia; order Bdellovibrionales; family UBA1609; genus CAYMDP01. Next base: position 41,043 of record CAYMDP010000014.1, on the reverse strand, counting down.
AAGAAACAGGAAAAAATCGACCCGAGGTTAAGCTTCTCGCCGAGATATCTCGAAAGGAAACCCGCATATCTTTAACGCCTTTCATCTGCTCGCGAAGCTCATCCATCACCTGAACATGAGTGATACTTCGTTCCGTTCTAGGTTTTAGGTAAAGCGGCATAAAAACTGCGTTTGGATTCGCATTTGGTCCACCGGCTCCAACCGATGAAAAGAATCTAACGACATTCGAGTTCTTCCGAATAATTTCTTCTAGCTCTAGAGACTTTTGGCTAGTGACCTCGAGTGAAGAGCCAACAGGAGTTTGCCCTTGAAGCAAAATAATATCCTGATCCTGCATCGGTACAAATTCTTGCCGGAGTCCTTTGACCAAAAATAAGGAAACGCAAAAAATTGCCAGAGAAACAAAAACAATCGTCTTCGGAAAATCCAGGGTCCGGGTCAGGACCCTCCGATATTTTTCCGAGAAACTCTCGAAAAAATGATCCAGTTTCATTTCAAACTTTCCGACTTTGGGAGACGCATTCAAAAATGCCGCGGCCCTCATCGGGGTTATGGTTACGGCTTCAAGAAGAGATAATAAGACTGCCGCCGACATCGTCACGCCAAACTGAAAGAAAAACTTTCCCGTCACACCGGACATAAAAATAACAGGAAGAAAAACCGCAACAACCGCTAGCGTTGCCGCCACAGCCGCAGGCAAAATTTCGATGGACCCATCGTAGGCAGCTTGCGCCGGAGACTTTCCCATTCGATGGTGTCTTACGATGTTTTCGAGCAACATAATGGCATCATCAACGACGATCGATATCGCCAGGGTTAAAGCCAAAAGAGAAAACAGGTTCAAAGTGAAGCCCGCAAAATATAAGATAATAAAGGTTCCAACGATTGAAGTCGGAATCGAGAACAAAATATTTAAGGCCGCCTGCCAGCTTCCTAAAAATAAAAAGCAGACTAAAATTGTGATTAAAGCCGCGACCCAAAGTTTTTCGTAAGTGGTCTCGACGACCGCTTCGGTGGGGCGAGTAAAGTCCACATTGGCCCGAAGCTGATAGCCTTCAGGCAAATTCGGAGTCAATTCTTCGATTTTTTTGTGAACCGCCTTGGCGACTTCAACTTCATTTTCTCCTCTTTGTTTACGCACAGAAATAGAAATCGCTGGATTTCCGTCAATACGAGCCATACGCCGTATATCAGTCAATCCGTCTTCAACTTCGGCGACATCCTTAATCTTGTAAACAGCGTCTTGAATGATCTGTCCGCCTCGGCGTAGAATTCGGATCTCACCAAAAGCCTTTGGATCCGCCGCTTCCCCAAGCCATCGGACGCGAAGTTCTCTTTGATCTTGAGTAAACTGACCCGCCGCGGTTTCGATATGCTGGGTTTCGATTGCATCTAATAGATCTGCGACCGTCAGGTCGGCTTGTCGCAATTTTTCTGTTTGCGGCCAAATTCTTAAATTTCGGCTGGAAAATCCTGCGATCGAAACTTCACCGATTCCAGGAATAAAACGGAACTGATCTAGAAGATAAAGATCCATCCAGTTAAGGACGTCCTTCATGGGTTTATCGGAGGCAACACCCAAAAACATAATTGGCTGCTCTTCTGGGTTACTTTTGCGAATCACCGGGGGATCCACATCTCGGGGAAGGCGAATTTGACTTAAAGCACTTTGCACTTCCTGAAGGGCCACATCGATGTTGCGATCGATTTCGAATTCAAGTGTCACCCGTCCCGAGCCTTGGGCGACCGTCGAGCGCATTTCCTTAACTCCCTCGATAGACAAGAGTTGTTGCTCGATGGGATCAATCAAATCGGCTTCGACGACTTCAGGAGATGCACCTTCATAAGTGACCGACACATTCAGAATCGGAAAATCAACATCTGGCATCTGGCTGACGCCAAGCTGGTTCATTGAAACCGCACCGAAGACGATCAAGGCCGTCATTAAAACCCAAGCAAAGACCGGTCGGCGAATTGAAAGGGCTATGATATTCATGATCTATCTCCACTGAGTGAAAAGAGTCTGGCTTTTGCTTCTGTCTTTCTTAATTTTGCGAGCATCTGAACAACTTGAAGCTCGGCTTCTGCAGCCTCAACCTCGAAGGAAATCGCCTGAAAGGCCGTGCTTCGTCCTTGTTCATAGCGCTTTCGCTCTTCGATGGCCTTTTGACTTTGTAAACGCGCAACTTCTTCTGCCACCTTTAACATCTCAGAAAGTTTTGCCAGTTCTCGAGTGATGTCTAGCCAATCGATTCGCGAATCCACAGTCAGCTTCTCGGAGCGAAGCTTTTGACTTTCTGCCGCCAGTTCTGCTGCGCGCCTTTGATCTCGCTTAAGCTTCCAATCCAGCTCTGTCGAAAAAACAACTCCGATTTTTGTGTAATCTTGATTTTTTTCTTGGACCTCATCCACTACGGCTGAGCCAGAACCTTCGATGCCATTACGACCATAACCCGCAATCAAGGCCAGCTTCGGTCGCAAGGTATCCGCCGTTCGCTCGGCCTTTGCCTTTTCAGCTTTAGATAAAGCCTGAGAAGACAATGCCTGAAGAGAGAGAGGCTCTCCCGCTTCAGATTTTCCGTACATTAGACTTTTAATATCGCGAGTTTTTCCCATTTCTTCGGTTTGAACACTCCACTGCTCAGGGTGCACAATACTAGGAAGAACCTGGCGTACTTTTAACCAGGCGTACTCGATCCGATCATTCGAGGTCAGCAGTTGAAGTTTTCTGTTTGCAACTAAGGCTTGAGCCTGAAGACTGTCTGTTCTTTCGGCCGCGGACCTCTGAATTCTCGCTCTAACCCAACTTGCGATTTTTTCACTCCGCTCGAGGTTTCGTTTTCGAATCTCGAGTTCCTGCAAAGCAACGTTTAAGTCCCAATAAACAGACTCAATGGTATAAAGATAATTTTGTTTCTCGTAGGCCAAACTCATCCGTCGAGCTTCAAGCTCATATCGATCTGCAGCTTGCCTTAGGCGAGTGCCACGACCAAAAGAATTTCTCCAAAGATTTTGCTCCAGTTGAAGCATCAAGCCCAAAGAGTAGCGATCCACCTGATCCGCTCCCTTTAATTTTAAAATCTCGTAGCCCGTCGAAAAATTAAGCTCGGTCCCTGTTGAGAAGGTCTTACTTAAATTTAAGTTCAATAATTGTGATCGGTCTCGGACCGCCGGAGAAAAAGTTTCTCGACCGTCTTTAATTTGACTCGCCTCAAGATCAAGAACACTAGAAAGCTCCAGGTCTCGGCCACGAATCTCGGCTTCTAGGGACTGCACTTGAAGTTCAATGGATTTCAGGGTTTCGTTTTCTCGACTGGCCATATCTAAAATTTGTTGAAGAGAAATACGAAGATTTTTGTCGGTGTTTGCGAAAGCAAGACTTGAGAAACTAAGGAAAACTAAGAACATCCATCGAAGCACGTTTTGCCCCCCAAGAATTAGAATTTCAAAATTTTTCCACACCGAGCTAGAACCGTCGAGCTAAACCGGTTCAGGAGAATGGGAAAAAGTGTCACAATTGTATTGATACTTATTCAGGGAATCTAGTTGCAGGGCGTTTGACGTGTTCGTGCTAACGCAAGGACTTGAATTTGCGACTCGCCGCTTGCAAAGCTAGGGCTAAGCTCAACATCAAAAGCATTTCGAGGGCAAAAGTGAGTCGATATGGAGATTGCTTGCCTTCTGTAGAGGCCACCGCACTGCATCCACCTATCAATCCTCCGGCAATCCCTTTGTTAGGATACAGATAAGTTACTCCGTCTTTATCATCCTGCGAAAGATAAGTCGGACTTGCCCCCCAGCCGTTGGATTCATAAGTCATAATCGAAGCGGGATCCGCGCTATGACCTAAGCCAATCGCATGCCCTAGTTCATGGGCCAATACTCCGATAAGACCCTCTGGCAAATAGCCACCAGGCACCAGAGTTGTACCATTTAATACGACTCTGGCCGATCCATTGGCTTCAGATGGATAAGCGACACCGCTTGGGCCCGACATTCCCATCGGGGCGCAACCGACGTTGATCTCGCCGGGAAGGGCGAGGTCATTTAGATCCCTCGAAACCTCAGTCCCAACTTTAAGATTCAGTCGACTTTCACCGACCGTATTCCAATATCGATTCAAGGAAGTTCGGATCGCGTTTAAGAGCTCATCATTTGTCATTCCATTCGCCTGGCAGCCCCCCGAGGCGATATTGACGACGGTATTACTTGGATCCGCCAACTTGTAAGTTGGACTGACCAGAACGAAGGCCTTCGAAGAAACTGCAAATACAAAGAGTCCCACAAGGATAGGATTTTTTAATACGCCTAGGATTTTCATTTTCATACTCCTCAAAAAAATCCAACTAAACTGACCAAGTAGACTGGGAATCTTTTTTTATCATCGAGCAGATTCATAAAAAATATTTCTCCACTCATTCCGTAGGAAGAAAACCATCCCATTTGTCCCTGACTAAATTTCCAGTCCACTCCAAGGTTGATTGAACTGGTGTAAGAGCTCGAAGTTCCTGAGGGGCGATAGGCCGTCGCAGTCCCTCCGCCATTTGGAACAGTGACCGTGCCGCCCTCGCCTTTTATACGCTTCAAAAAAGTTCCAAAGCCAAATCGGACTTCCCAAATTCGATCCATCGTGATGGGCCACAAAAAATCATAAAGAAGGTAGATGGTGTCGACCTTATACTTTCCGTAACTATCCTTTGTTTGCACCTGATTCATGACATATCCAAGACGCGGCGAAAATACGAGATCCGTTGTCAGCTGAAACTCATGACCAAAATTGATCCCTGGTGAATAGGGATCAGAGATTTCGTTTCCTTGAGAGTCTTGAACTTTTTCGTCTGGTTTAAAAATCCCAAACGACACACTCCAAGCCCAACTGACTTCACAGACAAGAAGGAGTGTCAGGGTCAGCGTAGGAACAAGAATAGATTTTACATTTCGCATATCTAAGACTTGATCAAAGTTTTTTTATGGTCAAAGGATGCGCAGTTCGATAAAGACTATGTGCCTTTCGTCCAGGGAGATTCTTATGCTTCGCATTTTCTTGATCTTGATTTCTACGAGTCTTGGCCTCGGCTGCAGTGTGGCTCCAAAACTAGATTCTAAGCTCTACACCCTAAGACTCAGTCCAGGAGATGACCTGAAAAAGTCGATCCAATCCTTTGTCGACGAAAAGCAGATCCGGGCCGGAAGTGTGGTCTCAAGCGTCGGAAGCCTGACCGTAGCAAGTCTTCGTTTTGCAAATCAAAAAGAGAGCACAACACTAAAGGGACCCTTTGAGATTATTTCTTTAAACGGAACTTTATCGGTAAATGGCTCTCACCTTCATATGGGCATTTCGGATGGGAAAGGTCGAAGCCTGGGCGGCCACTTATCTGATGGTTCCCTGATTTATACAACGGCAGAAATTATGATAATTGAAAACCTCAATGTCGACTTCAAAAGAGAGCTCGATCCAAAAACTGGTTTTAAAGAATTAAGGATTGATCCACGGACGGACAATTAAAAGGTTCCAGGTCCCAAGTGGTAGCAACAGTGCATCAACCAGATGCAGTGTTGCTACCACTTGGGACCTGGAACCCTTTAGAAACTTTGGCTGTAGCCCAGCTGGGTGAGGTCCTCTTGCTCGCCCTCTAGGTTAAAGTCTGAACTGTGGCTTAAAAATATGGTCTGGTTGGGTTTTAGATCCGCGTAGAATCCCAGTTTTAGATTCAAGTCCTGCCGGCTACGCAAAGTCAGATAAGAAACCTCAGATATGAATCTGAACTGCTGAACTTCGAGTCTTAAAAATGACCGAATGCCTGGAAGTATGGCGCCATCGAGGTCTTCAAATCTCCAAGCTCTGGCTTCACTTAATAGCATAAAAGACAAAAAACTTTTGGAGTTTAATATTTTAAAACTTAAGCCCCCGCTTGCCTTGAAGTAAAGACTCGCATTTTGATCCAAACAAAGGCTGCAAGCTTTCTCGGCCCCACCACTCATAGCCCAAGAAAGCTTTTTAAAGTTCAGATCGAAAGGTTCAAGCGAAGCTACCTCGGCCAATCTTAAAGACCAGTCCTGAAAGCTCTTGTTGTGGTGATTATACAAAAAATTAAAACCCAGAAACTCGACCGATCCATAAGGATCATAGCCTTTACTGCTTTGCCAATAGGCATGAGCTCCTTGTTTATATTCTAAAAAACTTAAGACGTGTCCATCTTGATCAAGGCCTAATGCGCCCGACCACCAACTTGAGGAGTGGCCTTTTTCAGGAGGATGTAAATCCTGGGTTTCCGCAATTTCTGAGCTGCTCGGCAATTGGGGTGATTTTTCCAATACCTCTGCCCGCCTTAAAAAGACAGTCTCCATTTGCTGTTTATCTTTTTCATTAAGATTCGTATTCTGTTTATAGTTTTTCAAAGTCCAGTGATCAATCAAGGCATCTAAAACTAAGGGGCTTTCGATTTTAACAACCGTATTTTGATCTTTTCGTCCTTTACGAAACTGAGTCCTCTCGCTTGTAGTCATTTTATCCAGACGCAGCGAGAGTCTGCGACCGATCGATGGATAAAATTGTGATTTTTCATCGAGTAAGCCAACTTCTTCCACTTCTCGAACAGTATCATATGGAAGAACGATCCACTTTAAGGTCTCGGTCAAATTCAAATCGGGGCGAACAGCTTCGATCAAGCTGAGTAAGCGGTAAGAACAATTGCGTCCGGTAAAATAATAGCCAATCTGCGCGCTGTGAATCACTTCCCACACATGAAGCATCAAAAGCTGAACTTGTTCCTTAGTCAGATTCAGTTTTCTTTCCCAAAGGTCGCGACTTTCTGAATTATTATAGAGCCCAAGCTTCATGTAAAAAGGCTCGAACTGATAAAATCCCGGATAGCCTCCAGTCATCCCCTTAATAACGTAGGCTGCACGGCTATCCGAGGGATCTGTTCGAGCTAAGAATCCCATTGCATAACTTCTTAAAGGGTCTCCCCCTAAGCCTGGATCACTTTTTGAATTGTAAAACCTTAGGATGGTGTGCCCCAAAAGAGAAGCGGGATTTTGAACATAGGTTCCGGCAAAGATCAGACTGACCGAACTGACATCTAGACGCTTCATCCAGTCTTCAAGATCAGGGCAAAGCCTTTTTGGAAACTTTTGTTTAAGTAAACTTTCCAGAACTAATTTTCTGGCCGGAAAAGCACAGGAAGGCGTCTTTTGTAAGCCGCCGTAAAGACCCTCTTCGGAAGAGAAAGCCTTTATGGCCGACTCGAGTTCCTTTAATGGATTATCTCGCCCATCAGGAGAAAAAAAATAGATCTTAGATTCAATCGCACTCTTAAACTGGCCGAGGGAAACTTCTTCGTACTGATAAAGGCGAAGCCATTGCTGCGATCGCGCCAGACTCTGAAGATCAGCCTTCAGAGCGGCATTAGATTTAAAATGAAGTAGGAATAGAGCTGTTATTAGCCCAATCTTAAGGAGCACTGATTCACAAGATGCGGATCGGCTAAGATCACTTTGTAGACTTCAGTCAAAGCTGTCTCTGGCTGAATGTCAGAACTTGGAAAAACATTTTTGTAGTTTTGTTTCAGAGCCTTCGCCAATTCCGCTTGAGTCTCCGATGGACAGCCCATGGTGCCCGAGAAAGAGCTCAAAAACTGACCTTCGCCTTTAGCGATTTCACCCTTAAGTTCGAAATAATTCATTGTCACAAAATGAAGACTTTCTTTCTCGGTCTCAACTAGGTTATGTCGAGTACAGTTTGAAGTTCCAATCGTCATACCGATGGTCACAACTGGAAAAAGAATTCCGTTTGTCGTTGCCCGAAGCGCAGAAGAAACTAAGGAGTTGTCTTTAAGAACGAACCAAGCTGGTCCACAACCAGAACTTCCATCCGCAGCAAAGGCAGTCGATGAAAAAAACAATGCCACCAAACCAATACATCTTAAAAACTTCATTCTTAAACCCCCTGTGAGTTCAAAATGTATACTGAATCACAAGTTTGGCCAAGAAGACTTAAACCTATTTGGACCAGCCCAAGGTCCGATTCATCGTCTTGGCCCTCCCTTGTCGCAAGCCCTTCAGTCATACTTAAAAAATGAAAAGCTTAAGAATTCTTATGTTACCCATCTTACTTCTTTCCACCTTCACGGCCCTAGCCCAACTTGATTCCGCGGACCAAGAGGCTCTTCTAAAAACTCAGGAGCTTCTAAAAAATAAAAGCCAAAGAGATAAGTCCATCCAAGAAAGCCCCTCCGCTCAACAAGCGGCGGCCTTTTTGCAGCAACTCACTGGAGGCGACGGGCAAATGTCGGAAGACATTTTCGCTCTTGCGGCGGATGTCTTTGCGATCATCGTCACTGAATCCGGAGGAGATGTCTCTAAGATGAATGAAAGTCTCGAAAAATTTAAAAGGGATCCGGCACAGTTTGCTGCAAAATGGACTCCCGAGCAAAAGGCTCGACTTAAAAAACTCGCCGAGCGTCTTGAAAAACCCGGAATGGCCCCCAAGAAGTAGTCTCGCTTGAACTAGCGGGACTCGTAGTACTTCATCACATCGCGGTGAAAGTTATTTAGGTAGGAATGCGACCGACTTCCTAAATAGCCAAACATATTAAACAGAAAAAAACAGCAAAAAATAAAGGTAAATAACTGCTGAAATCTTTTATTAGACAAAGATCTTCTAAGATCGTTTAAGTAAAGACTCATCCAGGTGGCAACCAAGGGAAAACACAAAATTAAATGCCAGTGATTAAATTCTACCGGCGACAGGGCCGAGGTCAAAAGCATCGAAACAAAAAGGTAAAAACCATAGGATCGAATTCGATCTTCGGGAGATTGTTGAGTCCGGTCTTCCCCTTTTTTGAAGGGCTTAAGGAGCCATACCATTTTTAAGTTTTTAAAATTTACTTTAAAACTGAAGTAGAGACTCCCAAGTGCTATGACCCACTTAAGGATGTGAAAGCTGTAAGATAAGAGCATCTGCAAGTAGTCGACTCGAAGCCATTCGAAATTAATTTCTGAAAAGATATGGCGTCCAAAATAAGATGAGCCATATCGAAACCAATAGGCCACTGCTTTTAAGACGGGATAGACCAATAACAAATTACGTCCTAAAAATGCCTCACTGGATCGCGCCACTTCAATATTCACTTCGGGCTTATTCATCAGCTCAAGAAAATAAGGCACCAGACTCAACAGAACAATCACAATACCCGCGAGCAAGCCTCTCCAATGAACGCGTATAAACCCCACATAAAGAAGCATCAAGGACAGAATCCCTAAAATCAGGGCCGAGAAGTGAACTTGAGCGCAAAATCCAACAGCTAAAACGTTGACCAGCGTAAACCAAAACTTTTTTTCTCGCATGTGAAAAACGGTCCAAAGATGAAGTGCCGAGAACAAAAACAAATAGGCTGGATTGTAGAGCTCCGCCTGCTCGACCCTCCAAGGGTTCAACCAATAAATCAAAAGAAAGTCCAAAAACAAAAGCGGCCGCGGGACTTGATCTAAAACATTCTTAAGCAAGAACACCGAGGCCAAATGAAACAAAGCAATGACAAACATCGCCGAGTAGGGAGAAAAATAGATCTTCATTGGGATTGCAGTTATAAAAGTCAAAAAGGTCCCAGGAACAAATCCGACTCCAGAGCCCGCATTGCCATGGTGAGTCCACACGCCCTCGCGAATCAACAAAAGCGCTTTATCTAAGATTTGAACGTTATCGAAATGAATTTTAAGGGTCACAAAGAAAGCTGCAGAAAAAAGCAATCCAAGAAGGATCATTGCATACTTTAAAAGACTTTCGATTCTTGGATTCATATATAAGACGAATCTTTCATTCCGTTGGGTCAATTGGGGACGAAGGCCTGTTTTCACCGTTTAAGACAACTGGGTCAATCAAAAAACTGCACAAGAATCGAACTCTGTGCCATTATTCCATCATGCAATTCCCTATAAGTGGAGGCTCTGAAGAGCTTCAAAAAATTTATCTAAAGTCCCGTCGCCTTAAGAGTTTTAAGCGCGGAGAGCGCATTTATCAAGCCGCTGAAAAATGTGGTGGCATTTGTGTTTTAGAAAAAGGCCTGGTGGGTTTGGTCTATCACTCTGCCAAAGGCTCGGACCACCTTTTAAGGCTCTTTAAAGCCGGTCAGTTCTTTGGTCATCGCTCCTACTTCGCCGAAGAAGACCATCACGCGACAGCCTTGGCCCTAGAGCAGTGTGAGGTCGGGTTTTTAGATCGCGAATTGTTTGAAGGTATTTTAGCCTCCGAACCTGGTCTGATTCGAATCATCCTCAAAACAACGGCCAAAGAACTTCGAAGAGCAGAAATCCATCGCGTGATCGTATCTGAAGAAGATGTCTTGGCACGGACTGCCCACGCCTTATTGGTGTTAAAGGAAATGGACCCAAAGCATAGTTGGACACGTTCAGAAATTGCAAACTTTTGCGCCAGTACGAGTCCCTCAATTGTTCGTGCTCTGACTCGCCTTGAGGACGAGGGTTTAATCCAACAGAAAGGACGAGAGATCTTGATCCTAAGGCCAGAAGAGCTGGCCCAAATTGGCCAGGAGCCCTAGGTAGGCCGTCTCAATTTGACCCATTTCCCCTTTGCCCGGCGCATAAAGCCCCAATGTTGTCCCAGAACAATCTTTTTTTTGGATTCCTCAGCTAGATTATGGGTTACAGCAAAGGAATGAATCTAAAAGGAGGGTACTTATGCCGCAATCTCAAATGATCTTTCATCAACTCTTCGAGACTCAAACCTCAACCTACACCTATCTTCTTGCTGACCCAATCAGTCGCGAGGCTGTCATTATTGATCCCGTATTTGAGACTCAAGACCGAGACTTTAAATTGATCCAGGAACTCGACCTCAAACTAAAATATATTTTGGACACCCATATTCACGCAGACCATATTACGGGAGCTGCTGAACTGAGAAAAAAAACCGGAGCAAAGAGCGCCGTCAGTCGGTGGACCGAAGCTTCCGGGTACGACATGCATCTTGAAGAAGGACAAAGTCTGCAGTTTGGGCCTTACAACATTCAAGTGCTCGAGACCCCAGGGCACACCGACAGCTGCCTTAGTTATTTGTGTGAGGATAAAATCTTTACCGGAGATGCCCTACTTATTCGTGGAAGCGGACGAACAGATTTTCAGCAAGGCTCCTCGGAAAAACTTTTTGATTCGGTTCATAAGAAGATATTTTCACTTCCGTCCGACACTCAAATCTTTCCAGGGCATGATTATCGGGGCCTTACCCACTCAACAGTTGAGTTAGAGAAAAAATATAACCCAAGATTAGGAATGGGCCACAGCAAAGCTGACTTCATCAAAATAATGAATGAATTAAAACTGGCTCATCCCAAAAAGATCCATGAATCCGTCCCAGCCAATTTGCTGGGAGGCATACCTCAAGCGAGTAAAAAAATTCGCGCCCAGATTGTCGATGGGACCCCAGAGATTCATCCTTCTGAAACTCAAAAATTGATTGGCCAGGTTCGTATTGTCGATGTACGCGGGTCTGACGAATTTACCGGGGAACTGGGTCATATTCCCAAAGCTGAGCTTGTGACTTTGGGCGAAGATTTAACCACCTTTTTAAATTCCCTAAATAAAGATGAAGAAATTGTATTTGTCTGCCGCAGCGGCGGAAGATCCGGGGCTGCAACTCAGCAAGCCCTTAAGTTAGGGATCCAGAATGTGGCCAACATGCAGGGTGGAATGATTCTTTGGAATGAACTTAAACTTCAGGTGGAGAAATAATATGGAGAATTTTTTAAATCCCCTACTTGGGGGCGTCCTAATTGGCATCGCTGTGACCCTGATGCTGGCCTTTAATGGACGGGTGACAGGGATTTCGGGGATTTTAAACGGTGCGATTTCCTTTAAGGATTCTTCTGGACAATGGCGATGGTATTTCTTATCGGGCCTGGTCCTTGGGGGCCTGACTCTCGCCTCCCTTAGTCCCGGGGTTTTTCTAAACACCTCAGGCCGAGGCCTAGAGTTTATTATTCCCGCCGGATTTATCGTCGGTTTTGGAACCATTATGGGAAGTGGCTGCACAAGCGGACACGGAGTCTGCGGAATCAGTCGTTTTTCGATTCGATCAATACTTGCGACCATTACATTTATTTTGATGGGTGTCGCTTCCGTGACTTTGATTGAGTTTCTCCTAGGAGGAAGTTTATGAAATCTGCGACAAATCGAAACCTTGCAGCACTTTTAGTCGGTTTTATCTTTGCCCTGGGACTTGGAGTATCCGGAATGACTCAGCCTCAAAAAGTTATTGGATTTTTAAATCCAATGGACTGGGACCCTTCTTTAATATTTGTCATGATCGGCGCAATCAGTGTTCATGCCCTACTTTATCCATTAATATCGAAACGCAAATCCCCTTTGTTTGATTCCGAATGGCATATTCCGAAGTCCAAAGATCTAAATCCAAAGCTAATATTTGGTTCTGCGCTCTTTGGAGTTGGCTGGGGGCTCGCGGGCTTTTGCCCGGGACCGGCACTCACATCCTTGGCTTCGGGTACTCTTCCACCACTGGTTTTTGTACTCTTCATGATCCTCGGTATGATGACCTATAACTACTTGGACCTAAAAACTTCAAAAAAAGGATCCTAAGATGACACCAGAAACCCTGATCGCATTAGGTTACTTCGCGAGTGTGTTGATGGGTTTATCTTTAGGTCTTATCGGCGGCGGCGGATCCATTCTGACTGTGCCCATTTTGGTCTATTTGTTTGGATTAAGCCCGTCGACGGCCACCGGGTATTCATTATTTATCGTTGGTTTGACTGCGCTGGTCGGATCCGTCAGCTACATTAGACAAGGTTCAATAGATTTTAAAACTGGTCTGACTTTCGCAATCCCAAGCTTCATCGGTGTCTTTGCCTCTCGGGCCTACCTGTTACCAAACTTGCCAGAGTCCATTTTAACTTTCGGAAGCTTCACCCTAACCAAAGATCTCTTGATCATGTTGGTTTTCGCGGCCCTGATGCTTGCGGCTTCTACTACGATGATTCGAAAGAAAAAGCCCAAAGCCGCAATTCAAATCTCGGACTCAGCTCGACTCAGTTTGATCGCAGCCGAAGGCCTTATTATTGGTGGAATCACGGGCTTTGTTGGCGCCGGTGGCGGATTTTTAATCATACCCGCCTTGGTGATTCTTGCGGGGCTATCGATGCACAAAGCCGTTGGGACTTCACTGATGATTATAGCAATCAAATCTTTATTCGGTTTTCTGGGAGACTTTAAATCGGCACAGGTCATCGATTGGACTTTACTATTTAGCCTTTCACTTATTGCAGTCGTCGGAATTATCATAGGATCTATTTTGTCGAAAAAAATACCTGAGGCAAAACTTAAAGCCGCCTTCGGCTGGTTCGTCCTCATCATGGGCAGCATCATTTTACTAGAACAGTTAAGTTAACTCGAGTTTCGGCTCATATAAATTCCTATCTCAATAAGTGTCCGCCGAAGACTAGTTTCGCAGGGCTGCCGAAGGCAGACCGAGAATGTCCGACGGCTGAGGCGGAGCACTTATTGAGATAGGAATTTATATGAGCCGTGGGTTAAACCCGATTCATTCGCTCTTGGTAATCGTCCCAGTTTTCGTCGTAGACACGAAGCTCATGCCGGTCCAATCGAAACACCCTGGTGGTCATTTGTCTTAAAAAATGTCGATCGTGGCTGACAATCATCACAGTTCCCGAAAAGGACTTTATCGCTTCGAGCAAGACTTCTCGAGAATCAATATCCAAGTGGTTGGTCGGCTCATCCAGGACTAAAAGATTCACCGGCTTCGACAAGATGGTCGCCAAGACGACTCGACTTTTTTCTCCACCCGAAAGAATTGAAATTCGTTTATCCACCTCGTCCCCAGAAAACTTAAAGGCCCCCAAAAGATTTCGCACGTAACCGATCGAGGCCGTCGGAATTCGACTATGCACTTCTTCCAATACCGTATTCTTTGGATCAAGAACATCGAGCGAGTTTTGACTAAAATATCCCAAAGAAATACTGGCGCCGATTTTTACCTGTCCCCCGGTGGCCTGGGTATGTCCCGCAATAATCTTTAGCAAAGTCGATTTACCCGCTCCGTTCACTCCGACAACCGCAACGCGGTCTTGCCTTTTTACCAGAGCATCCACGCCCTTAAAGACCTCAATGGCCTTACCATCTTCTCGCATCCAAGTTTTCGCCAAAGCCTCCATTTTTACAACTTCATCCCCGCCTCGAGGAGACTCCGGCCATACAAATGAAATGGATTTTTCTTCGGTGGGAATTTCGATCCGATCGATTTTATCAATTTTTTTGACTCGCGACTGAACTTGGGCTGCATGAGAAGCTCTTGCAGCAAAGCGGGCAATAAATTCTTCTTCTTTTGCAAGCATCTCGTCTTGTCTACGAGCGGCTGCAACCAGTTGCTCTCTTCTTATTTCTCGATCTTTTTCATAAAAATCGTAATTTCCCGAATACTGAGTAATGGTCTTATTTGCGACTTCAATAATTTTAGACACAATCCGATTCATAAATTCTCGATCGTGACTGGTCATCAAGATGGCGCCCTTAAATTGAGTCAAAAAGGACTCAAGCCAAACAATAGACTCAATGTCCAAATGATTCGTGGGCTCATCCATCAATAAAACATCAGGATTTAAAAGCAGAATTTTTGCCAAAGCAATCCGCATCTTCCAGCCACCGCTATAGGAATCAGTCAGCCGCTCTTGATCCTCTGGAGGAATCCCAAGACCAGTTAAAATTTCTGCGGCTCTAGAATCTAGATCATAACCGCCCAGACGCTCAAATTCGCCTTGAAGATTTCCATACTCTTCAAGGACTCGAGTCATCTCATCCTCATCCATGGGTTCGGCAAGCTGAGCCTCGATTTTTTTAAGGCGCTCCTGGATCAAGGGAAGTCGACCGGCAGCAGACTTGACTTCGTCGATCACTTTTTTCCCGGACATCTCTTCAATATTCTGAGAAAAGTAACCTAAAACTACGCGCTCTGGTTTGGAGATTTGGCCGCTCTCGAGTCTCTCTTCACCCATAAGAAGTCGAAATATCGTGGTTTTTCCCGCCCCATTGGGGCCAACCAAACCCACTTTGTCTCCAGGATTGATCTGAAAAGAGCCATTCGAATAAAGAACTTTATTCCCGTAGTGCTTCGAGATTTGAGCGGCGCTGATCATCTTGGACTCCCTAAAAGTCCGAAGCTACCTAAGCAAGACAAAAAATTCAAACTCAATCTAAGGTTCATGACAGAATAAGATTCATCACGAGGTTTTAATTTTTGGTCTATGAATCCATAAAACTGAGGGAAACAAGACGGACCACAAAAGAGCAAATAGAGAAAAAGTCCAGTATCGCGGTTCATTAAAATTTAAGATCCCGAAACTCTCCCCAACATAATAGGAAAGCGGACCAAATACTCCCCCCGCAACGGCCGCCCAAAGAGGACGCTGCTGAAAGCTGGACATCGAATGGGACAAGGTACTCGAAAACAAAAACCACATTCCAGCAAGCCAAACCGGAAAGGAAAATACCGACTGATCCAATTGAATCCAAAACAAGCCGGATTTAAGAAGGACAAAATCAATTCCGATCCCAAGAAGGCTGGTGATCAGTATTGATTTGGCCTCGGACATTCTTTGATCCGATACAAATTTCAGATGAAGTCCCAACAAAATACAAGTCACCACCGCGGCGATCCAAGGCATCTTTATCGTGGCGGCCCACAGACAAGTCCACCAACCGATCTGAAATAAAATCACATTAAAAAGTCCGCTGTATTGCTTCATTTCCCCACCTCAGTCCAGGACCAGGTCTCAGACTCTAATAAATCTTCACGCGAGGCAAGTCGGATGCAATTGATCAAGACCCCTGAAGTTCAAATTGGTCTCAATGTCTCCACGTTTAAAGCCGAATAAGATGAGGAACCTGTCGTTTCAACCTCGAAGGAGATTCATTTGAAAACTTGGATGAAAAAGTTAGTGGATCAGTTTGGGTTTGAGTGGGACCCCGATCAACAAGGACCCGTCGGTCCCGATGGAACCCCAGGTATTTCCGAAGATCGCGCCACTTTGCTTTATATGATCGATGTCTACAACAAACATCTTTTCGAACTTGAAAGTCACCCGGTTAGAAAAATTCGAGAGACTTTAGACGAATTCGCCCGAGAACTTTTAAACCCAGAAAAAAAAGACTTCGAACGAACACTTTTCAGATTCCGCCAGTTCTTTTCGGCCTATCGAGTGGACGAGTACACCTTCATTCACAAAACCTTTGACGATTTCAAAGGAATCATTTGGGATTTCGTCGATCAACTGAGCGATGAACTCAGCTTCGAAAAGCTTCAAGATCAAGAGGTTTCTACAAGCTTGGCCCACCTTAAGGATGCCGTGGAATCCAACTCCATCGAGCAGCTCAGAACAAAATCTAGAGAGTTCATCGATTTTTATACAGAATATCAATCACGAAGAGATTCTCGAAGAACCCAAAGAATGAGTTCGATCAAACGCAATCTCGATGTGGTTAAAAAGCGTCTGGTTGAAGCCAATCACAGCATGCGCAGGGATCATCTGACTTCGGCCTACAACAGAAAAAGTTTTGATGAGCAATTAGTCCAATACACTAAACTTGTCCAACACTCGAATAAGCCCGTGTCCTTGATTATCTTAGATATCGATCATTTCAAAAAAATCAATGATACCTATGGCCACGACACTGGAGACTTCATTATTAAAGAATGCGTCCGTCTTCTTCAAGAGACCTTTCACCGAGAGACTGACTTTGTCGCCAGAATCGGTGGAGAAGAGTTCGCGGTCATCCTCCCAGACCACACGATCAATGACGCCGAACTCATTGCCAACGAGACCCTTAAGCGCATCCGAAAAGAAGTCTTTGTGATGGATAAGTCTGAGATTCGATTCACAGTTTCCATGGGCATAGCCCAGATGCACGAAGATGAAGATGTCTCAAATTGGATCAAAAGAGCGGATATGGCTCTATACAAGTCAAAGAACTCAGGACGCAATAGATTAAGCCTCGCCGGCCAACTGGAAGAAACCGGTAAGGTTGCCTAATTCCTGGTCTTCTTTCAATCCAGGCCTCAACTGTCTAGACTAGAGCGAAATGCCATATTTTGGACATAATTGAAGCTTTTCGATAGTTTCCAAAAGCCTAACACTTGACCACAAGATTTGCCTCAGCCGGCTTTCGAACATCTGAAAAAATCGAATGCAAATTCAATTCTGCTGATCAATTGCGCTTGAACTCAACAAATACTTTACTGACAGACATTCGAAAAAATCTTGCAGGACAAGATCGAGCACAGGCCCAGAAGAGCTGGTCTCGGACTTGCTCATGCAGATCTATATGAAAACTTTAATTCAAATCTTTATCGCTCAACTGCTTGGGCTTAGCTCGATCAGCTTGGCCTCAGTGAACTTAATAGATGGAAGCTACCAAGTCTCAAACCTAGACATTGAGATCATGAAAGGGCTCTATCTTGAGAGGACTTACTCGAGCCGAAGCCTTCACTCAGGACTTTTTGGATTTGGCTGGTGTTCGAACCTCGAACTTCGAATCGAAATCAAAGAGGATCAAATCGAAAGGTTCGACTGTCTTCAAGGAATAAGTGTCATCTATAAAAAACAGGGATCCGATGGGCTTTACAAATCTAAGCAAGACGAAAAGAGTCGCTTCGTCGTCCTGGGGGCCGCGACCACTCAGATCTATTTTGATGGCGAAGAAAGACATTTCGACAAAAGCGGAAAATGGACTTTATGGCGTTTAAAAGAGGGTACAGAGCTTAAATTTAAATACGATAGGATGAACCGCATCCATACCTTAAATATCGGCAAAAGGCCTTTGATTCAGTTCGGCTACGGTCTCTCGAAAGAGACAAGGCAAGTGCAAAGCATAGAATCCCAGGGAAATCGCCAGCGGTTTATCTATCAAGGCCTCAACTTGGTTCGGGTTTCAAGTGGAAATCGAGTTTTGAGCCAGTACGAATATGATGCTCATCACAACCTTACGAAAATGACGGATGAGAGGAAAGAAAGCCGAAGTATCACATATAATCTAAATTTGGATTCCGTCAGCTCTGTTCTGGAAGATGGCTGCAGTAAAAACTATTTCTATGAAAGACTCTCGTTTAGACGCCGAGCCGTTCAAGTCACAAGTCAGTGCCTCAAAAATCCAAGTCGAAACTCAAGCCGCTATGAATTTGAATTTGCACCACGAAGCAGTGGCGAACAGGCGCTTAAAAAACTTTCGCAAGTCTCCGAAGGTCTAAAGAAAGAAACTTATTTTGACCCAGAGACCTCAAGACCTCTTAATGTTTATCAAGAGGGTAAGAGAATGGATTATGTCTATGATCCCCTCGGGCGTCTTATCGCAAAAAACGGGCATTCCAGTCGAATCCAACTCTTCTACCCGCCGCAAGACAGAAAACCCTCTTCGGTGATACTTCACAAAACTGATCCCTTTGGACGTTCCCTTTCGACAGAATCCAGTGAACTTTTCTATGACAGCCTAGGAAACCTTAATCTAGTCCGCCACTCTTCGGGTGCGGCCTACGAGATCCGCTATGAGCCCAAGGACCGATCTCTGTCTTTAAAACCCATTGGAATTTTAAACCGACAACCCACCAGTGGCTCTTCTAATGACAATGAAAAACAAAACCTAGTTGCGCTCGCATTTTTAAAGGAGTTTATTAATGACCTACCGCTTTAGTATAAAGTTGATTCTGCTTTTCTTAAACTTCCTCCTGACTCCACAACTTAAGGCTGCCGCGACCACCAAAGACCCAAGACCCATTCTTATCGCAATTATAGATACCGGTCTTGATCTGAAGCACCCTGCCTTTAAAAGCATGATTTGGCAGAACCCAGGTGAAACTGGTCTCGACAAGAATGGGCGTGATAAAGCGACCAATAACATCGATGACGATGGAAATGGATTTATAGATGATGTGACCGGATGGAACTTTGTAGACAACTCATCCCAGGTTCAAGACCTTCATGGCCACGGCACACATGTCGCGGGCATCATTGCCAAAGAAGCAAGGGCCGCACCCGTTCGGTTTATGGTCTTAAAATACTACGATCCAAAACTTAGCGGAGATCAGCATGTCCGAAATACCATCTTGGCCATCAATTATGCGAACAAAATGGGAGCAAAAATTATCAATTATTCCGCCGGTGGTCCCGACTTCAACTCAGAAGAACAAAAAGCCATCCTCGCAAGCCAGAGCAAAAATATTCTTTTTGTTTGCGCGGCTGGAAATGATGGTCAAAATTCAGATAAAAGCCCCTACTACCCCGCCGCCTATAAACTCTCAAATATGATCTCGGTCGCCGCCATCGACCGAGAGGGGCAACTTCTAAAAAGTAGCAATTTTGGAGTAGACAGTGTGGACACTGTCGCCTTAGGGCTGGACATCCGCTCTGCACTTCCCGGAAAAAAATATGGCGCAATGACAGGAACCTCTCAAGCAACGGCCTCGATTACCGGACTGGCCGCACTGACTCTACATCACTACCCAGAGCTTGAGAGTGCAAAGCAGCTGGCTCAACATATTTTGCGCACCGGCCTTCATGAAAAAAACCTACAGGGTAAAGTCCGAAACTCAACACGACCTAATCCTGAACGAGCATTAGCGATGGGACCTAAATCTTCTTCGACTTATTTTGAAGATCCTTTAAAAATTCGAATCCTCGAGACCAATCAGGTTTCAGAAAGGCAGAACTAATGGCTAAGGCCAAAATATTAGCGCTGTCCTATTTTAGGGCTTGCTCCCAGCGGTTTTTTTCTTCAAGCCCACTAAAAAAATTTCTTTGCTCGAAGAGCGGGTACTTTTAGGTTTTACCGCCTCAAATTTTTGATAGTCCGCAAGAATTTGATTTTTTAAACTCTTAAAGTCATCCGAATGAAAGAGCTTGCAAATAAAACTTCCGCCCGGCTTTAAGTAACTTTGCGCCACCTTTAAAGCTTGTTCACAAAGCTCTAAGGATCTGGCCTGATCGGTCATACGAATTCCGGTCGTGTTCGGTGCCATGTCGGATATGACTAGATCAAATCGCGCATCTTCTGAAGAATTCTGCTTCAAGACTGCGGCTAAATCCAGCTCAAGCATGTCTCCTTGAACAAAAATAGCGTTAGGAAGACGTAAAGTAATCTCCGTTAAATCTATCCCAATGACCAAGCCCTGAGGGCCAACTTTTTTAGAGGCATACTGTGACCACGAACCAGGTGCTGCACCCAAATCCAAAATTTTTTGTCCACTTTTGAACAGCTTAAATTTTTGATCAATTTCTTCCAGCTTATAAACGGAGCGAGCCGCAAAATTTTCTTTTTTCGCTTTCAAGAAATAATGATCTTTAACTTTATAAGACAAAAAAACTCCTACCTAAAAGAGACTCTCGGACCATCGGACCAAGCCGAAAAACGTCCGATCACACTGGCATTTGCATATCCCATTTCCCTTAAAGTCTCAACCAGTGAGGGATTTGAGCTTGCAATCAAAAAGCCCCCATTTGTTTGGGGGTCAAAAATGGCCCCATGCTCTTCGTAAATAAAATCTTTTGGAAGCTGATCCTTAAAGCTGGAGTAATTCTTTGCATTTAGATAACTCCGAACTCCGCGCTGAAATAGCTGTTCAAAGCCCTTTAGGACTGGAATCGAGTTCTGATCCAACTCAAGTCCTAAGCCAGTTCCTTTGAGCATTTCGAGGCTATGCCCGATTAAACCAAAGCCAGTTAAATCCGTAGCAGCCGAAACTGAAGGCCCATTCAGAACTTCCAGAATTTGAGGAGGAAGAAGATCCAACTCTCGATAGGCCTCAAACAAGGAATCGCCATCGATCTCCCCTTTCATTTGTCCGTGTAAGATTCCGCCTAGCCCCAGTGCTTTGGTCAAAATCAGAACATCCCCTTCGCGAGCCCCTTGCTTGATGGTCTCGCTCTTGTCCGAAGAGCCCAGGATTGCGATATGCACCGAAAGCTCAGCCCCCTCGGAGGTATGACCTTTTAAAAGACGAATTTTATGTAAGTCGAAGACATTTTGAATACCCGCAGTCACTTCTTTTAAAAGTTGGCTTTGCCTTCGAGCGGGTAAAACTGGAAGAGTCAGCGAGACCAGGGCTGCTTCCGGAGAAACACCTTGAGCAAAAACATCACTGATCGCATGAAGGCAGGCAATTTTTCCGAATAAAAAATGATCCTTAGTAAAACTACGAAAGCCATCGATGGATCCAAAAATTTTTCGCGACCGAAAATCCAAATGGCCTGCGTCCTGAAGGGCTTCGGCTTCAAGATTCCGCAAGCCTCCTTTTAACACGTCCCAACTGACCTTACTTCCGCAACCTCCGCACTGATTGGTCTCTGTCTGCGGCGTCTCACCCATCGCCATTGAACCCGTTGACAAAATCGCCTCAGCACCAAACCGACGCATAAATGCACGATCGATTTTATCTTTGAAAGTCCAAAGCCAGGCAGATTCTAAAGCAAGAGGGCCGTAAGAAAGCAGGGCTCTTTTATGCCCACTCGTCATCAAGGCCAATGTTCGTTTCTGAGGATGGAATTTCTTAAATCTATCTTTCCCCTGCAGCTGGCGGAACAGGTTATCACGCAAAATGGGCCCCTGCCGAACAGCATAGACGCCCGACTTTGGAAGCGCCTTACTCGCAAAGCTAATGCAATCTCCCGCAGCAAAAACAAAAGGATGAGAAATCGATCTTAAGGACTCATCTACTCGAACAAAACCCAAAGAGTCCAAACTTAAGCCGGAGTCCTTAAAAAACTGGGGCGGTCGAGCTTGCGTCGCAATCACTAAAAGATCCGTCTTTTCATTTGGGCCGGAGTTAAATTTAAGTTCTGCACCATCAAAACCCCGAACCCTCTGATCTAAAACTAAATCGATGCCCTTATGACTTAATATTTTCTGAGCTCGTTTTTTTACCGCCGTACTATGACCCGCCAAAAAATCGCCGGACTGATAAATCTTGATCTTTGCCTTCCGGCCTCTTGACTGAAACCCCAGATCTAAAGCAATTGATGTTTCAAAGCCCGAGGCGCCGCCCCCCACAATTCCAACTTTCAAGTCCTCAAGTTTTGAACTTGGTTCATTCAAAACTTTTTCCAAGCTTTTTTGAAGGCGAGAGATCGGTTTTAAAAAAAGACTCCGCTGAAATCCCAGACCTTCAAGAGCGATCTGGTTTACTTCGGGCGTGACACCCACATTGATCGACAAAAAATCAAACTCGATTTCTCGACCCGAACTTAACTCCATTCGCTTATTTTTCAAATCCAATCGCGAACAAGCCTCAGGGATAAAAACCACACCCGCGCGCTCACAGATTTTCCATAGGTCAAAGTAGAGTTCATTTGATTGGTAAAACCCCGCCATCCATCCCGGAAGCATCCCTGAATATGGAGTCTGGACCGTGTCAGATACCAGCATGATCTCGTGAACTTTTGGCGATTTTGCCATAGCCCAGGATTTCAAAAACTGAATATGACTATGACCGCCGCCGATCAATATAAGACGTGAGGTACTCATGGCAGGACTTTCTATCTCCCTCGTAGGCAAGCTTTCGATTTTTTTTCTGAAATGAAAAACTGTAAAGTCGATCGTAGTAGTTCACGAGTAGATTCTCAATCCAATTCTGATGCCGAGCATATTCGAGCACTTCACCCTCGAAAGCCGCGCTCATCTGAGACCGGATCTGATCAAACAGCAAGCCCCCAAGGCGCGACTGAATCCGAGCGAGGTGAGTTTGATAAATGTCACACACCCTGCGCACACTTCCGTAGTCCGCAGCCGCAGCTTCCACATACTCTTTATAGACTCTCTGGCTTCTTTGTTCGAGAGATTCTTTCAAAAGAACGCAGTTTGCCTCGCTCATGAGATCAATCAAGGAGTTCGGCAAGGCGCATCTTCCGATCATGCGACTTTCATCCTCAAGGATCAAAGGCTGATCGATATTCCACAGTCGCAGGCCCAGCTTATTCTCGAAAGTTTGCTGACTTGGCTGCGGAACGTTGGGCCTTGGACCAAAAGCACTCCCGCGATGAAGTGCTAAATCTTCTAAATCGAGAACCGACTCAGAAGACAATTCATGCAATAACTCCGTCTTCCCACTTCCAGTCATTCCCGATAAAATCAGGGGGCTATGGCGATAGGTCTCGATTCTTTGAAGCAGATGGGTTCGAATCGCTTTGTATCCGCCTTCGACCCTTAAGGTCTGGACACCCGCCTCTTCAAGCCATTGCTGAGAAATTTTTGAACGAAGTCCCCCTCTCCAACAAAAAAGGATACGCTGATCGAAGGATTGAGAGTTAAACGCGGCTGTCCAAGATTCCACAAGGGCGGGTCGAAGGGGATCTACAAGCTGATGTCCAACTCGAAGTGCGGACTCTTGCCCCAATTTCTTATAGGCAATCCCAACTTGCTCTCGGTGCTCTTGCTTTAGGATCGGAAGATTCACAGATCCAGGAAAATTTCCCTTTTCGAACTCAACTTCACTTCTGACATCAATAGAGACGAGGCCCCTTGAGCTCGATTTTACAAAAGATAAAAATTCAGTCGGGGAAATCATTTCGTTCACGAGAAGGAACATAGCACCCGTTCTGATGCTTTTGTAGCGGCAGCCCCTTAAAACTTTAAGAATCCCACATTGACTGAGCTATGAATCTCTCATTCAATAGAGGCCATGTTGAAAAACGTCATTATTTTCACCATTTTACTTCTTGTCCTTGCCTGTTCTGCAATGCCCAAGTCGTCCTCTCCGAAAGGTGATTCGGGACTTGTTCAGGCCGCAGCTCAAGGCAATATGGCTATGGTTCGACAGCTTATTGAGAATGCCTTAGTGCCGCCGGACAGCCCCGGGCACAAAGGAAGCACAGCGCTGATGATGGCCGCCTATAAAGGTCACCTCGAAATGATCGATTACCTCCTGTCTAAAGGAGCAAATTTAAATTCAAGGGATGATCATGGAGCAAGCGCTATTCAATATGCGATTCAAAAAAATCAGATTCAGAGCCTTGAACGACTCCTCCTCGAAAAGCCAAACCTCCAAGCCCTCGATGCATTCGAAATTTTCCCCCTGGCTCTTGCAATACGCTATGCTGATCCAAAGCTTGTCCGGCTTCTGATTCAAGCCGGAGCAGATGTCAATCAAACCGGACCCGAGGGCTGGACGCCCATCTATTTTTCAATTCCAAGAGGGCGAATGGATATCTTTAGCTTACTTATCCAAGAGGGCGCATCAATTCAGCAGCAACTCCCCTCTGGAGCGAACCTTCTTTTAGTTTGCGCGGAGTACAATCAAACCGAAATCTGCAAAGAACTTTTGAAGAAAGGTTTAAAGGTGGACGCAGTAGACGATAAAAAAATGACGCCACTTCATCACGCTTCAATCTTGAATAACCTCAGCCTGCTCAATTTGTTTATTCAGGCAAAGGCCCCTATTGACGCACAAAATATTGAAGGTAGAACTCCTTTGACCTATGCGGTATTGAACCAAAACATAAAAGCGGTGAGACGACTGATAAAAAGTGGCGCTCGGCTTGACATTTTAGACAGCTCTGGGAAAACAGCAGCTGATATCGCAGCGGATTTGGGATTCAAGATTCCGAAAGAAAACAAAAAGCCCGAAAGGATCATCACGAATTGAAAACCTTAAAATCTACACTGACTGCATTTTTTCTGTTTTTTAACTTCGCATGCTCCAGTGTCATTCTCAGATCCGATCCAAATGAAGGGAAGCCGCAAAGGCCCCCCGATTTCGAGGACTCACACTCTTATTACTTTCTGGGATTCAGCGGCCAGGGTCAAATTCCACTGCAGGGAGTTTGCGGCGGCAAAGAGCTTCAACAGATAGAAAGTCTTTTCACCTTCGAAGACGGCTTAATTGGAGTGATCACTCTGGGGATTTACACTCCAAAAAGTTTTCGAGTTTGGTGTAAACCAGATTAGTGTCTTTAGGACAGGTAGCGTCGTTTTAAATGCGCGATGAAATCCTCAGCCCCTAAGTCCTTACCTGTCGCACGAAGAACAAGCTCTTCGGTAGAAGCAAAGGATGCCTTATTCCAAATATTTTGCTTAAGCCAAGTTCGGATAAAGCTTAAATCTCCCCTCGAAACTTGCTCGGGCAGACTGGGGTTCTCCGCTTGCATTTTACCGAAAAACTGAGCGGCCATCATCGCGCCCAGCGTATAGCTTGGAAAATAACCAAAGGCTCCCGAAGGCCAATGCATATCCTGCATACAACCGTCACGAAAATCCCCTGATAGGTTCAATCCAAAATAAGACCTCATTTTCTCGTTCCAAATCTCTGGGACCTCGCGAGCCTCGAGTCGCCCTTCGATCAAGTCTTTCTCTATTTCAAATCTCAAAATGACGTGAAGCGGATAGGTGGCCTCATCCGCTTGGGTTCGAATCTTTCCCTTCTCCACTCGATGAAACCACTTCGTCAACGAGGAGGGCTGCCAAAACTCAGAGGAGTGGGTCGGATGATCAAGATAAGATTTCATTTTTGGAGCGATAAAACTTAAAAACTCTGGGCTTCGTCCAAGCTGCATTTCGAACAACAAACTCTGGCTTTCGTGCAGCGCCATTCCTCGGGCGGCTCCCACCGGAAGCTCCAGCCAGGGCTTGGGGCGATTTTGTTCATAACTTGCGTGTCCCGTCTCATGAACTACGCCCATTAAACTTTCAGTAAAGTCCTCTTCCGAGTACCGGGTCGTCATTCGGACATCTTCGCCAACTCCCCCGCAAAAAGGATGGTGACTGACGTCCAAACGCCCACGAGAAAAATCAAAACCCAAGATGCTCATGACCTCTAAGCCAAGATCCTTCTGCTTCGCCGTTGGATAGGGACCTTGAGGAGGGATAAAATTCCACGAACTTTGCCGCTCTAAAATTTGTCCAATCAGTGGCGGCAACTCCAATCGAAGCTTTGCAAAATTTTTTTCGACATGCTCCAGACCAAGACCGGGGTCATAGAGCTCCACTAAGGATTCGTAAAGCCCGCAGCGAAAGGCCTCGGATCTCTGCTGAGCTTCTTCTCGGCTTCTTAAGATTACTTCTTCGAATAAGGGTAAAAAATCTTTCCAATTATTCTCGGCCCTTAAACTTCTCCAGGCCTGCTCACAGCGCCGACTTGCAATAGACTTTAACTCCACCAAATCGGGCTCGATGGCTTTTGCATTAAGGGCCACCCGTTTGATCTCTTTAAGACTTGCTCTCTCTTCGTCCCCCAAACTGTCCCTATGAACTTCGGCCTCAAGAATCTCATTCCAAAGTTCCTCGGAAGAAAGAACTTCGTGACGAAGCAGTTCCAATTCCGTTAAGGATTGGATCCGCGCTTCACTTCCGCCATTTGGCATCATGACGGCCTCATCCCAAGCCAAAATGTTTGAGGCGTGTTCCAGTCGATACAATCGACGAAATTTTTTATCTACTTTTGTATAAGACAAATCCGACATCACGCCCCTCCGAACACATTCTTTTATCCATATGAAACACAATCTTTATTTCAGGTCCAGATCTAATCCGACTTCTCAATATTGGGCTTCAAAGTCCGATAAAGAACTTAAGACTTAACCTGACTTATCCTGGAGACCCAATGGACACAAGCAACTCTCTTCAGAACTTAGATTTTGAACCTGGCGATTATTTAGCTCGCGAAAAGTCGGGCTGTGACGCCATGTACATAATTAAAGAGGGTCAGCTTGAAGTTTACAGAAACGGAAAAAATGGAGAAAAAATCCCTCTGGGAATTATTAACTCTGGTGAATTTGTTGGAGAAACCGCACTACTGATGGAAAGACCTTTTTCCTCCAATGTGGTTGCCCTAACTAAGGTCAAAGCCGTCAAGATGCCAAAGGCGATGGTGACGGCCCAGTTAAATCAAGCGCCAAAATGGTTGGTCTCATTAACTAAAGGACTTATTCTTCGCCTAGGCGCTGCAAATGATGTTCTAAGACGTAACGGCTTAGTCGATGAGAAGCTGTCCAACACAACAAGTGCAATTTCCTCAAGTAATAAAAAAGCTGGATAGATTCCTGGCCTCCCAAAATGATTCTCGGACCTTGGTCGAGAGGGAAAGGGCCACAAAAGGATCTTCACGGCGACTTCAGTAAAAGATTCGCAGTCCAAAACCGAACTAAACAAAAGATTTTTCGAAAACAGCCCGATAAGCAAATATGGCCGAGCAACTCAGAAAATTTGTAACCCGAGCTCCCCGGTACGTTTTACGTCCTGGAGATGATCAAATCCTTCGTTTCGCCCATCAAGACGAAAAGAATAAATCCTTTACCACTCGCTTTTTAAATATCTCAGAAACTGGGATTGCCTTTCTGGTCGATAGATCTTGCCTTCCACTGCTTGGAGATCAAATTAAAGTCGAGTTCCCAGTCCCCGGCGGAGAACAGGTCGCATGGTTTGCCCGAGTCGTTCGTATGGAAGAAGTTGGCACGGAAGACGTCATGGTCGGAATCCATTTTTCTGAACTCCCCGAAGGGCATAAGAACTTGATCAACCAAGCCCTCAGCGAAAAACTTTTAGAAATCCTGCGAGAGCAGCGCAAAGAGAGCCTAAAATCCTTCCTCCAATATTTTATCGCACATTATGGGAAGGTGACTCTTTATATTATCTGCTCATTGTTGGCCTTTGGACTTTTATATCTTTTAAGCCTACCGACCGAAAACTATGACCCCGAAAAAGGGGGCACACTTTGGGGAAATCGTTTTAAGTTTTGGTTTTAAAATCGATTGCTTTCGCCTGGGCCTTAGAGCGCTCCAGTAGATCCAAATATTCATCGCGCTTCACATATTGCCCGCCCCAACTCTCCAGTAAGGGCGTCACCATCTGAATATCCATCCATTGAATCCCCTCGGACTTTAACTTTTCAATTAGATGATATAAACAAAATTTAGAAGCTTCAGATTCTTTAAAAAACATGCTCTCTCCACAAAAAACCCCGCCCACATAAACTCCGTAAAGACCTCCAACCAAGCGTTTATTATCCCATGCCTCAATACTATGGGCATAGCCTGCGCGATGAAATTCTTTGTAGGCCGAAATCAATTTTTGGTTGATCCAGGTGCCCTCTTGACCTGGGCGACTCTGAAGAGCGCATTCTTCGATGACCTGATCAAAGCATTCATTCATCGATATTTTATAGGTGGTCTGCTTCAAAAATTTTTTAAAACTTTTGGACAGCTTCAACTCAGAGAACTTCAGAATGCCCCGACTCTCAGGACAAAACCACAAGATGGGAAGTCCATCTTGTGGCCAAGGAAAAATTCCAAAGGAATAGGCCTCAAGTAGGATCTCAGAATTGATCTGATCACTGACTTCCACCAGTCCCTCGCTCAAACTTTGGCGAGGATCCAGAAAGTGCTTGCGCTGTTGTGCAAATAGTTCTTTTGCTTTCATTTTAAGTCACAGTTTTGACAAAAACCGCAGTCCTTGGTCTGCGCCAAACCAAAGTACTCGTAAATCTGACGCTTACGACAACTCGTCGACTGCACCCACTGAACCAAATCCAAAAGCTTTTGATTCTGCGCTTTATGCTTTAGTTGATACAAATCTAAATTCAATTCGTCCTCAGGCAACTCTTCGATAATTTCAAGGCGCCGAATGTCTTTGTCTGGCCAAAGGATCGATCCCCAGCGCTCCATTAGATTTAAAGAGGTCTCGACCCGAAAATCTCTAGAGTTATAAAAATTCATTTGTGCGCGCAGATAATCCAAGCCCTCGGCCCGGACCTTGTCCGTTCGAAGTTTTAGGATTTGAAATAGTCCTCTCAAAAAACCTGGGTCCGGATGGCTCCATTTTATAAAATCCATTTGAGTCGTGATATCGTCCGGATCGTACAACAAAATACAGTGTGAGGGATTCTGATCCCGCCCTGCACGCCCCACCTCTTGAGTATAAGCCTCCAATGAACCCGGAAGCTCCACATGAATCACCGCGCGCACATTGGCTTTGTCAATTCCCAAACCAAAAGCTGGTGTGGCCAAAATGACGGGCTCATTCTCTTTCAAGAAGGCCTCTTGATTGCGTTTTCTAAATCGATCCGGAAGTTGCCCGTGATAGGTCAGATGGTGAACTCCCATGCGGTCAAAATGTTCCGAAAACTTTTCGAGGGTCGAAATCAAAGAAAAGTAGACGATCATCGGACCCGGATGTTGATGCCTTAAGGCAAAAACCATTTGAGCCTTTTCCTTAAGATCTAAGACTTCTTCCACCGCAAGATGTAGATTGTCTCTTTGAATCCCTTCAATCCAAACTTGCGCCCCGTCCTCAAGATTCAGCTGCCTCAAGATATCTTGACGGACCTGAGGAGTCGCCGTCGCAGTCAATGCCAAGGTAGGAGGCTGCCCCAGCCTGGTCCGGAACTCACCCAGACGGGAGTAATCCGGCCTAAAATCATGGCCCCACTGAGAGATGCAATGGGCCTCATCGACTGCTAGTAATGAAATCTTGCGGCCCTCGAGAGCCTCCCAAAACTCGGGCTTTCTAAACCGCTCTGGGGTCACATAGACAAGTTTGGCCTTGCCACTTTTAAGGGCCTGATAGGCCGCGCGGCGCTCCATGGGGCCAAGAGAGGAGTTAATCTCAAGCGCATCAATCCCCTTTTGCCTCAGCTGATCGACCTGATCTTTCATCAAAGCGATCAGCGGAGAAACCACTAAAGTCAGGTCCGAGGACAAGAGGCTGGGGATCTGAAAGCACAAACTTTTGCCGCCGCCCGTCGGCATCACCAAAAGTCCGCTTTGTCCCTCGAGAACTGCAGATATGACCTCGGCCTGAGGCCCACGAAAGGACTCAAATCCAAAGTGATCTTTTAAAACTTTTTGGGCCTCAGCCAAGCCTGACGAAATGGGATCCTCCTACAGCTCTAAACTCCTGAAATAATAAGTTTTTACGCCGCGTTTGCATAGCGATTGATCTCGAATTTTGTATTTTGCACTTTGCCAAACTTCATGCTACACCTCTGCCTTCAAAAAAATCAGTCGAAGTCATTGTATTAACAAGCGCTTAGGCAAGATTCAAATGATCAGCACGTAACTCCTAACGAGAGGTTTAAGGAATGGCAAAGTGGGTCCTGGAAAACGTACGCAATATCGGAATTTCGGCGCATATCGACTCGGGGAAGACGACCCTAACTGAAAGAATTCTTTTCTACACAGGAAAGATTCACGCCATCCATGACGTTAAAGGAAAAGACGGTGTCGGTGCAAAAATGGACTCCATGGATCTTGAAAGAGAGCGTGGAATCACAATTCAGTCTGCTGCGACAAACGTCCGCTGGAAAGACACTGAGATTAACATCATCGATACTCCCGGCCACGTGGATTTCACGATCGAAGTGGAACGCGCTCTTCGTGTTCTTGACGGAGCCATCCTTGTTCTTTGTGGAGTTGCCGGCGTTCAGTCTCAGTCGATCACAGTGGATCGTCAAATGCGTCGTTACAAGGTGCCACGCCTTGCTTTCATCAATAAACTGGATCGCGCTGGAGCAAACCCCTTTCGTGTTGTTGAAGGTCTGCGCGAGAAACTTCGCCACAATGCTGTGTTTATGCAAATTCCAATTGGCCTCGAGGACAAACTCGTAGGTGTTGTCGACCTTATCGAAATGAAAGGCTATCTCTTCAAAGGTGATAACGGCGAAACTATCGAAGAAATCGAAATCCCCGCAGACCTTCAAGAGTCTGCAAAAAAGTACCATCATGAATTGATTGGCAAAGTGGCTGACTTTGATGATGTCGTTGCTGAAAAGTTTTTAATGGAAGAAGAGCCAACTAAAGAAGAGCTCCGACGAGCCGTTCGAAAAGGCTGTTTGGGCCTAGAACTCACTCCAGTTTTCATGGGCTCGGCCTACAAAAACCGTGGAGTCCAACTTCTGTTGAATGGAGTGACGGCCTACCTTCCTGCTCCGAATGAAATGAAATACGAAGGTCTTGATTTGGATAAAGATGAAGCTAAAACAGAGCTTTTCTGCGATCCGGACAAGCCGCTTGTTGCCTTGGCCTTTAAACTTGAAGACGGACGCTTTGGGCAGTTGACCTACATGAGAATTTACCAAGGGACGATGAAGAAGGGTGATTTCATCATCAACGTCACGAACGGCAAAAAAGTCAAAATTCCAAGACTGGTCCGAATGCACTCAGATGACATGGTGGATATCGAAGAAGCTTCTGCGGGAGACATCGTCGCCTTGTTCGGAGTCGATTGCGCTTCTGGGGACACTTTCACAGATGGAAAAATCAACGTTGCGATGACTTCGATGTTTGTTCCAGATGCGGTAATTTCTTTGGCCGTAAATCCAAAAGACAAAACCACAGCTGCAAACTTTGCGAAGGGTTTAAATAAATTCCGCAAAGAAGATCCGACCTTCCGAGTTCACCGTGATGAAGAATCAAACGAGACGATTATCTCTGGAATGGGAGAGCTTCACCTTGAGGTTTATATCGAACGTCTTAAGCGTGAGTTCGCCTGTGAAGTGATCGCGGGTCAGCCTCAGGTTGCCTACCGTGAAACAATTAGTGCAATCGGACCTTACGATTACACGCATAAAAAACAAACTGGTGGTTCAGGACAGTTCGCAAAAGTTGTTGGTCAGCTTGAGCCTCTTGGAGATCATCCAGATAAAACTTATGACTTCGTCAACAGCGTTGTCGGGGGAAGAATTCCTCGTGAATTTATTCCTGCAGTCGACAAGGGCTTCCAGGAAGCCATCACAAAGGGAACTTTGATTGGATTTCCAATCGTGGGCGTAAAGGCCGTTCTTTCAGACGGAGCTTACCATGATGTGGATTCATCTGAGATGGCCTTCAGAATCTGCGCGATCGCAGCCTTTAGAGAAGCTTATCACAAAGCAAACCCTACGGCTCTTGAGCCATTAATGAAGCTTGAGACTTCTGCTCCAGAAGAATTCCAAGGAAACGTAATGGGTCAGATCAACCAACGGCGCGGAATTATCAACGGAACAACCACAAACGAAGGCTTTGTGACTGTTGAAGCTGAAGTTCCTCTTTCTGAGATGTTTGGATACTCCACTGATCTTCGATCAGCGACTCAGGGTAAGGGCGAGTTCACAATGGAATTTTCTCGCTACGCTCCTGTTCCAAGAAATATTCAAGAAGAGCTTGTTAAGAAGTATCAGCAGAAGCGCTTAGATGAGCAAAAGAAGTGATTCTATCTGATAAAACTTTAGCAAGTATGCTTAAGTCCGGAGAGTTGGTCGTAGAGCCACTCTCCGCAGACTCGATTCAACCCGCTTCTATCGATTGCCGCCTTGACCGTGATTTCTTAGTTGTCGAAGACAGAAATATGGCAATCATTGATCTGAATTCTGAGATTCAGTATCGAGAAATTCAAGGGGAAGAGATCACGATTCCTCCCCATTCATTTCTTTTGGCTACGACCATGGAATACATCAAACTTCCTGATAATTTGACCGCTTTCGTAGAAGGCCGAAGCTCTATCGGGCGCATGGGTTTGTTTATTCAAAATGCGGGCTGGGTAGATCCGGGCTTCGAAGGGCAAATCACACTCGAACTCTACAACGCAAACTCTCTTCCAATTCGTCTTCAGGCCGGACGGCGCATTTGCCAACTTGTGTTTTGCAGCATGGACCAGCAGGCCTTAAATCCCTACCGTGGGAAGTACCAGGGCCAACGGAAGACGACTGGAAGTCGAGTGTTTAATGACACAGAAGCTCAAGCGGGGAAACCTTGCTAGGCCTAGATTTTAGTCTACTGAAGGGTCATCTTTGGACCTAAACCAAGTCCTGACAATCCAGATCACAAATACGGCTAGAGTTGCGATTTCTCTCCTGTTATACTGGCCTTTCAAATGACCCTCTTATTGGTTTATCTGTTCTTATCTCTTTCTATATCTTTTCTTTGCTCGCTCCTCGAGGCGGTTTTACTTTCTTCGACTCCTGCTTACATTGCCGTCGCAGTAAAGACTGGAAAAAAATATGGCCTTGTCTTGCAGCAACTCAAATCGAAGATCGATCGACCCTTGGCCGCGATCCTAACTCTTAATACCGTAGCTCACACCGTAGGAGCTGCCGGAGTCGGCGCTCAAGTCTTAAAAATTTACGGGGACTCTTACGTTGCGGCCGCCTCGGGAGTCATGACCATTTTGATTTTAGTCACTTCCGAGATTTTTCCGAAAACCTGGGGCGCGATTCACTGGAAATCCCTGGCCCCCTTTGCCACCTACACCATTCGAGCCTTAATTTACTTCACCTATCCCTTCGTTTATCTATCTGAGCTTCTGTACAAACTTCTCTCTAAGGGAAAAGAAAAAAACATTACCCGCGAAGAGATGATTGTGACCGCAGAAATGGGTGTGGTTGAAGGAACTTTACGACAAAAAGAAAGTACGATTATTCGAAATCTTTTGATGCTGGATAACATCAAGGTGTCGGATATCATGACTCCAAGATCTGTCATGAGCGCACTGGATGCAGACATGAGTGTCGGTCAGATCATGAAAGACTATAAGCCGATTCGGTTTTCTAGAATTCCCGTTTATCGCGAAGACCTCGATCATATCGAAGGCATGGTCCATCGCTATAAGGTGCTCGAAGCCTATTCTCATGATCAAGATCATCTTTCTGTCACAGCCCTGATGACTCCAATTGGGTCTATCCCTGAAAACTTCTCAGTGGCCGCAGCCCTTGATCAATTTATTAAACAGGGCGAGCATATTTTTGTAGTCGTTGACGACTACGGAACGACTTCTGGGTTAGTCTCTTTAGAAGACGCCATCGAAACTCTTCTCGGAGTAGAAATTGTAGATGAATTTGATTCTGTTGCGGACATGCGGCAGTACGCCTTGGATCTATGGAGAGAGCGCAAATCAAAACAGCAGGCCAAGCTCCCCGCTGCAAAATGAGTTCTGCGATCCTGGTCTATGTGACATTTCCAAATATTGAAGAAGCTCGCTCTGTCTCGGCTCAACTGCTCGAGCTTAAGCTGATCGCCTGCGCAAATATCTTGCAACCCATAGAATCGATGTACAGCTGGAAGGGTAAAGGCCAAAGTTCGCCTGAGATTCCTGTGATCTTTAAAAGTCTTGAAAGTTACTTTTCTGAAATCGAAAAGGCGATCCTTAAATACCACTCCTACACTTGCCCCTGCATCCTGTCCCTTAAAGCTTCCGCAGTAGGTGAAAGCTATCTGGCTTGGATCAAAGAAAGCCTTGAAAGCAAAGCCCCCTAAGGCTGAGTCTGGCGCAGCAGGGAAGCTCAATTCACCTTTGCCAGTTAAACTAAAAGCGACAATAAATTTTGGGCATCTAGGGCGGCGAAGGACGGTGGTTTTTACCGAAATCTATGTCGGCTTTAGCTTAGCCGTAGCCACCAAGTTGACGTGTGACGAGGGCCATAAGGATGGTCAGGACAAACATTAAAATAAACATAGTCTGAGTTTTCACTTCAAATCCCCTCCCCTTTTTTAAGCAAAAAGGTGTCGGATTGGCCCTATCCTTCACTGAAACGGCCCCCAACAGCTAGTAAAGCAAAGCCCTTGCCAAATTTGATCTAACGGCAGAAGCCAGGAGTTTCCCTTTTAACTGAAGAGTGGTAGCAAAAGTGGTAACACAATGACCTTCAGACCCAAAATGCTTAAGGAGTCCCATGACAAAAGCAGAACTGGCTAAGGCGATATACAAAGCCTCATACCTTCAGGGAGATTTTCTTCTGCGCTCAGGACAAAGGTCGAGTGAGTATTTCGATAAATATCGCTTTGAATCCCAACCTCACTTACTTGCAGCCATTGCAGATCACCTCGCTCCACTAGTCCCTCAAGAGACCGAAGCGCTTGCTGCTCTCGAGATGGGTGGCATTCCCATCGGGACGGCTTTGTCTCTAAAAACTGGAATTCCCCTGGTTCTTGTTCGAAAAGAAGCCAAAGAGTACGGGACCTGCAAATTTGCCGAAGGACTCGACATTAAAGGCAAACGTTTGTGTGTGATCGAAGACGTGGTGTCGACAGGGGGTCAGGTTTTGATCAGTGCAAAAGATCTTCGCGATCAGGGCGCTTTGGTTGAGCAGGTTTTATGTGTGATTTTTCGCGGAGAAAAAGGTTTCGAGAAATTTAAGGAATCTGGTCTTAAACTAAATTCACTTTTTTCAAAAGAAGATCTGAAATCATCTTAATGCAACGATGTAGGCAATCCAGGCCTCGCACTCTTCGCCGACTTCGGTGCGGGTAAATTTTCCGTCGCCCTCACCACTTTTTGTGGTCCCTTCCCAGTAGACGAAGGTTTTTTGAAAACCCACTTCTTCAAGAAGTTCACGCAATTCTGGAATCGTCCACATTCTCCAATCGTAGGTAAAAACCCGCTCTCTGTTAGCTTCACCTTTTCGTTTAAAATGAATGTGAAACAAAGCCTCGTTCGTAATGGGGTCATATTTAGCTTGGTCCCAGTAGTACGAAAAAGTCTTGTGCTCGGTCACTTCAACATTGGCGACCTGGCAAAGGCTTCCGCCAAAACAATCTAGAATAAACATTCCCTCAGCTCGCAAGCCATGAAGGGCGTTCAAAAAGTATTCTTTTAAAATCGCACGTTTTTTAAAAAGATAATAAGAAAAGTTCATCGCGGCGATGATATCCGCCCGAGGAAGATCTTTAGATAAAACGTCTTCCCTCAGTATCTGAATGCGTTTTTGCTGAGGCTCTTTAAGTTTGGCGAGATAAGTTTTTTTTCCGTACTCGAGGGGCTCGATATCCAAATCGATACCTATCGCTTTATGATCGGGACGCATCTTGACCCACTCACAACTATTTATAAAGGTTCCACAAAAGTCCTCTCTAAAAACCTTTGGAGCTCGTCCCCTTAAGGTTTTAAAGGTTTCGTGAATAAATTCGACATCCGTATCGGGACTTTGAACGGCCTTCGTATAGTAGGTGTACTTATCGAAATCATTGAAGCGAGCTTTACGCTGAAGATGCTGTTTAGATTTTCGTGTTGGCACTTTAGGGGGTCTCCGCAAGAAGCTCTCGAATCGCAACTTCAATATCTGAGTGCTGTGGGACAGAGGCCTCTTCAAGATTGGGATGTAGTCCGATCCCCGGCAAATTTTTTCCAGCCAAAACCTTTGGACGCGCCATCAGCTCATAAAAAAGCTCTTGAACTACTCGGTAAGCCAAGTGTTCTCCAAAATTTGTAACCTCAGTATCTTCATTCACAAATAAAACTCTTCCGGTTTTCTGCACCGAGGTTTTTACTGTGGCCCAATCATAAGGAATTAACGAGCGCAGATCGATAACTTCAATCTCAATTCCTTCGGACTTCAATTGATCGGCAACTTTATTACATAGGGGAAGAGTCCGCCCGTAGCTGACGACCGTCGCCTGGCCTCCAACCCGTGTCACCTTTGCTTGTCCAATAGGAACGGAATAATTCTCAAGCTTCGGCCACTTCGCCTTCCATGAACTGCGATCCCCGACTGGAGCATCAATCATGGCCTTCAAAGTTTTTTCATCCTCTGGCTCCCCAGGGATCAATTCTTCACCACGAACCCGAAGCAAAGCCTTCGGTTTTAAGAACAAGACCGGATTGGGGTCCTCAATTGCAGAAATCATCAAGCCATAAGCGTCCAAAGGATTCGACGGCATCACAACTTTCCAACCTGGAAGACGAGTCGCCCAAGCATCGAAACTATGACTATGATAAACGGAGCCCCGAATTCCAGCACCGACCGGGGTCATCAAAACCAAGGGCAAAGAATAATTTCCGTTCGATACCCAGTGGGTGTTCCCAGCAATTTTAAGTAGATCAATGGTATTAAAAATATAATCGCAGAATTGAATCTCTCCAACACAGCGATCTCCAGCCATCGCAAGCCCGATGGCCATCCCAACAATTCCTCTTTCATCAAGAGGCGTGTTCCAAGCTGTTTTTAGACCCTGAGTCGCCGTAAAGACCCCACCCAAGGGCGCTCCAACATCTTGACCAAATATATCCTGAACTCCAAGGCGAGTTTCGCCGACGTGTAATGCCATTCGAATGGCTTGGGCCATATTCGCCATTAGTACTTTCTCCAATCGCCATTTTCGTTATTCGCGTAGACATGATCCCAGATAGAATCGGCACTCGGTGCCGGCTCCAGTCGCACTTTCTCTTGAGCCTCTCGAGCTTCAAGTTCGTACTCAGCAAATATCTTCTTCGCGTCAGTCTCTTTTAAAACGCCCTGGCGAAAAAGAAGTTCTTCAAAATTTCGAATACAATCTGGTTCAGGAATCGGATTAGCACCAGAGGCAGATGAGTGACCATAAAGCCGAGAGACTTTTGCCTCTAAGACAACAGGTTTACGGTTTTTTCGGATATAATCCATTTCGCTTTTCAATTCCATATAACTTTCTATTGGGTCATTTCCATTGATGACCTTAGAGCGAATCTTAAATGCCTTGGCCCGATCTGCCACATTTGTTTCGGCATGTTGGCTTTTGTAATCGGTCGAAATACCCCATTGATTGTTTTGAACTGTAATCAAAATAGGGAGTTCTTCATTTGGACGAGAGGCCCAAATTAAACAACTTGCGAAGTCCCCCTCAGCAGAACCCGCATCCCCGCCCGTCACAATACTTAGACTGTCTGTTTTCCGTCGCTTCTGTGCTCGCGCCGTTCCGAGTGCAAAAGAATACTGAACTTCAATCGGAGAAGAGACCGGAGTCACGTTCCACTGGGGGAAACAATAGTGGTTCGAAAAATTTCGTCCCCCGGTCGATGTATCCGTCGCACGGTTCATAATAATTCGAATCGAGTCGATCATCTCCATACCCATCGCAATCAGGGTCGGAGTGCCTCTATAGTGCAAATGAAGAAAGTCATGATTTGGTCCATGACCTTTTTTAGTCAGAAGCCCGAGGGGCACACCAAAAGCCTCTTCGCCGGGCCCACCAATCCAAAAGAAGGCCTCACCAGATTTATAAATTTTAATAAGTCGCTCTTCAAGTGCCCGAGACTTCAGCATCAACCGATGCATCTTTAAAAGTAGATCTTTGCTTAAAGGCAGGGCCTTAAGGGGCTTTGTTGCCTTGGTCTTATTCTTAGAACGAATGGGAGTCGCTTTAATACGAGCCATTTTTTTGCCCTTTACAGGCTTCGAGAGCGCATGAGTTTGTGCCACAAGTTCTCCTTCGATTTAGCCTCTAAAGGCCTATCGAAGAGCCTAAATAATGTCAAAACTAATGTCTCTTACCAGAGCTTGACTTAGTTATTCACCTTGACTGAGTTTTCTTCAGCAGCCCCGGAAGAACCTTTCGGGTCTTTTGCGGAACCTAGAGTCAGTTGCGGATTTGCGAGCTCTAAAATCAAGTCCGCAGCAATGTTGACCGCTTCTTTGATATCTGCCCGCTCAAGGTACTTCTTTTTTCTCTCTTCGCGAGACAATGAATAGTCATCACTCTCTGGAGACTCAGGATCCGAGGCATCTGCACCCGCATCGCCCTCTTTTTTATCGCCTTTTTTATCTTTACGATCTTGGATCAAAGCTGAAAGTACAATTTTTTTACCGCGCTCTGAATTTTTCTTTAGCTCCTCACTGACTTTTTTGAACTCTTCACTTCCAGCAACTCGGGCATCAGAAGTCTTCTTAAGTTTTTTGCTGACCTCTGGAGTCAGAGTCTTCCAAACATCTGAACCCGCCACAACATAGGCTGATTTCGACAAAAAGGGCTTAATCTTTTTAGGTGGCAGAGAATACTCCAAAGTCTTCTCTCCGATATCGCTCATTGAATAAGGGCTCGGGATCTCAATGTCTGCTGGAACTCCACGATGCTGAGTCGAATTTCCTCCGGGAGTAAAAAACATCCCAACCGTGGTCTTAATGGCACCCAGTCCGGGCGGCAGATACTCCACCGACTGGACACTCCCCTTACCAAAAGTATGATCAGCTCCCACTACAATGGCACGATTGTAATCCTGCAAAGTGCCCGCAACAATCTCTGAAGCGCTAGCACTCACTCTGCTGGTTAAAACCACTAGAGGGCCATTCCAGTTTACGTTTTTGTCTGTGTCATCAAGAATCTCGTAACTCATTTTATCGCCAATTGGAGCTTTTTGGCTTTGTTTCACCACATTTCCTGTCGCAATAAATAAGCCAGCAATATCCACGGCGTCCCTTAAGGAGCCCCCACCATTTGTAGAAAAATCCAAAACGATGGCGTCTGTCTTATTCTTCTTAGCTTCAGCCAAAAGTTTTTTTACATCTCCGGCGGCCGAAGGACCATTTCGCCGGTTATCCGCATAGAAAGAAGGAAGGTTAATCAAACCAATTTTCTTCTTTTGCCCATCAACTTCTCGATCCATATAGGTGATGGACGCAGCATCATCTTCAAGTTTGATCTGATCCCGCACTAAGGTGACTTCAAAACGGTCCGAATCTTTTTCGCCTTTTCTTAAAATCCGTAGACGAACTTTGGAGCCCTTCTTACCACGAATTAATCGAACCACATCTCGTAGGTCCATTTCGATAACATTCTGAAGCTCACCGCCTTCATTTTGCCCAACGGCAATGATCTTATCTTTTGGCTTTAGCTGACCCGAATTAGAGGCAGCGCCCCCTGGTAACAGTTGCTCGATCACTGTGAAGCCATCTTGAGAACTAAGGGTCGCGCCAATCCCCTCAAGAGACAATCGCATTTGAATCTCAAAATCCTCAAGGGCGTCTTTTGAAAGATAACTCGAGTGAGGATCCAAGGCGCGAGCAAAAGAGTCTAAATAAAAGCTTAAAAGGTCCGTGGTTTTATAATCATCGATACGCTTTTGAACGCGCTCGTAGTTTCGTCCGACCTGCTGCTTTGCTTCTTCGATTTTCATGTCAGTCGCCAGATAAGTAGCAACTTGATATTGCAAAAAGTTTTCATGAATCTTATTGGCATCAGCCGCAGACTTAGCTCGCTTTCTTAAGTCAGAATCCAAAAGAACTTCTGTCTTTGGCTCAAATTGAAATTTAGGACCAAGAGTCTTTTTAGCAAAAGCCACTCTTTCGGCAACCCGCTTTTTAAATAGGTCGTGAGCCGCTATAATCGGACTGCAGTCTTTGGATTTAGTTTTCACAAAAATATTCGT
Source organism: uncultured Pseudobdellovibrionaceae bacterium (assembly GCA_964389375.1). Taxonomy (GTDB): domain Bacteria; phylum Bdellovibrionota; class Bdellovibrionia; order Bdellovibrionales; family UBA1609; genus CAYMDP01. The sequence goes on along the minus strand of CAYMDP010000014.1, from coordinate 942 downwards.
CATCATTTTCTGAATCGACTTTACATCGGCATCAGACAGATAAAGCTTTGAGCCATCCAGACGCTTGATAAACTGATCTACGACCCGAGTTTCAAGATTTTTTTCTTGAGCATTAAAATTCACATGTTTTTCAAGATACTTCATCTCAATAGGATGAACGTACACACAACTCAGCTCCAAAGATTGGGGGCGAGAAGACAGTTGGGCCGGTGCCGAACAGGCAAGGCCTAAAAATCCAAACAGCAAAACTGCAATTGGACCCAAACGAGCATTTAAATCTTTGAGTTGAGATGAGATGCGGAGATTCAGCATAGTTGTTCCTTTCCTGATCGCGGGATTTAGACTCACCACTTATCGGACGATTACTATTCTAATTCATTGAGTTTTTTGAAGATATGAAGGAATAAAAAAACGTCTCGATTTAGGACATTCAGCCCACTATTTCTCAGACTTCGGTCGAGAGTCGGCGCGTTATTCGCCAAACAAACTCATTTGGTGGCTTTCTGCTAGGCATTGATCCACCGTGTGGTCCGCGAAAACCTCGCGCTTCATCATAGTGCCGCGCCCCGTCTCAATGACAAAAAAGGACATCTCAGGATACTCGCTCTTCAGCCTAGACATTTCTTCAACAATTCGGCGGATATTTTCGGGATCATCATCGGACATACCAAACCGGTGATGAGGGGACCTGCCGTATTTCTGAAGAGCAATTTCTACTGAAGCCCGTATGGCGGCCTGCTTTAGTTTTGCAACGGGAGTGTCGAATTCAAAACCCAAATTCTCTTTCACCTTAGGATGACTGACCGGAAACAAACTTAAATAATTAGGTGTCTTTGGAAGATGCCCTTCGCGGACTAAGAGCTCGATTCCTTCTTTTAAGGTCTCAGGCCTATGGCCTCTGGCCGTAATCAATGAAGTGGGACGTTGATTAAAAACTGCATG